>JAVHYF010000042.1 GCA_031119205.1 Moraxellaceae bacterium | reverse complement strand
AGCCCTTCTGCTGCACGTGACCGCCCAGCACTTCGCGCAGGGCCTTGTGCATCAGATGGGTGGCGGAGTGGTTGCGCGCTGTCGCGGCACGCACGAGGCCATTGACGCGTGCATCGATGGTGTCGCCAACGCGGATCTCGCCTTCCTTCACCACACCATGGTGACCGAACACATCGGCCTGGATCTTGATAGTGTCTTCCACCGCGAAACCAGCCTTGCCGTTGAGCAGCCAGCCAATGTCGCCGCACTGACCGCCGGACTCGGCGTAGAACGGCGTGTTGTCGAGTACGACAACGGCATCGTCACCGGCGCGGATGACCTCCACCGGACTGCCGTCGACGTAGAGCGCGATGACCTTCGCGTCTTCCACCATCAGCTTCTCGTAGCCCTGGAAGGTGGTCGCCTCGCCCTTGTACTCCAGGCCCTGCGCCATCTTGAACTTGCCGGCTGCGCGCGCTTGCTCGCGCTGGCGCGCCATGGCGGCGTTGAAGCCGGCGTCATCCACCGACAGGCCGCGCTCGCGCAGCACGTCGGCGGTCAGATCCAGCGGGAAGCCGTAGGTGTCGTGCAGCTTGAAGGCGACTTCGCCGTCCAGCACCTTGTCGTCGCCCAGCGCACCCAGCGCGGACTCCAGGATTTCCATGCCGTGCGCGATGGTCTGGAAGAAGCGCTCTTCTTCCTGCTTCAGCACTTCGGTGATGCGACGCTGCTTCGCGACGAGTTCCGGATAGGCCTTGCCCATCTCCTGGGTCAGCGCGTCGACCAGTTTGTAGAAGAACGGCGCACGCGCGCCCAGCTTGTAGCCATGGCGGATGGCGCGGCGGGCGATGCGACGCAGCACGTAGCCGCGGCCTTCGTTCGACGGCACCACGCCATCGGCCACAGTGAAGGAACAAGCGCGGATGTGATCGGCGATGGCCTTCAGAGACGGCGAATCCTTGTCGGGATTGCTGCCGCCAACCGCTTCGACTTCGCGCCTGGCCGCAGCCATGAGATTCACGAACAGGTCGATGTCATAGTTGGTGGGCACGTTCTGCAGCACGCGCGCCAGACGCTCCAGGCCCATGCCGGTATCCACCGAGGGCTTGGGCAGCAGGTCCATCACGTAGTTGCCGTTTTCGTCGAGACGACGGTTGAACTGCATGAACACGTTGTTCCACACCTCGGTGTAGCGATCACCGTCCTCTTCCGGGCTGCCCGGAGGGCCGCCGTAGATGCCGGGCCCGAAGTCGTAGAAGATTTCGCTGCAGGGGCCGCAAGGTCCCGTGTCACCCATCATCCAGAAGTTGTCGGAGGCGTAGCGCGCACCCTTGTTGTCGCCGATACGCACGACGCGTTCGGGCGGCAGGCCGATCTGCTTGGTCCAGATGTCGTAGGCCTCGTCGTCCTCCGCGTATACCGTCGCCCACAGGCGGTCGGCGGGCAGCTTGAAGACTTCGGTCAGCAGCTCCCACGCGTAGCGGATGGCGTCCTGCTTGAAGTAGTCGCCGAAGCTGAAGTTACCCAGCATCTCGAAGAAGGTGTGGTGACGCGCGGTGTAACCGACGTTCTCCAGGTCGTTGTGCTTGCCGCCGGCGCGGATGCACTTCTGCGCAGTGGCCGCGCGCGAGTACGGGCGCTTGTCGAAACCGAGGAAGACGTCCTTGAACTGGTTCATCCCCGCATTGGTGAACAGCAGGGTCGGGTCGTCACCCGGCACGACCGGGCTGGACGGGACGATCTGGTGTCCCTTGGACTCGAAGAAACTGAGGAAGGTGGAGCGGATGTCTGCGGCTTTCATGGTGGCCCGTTGGCGTTTTTCCGCAGTCGGCAAGGCGGCCTGCGTCGGCAAAGCAATCAAACCGCGGATTTTAGCATTGGAGCAGGCCCGGAGCCCCTGCCCGCCGGGGCCCGGCGCGGCTCAGGCGCGGACCTCAGGCGCGAACACTATCCGGCCGGTCGGTCACCACGGTATCCACACCCCAGTCCAGCAGTTGGCGAGCGCGCAGCGGATCATTCACGGTGTAGCTGAGCACGCGGTAGCCTTCGCCCCTGAGGGTGGCGACCGTGGCCTGGTCCAGCAGGCGCTGGTTCAGGTGCACGGCAATGACGTCCAGGCGCTCGCAACGGGCACGCCAGTCCGCCGGCAGCTGATCCACCAGCAGCCCGCGCGGCAGGCGTGGCGCGGTGATCCGCGCAGCCTCCAGCGCCACTTCGGAGAAGGACGACAGAAGCGGCAGGACGGCCGCCCCCGACCAGCCCAGCTCGGCCATCTGCGCGGCGGCAGCGCCGGTTTCGCGCTCATAGCCGGCGGCCGGTTTGATCTCCACGTTGGCCGCCAGATCCAGCAGACGGCATTGCTCGATGGTCGCCGCGAACGCGGGAATCGCTGTTCCGGCAAAGGCACGGTGATGCCGTACCCCTGCGTCCAGCAGCGCCAGCTGGGCGTCACTGGCCAGCGACACCGGGCCGCTGCCGGTGGTGGTGCGCTCCAGCGTCTCGTCATGCATGAGGATGGGCGTGCCACTGCCGGACAGCATCACATCGAACTCGACGCCCCGGCAGCCGGTCATCACGCAGACCTGCAGGCCCGGCAGGGTGTTCTCGGGCGCCAGCGCACCCCCGCAGCGATGCGCCATGACCCGCGGCCAGGGCCAGTCGGCCTGACGTCGCATCAGTGCAGCACCCCGCAGCAACCGCTCTCGCCCCGCTTGATACGCAGCACCGCGTCGTCGAGTGCCTGCTTCGACGGCTTCTTGTCGGCGAACACTGCTTCCATCTCCTCCGCCAGGATGCGTCGCACCCCATTGCGGTGAGTGAAAGAGGACGCAGCCGATGCCGTGGTCACCGGCCTGTTGGTCAGTTGCGCCACGGCTACGCGCTGGCCCAGCAGGTCATCCTTCAGCAGCCGGCTCTCCATCACCAGCAGGCCCGCGCGGTTGAGCGGCAGGTAGCCCGAACCCACCATCCACTCCACCTGGCTCTCCGGTGTCAGCATGAAAGCAATGAAGCGGGCGATGGTGCGGTACTCCGTCGGCGTCTTGCCCGCCGACACCCACAGCGCGGGGCCGTCGGCCAGCGTGTTCTGTGGCGTGCCGTAGGTACCGTCGTGATACGGGAAAGCAGAGACGCCCACATCGAATCTGGCCTGCTTCGAAATGGGCTGGTACGACGAAGACGGCGCCACCATGACCGCACATTCGCCGCTGGCGAAGTGCTTCTCCGCCTCGCCGCCACGGCCGTGGTAGACCATGTAGCGCGCCTTGTACCAGGTCGCCATGAACGCCACGTGCTTTACCTGCACCAGGCCGTTGCCGACGAACTCCTCGGCCTTGCCGGCTTTCACCAGCGCCTGGTTATGCCAGGCACTGGTGTTTTCGATCAGGGTTGAAACCGGCTGGGACACCGCGAACGGGCACTGCGAGCCGCCCTGATAGAGCTTGCCCAGCACGCCCTGCCATTCCAGCCAGGTCTGGGGCGGCGCATCCGGATTCACGCCGACCTTCACCAGCTCGCCCTTGTTGAAAAACACCACCGGGGTCGCCAACCCGATCGGCAAACCGACCAGCCGGTTGCGACTGTCGAGTGCAGAGGGCACCAGCATGCGGGGCGGCGCCAAGGTATCGAGCTTGACCTTGGCGTCCTGCATCAGCTTCCAGATCGGCATCACGCGCTTGCGCGAACTCAGGAACATGTCCTCGTCCTGCTCCGCCACGATGCTCATGTGCGGCGGATTGGCATCGCGCCAGTAACGGTCGCTGATGACGACCTTCGGCCCCTTGGGGTTTTGCTCGTTGAAACGGTCAGCCAGTTTGCGCAGCGCCTCATTGCGCTCCTCGCCCAGCTGATGCGCCAGCTCGATATCGGCAGCAGCAGGCGACGCAGTCAACGCAACCGCGCTGCCAGTCAGCACGCAAGCGGCCAGGCGGCGCACACCATTCCAGTACATACGCATTTCTTCTCCTCCGTGTTGCACCTTGGCAACACTCTTTTGCAGACAGAATCCGCCGCTCATCGGAGCACAAGAATACCGACAGACGGCCGGCCATTTCCAGCCCCCGAGTCTTGACAGGCCTACTGGCTGCATGCCCGGGGAAACACCTATTCGCGCTATTGATTCAACAATTCAATCAATTAGCGAGCACGACAAAGGTAGCCAACAGGCTTCACGGTTCTGATTCTCGCGAACGGTCATGACGCCCCGATTTTATTGTTTGGCGTGCAGCCAAAACAGGATTTGACAGATGCCTATCCGGGGTTTGCAGATTCAGCATCTTGACCAGAGTCCGTCGCAACATTCCGGCCACTCGTCCAGCTTCAGGCCTCGCATTTCTTCGGGCATAGTCAAGTTGCATCAGGAGCCGCCTCGGGGGAGGCGAACCGGATATATCCAGATACGCAGGGTTCTGACGACTGGATCCGAATCGGGAGGACAAGATGGAAATCGCCGCACTGTTCAAGCTGCTGCTTCTGTTCGTACACCTGCTCGCCTTTGCCGTCGCGGCCGGGTACGTCATGAGAGAAGATGTCCGCTTCCTTCGTTCCGGCGAAATTCAACTCGAAGCGCTGGCGGAGACTGCTTATGTCGCGGTCCGCGCACTTGCGCTGCTGTGGGTCACTGGCGTCGTGATGATCCTCATCGACACCTCGGGCGACCTGAGTTTGCTGGCGAGCAAACCCAAGCTGCTGGCGAAGCTGACCGTTGTCAGCCTTTTGACGATCAATGGCGTGCTGCTCCACAAGCTGGCTTTCCCCACCCTGGAAGGCACAGCCGAACGTCCGCTGTCTGCGGCAATGACCGCCGTGGTGGGCGCAGTGAGCGCGGTGAGCTGGATGTATGCCGCCTTTGTCGGCATCGCCAAGCCGCTGGCCCCCGTGCTGGGCTACAGCGGATTCATCGGGCTGTATCTCCTCGCGCTGGGCGTCGGCGTCGGCGTGGCGCTGACGGTGTTGCGGCCGCGCATCGAACGCGTGCTCAGCCTGCAGCAAGACCGCAGCCTGGGCCACGGGCCGCAGGCTGTACCGGCCGCCTGAGAGCCCCCGTACCGGTTCAGATCAGGACAGCAGGAACACCAGACCGGCGCTGAGCGCACAGGCATTCAGCGCCCAAAGCAGACGCGACGCCGATCCGCGTTCCCCGGCTCCACGCCGGGCGGACACCCGGATCGGCGTTGTCGCGCCAGTGGCCATCAAGCCGCAGCACACCACCACCGCAGCCACCGCAACCGGCCAACCCCGCATCGCGTCGGACAACAGGCCTTGCGCAGCCAGAGCAGCCACGGCACAGGGCACACTGGCCAGCAAGAGGGTCGAGCGGTTCATGGCGGATCTCCGTTCTGTCGAAGCGCGGAAGCGGGCTGACATTGCCCGGCCGCAATCGAATCCAATCATGGATTCAACGGCGCGATAACTTCAATTTTGAACAAATCGCCAAAAACATCATAGGGCCGTGCATCGGCCAACGACAGATGGCCGCCTGCCTCCGGGCCAGCGACAGAAGCCGGGCGTGACAGGACAGCCAGGAGCGCTACGCGCCTGCAGATGGATGCGGATAAACGCGGGGGAGCTTACTGAGAGGACGCCAGCGCGATCATGCTCTGACGCAGGGTCGGCCCATTGATGACGCGGGCCAGCTTGCCTGCATAGGCCGGATCAGTGGCATAGCCGCCCTGGTGAAGGGCGCGCGAGAAGCTCTGGGCATCCTGCGCGCCAAGTGCCTTCGCATAGCGTGGCGACTCGGACAGCAGTCGCGCGTAGTCGTTGAAGGCTTCCTCGTAGGAGCCATAGGCACGGAAGCGCTCGACACGGGTTTCGGGCTTGCCGTTGATGTACTCGACCGTCTTCTTCTCGACGACCTCGCCCTTCCAGCTACTGCCGGCCTTGACGTTGAAAAGGTTATGGCTGGGCGAACCATCCGCCTTGCGGATCTCGTACTTGCCCCAGCCCGTCTCCAGCGCTGCATGACCGACCAGGAAATGGGCCGGCACGCCAAGCTTCTCTGCTGCCGAGCTGGCGTGTGACCACAAGCCATCGACGAAACCGCGCGGACCGTTGCCGCCCTTGCCTGCCGCACCGCTGTCGCCACCAATGTCGCTGCGGGGGCGTAATACCTGCGCCTGGAATTGCGGCACCCGCGCCTGCACGGCGTCGACCGCGGCCGGATCACGCCCTGCACCCGTGCGGCGGGCGCCCGCCAGCCCGCTGGCCTGCGCCCCCGGCACCGCCTGCGGCGTCAGCCCCTGGGCAGCAAGCATCTGGCGCTCCAGTGCGGCAGCCAGGCCCAGGCCACCCTGTTTCGCCAGCACGCCGACCAGTTGCTGGTCGTACATGTCGCGGTACATCTTCGTGCCTTCGTTGTCGAACAGCCCGCCGTCGCCGGGCGAAGCTTCGCGCATGGACTTCATGACCATCTGCATGAACAGGGCTTCGAACTGCTGCGCGGTCGCCTTGATAGCTTCCGGCGAGTTCTCGCGCGCGCCCCGCTTCAGCGCGATGAGCGCATTCGGGTCCAGGCTGTTGTACTGGACGGGCGCTGCCACGTCAGATGACTTCCAGCTCGGCGCGCAATGCGCCGGCACTCTTCATCGCCTGCAGGATGCTGATCAGGTCCATGGGATTCGCCCCCACGGCATTGAGCGCCTTCACCACATCGGCCAGATTCGTGCCTGCATTCACCCGGATGAGGCTGCCAGGGTCCTGGCGCACATCCACCTGGCCACGCTGGGTCACCGCCGTCTGCCCTTGCGACAGGGCGTTGGGCTGACTCACGTTCTGCTCGACGCCGACCGACACGGACAGGTTGCCGTGCGCCACTGCGCATTCCAGCAGTGTGACGGCCTGGTTCATGACCACCGACCCGGTGCGCGAGTTGACGATCACGCGGGCTGCGGCCTGCATCGGCGTCACCGTAAGCTGGTCGATCCGCCCCAGGAATGCCACGCGCTCGGGCGCGCCAATCGGCACCTTCACCTGCACGCGGCGACCATCCAGCGCGTGGGCCGTGTTGTCGCCCATGTTCCGGTTGATCGTATCCATCACGCGCTGCGCGGTACTGAAATCACTGTCGCCGAGTTCGTAGGTCACGAAACCCTGCTGGCCGACACCGCTGTCGATGGCGCGCTCGACCGTCGCCCCCCCGGGGATACGACCGGCAGACAGATGGTTGACGGTCACGCTCGCGCCGCCGCCCTGCCCACCTGCCCCACCGACCACCAGGTTGCCCTGTGCAATCGCATAGACCTGCCCGTCGGCGCCCTTCAGCGGCGTCATGACCAGTGTGCCGCCACGCAGGCTCTTGGCATTTGCCAGCGACGACACCGTGATGTCCAGCGGCTGGCCGGGTTGTGCGAATGGAGGAAGCTGCGCCGTGACCATCACCGCGGCAATGTTCTTCAGTTGCAGGTTGGTCCCCGGCGGCAACTGCACGCCAAGGTTCGACAACATGTTGATCAGGCTCTGCGTGGTGAACGGCGCCTGTGAAGTCTGGTCGCCCGTGCCATCGAGGCCCACCACCACCCCATAACCGACGAGCTGGTTGTTGCGCACGCCGGCCAGCGTGGCGATGTCCTTGATGCGTTCGGCATGAGCCGTAGCGCCGCACAGCACAAGCAGAACAGAAACCAGGATACGGCTGAACATGCGCGGGAACGTCATGATGCGTCGTCCTCAGAAAGGCAGGATGAGATTGAAGAAGCGCTGCATCCAGCCCATGCTCTGCGCCTCGTCGATGTAGCCGCTGCCTTTGTATTCGATGCGCGCGTCGGCGACCTGCACCGACTGCACCGTATTCATCGAGGTCACGTTGGTGGGATTGACGATGCCCGAGAAGCGGATGAACTCGTCGCCGGTGTTGATGGCCAGTTTCTTCTCGCCGGACACCAGCAGGTTGCCGTTGGGAAACACGTCGATCACCGTGGCGGCGATCGTGCCGTTGAAGGTGTTGTTGGCGGCAGCGCTGCCCTGGCCGTTGAAGCTGCTGTCGGTACCCGCCCCGACCTGCAGCGGCGCCAGGAACTTGCCCGGCACGCCCTGCAACGAAGTGATGCCCGCCTCCATGCTTGACCCACGCGTCGCTGCCGTGTTGGCGGCCTTGCTGGCACTCGTACGTTCAACCAGGTTCACGATGATCGTGTCGCCGACGTAGCGCGCGCGGCGATCCTCGAAAAGGGAACGGCCGCCGGCGTTGTAGATGGCGCCAGCGGCCGGCGTTGCGGAACGCGTCTCGGCAGGCCGCACGCTCACCGGCTGATGGATGCTGGTGGGAGGCGTGATCGCACAGGCCGTCACGCCCAGCAGCACAATACAGCTACCAAGATTGCGCGCCATCCGTTCAATGCGGGTGCCCATGCTTCTGCTCCTTGCCACGACCTTGCGCGATCAGACCTGCGACAGGCGCGCCAGCATCTGGTCTGCGGTCTGCACCACGCGGGAATTGAATTCGTAGGCGCGCTGCGTCTGGATCAGCGACACCAGCTCCTCGGCAACGTTGACGTTAGCCGTCTCCACGTAGGTGTGGTTCAGAACCCCCGAACCGTTCAGACCAGGCGTGGATTCGGTAGGCGGGCCACTTGAAGCGGTCTCGAGGAAGAGATTCTCGCCGACGCTCTGCAAGCCACCCGGATTCACGAAAGTCGCCAGCTGGATGTTGCCGATCTGCACGGCATTGGCGTTGCCGGGCTGGGTGATGCTGACGATGCCGTCCTTGCTGATGGTCAGCGACAGCGCATCGGCAGGGATCGTGATGTTCGGTTGCACCGGGTAACCGCTGGCCGTCACGATCTGACCCTGATCATCGCGCTGGAAAGAGCCATCGCGGGTATAGCCGGTGGTGCCGTCCGGCAGCAGGATCTGGAAATAGCCCTTGCCGTTGATCGCCACGTCCAGCTCGCCGCCGGTGAGCTGCAGGCCGCCCTGCGTGTGACTGCGTTCCGTGGACACCGGACGCACACCTGTGCCCAGCTGAAGGCCGGAAGGAATGCGCGTCGTCTCGGACGACTGTGCGCCCGGCTGGCGAAGCGTCTGGTACAGAAGGTCTTCGAACACTGCGCGGGCACGCTTGAAACCGTTGGTGCCGACGTTGGCCAGGTTGTTCGAAATGACATCCAGCTGCGTCTGCTGGGCATCGAGACCGGTGCGGGCAACCCACAATGCTCTCATCATGATGTACTGCTCCTTGTTGCGTCGCGCTCAATACCGGGCGTCATCAGGCCGGTGAAATGATCTGGGTGGCGGCACGGTCGTTCTCCTGTGCCGTGCTCAGCATCTTGGTATGCATGTCGAAATTGCGGGCCAGGGAGATCATGCTGACCATCTGCTCGACGATGCTGACGTTGCTGCCTTCCAGGTAACCGTTCGCCACGCGCACGGCGGGATCGGCCGGCGCAACCTGGTTGTTGGGCAGACGGAACAGCCCGTCCTCGCCACGTTGCAACTGGTCTACCGGCGGATTCACCAGCTTCAGGCGGCCCAGTTGCTGGGCAGCGTTGCGGGCACCAGAATCCGGCACCCCGGTGATGCTGCCGTCCGGCCCCACCATCAGGGAGTTGTCCTGCGGAATCGCGATCGGACCACCGTCACCCAGCACCAGGGACCCGTCACGCGTACGCAACTGGCCACCCGCGTCCATGGTGAAGCTGCCATCGCGGGTATAGGCCTCCTGCCCATCCGGCGTGCGCACCGCAAACCAGCCCTGCCCCTGGATCGCCATGTCGAGCGGGTTGCCGGTCGGCATCATGGGGCCGGCCTTGAAATCGCTGGCCACGCTGGCGTCCACCACGAAAGCGCGCGACGGCAGCGCCTGGGTCTGCACGGGCACCGCGCGCAGCTTGTGGATCTCGGCGCGGAAACCGGTGGTCGACACGTTTGCCAGGTTGTGGGAGACGGCGGCCTGCTGGCCCATCGTCGCCTTGGCGCCGGTCATCGCGGTATAGATCAGGCGGTCCATGATTTCTCAGTGAGGCAATGGCGTGAAGTTACTTTGCACCAGCCGCATGCTTTGCCAGCGCGGGAACAGCGCCGGGAAACTTGCTCATATCCGGTGGGTTGCAAACCATGATCCGCTACGCCTCACTCACCCGGATCAGCGCAGGTTCACCAGCGTCTGCATCAACTGGTCCTGGGTGCGGACCGACTGGGCATTCGCCTGGTAGTTACGCTGCGCGGTGATCATGTTCACCAGCTCGGCGGTGAGATCCACGTTGGACTCCTCCACCGAACCCGCCGCCAGCAGACCAAGGCTGCCACTGCCTGGCGCACCGATCAGCGGTTGCCCGGACGCCGGCGACTCCGCCCAGAAGTTGCCACCCAGCGAGATCAGGCCGTTGGGGCTCGCGAAGTTGGCCAGCACGATCTGGCCGAGGTTGCGTGCCTGGCCGTTGCTGTAGCGGCCCTGGATGGTGCCGTCTTCGGAGACGGTGATGCCGGACAGGCGACCGGAAGCGTAGCCATCCTGCAATTGCCGGTTCACACCGAAAGCGCTGCCGTATTGCGTGCTGCCGTTGAAGTTCAGTTCGACACCCCCAGCGCCACCGATCGGCGAAGCGGCACCGGTGGTGACGGTCAGGCCGGTGATGTTCATCGGCATCGCGGTGGTGAGCTGACCGGCGGTGTCGAAGCTCAGTGTGGGCGAAGGGCCGGACAGGGTGGTAGCGCCGCCATCCAGCTGGGTATACATGTCCCAGTCACCCGCGCCGACCTTGCGGAAGTACATGGTCATGATGTGCGAGTTGCCCAGGGTGTCGTACAGCGTGAGCGAGGTGGACGAGTTGTAGGTCGTCGCGTCGGCCGGGTCGAACGGCAGGGTCGGCGCCGTCATGCGCGAATCCAGGTTCAGGCCCATGCGCACGTCCGAGCTCTCCTGCGGCAGCAGGTCGGCGGTGTCGATGGTGATGTCGGTCGGCGAGGCCGGCAGGATGTTGCCCTGCGCATCGGCCGGGTAACCGGTCAGGCGGTAGCCCTGGGCATTCACGATGAAGCCGTTCTTGTCCAGGTCGAACTGGCCGTTGCGGGTGTAGGCCACCGTGCCGCCGTTGTTCATGCGGTAGAAGCCGTTGCCGTTGATGGCCACATCCAGCGGGTTGTTGGTCGGGGTGATGTTGCCTTGCGAGAACATCTGGGCGACCGCACCGATCGAGGTACCGATACCGACCTGCACGCCGGCCGCCGCACCGTTGAGCGCAGCCGCATACACATCCGAGAACTGGGTGTTCGACAGTTTGAAACCGACGTTGCTGGCGTTCGACACGTTGTTGCTGATGACGTCGAGTGCCTTGGAGGCCGCGTTCAGACCGGAAAGACCTTGTTGGAATGCCATGTTGCTTGCTCCGAATCAAATGATCATGCGGATGTCGGACAGGCCGATGCGACCCAGCTTGCCCACGTCCAGTTGCACAGCGCCGCCATCAGCCACCACGTTGGTGACAGTTGCCATCTGCAGGGTTTTGGCCGTCACCTTCTCGCCTTTCAGCGTGGCAGCGACCGAAATCGTGTAAGTGCCATCGGCGGCCTGCGAACCATCGAAGGTCTTGCCGTCCCACACCACGGCGTGGGAGCCGGCGTCCAGATCCTTCAGGTCCAGGCTGGCCACTTCCAGGCCGTTCTTGTCCTTGATGCTGACGACCACGCTGTCGGCGTCGCCATTGAGCTGGATGCCACCGATGGCCATCTTCTCGGCCAGCACCATGTCCTTGCCGTCCAGCATCACCTGACGACCCACCAGGGCGGCGGCCTGCAGGGTCTCGCTGGATTTCATGTTGCCCATCATGGTGCCCAGCGTGCTGTTGAGGCGCTCGATGCCATCCACAGTGGAGATCTGCGCGAGCTGCGACGTCGTCTGCGCGTTGTCCATCGGGTTCATCGGGTCCTGGTTCTGCAGCTGCGTGGTCAGCAGCTTCAGGAAGCGGGACTGGGTGTCCAGGTCGGCCTTCTCGTTGAGCGCTTTTCCGCGACTCAAGGAGTTGAGGATCTCCTGCGAACTGGTGGCGCTATTGACGGTGCTCATGGTGGTTCTCCGGGGACTGCTCAGCCTTGGCCGATCGTGAGCGTGCGCTGCATCAGCACACGGGCGGTGTTCATCATCTCGACGTTGGTCTGGTAGGAGCGGGAGGCGGAAATCATGTTCACCATCTCCTCCACCACGTCGACGTTGGGCATCTCCACGTAGCCTTCTTCATTGGCTGCCGGATTGCTCGGGTCGTAGGTCAGGCGCATCGGCGCAGCGCTTTCCACCACCTGCTGCACGCGCACGCCCTGAGATTGCGGACCGCCCATCTGCACGGTCTCGAACACCACCTGCTTGGCGCGATACGCCGTGCCGTCGGCGCTGGTGATGCTGTCGGCGTTGGCCATATTGCTGGCCGTGGTGTTCAGGCGAACCGACTGCGCGTTGAGCGCGGAGCCGGCAATCTGGAAGACGCTGAGCATGCTCATGGCCGCGCTCCTTACTGGCCTTGCACCGCCAGCTGCATGGTGCGCAGCAGGCCGTTGATGAAGGTGACGCTGGCTTCGTAGTGCAGCGCGTTCTCGGCGAAGGCGGCGCGCTCTGTGTCCAGATGCACGGTGTTGCCATCCACCGACGATTGCTGCTCGTTGCGGTACAGGGTGTAGGCCGGCAGCATGCCGTCGGCGCGACCTTCGAGATGGCGGTTCTTGGTGGTCGACAGTGCCAACGGGCCAACCATGCGGCCGGACACCGCGCCGCTCAGGGCGGCCTTGAAGTCCATGTCGCGAGCCTTGTAGTGCGGCGTGTCGGAGTTGGCGATATTGGAGGCCAGCACTTCCTGGCGCTGGGCGCGCAGGTTGAGGGCATTCTGGTGGAAGCGCATGTTGGCGTCGGTCTGGATGTTCATCTCTTGCTCTCCGTCGGTGTGGCTGCGCGGTTCCATGCTGGTTGCTCCGGTGGCGGCACCCCTGTGCTCGCTCGGCATCCCTATCGCAGCTTCCGTGCCAGCATCCTAAGCACCTGATTTGCATGGCAAGACGGTAAAAAGACGGCAAAACACCGGGCAAACCGGCAGGGCCGACGAGCGGCGGCCGGCAAGCTTTGCCGCCCTGCCGGCAGCAACGGCAACGGGGCTTCCGGCAGCCCCGGGAAAAGCCCGCCTTCACCCGCCGTCCTCGGCCTTTCCGCAGCAGCGCGATCGTGCTTACATGCCTGCCATGAAGCCTGCTGTCCCTCCTCTTTTCGCCTCCCTCGCCCTTCTCCCTGCCGTGCTCCGTCGGACGCTGCCCAGGCTGTCCTGCGTGCTGATCGCCCCCCTGTTCCTCGGCAACACCGTCCGGGCCTACGACATGCCCGCGCAGGATCCGGCCATCATCCGCATGGCCGTGGAACGCTTCCTCAGAGAACAGACCGCGGCACTGCCGGGCGAAATCAGCATCTCGGTCACCACCCCGGCCGCCAACGCCAGCCGCCCTCCTTGCCAGCAACTGGAGCCCTGGCTGCAGCGTGGCCAGAAACCCTGGGGCCAGCTTGCCGTCGGCGTACGTTGCGCAGAAGGCGCCAACTGGTCGTTGTTCGTGCCGGCCGAAGTCCGCGTGACCGGCCACTGGGTGATCCTGAGCCGCCCGGTATCGGCCGGGCAGCGGCTTGTGGATGCCGACCTCACGACAACCCAGGGCGAACTGTCGGCCCAGCCAGGAGATGCCGTGCTCGACCCGGCCAACGCGGTCGGCCAGCGCATGCGCCAGGCGATGCCCGCCGGCTCCACCCTCCGCGCCGCCAACCTGCGTCGGGAGGCTGCAGTCCAGGCAGGCCAGACCGTGCGGGTGACCACGCGTGGCAGCGGCTTCTCGGTCAGCAACGAGGGGCGCGCCATGAACAACGCCGAACGCGGGCAGAACGTCCGCGTTCGTCTGTCAAACGGGCGCATCATCAGCGGCATTGCACAGGAGCAAGGGGTTGTAGAGGTACCCTGAGCGACACCAACCTGTCCCCGACCCTTGGGCAGGCTTCACGGACCGCCCGTCAAAACCCCTCAAGCCCTTACCCATCAGGTCGTTAAGAAGCGTGTGAGCAGCTGCTGCAACGCCGGAAAAGCGGTTAAAGTTCCCTGCGTTTGTGCCGTTAAGCTCGCCAAGGCATCCGGACAAACCCGCACACCCGCGGACGAAGATCCGGAGCACTTGTTCCTTGAGTAGAAGGGAAACGCCGTGAAAATCGATAACACACTCAAACCGGTCAGCACGTCTGGCAGCGACAACAAGTCGCGCGTCGGCCGTGAAGCGCCCGCCGAAACGACGAGCAGCGAGTCCAAGGTCGAGCTGTCGTCCCGTCTGGCCCAACTCGACTCCGTGCTGAACAACAGCCCGGTGGTCGACAGCGGCAAGGTGGAAGAGATCAAGCAAGCCATTACCGAGGGCCGCTTCAAGGTCAATCCGGAAAAAGTGGCCGATGGCCTGATCGACAGCGTGCGCCAGATGCTGGCTGCGCAACCGCGTACCGCGTGACGATTACAGACCGAGCCGTTCTTCGCCAGCGCCTCATTGCCCTGCTTGACGCCGAGCGCGAGCAGGTGGAGGCGTTCGTCGTCTTGCTGGAAGAAGAGCGCACGGTCCTCGGCCAGCGCGAAGTAGAGCCGCTGTTCGCCATCGCCGAACGCAAGAACGCGCTCGCCCGCACCCTGCAGCAGTTCGCCGACAATCGTGCTGCCCTGCTGGCCCAGGCCGGGCAGCAATCCAGCCGCGAGGGCATCGAAGCCCTGCTGGCCAATCCCGCGCATCCCTCTTGGCAGGCCTACCTCAGCCAGGTGAAGCTGGCGCGTGACCTGAACTCCGACAACGGCATCCGTATCACCGAGCAACTGTCGAGCAACCACCAGGCGCTCGCCATGCTCATGTCGCTGTCCGACCGCCCCACGACCTACGGCCCCGACGGCCAGACCTCGACGCGCCCCGGCTCACGCCTGTTCGGCAGCGTCTGAACCCGCGCACAGTCTCTGCGCGTGCCTTCCGGCACGCTCGACCCGCTTCCTGACTGCTCCTGACTCATTGATCTGTCGCTTCGGTCGTGTTGCGCCCGCCTGGACGTCTGCGTGGGTTCGGCACGGGTAAAGGTTCCACGCAGGTAAGGGGGCAGACCCGGAGCAGACCTAGGCATACGGTCCCGCCCCGCAACCAGGTGCCTGGAGGCCGCGCTCACTGACCGATCGGCCGTGCCCCCACCGGAGGTTCGATCTGCACGCCTTCCGGCGTGCCCAGCGCGCCATCGACGCTGCGCGTGGTCATCGGTGCCGACGGCGCGCTGGCGGGCTCCTCTGCCAGCATCGACTCGATGAGGATGGTGACGCGCCGGTTGCGCGCACGACCATCCGCCGAAGCGTTGTCGGCAATCGGGCGCTGGTCTCCATAGCCGGCGGCCGTGAGACGCGCCGGATTCACGCCGCTGTCGACGAACAGACGCACCACCGACGAGGCACGCACGGCGGACAACTCCCAGTTCGACGGAAACAGCGCGTTGCTGATCGGCAGGTTGTCGGTGTGGCCTTCAACGACGATCGGGAACTGCCCTTGGGCCACAACCTCAGCCACCGCACGCAGTGCACGCACCGCATCCGGCCCCAGCAAGGCCTCGGCGGGCCGGAACAGCACGCTGGCGTTGATCTCGACCGAGATGCCGCGCGCGCCCTCGCTGACCCGCACCTGCCCACCGCTGACCAGCGGTGCCAGCACGCGGCGGATCTCCTCCGCCATGCTGCGCATACGCTGGCGGTGCTTCTCCTTGCGCGCTTCTTCTTCCGGATTGGGCGGTGGCTTTGCCACCACCACCGGCACCGGCGAGCCCGCGTCGCGCGGCGGCGACACCACGGTGGCGCCCTCGACGTTCACCGTGCTGCGAAAGGCCTGGACCAGCGAATCCGACAGCACCCGATACTTGCCCTCATTCACGGAGCTGATCGCATACATGACCACGAAGAACGCGAACAACAGAGTGATGAAGTCGGCGTACGACACCAGCCAGCGCTCGTGGTTTTCGTGCTCCTCCTCGTGCTGGCGACGCGCCATCGGATGCTCCGCAAGGTTCGTGAATGAGGGGGTATCGCCCCCCGTGTCTCACATTGTTTACGGCGAGCATCCCGGCACCTGAACACCCCGCCCGGCAGATGCGCGGCCACCTTGCAGCGGTGCTCAAGAAGGCGAGCCCGTTTGCCGATAACAAGCAGTGCGGAAGCGACCGGTCAGCGATTCCCCTGGCGCACCCTCCGGCCGCAGCCCGTCAAGTTCTCCCGCCTCAGCAAGGATCGCCCACCATGTTCTCTCGCGTCTTCAGCAGCATGCGCAACCAGCTTCTGTTTGTCTGCGGGCTTGGCACGCTGTGCGTGCTGGCCGCATCGGTTGCCGGCCTGCAGATGCAATGGTCGGCCGTGCAGGCATTGGCGACCGAACTCGGCAAGACGCAGAGCAACGCTGCCACCGCGGAAATCCTCGCGTCAGCCAACTCTGCCATGTGGACGACCTTCGTGTTGATGGGCACGGCTTGCCTGGTCGCACTGGGGCTGTTCCTGTGGCTACTGAACAATCGCCTGGTACGCAGCACGCGCGCACTCGCCGACGACCTGCGACGCCTCGCCGCCGGTGACTTCAGCCAGGCCGTGCAGACTCACGAGACGATCGAGCTGGGTCAGGTGGCGGACTCGGCCGAGACCATCCGCAAGGACCTCGGCGCGCTGATCGGGCAGATCCGCGAAGGGGCGGTCACCCTCAAGCAAGGCGTGGATGCCGTGGCCGATGATGTGGCCAAGGTGTCCGACTCGTCCTTCGAGCAATCCGAGGCCGCCTCTTCCACCGCCGTGTCGATGGAAGAAGTGTCGCAGGCGATGCAGACCATCACCGAGAACGCCGACAACGCCAACCGGCTGTCGCATGACAGCCTGGATCAGTCGCGCGGCGTACGCAGCAAGCTGGAAGACGTGAAGCGCGTGGTGGACGAAGCCGCCCTGGTGATCCAGCGCGTGGCGGCGGCCTCGCGGGAATCCGTCACCAGCATGCAGCGCATCAGCAACATGACCCGTCAGGTGCGCGAGATCGCGGACCAGACCAACCTGCTCGCCCTGAATGCCGCGATCGAAGCAGCCCGTGCTGGCGAGGCCGGCCGTGGCTTCGCCGTGGTGGCCGACGAGGTGCGCAAACTGGCCGAGAAGTCCGGCCAGTCGGCGACAGAGATCGACAGCATCACCGCCACCCTGAACGCACAGGCGGTGGACCTCGAGAGTGCGGTCGCGCACGGACTGTCGACCATCCAGGACAGCAGTGCCGGCATGGACGATACCGTTGCCGCGCTGAGCAGCGCCAACGACGCCGTGGCACGTGCCACCGACGAGCTGGACCAGATTGCCACCGCCGTGCGCGAGCAGAACCGCTCCAATGGCGAGATCGCCCGCAACATCGAGCGGATCGCCCGCATGGTGGAGAACAACAACAACACGGTCACCAGCATGAGCCTGTCTGCCGAAAAGCTGCACGCATTCGCCACCCGCATGAACAGCACGGTGACGACCTTCAGGCTATAGCCATATGTCATCATCCTTAGCAAGCAGAAGGCCGGGGCATCCCGGCCTTTTTCTTTGCGGCTTTGCCGCGGCGGAACCTTGTGCCAGAGTCCATCCTCGAACGGCCGGACGCCTTGACAGCTCATCACGACGCATCACGACACATCACGACCCGATGCAGCGCGTCCTGACGCCCGGACGTTCTGCCCGGACAACCGCACACACCTCCGGCATCAACCACCACAAGGGAAATCATGAGAACAGAAGACTTCGGCAAGCTCGTCCTGCGCCTCGCCATCGGCATCCTGATGCTGCTGCATGGGCTCGGCAAACTCAGTGGTGGTATCGGCTTCATCGAAGGATCGCTGGTCAAGGCCGGCCTGCCGGGCTTCATTGCCTACGGCGTGTACATCGGCGAGATCCTGGCGCCGGTGCTGCTGATCGTCGGCTACTGGACGCGTCCGGCAGCACTGATCGTGGCGGTCAACATGGTGTTTGCCATCGCGCTGGTGCACATGAACGAGTTGTTCTCGCTGACCCGCAACGGCGCCTGGGCGCTGGAACTGCAAGGGTTGTTCCTCTTCGGCGCGCTGGCAGTCGCACTGCTTGGCGCGGGTCGTATCAGCCTGGGCGGCCGCTTCAACTGAGGCCGCTTGCCGGCAGGGGCCATCCGCCTTCGGCCCCTGCCGTCCGGCACCCACGACCCCGTGGCGTACCCGGGGCGTACCCATGGCGTACATTCCTCCTCCAACCACGCATGGAGCACACGCATGAGCCAACCCCTTGTCATCCTCGGCATCGCCGGCAGCCTGCGCCGCCAGTCCCTCAACCTCGGCCTGCTGCAAGCCGCGCAGGAACTGGCCCCGGCCAGTGTGCGCATCGAGATCGCCACCCTGCACGACATTCCGCCCTACAACGCCGATGACGACGGCAAGAGCCACGCAGGCGTCGATGCCTTCAAGCAGCGCATCCTGGCCGCCGACGCCGTGCTCTTCGCCACGCCGGAGTACAACCATTCGATTCCCGGTGTGTTGAAGAACGCCATCGACCATGCCTCCCGCCCCTCCGGCGCAAACATCTGGGCCGGCAAGCCAGCCGCGGTGATGGGCGCCTCCCCGGGGCAGTTCGGCACAGCACGCTCGCAATACGAACTGCGCAAGGTGCTGGCCGCGGTGGGCATGCTGGTGATGAGCGCCCCCGAAGTGCTGGTGACGCTGGCCCAGGGCAAGTTCGACGACCAGGGCAAGCTGACCGACGAGAAGACCCGCGCGCACGTCGGCAAGGCCGTGCAGGCGCTGGCGGACTGGACGCTGCGCCTGCGCGCAGGCGCCTGAGCCAGATCAAGCACCCCCAACCGAAGCGGGGCGCGCGAGCCCCGCGCCTTGCATCCGCTTACATACCGGTACGGCGCCAGCCGGCAGCGCGGCTACAATCGCGCATCCCTGCCGTCAGCCATTCGCCCATTCGCGCCCCATGTCCCCACCGATGGAGTTCATCGACACCCCGCGCAACCGCAGCATCGAGCTGCCGTTGTGGTTCCTGGCCGTCCTGACGCTGGCCTATGCCTTGCCGGGCAACCTGGGACACGCGCCGTGGCGTGGTGACGACGCGCTTCACATCGGCATCGCCTTCGAGATGTTGCATGACGGCCACTGGCTGGTACCCACCGTAGCCGGCCTGCCCTGGACCGACAGCCCGCCGCTGCTGCACTGGCTGGGCGCGGTCACCGGCGCCCTGCTCGGCTGGTTGCTGCCGCTGGCTGACGCGATCCGCCTCGGCACGGTGCTCGCTGTCCTCGGTTCCCTGTGGCTGCTGCGCGAAACCGCCCGCCTGCTCTTCGACGAAACCGCCGGTACGGCAGCGCTGCTGCTCGGCATCGGCTCCATCGGCCTCGTCGTGCATGCGCACGAAGCCCAGCCGATGATGTTGCTGATGGCGATGCAGGTCGCCAACCTGTACGGTCTGGCGTTGATGCCACGCGACGCGAAGCGTGGCGGCCTGATCGCTGGCGCAGCCGCTGGTGCGGCCTTCCTCACCAATGGCCTGCATGGCCTGTTGCTGACCCTTCCGCTCTGGGCATTGCTGGTGCTGGGCTGCCGTGAGTGCCGCCAGGGCAGCCAACGCGGCGGCCTGCTCACCGGCCTGGGCGTGGCCTTGCTGCTGTCCGTGCTATGGCCGCTGGCCCTGGCAGTCTGGGCACCCGAACATCTCAGCGCCTGGTGGCGCCAGGAGCTGGCCGAAAGCCTGCCGCATGCCGGCCACCTCGCCCGCCTGCGCGCAACGGGCGAGCAGATCGGCTGGTTCACCTGGCCGCTGTGGCCCGTGGCCTTGTACGCCCTGTGGCGTCGCCGACAGGTCTTGAGCAATTACCCGCACGCGCTGCTGCTGTCCGGCCTCTTGCTGTCGCTGCTGGTCGTCATCACGACGGGAACGCTGCGTCCTGCCAACGCGATGCCGCTGCTGCCGGCCTTCATCCTGCTGGCTGCCAGCGAGGTGACGCGCCTGCGCCGCGGTGCTGCCAACCTGTTCGACTGGTTCGGCATCATGACCTTCTGCGCGCTGGGCATCTTCGTGTGGCTCGCCTGGAGTGCCAGCCAGTTCGGCTGGCCCGCACCGCTGGCGCGTAACGTCCTGCGTCTGGCGCCGGACTATGCGCCCACCTGGTCCTGGCTGCTGCTGGTCCTGGCCCTGTGCCTGTCGGTCGCGTGGATCGTGGCGCTCGTGCGGATGCCTTACTTCCCCTTGCGCGGAGCCCTGCACTGGGCGCTGGGCGTCACCCTGCTGTGGGGGCTGGCCGCCACGCTGTGGCTGCCGTGGATCGACCACACCAAGAGCTACGAGACGATTGCCAACCAGATGGCGCGCCATGTGCTGCAGTACGTCCCGCCCGGCACCTGCATCGCCAGTCGTGGCGCGGGGGACAGCCAGCGCGCGGCCTTCTACTTCCACGAGCAGTTGCGGCTGGATCCGTCAGCGACGGCGGCTGCGAGCTGCCCGCTGATGATCACCTTCGCCACCGGCCGCAGCGACGAACCCGCTGCCGGCGCCGACTGGCTGGTGGTGTGGACACACCAGCGTGGCCGCGGCCGCCAGGCCGACAGCATCACGCTGTGGCGGCGCGCACCGGTGATCGCGGTGGCCGCCGCCACACCTTAGGCTGCAGCGCCCGAGGGCGCTGCAACTCAGGGCTCGCAGACGCCATCCACACTGCAGGCTCCGGCGGCGGCACGCTCTCCTGCCGCATCCACCGCCCGGACAGCCTCCGCCTCCTGCACCAGTTGCGCGATCTGCGCGCCCAGCAGCAGGTCACTGACCTGACCGAAATGCTGATGGCGTAGCCGCCCCTGCGCGTCGATCAAAGTCAGTGTCGGCGTGCCACGCATCGCGTAGGCACGCATGGTCTGCGGCACCGCCTCACCCTCTCCCGCCTTGTCCACGCCGACCGGAAAGTCGATGCGGTACTCGTACAGGAAGGCCTCCAGCGAGGTCGGCGTCATCGCCGCGTGGTGCTCGAACACGGTGTGCAGGCCGATGACTTCCACCTGGTCACGCGGGAAGGTAGCGCGCACGCGCTGCGCCTGCGGCAGGCCGTGCGCCACGCAGCCGGGGCACAGCATCTGGAACGACTCCAGCACGATCACCTTGCCGCGCAGAGCTTCAAGGCTGAGCGACCGGGTCGTGTTGAACCATTGCGTCACCTGCCAGGGTGGCGCGGGTCTGTAGGCTTCACTATGTGCTTCACTCATGATGTTCTCCTTGCGGTGATGGCAGGCGGCTTTGCAGCCACCCGCCATTCACGCGTCACTTACACGGACGTCACTGGTTGGGCTTGCCGGGCAGGCTGAGATCGCCCGACGCCACCTTGAACACATCCACCACACACAGCAGCGGGGCATGCACGCTGGCATTGACGCGCAGGCCTGCGGTCACGCCGTCGAACTTCGCCGCCGCGGCAACGCCAGCGTCATCGAAGGGCACGCGCACTTCTACCGTCTCGCCCTTGAAGGTCGGGTCCCAGCCCGGGCTGTCGAGCAGGATCGGGAAGCCCGGCCAGGTCTTGGGCAGGCGCGGCTTGGCACCTTCCGGGATGTCGACCACACCCAGCGCACCGGGGCCACAGGCCTCGTTCGGCTTCAGTACCACCCAGTGGCTGTGCCACAGGTCGCCGTCGTTATCGAGCTTGCCGTCGCCGTTCTCGTCGTACAGCGGTGTGTCGTCGAAGTCCGGGTGCGAGGTCAGCGCCATCGCCAGGATGCCGGCGCCACGCTCGAACCCGACTTCATAAGGGTCGATGGTGGTCGGCCAGACGTACGAGAACACGTTGCTGCCCGCCAGCTTGCCGGTCTTCGCCGGACGGGACTTGCCCGCCTTGCCCGACACCGCCATATGGAAGGTGACGACGTTCTTGTCCGTGGTCACCTTGGCATGGACGATGTCGAAGTCGGCTTTCACGGCCTTGTTCGGCTTGGCCTGGATGCCGCCGGCGTGCTTCGCGGCGTCGTGGGCGCCCACTGCAGCGCTGCCCAGGGCGAGCGCGGCGGCGGCAAGGATGGTCATTGTTTTCTGTTTCATAATCACTACTCCTCTAACTTGCTTCGATGGTGGGTCGGGGGAACCGGGCGGCGACCGATTGCAGTCGGTATGCCGCCCACTCTTTCCGCAATCGCGGATCCTTGCATCCTCCCAATGGGAGGAATCCTTCAATCCATTCAGGGCATCGCCTTCTGCGGCCCGTCTGCCGGCGCTTGCAGGTCGGCCAGACGCCGGAACCGCAGCACGCTCTCCTGCACCTGCGCTGGCCCGCCCGGCGACTGCTCGGCGCAGTCGACACGCAGCTCCGGGTCACCGAAGGCCTTGCCGATGAAGCCGCAGAAGTGCGGCTTGCCGGCCTCGCCCCCCGCGTTCGCCTGGAAGTAACTGCAGCCCAGACAGGTCCGCGGGCCATTCGCCAGCCCCTGCTGCTGGGCCTCGTACACCAGCAGCTGCGTCACCCGGAGCAACGCCCCCAGGTCCTGCTCGCCCAATCCCCCCATCAGGCCCGTCAGCCCGCGTTGCGGATCGTTCAGGCGCTTCGCCACGCTGCGGCCCTTGCGGGTCAGCGCGAGGCGGACCGCGCGTCCATCGTCAGGATCGGCGTCCCGCGTGATCCAGCCACGGGCCTCCAGCGCCTTGAGCGAATCGCTGAGACTTGCCGCCGAGACCCCCAGGCGCTGCGCCACCTGCCCGGCCCGCAAGGCGCCGCTGGCGGCGTCCAGCATGCGCAGCACGGCGCTCTGGGTGGGCGGCAGTGGCGGCGTGCCATCGTCCTTCCAGGACTGGGCCCGCACCAGTGCGGCGAGCTGGTCCAGCCCTGTTGCAGCCTGCTGTCGTTGGAAGTCGTTCGTAGCCATGGCCGAATACTAGGAGTCCTAATCAATTTGGACAAGCTATGGGCACGATTTGTCAAAGCTTGAGACTGCAATAGCTCCCGTCATCGTCGGACCGCCCGGGGCGCCACACCCGGGCGAATACCAACCTGCCGTGGAGTTCAAACTTCGCATGACAGCCGCCCCTTCATTCCGCGCTGCGGCATCCGTTGTACGCAAGACGAACAATCGCGATGGAGCAATGCAATGAAGAACTGGCCGGTGGGACAGAAACTCGGAGTCGGATTCGGCGTTGCAGTCCTGCTGATGCTGGGGATGGCAGGGCTGGCCATCTATGAGCTGAGCATGGTCCACCAGCTCAGTGAGCAGGTGATCGAGGATCGCTACCCCAAGGTTGCCTTCGTCGAGGATGCGAAGCAGAACATTGGCGAGATCGTCGAACACGTGACCGGTGCCGTCCTCACTGCGGACAAGCAGGAGGCGGAAACCCGCATCGCCAACGTCGAGAAGCTGCGCCACGAAAACGACGCCGTCTTTCAGCAACTCACGCAGAAGCTGATCGCTCCGGAAGCACGGGCGCTGCTGGACCAGGCCACCGAGCTGCGCGCCGAACTGGGCAAGATGTACCCCACGCTGTATGCGCAGATCCGCGCCGACCAGAAGGCGGAAGCCCTCGCCTACTTCGGCAGCACCTGGCAGCCGAAGAGTGACGCGCTGTCCACCAAGCTCGCCGAACTGGGCAGCCTCGTGGAGGACCAGATGACCGCTGCCGGCCACGAGAGCAACACCCTGTACACCCAGGCGCGCTGGCAGCTGGGCATCGGCGCCGTCCTGCTGCTGGTACTGACCTCCAGCTGCGCGATCTGGCTGACCCAGTTGATCCGCGGGCCCCTGTTGCAGGCGAAGGACATCGCCACCCGCATCGCCGGTGGAGACCTGACCGCCAGCTGGGACAAAGTGCCCGTCCATGGCGACGAAATCGGCCAGACGCTTCGGGCAATGCGCGACATGCAGGGCAACCTCACCCAGTTGCTGCGCGACGTATCGGAGAAAGCAAACCAGGTGTCATCGTCGGCAGAGGTGCTCGCCACGGCCTCGCTGCAGGTGGCGCAAAGCTCGCAGGCGCAGAGTGAATCGGCCAGCGCATCGGCAGCAGCGGTCGAACAGCTGACCGTCAGCGTCGATCAGCTCACCGCCAACGCCACCGAAGCCAGTGACAAAGCCACGCAGGCGGGTCAGCACGCCAGCAGTGGCGAGCAGGTCGTCATGGACGCCTCGCGCGCCAGCCGCGAGATCGAAACCAAGGTGGACGAAGCCTCGGACGAAATCCTGACGCTGTCGGAAAACGTCCGCCAGATCGGTGCCATCACCGTGATGATCCGCGAGGTAGCAGACCAGACCAACCTGCTGGCGCTGAATGCCGCAATCGAAGCCGCACGCGCCGGCGAACAGGGCCGTGGCTTCGCCGTCGTGGCCGATGAAGTGCGCAAGCTGGCCGAGCGCACTACCGTATCTGCGCATGAAATCAGCAGCATGGTGACCACCATCCAGGAAGGTGCGACCCGTGTGGTCGACGCCATGCAGCGCAATCGCGAGGTCGTCGGCCAGGTGGTGACGGCCGCCGACACCGCCACCGAGGCCATGACGCACATCCGCAGCAGCGCGGATGGCGTGCGCAATGCCGTGGTCGACATCCGCGGCACCCTGCAGGAACAGCGCGGCGCCAGCACCCAGGTGGCACGCGAGATCGAGGCCATCGCCCAGATGGCCGACGAGAACAGTGCCGCCGCCGAGTCCGTATCCTCGACCGTGCAAGGCCTCAAGGATGTCGCGCAGGAGCTCTCCCAGACAGTAGGGAAATTCCGCTTGGCGTAAGCACATCGGGCAGAGGAAGAATGCTCGCAAGGGAACTGATGGCCGACGATGGCCGTCAGTTCCCTTGTAGCCATTGCCGGCAAGGCCTGAGGATTCCGTCATGCTCATCGCCCCTCCGACACACAACGAGGCACAGCGCCTCGCGCTGTTGCGATCGCTGGACATCCTGGACTCCGACCCGGAGCCCGCTTTCGACGCCCTGACGCGGATGACCGCGCAGATGCTGGACGTGCCGATCGCGCTGGTTTCCCTGGTCGACGAGAACCGCCAATGGTTCAAGTCGCGCGTCGGCATCGACGACAGCGAGACGCCGCGCGCCATCTCGTTCTGTGCCCACGCTATCCACGGCAGCGACACCTTCGTCATCCCGGACGCGACGCAGGACGAGCGCTTCGCCGACAACCCCGTCGTCACAGGTGATCCGCATGTGCGTGCCTATGCCGGCGTGCCACTGCTGAGTGCCGACGGACTGGCGCTCGGCACGCTGTGCGCGGTGGACGACAAACCGCGCAAGTTCAGCGAATCCGAACTCGGTTTGCTGCGCGATTTCGCTGAGATCGCCCAACGCGAACTGCTGCATCGCGAGGCCGCCATCCAGGCACGTGGCGTCGCCGAGGAGAACGAGCGCGTCGTCAGCGACAACGAGGCGCTCTACAACGCCAGCTTCGAACGTGCCGCCATCGGCATCGGCATCGTCGGACTGGACGGGCGCTGGATGCGCATCAACCCCAAGCTGGCAGACATCCTCGGCCGGCAGGCCGACGAACTAGCGCAGCTGAGCTTCCAGGAAATCACCCACCCGGACGATCTCGATATCGACCTCGGCCTCGTGAAGCAATTGCTGGAAGGCAAGCGCAACGACTACACCCTGGAGAAGCGCTACCTGCGCCCGGATGGCAGCGTCGTCTGGACCAATCTGACGGTCACGCTGGTGCGCGAGAACGACCGGCCACACCATTTCATCGCCGTCATCGAGGACATCAGCGCACGCAAGCAGGCCGAGGGCGAACTGCACGCCCTGCACCAGCAACTCGAACAACGCGTGAAGGACCGCACCGCCGAGCTGCAGGAGGCGAACGACATCCTCGTCGACGCCATCCACCAGCGCGAGCGCTCCGAATCCCTGCTCGCGCTACGCGAGGCAGAGCTCCGCGCGGTGCTGGAGAACGCACAGGACGCCTATATCTGCTTCGACGACAAGGGCCAGATCATCGAATGGAACCACCAGGCCGAGAGCACCTTCGGCTGGACCCGCAGCGAAGCCCTGGGCCAGCGCATCGGTGACTCCCTGATCCCGCCCCAGTATCGCGAGGCCCACTTCAAGGACATGGAGCAACTGGCGCTCACCGGTGAGGCCCGCGTGCTCGGCAAACGGCTGGAGCTACCGGCCCTGTGCCGCGACGGCCGTACCATACCCTGCGAGGTGACCGTCACCGCCCTGCCGCCTACGGCCAGGGGCCGCAGCTATGCGGCCTTCCTGCACGATATTTCGGAACGCAAGGAAGCCGAGAGGAAGCTGGCGGTGCAGGCCATCACCGACACCCTGACCGGACTGCCCAACCGTCGTGGCTTCGAGGCCCAGCTGCAGGCAGCACTGGCACGCACGCGACGGCGCAGGCAACCGATGGCCCTGCTGTTCCTCGACATCGACCGCTTCAAGTCGATCAACGACACCCACGGCCATGGCGTCGGCGACGCCGTGCTGAAGGAGTTCGCCAACCGCTTGCGCGGCACCCTGCGCGAGACGGACATCATCGCGCGGCTGGCCGGAGACGAGTTCGTCGTCATCATCGAGGGCCTGACCGAGAGTGGCGGCACGCAGGCCGAGCAGGTCGCGCAGAAGATCATCACGGCGATCAATCGCGACATGCCGGTAGATCAACTCGTGCTCACGGTCGGCACCAGCATCGGCTTCGCCTTGTGCGACGGAAAGGCGACGCCTGACGAGTTGCTGCACCAGGCCGATCAGGCGCTCTACGCGGCCAAGGCCAGGGGGCGCAATACCTGGTCGGGGCTGGGCGTGCACGCGCCCGAGGCACACACCTGAACCGAAGCCCGAGACCTGCGCCCGGGACGCAGGCCGGACACCGGCCGGTTTCCAGCTGATCGGGCCAGAGCCCCTACCAGGGCAGCACCATCCGTTCATCGTCGCTGCCATACACCTCGACCTCACCGGTCGCGAAGATGGCCGTGCATTCCATTGGCTGGCTGCCAACGCTGAATATCTGGTGAGGCACGTCAGGCGGGATCAGCACCACCGCGTGCGGGCCGAAGCGATGCACCTTGCCGTCCATGTGCAGCTCGCCGCGACCGCTGTGGCAGATCACCACCTCCTCCGTGTCGTGCCGGTGCGGCGGCGTAGCCGCGCCGGGTGCCAGCGTCTGCTGCCACACGGACAGATGACGCAGCCCATGGCCCGCATCGGCCAACGTGCGGTGCTCGATACCGGGCAGGTTGGCCACCTGCAGCATCTCGGGGGTGATGACCGTGTGCGCGAGGCGGCGCGAGCTGCCGATGTCGGCGCCAATGTTCATGAGGTGCTCCTTTCAGGGTGCAGACGGATCGCTGCTGGCCGCCAGTTTCACCATCACGCCCTGATTCGTGAAGAAGCCTCAATGGACTAACATTGCCGACAAAATATCGTCAATCGTCCGGCAACAAGGATCCAGCCATGCAGGGACTGCAGCAATTCCTCGCCTTCGTCGAAACCGCCCGCCACGGCAGTTTTGCGGCCGCCGCGCGGGAGCTGGGCAGCGCGCCCTCCACGCTCGCCAAGGCAGTCGGGCGGCTCGAAGAGGGGCTGGGCGTCAAGCTCTTCCACCGCACGACGCGGCAGGTCAGCCTCACGCCGGATGGAGAAAGGTTGTTCCGGCGCTGCGAACGCGTGCTGGCCGAGGTCGAAGACCTGCACGCAGATGCCGCTGGCACGCGAGCCAGCGTCAGCGGCACGCTGCGCATCGACATGCCCATCGTCTACGGCCGGCGCGTGGTGTTGCCCCTGCTGGCGGACCTGCAGGCGCGTCACCCGGAGCTGGAGCTGGACATCCGCCTGCAGGATGCCTACGTCGACCTCGTGAAGGACGGCATCGATCTCGCCATCCGCGTCGGTGCCCTGCAGGACTCCACGCTGGTCGCACGACGCTTTGCCAGCCAGACACTGCTGCTCTGCGCGAGCCCGCAGTACGTGGCAGCACATGGCGCCCCCTCGTCACTACGCGCGCTCGATGCCCATCGGGCGGTACTGTTCCGCATGCCCAGCAGCGGCCGCGACCGGCCCTGGCAGTTCATGCAGCGCGGTCGCACCATGAGCCTGCATCCACGCAGCGCACTGCGCCTGAATGACGGCGAAGGGTTGGTCCAGGCGGCGTTGCTGGGCGCCGGTGTCGTGCAGGTGCCGGACTACATGGTCGCCGACGAACTGCGCGAAGGCCGTCTCGTCGAGTTGCTGCCGACGCTGCGCCCGGCCCCGATGCCGATCAGCGCGGTGTATCCGTCACAACGCCTGCTGCCGCCACGCGTGCGGGTGGTGATCGACGCACTGGCCTCGCTCTCCGACAGCGACATGGCCGTGCCCATGCCAAAGAAAAAAGGCCTTCCGGCGCCGAAGCGCCGGAAGGCCCTGTCTCGTTGAGTCCGGCTGGACTCCGCGCGATTCCGCGGAAAGCGGATCAGCGATTGGCGCAGAAGCCGATGGAGGTATCCACAGCCCCCGCCGCCAGCGTGCCGTTCCAGCTCATGCCCGTGAGGCTGACGACGCTGCCCGCCTGCGACCAGTTGGCATTCCACATCTGCGACACCTTGCCCTGCACCGCCAGCGCCGCGCGCCAGGTGAGGCGTGCGCTGCTGTTGTTCACCAGCCGCACGGTGGCGCAGTAGCCGGAGCCCCAATCGTTGTTGATGCTGTAGCTCGCCGACACGCTGCCCCCCGCGCCGCTGCTGCCGGAACCGGAAGAGCTGGACGAAGAAGAACTTGACGACGATGAACTCGAGCTTGACGAAGAGGAGCTGGAGGAGGAGGAACTCGATGAAGAGCTCGAACTCGACGAGGACGAGCTGCTGGACGACGAGCTGGAACTGGAAGACGAACTCGACGAAGAACTGGACGAGGAAGAGGAGGAAGAAGAAGAAGACGAGGACGAACTCGACGACGATCCCGTCGTGGCATTCACCACCATCAGTCGCTTCAGCAATGCCAGCTTGTCGCTGCGCACGGTCTTCCAGTCATCCTGCAGCACGCCGCCGGTGTCACCACTGTTCGGATTCCACGACCAGTAGAAGTAGTTGGTGATGCGCTTCTCGATCAGGTAGTCCACCAGCTTGTCCTGCCAGGCCTTGTCCTTGGCGTGTCCCTGACCGTACTTGCCGCCGAACTCACCGATGACGACCGCGTAGTTCAGCGCGGCGGCGAAGCCGAAGTGCGCGTCCCAGATCGCCGGCATGTTGCTGGGGAAGTTGCCGTCGTTGAAGTACGGCTGCACATATACGTCCGGGCCATAGACGTGCGGCGCCAGTACCAGACGGTTGCGCGGGATGGACAGCGGGAAGCACTTGATCGGCGTGATGTTGCCGCCCCACCAGTACGCGCGGTGGTCGGAGCAACTGTCGTTGGCGCTGATGCCCTCGACGAAGATCAGCCAGTCCGGCGCCACGCCCAGCACGGCGGCCGATGCGCGTTCCGCCGCCTTGTTCCAGTCGGTGGCCGGGTTGCTGTTGCCCCAGGTCGCCGGGCCATGCGGTTCGTTCTTGATGTCCAGGCCGATCACGTTCGGCACGCTCTTGTAGCGCGCCGCTACGAACTTCAGATCGGCCAGCCAGTCGGCCTCGCTGTAGCTGCCGGTGTACCAGAGCTCGGAAATCGCGTTGCAGTCCGGCCGGTGATGGTCCAGCAGCACGTACAGGCCCTGCGACGACAGGTAGTTCACCACCTTGTCGAGCAACTGCAGCGAGTTGAGGCCAGCGAGGTCCGGGTTGGCGCCGTAGTTGATGCTGTTGGTCGCCACGCCACGCAGGGTGCCGGGGCAGAACGGCAGGCGCACGGCATTGAAGCCGCTGGCCTTCATCTGCGCGATGGTGTCCTTCCAGTTGACGGCCCACAGGCCGTGCGGCGTGTAGTTGGTGGTTTCAAAACCGAACCAGTTCACGCCGTTGAGGCGGATCTCCTTGCCCTGTGCATCGAGCAGGCGGCCGGCCTCGTTCACCGAGTAAGCCTGGGCAGCGGCAGGCAACAGCGTCAGCGCAAGCGCGCAGGCAATCGCCCGGAAGCGGGAAAGCTTGAACATGCAGAAGTCTCCGTGAGGGATGGGAAAGCGTGGGCGATTCGCGACGACCCTTGCCGGGGCCGTGGCATCGCCGGGCGACGACAGGCCGCACAGCCGTGTGCGCCGGTGCCGCTGTTCTTCTTGTGACGGAGATCTTCGCCGCGGCGGTGGCGGCCGGTCATGGCGTGACTGACGAACGCGGCGATGCAGCGGCGGAAGGGCAAGCGCCGTGCGCAACCGCAACACCCAAGGTCTTTTCAGGACACGTTCAGGACATACGGATGTCGGCCGCGAGCGACATGTATGTCAGCAAGCCACGCCGGATCAGGCTCGCAGCGCGTGCTCCAGCGCAGTCAGGCTGGCCGAGGCCAGGTGCGCCACCGCCGCGTCGTCCAGCACGTAGGGCGGCATCCAGTACACCGTGTTGCCGATGGGCCGCAGCAGCAGGCCCTGCTCCATCGCCGCCTGAAAGTAGCTGCGCGCGAAACCGGCCGGCGCATCGACGACGTCGAACGCCAGGACCATGCCGCGCTGGCGCAGATTCGTGACGCGCGGATGGGCAGCGATGGGCTGCGCGGCAGCCAGCAGTTTTTCCGCCAGCATCTTGTTGGCAGCAATCACGTCGCCCTGCTCGAACAGTTCCAGCGTCGCCAGCGCCGCCGTGCAGGCCAGCGGATTGCCGGTGTAGGAGTGCGAGTGCAGGAAGCCGCGCGCCGCCTCGTCATCGTAGAAAGCATCGAAGACGGCGCCGGTGCTCAGCACCAGCGACAGTGGCAGGTAACCGCCGGAAATGCCCTTTGACAGACACAGGAAATCCGGCCATATGCCTGCCTGCTCGCAGGCGAAGAAGCTGCCGGTGCGGCCGCAGCCCACCGCGATCTCGTCAGCGATCAGATGCACGCCATAACGGTCGCACAGCGCGCGCGCACGGCGCAGGTATTCCGGGTCGTGCATCGCCATGCCGGTGGCGCATTGCACCAGCGGCTCGACGATGAAGGCAGCGATCTCGTGGTGACGTTCCGCCAGCACCTGCTCCAGCGCCGCGGCCGCACGCAACGCGACATCGCGGGCACTCTCGCCCTGCATGGCATTGCGGGCGTCCGGGCTCGGCACCGTGTCGGCGAAGCGCACCAGCGGCGCATAGGCCTCGCGGAACAGCGCGATGTCGGTCACCGCCAGCGCGCCCACCGTCTCGCCGTGGTAGCTCCCTTCCAGGCACAGGAAGCGCGTCTTGCCCGCTTGCCCGCTGTTACGCCAGTAGTGCACGCTCATCTTCAGCGCGATCTCGGTGGCGGATGCGCCATCCGATGCGTAGAAGGCGTGCCCCAGCGCGTGGCCAGTCAGCGCGGCGAGTTTTTCGGACAGCTGCACCACCGGCTCGTGGGTGAAGCCGGCGAGCATCACGTGCTCCAGCCGGCCCAGCTGCTCGACGATGCGCGCGTTAATGTGCGGGTGGCAGTGGCCGAAGAGGTTCACCCACCAGGAGCTGACGCCATCCAGGTAGCGGCGGCCCTGGTCGTCGATCAGCCATGGGCCTTCGCCGCGCACGATGGGCACCAGCGGCAGGCGCTCGTGGGTCTTCATCTGCGTGCAGGGGTGCCACACGCTCGCCAGGGAGCGTTGCAGGAGGGGCGCTTGCGGGGAGTCGGGGAAACTGGAGGTACTCATGGCCGCAAGTATACGGACGCAAAGAGGGGACGCTGGCAGGGGACGGTACGGAAGCGGCCCGGTATCATCCCCGGCGTTCCGTCCCCACCTCATCACCCGTTCCCCGCGTATCACCGATGCTGCTCGTCATCTCCCCCGCCAAGTCCCTCGACACCACCAGCAAGCCCACCACCCGCAGTCACACCCAGCCGGACTTCCTCGAGCAATCGCAGACGCTCATCGACGTGCTGCGTGGCTACGACCCGGCCGGCGTGGCGAGCCTGATGGACCTGAGCGATGAACTGGCGGCGCTGAACGTCGGCCGCTACGCCAGCTGGCAGCCGCCCTTCACGACGAAGAACGCCAAGCAGGCCGCGCTGATGTTCGACGGCGACGTCTACGACGGCCTGCAGGCCCCCGCTTTCACCGCGCCGCAACTCAAGTTCGCCCAGCGCCACCTGCGCATCCTGTCCGGCCTCTACGGCTTGCTGCGCCCGCTGGACCTGATCCAGCCCTATCGCCTGGAGATGGGCACCCGCCTGCCCACGCCCGCCGGCAAGGACCTGTACGCCTTCTGGGGCGACACCATCACCGAAGCCGTGAACACCGCGCTGGCCGACAGCGGCAGCAAGACCCTGGTGAACCTCGCTTCCGACGAGTACTTCAAGTCGGTGAAGCCGAAGAAGCTGGACGGCCGCGTCATCACGCCGGTGTTCCAGGACTGGAAGAGCGGCCAGTACAAGATCATCAGCTTCTTCGCCAAGCGCGCCCGCGGCCTCATGAGCCGCTACGCCATCACCAACGGCATCCGCAAACCGGACGCGCTGAAGGCCTTCGACCTCGACGGCTACGCCTTCACGCCGGAAGCCTCGGACGCGGACACCTGGGTGTTCAGGCGTCGGCTGGCGGATTGAGCACGGCCGTTGGCTGAGCCCGTCGAAGCCAACCCATCGCATCAGCGCCGCCCTGCTGCGGTTCCCTTCGCCCCCTCCGACAAGCTCAGGGACCGAAGCTCAGGGAACGGGCTTCCCCGGCCCGCATGGCAAAATGACGCCCCTCGGCCGTCCATCCCACCACCTGCCCCACCGCATGTCCCCAGCCGCCCTGCCCCCGTCCCGCGACATCTCCCAGCGCAGCGCCCGGCCGCAGCCATGAGACAGCTCGTCCTCGATCTGCGGCCCAGCCCCAGCCCGCGCTTCGACAACTTCGTCAGCGGCCCCAACCAGGCCTTGCTGGCCGCGTTGCAGCAGCAGATCGCCGCGCGTGACGGCAGCGTGCTCTACCTGTGGGGCTCGCCCGGCAGTGGCCGCAGCCATCTGCTGCAGGCCGCCGTGCAGGCCTGCGCGGGTCAGCGCCCGGCGCACTACGCGCAGGCTGCCGTAACGCCCGTCGAAACCGGCGCGCTGCTGGCCATCGACGACGTGGAGCAACTGTCGGCGGACGCACAGATCGAACTGTTCCGCAGCCTCATCGGCGCCCGCGAAGCCGGCGCCTGCCTGGTGCTGGCCGGCAACGCCCCACCCGCCGCCCTGCCGCTGCGCCCGGACGTCGCCAGCCGCATCGCCCAGGGCCTGGTTTTCGAAATCCAGCCGCTGGACGACGCCGCCCGCGCCGACCTGCTCGGCTGCCACGCCCGCGAACGCGGCTTCGCGCTGGACGACAGCATCGTGCAATGGCTGCTACGCCACGGCCAACGCGACCTGCCCTGGCTGCTCGCCGTGCTTGACGCGCTGGACGAAGCCTCCCTCGCCCACGGCCGCCGCGTCACGCTGCCGCTGGTGCGCGAAATCCTCGCCAGCTGATACCCGTCAGCGCCGGCCACCACGAACTCCACGACAATCCGACCATGACTGCTCCCGTGAATCCCGCCCCCGTGAACCTGGCCCTGTTCGATCTCGACAACACCCTGCTGGCCGGCGACAGCGACCACGCCTGGGGCGAATTCCTCGCCAACAGTGGCGTGGTCGACGGCGTCGAATACCGGCGCCGCAACGATGCCTACTACGAGCAGTACAAGGCCGGCACGCTGGACGTCATCGAGTTCCAGTGCTTCGTCATGGAACCGCTGGCCCGCCTGTCGCGCGCCGAGCTGGATGACTTGCACGCCCGCTTCATGGCCGAATGCATCGCCCCGATGATGCTGCCGCAGGCACAGGCCCTGGTGCGCAAACACCTGGACGCTGGCGACCTGTGCGCCGTGGTGACCGCCACCAACGCCTTCGTGGTCGCGCCCATCGTGCGCCAGCTCGGCATCCCGCACCTCATCGCCACCATCCCCGCCCAGGAAAACGGCCGCTTCACCGGCCAGCCGCGCGGCATCCCGGCCTTCCAGAAAGGCAAGATCGCCCGCGTCGAAGCCTGGCTGGAGTCGCTGGCGCTGAACTGGCAGAGCTTCACGCAAAGCCACTTCTACAGCGACTCGCTGAACGA
>JAVHYF010000041.1 GCA_031119205.1 Moraxellaceae bacterium | reverse complement strand
CCGGCTTCGTCGATGGGACGACCCAGCACATCCATGATGCGGCCCAACGTGCCATGACCCACCGGCACCGAGATGCCGGCGCCAGTGCCATTGACCTTCATGCCGCGACGCACACCGTCGGACGAACCCATGGCGATGGTTCGCACCACGCCGTCGCCCAGCTGTTGCTGCACTTCGAAGGTCAGGCCCTTTTCGACCAGAACGTTTTCTTCCGACGCATCCAGCACCAACGCGTCGTACACCTTGGGCATCGACTCACGCGGGAACTGGATGTCCACCACGGCGCCGATGCACTGAACTACGGATCCTTGACTCATAGTCATATCCCCAATACGCAAAAATTCTTAAACCGCGGCGGCGCCGCTGACGATCTCAGACAGTTCCTTCGTAATCGCGGCCTGACGGGTCTTGTTGTAGACCAGTTGCAGCTCCTTGATCACGTTGCCGGCATTGTCGGAGGCAGCCTTCATGGCCACCATGCGCGCGCTCTGCTCGGAGGCCATGTTCTCGGCCACGGACTGATAAACCGCCGTCTCGATGAAGCGACGCAGGACCTCTTCGATCACGGCCTGTGCGTCCGGCTCGTAGATGTAGTCCCAGGAACGCTCGGGTACGGTGTCCTTGAAGTGCTCGCCAGTCAGCGGCAGCATCTGCCGGATCGTAGGCTCCTGCTTCATGGTGTTCTCGAACCGGTTGTAGGCCACGAAGACCGCGTCCACCTCGCCATTGAGGTAGGCATCGATCATCACCTTCACCGGGCCGATCAGACGTTCCATGTGCGGCGCGTCGCCAAGCTGGATCACGTTCGACACGACCTTGGCACCCATGCGCTGCATGAAGCCCAGGCCCTTGTTGCCGATACAGGTGAACTGCATGGCGCTGACGCCGCCACCTTCCCACTCCTTCATGCGCAGCACGAGCTGGCGGAACAGGTTGGTGTTGAGGCCGCCGCACAAACCCTTGTCCGTCGACACCAGGATCACGCCCACCTTCTTCACTTCGGCTGGGCCGCTGAGGAAGGGGTGCTTGAAGTCGCTCACCGAAGCCTGCGCAAGGTGACCCGCGATGCGGGCCAGCTTCTGCGCGTAGGGACGGCCTGCCCGCATGCGCTCTTGTGCCTTGCGCATCTTGGAAGCCGCCACCATTTCCATCGCCTTGGTGATCTTCTTGGTGTTCTGGACGCTCTTGATCTTGTTACGGATCTCTTTTCCGCCAGCCATGATCGTGTCCTAGATTAGGCCCAGCTCGCCTTGAAGGCTTCGATTGCCGAAGTCAGCTCCTTCTCGCCTTCGCCATCGAGATCCTTGGCGGATTCGATCTTGTCGACGAGCGCGCCATGCTTGGCCGCCACGAACTGATGCAACGCCGCCTCGAAGGGCAGCACGCGCTTGACTTCGACGCCATCGAAGTAGCCCTTGTTCACCGCGAACAGGGTGATGGCCATCTTCGACACCGACAGCGGTGCGTACTGTGCCTGCTTCATCAGCTCGGTGACCAGGCGACCACGTTCCAGCTGCTTGCGGGTGGCTTCGTCCAGGTCGGAAGCGAACTGCGCGAACGCAGCCAGCTCACGGTACTGGGCCAGCGCCAGACGCACGCCACCGCCCAGCTTCTTGATGACCTTGGTCTGGGCTGCGCCACCGACGCGGGACACCGAGATACCGGCGTTGATCGCGGGACGGATACCGGCGTTGAACAGATCGGTTTCCAGGAAGATCTGGCCGTCAGTAATCGAGATCACGTTGGTCGGCACGAAGGCAGACACGTCACCGGCCTGGGTTTCGATGATGGGCAGCGCGGTCAGCGAACCGGTCTTGCCCTTCACTTCACCGTTGGTGAACTTCTCGACGTACTCCTCGTTCACACGAGCAGCGCGCTCGAGCAGACGGCTGTGCAGATAGAACACGTCGCCCGGGTAAGCTTCACGGCCCGGCGGACGACGCAGCAGCAGCGAGATCTGACGATATGCCCAAGCCTGCTTGGTCAAATCGTCGTAAATGATCAGAGCGTCCTGACCACGGTCGCGGAAGTACTCGCCCATCGTGCAACCGGCGTACGGCGCGATGAACTGCATCGCTGCGGAGTCGGAGGCGGAAGCCGCCACGATGATGGTGTATTCCAGCGCGCCATGCTCTTCCAGCTTGCGTACCACGTTGGCGATGGTCGAGGCCTTCTGGCCGACCGCCACGTAGATACAGGTCATGTTCTGACCCTTCTGGTTGATGATGGCGTCGACGGCCACGGCGGTCTTGCCGGTCTGGCGGTCGCCGATGATCAGCTCGCGCTGGCCACGGCCGATCGGCACCATGGAGTCGACCGACTTCAGGCCGGTCTGCACCGGCTGCGACACGGAACGACGGGCGATCACGCCCGGCGCGACCTTCTCGATCTTGTCGGTCAGCTTGGCGTTGACCGGACCCTTGCCATCGATGGGCTGACCCAGCGAATTGACAACACGGCCGATCAGTTCCGGACCTACCGGCACTTCCAGGATGCGGCCCGTGGTCTTGACCACATCGCCTTCGGAAATGTGCTCGTATTCGCCGAGCACCACGGCACCGACGGAATCACGCTCGAGGTTGAGCGCCAGACCGAAAGTATTGCCGGGGAACTCCAGCATTTCGCCCTGCATGACTTCAGCCAGGCCGTGAACGCGGACGATACCGTCGGTCACGGAGACCACGGTACCTTCGTTGCGAGCGGTGGCTGCCAGTTGCAGGTTCTGAATGCGACTCTTGATGAGATCGCTGATTTCAGACGGATTGAGTTGCATGGATAACTCCTAGTTCTGTAAGGCGGCAGCCATGGCTTCGAGCTTGCCTCGTACCGAGGCGTCCAGCACTTCATCGTCGACAGCCACGCGCACGCCACCGATCAGTTCGGGGTCGATGCGCACGGACATGCGCAACGCGCCAAAGCGCGGAGCGAGGTCGGCGGCGAGCTGCTGGAGGGCAGCGTCATCCATGGGGAAGGCGGAGCTGACGACAGCATCACGCACGCCATCGAAGCGGTTCTTCTCTTCGACGAACAGCTCGCGGATCTCGGGCAGCAGTTCGGCACGACCGTTGGCGACCAGCACCTGGACGAAGTTGTGTTGCTCGGGGCTCAGCGAGCCACCAGCAAGCACTTCGACCACCTGGGCCGGCACGACGCGCGGATCACCGATCAGGTCGCGGACTTCGGGCGCAGACGCCACAGCAGCCAGTCCGTCCAGGGCCTGCGCCCAGGACGGCAGCGTGCCGGCGTCGCGCGCCAGCACGAATACCGCTTCTGCATAGGGTCGCGCCAGGGTGAGGTTCTCAGCCATGGCGCTTACCTGAGTTCCTGCTTCAGATTGGCGAGCAGATCAGCATGTGCCTGGGCGTTCACTTCGCGACGCAGGATGCGCTCGGCGCCGGCCACAGCCAGCAGCGCAATCTGTTCACGCAGGTCGTCCTTGGCACGCTGGGCAGCGGCGTCGGCTTCCTTCTCGGCGGCTTCGCGAGCCTGGGCAATGATGCGGGCGGCTTCGGCGCGAGCGTCATCCACCAGCTGGGTCGCCTGCTTCTCGGCGCCACCACGCAGGTCGGACGCGGATTCGCGTGCCTTGCGCAGCTCTTCACCGACACGCTTTTCAGCCAGTGCCAGATCAGTTTTAGCCTTGTCAGCAGCAGCGAGCCCGTCGGCGATCTTCTTTGCGCGCTCGTCGAGTGCCTTCACGATCGGCGGCCACACGAATTTCATCGTGAAGACCACGAAGGCGAGGAACACCACGATCTGCGCAAGCAGTGTTGCGTTCAGATTCACGGCAGATCCCTTTCCTGGGAAAGCTTAAGAAAGGTTCAGGCCAGGAACGTGGACGTTGCGAACCACAGAGCGATACCGGTACCGATAATGAAGGCCGCGTCGATCAGGCCAGCCAGCAGGAACATCTTGACCTGCAGGGCGTTCATCAGCTCGGGTTGGCGAGCAGAGGCTTCCAGGTACTTGCCACCCATCAGGGCGATACCGATACAGGCACCGATAGCACCCAGACCGATGATGAGACCGCAAGCCAGTGCAACCAGACCGTGAACTTGTTCCATGACAGCTCCTAGTAGTTTTATGAGTGAAAGTTAAAAAGAAAGTGGGGCAAAAAACCTAACGGAAATCAGTGCGACTCGTGCGCCTGGCCGACGTAGACCAGCGTCAGCATCATGAAGATGAACGCCTGCAATACGACGACCAGAATGTGGAACAGGGTCCATGCCATACCGGCCACGAAGTGACCCAGGAAAAGCAGGATGCTGGGGGCGTTGTAGCCCGTCCAGGCAGCGCCCATCAGCGCGATGAGCATGAAGATCAGCTCGCCGGCGAACATGTTGCCGAACAAGCGCATGCCGTGCGAAATGGTCTTGGCAGCGAACTCGATGATCTGCATGGCGAAGTTCACCAGGCCGAGCACGACAGCGAGGATCGGGTTCTTGCTGGTGCCGAATGGCGCACTGACCAGTTCATGCGCCCAGCCACCCGCGCCCTTGATCTTGACGTTGTAGAACAGGCAGATCAGCAGCACGGTGATCGACATGCCCAGCGTGGCATTGATGTCGGCCGTCGCGACGACGCGCTGGTACGCATGGTGCGGATCATGGCCCATGCCACCGTAGATCATTTCCCAGAGGCGCGGGATCAGATCGACCGGAATGAAGTCCATGGCGTTCATCAGGAACACCCAGACAAAGACTGTCAGCGCCAGCGGAGCGACGAACTTGCGCGACTCGGGACTGTGGATGAGGCCCTTGGCCTGGTCACCCACCATTTCGACCAGCAGTTCGACGGCGGCCTGGAAACGGCCGGGCACGCCGGACGTCGCCTTGCGGGCAGCCAGCCACAGCACGAAACAGCCGAGCACCCCCATCGCAACCGCCCAGAACAGGGTGTCGTAGTTGACGAGGGAGAAGTCCACCAGCGCAGCCTGCTTGCCGCCAGTGCCATTGAAGTGGGTCAAGTGGTGAGCGATGTACTCACCCGGGGTGGGGCCGTGGGCCGCCTCGGTTCCGGTCGCCATGTCAGGTTCTAATCAAGAATGCAAAAAAATTCGCTTGCAGGGTGACGGCCAGGCCTAACACCACTGCACCCCAGTGGATGCCCGGATACAGGCCACCCGCTGCGATCAAAATTCCGACTACGAGGGCCAGCTTGAGCAACTCCCCGGCAACAAACGTCCCCACTCGGGACGCGCCTGGTTGCGTAGCCGTCCTGGAGAGGCGCCACGCAAAGAACAGACTGGGGATGACACAGGCTGCGCCACCGATGGCTGCCGACAGCGCCCCGCGAAGACCGAAGAAGGCGGTGCCCAGCAGGACACCAAAGAGAGCCAGCGCACTTTGCAGGCGCACCACTTTGTACATGCTCTCCCCCGACTTCGGCTGCGAGCGACTATCGGTCGCGGCCAAAAAAGCCGAGCGATTTTAGGGGGCAGGCCCGCAAACGTCAAATCTGGTCACCCGGCACAAGGACCCGAAAGGGTGGCTTGACTCACAAGACGATATGTCGAAACATATCGACATGAACCGCAATTACTCCCGTGCCATCCCTGCCGAGTGGCGCGCCATGTCGAAAGTGTTCGAAGCCCTGGGTGACGAACACCGCCAGCGCCTGGTCCTCAGCTTCGAACCTGGCGAGCGGCTCAACGTCTCGCAGCTGGCCGAGGTCTCCACGCTGGCCCGCTCTACCGTTTCGCACCACCTGAAGATCCTGCGCGAGGCCGGCGTGCTGGAGAGCGAGAAGACCGGCAAGGAAGTCTGGTACTGGATCAACAAGGCCTGGCTGATGCAGGTCTTCGAAGATGTCACCGAGCACCTGCGCAAGCGCCTTTGATACGCCTGGCTGGATTTTCATGATCAACATTTCGATATGTCTAGACACATCGGAACATAGGAGCCTGATCAAGCATGCACACGACCACTCAAACCCACCGCCGCAATGCCGCCCCTCGGCGCCGACTGCCGGACGATGGCGCCGCCCCCACGCTGGACGTGGCTGATCTGGCCTCGCAGCTCCAGGTCGGGGATCTGGTCTTCACCCTCATCGACAATCCGCTGTACCGCCGCATCGCCAGCGCCAGTTCCAGCTGGACCAACCATGTCGGGATCGTCATCCGCACAGATGGCTCCGAGCCTCTCATCGCCGAAAGCCGGGTGCCCCTGTCGGGTGTAACCACCTTGTCACGCTTTCTTGCCCGCTCGGCAGGCGGTCGCGTGGCCGTGCGTCGCCTGCGGATCAGCCTGGATGCGGCCGATGCCATTGCCATCGAAGCCGCAGCACGCAAGCGCATGGGCAAGCTGTATCACACCGGCTTCAACCTGGATTCATCGCGGCAGTTCTGCTCGAAGTTCGTGCGCGAAGTGCTGCTGGAGGCGATCGGCGAAGAGGTCGGCGAGATCCAGAGCTTCTCCACGCTTCTCGCACACAATCCGCAGACCGCGCTCACCTTCTGGCGTTGGTGGTACTTCGGCAACATCCCGTGGCAACGCCGCACGGTCACTCCATCAAGCCAGTTGCACAGTCCGGATTTGCACACGATATTCGATGGGCATGCCATCGGCAGGCAGCGCAAGGACTGACCGCAGAATCTGAATAGCAGCCACACGAGACGACCACACGATCGACGACTTCCCGCGACCATCCCGACAACATGAAGACCCTCCTGAAGCAAGGCCTGCGCAACCTGGCGCGGGTGCTGTTCCGCATCAAGATCACGGGTGACTCATCCGTACTGGCGCGCCAGCAACGCCTGCTGATCATCGCCAACCACGAGTCCTTCCTCGACGGCCTGCTGCTCGGACTCTTCCTGCCGGTCGATGCCCTCTTCGTCGTACACACTGGCGTGGCGCGCAATCCGCTCCTGCGCCTCGTGCTGTCGCTGGTCGACTACCTCGCCGTCGACCCGACCAACCCGATGGCGATGAAGAAGGTGTTGCGCGTAGTCGAATCGGGCCGGCCAGTGGTGATATTCCCGGAAGGCCGTCTCACTACTACCGGCAGCCTCATGAAGGTCTATGACGGGCCGGCCTTCATCGCTGCGCGCAGCGGTGCGACGCTGGCCCCCGTGCGCCTGGACGGCGCCGCACGCAGCTACTTTTCCCGCGTGTCGGGCCGCAGCCCGCGCCGCCTGCTGCCGCGCGTGAGCCTGCATTTCCTGCCGACCACCCACCTGCCGATGCCGGAAGCACCGACCGCCAAGGCCCGCCGTCGGCTCGCCGTCGGCTCGCCGGCGAGCAGCTGCGCCGCATCATGCAAGAGATGATTTTCGCCTCGCGTCCGCAGCAGACCATCTTCGCAGCGCTGGTGGATGCCGCCAGCATCTTCGGGCGTCGTCACCGCCTGGTCGAGGACATGCGCCAGATCGAGTACTCGTACAACGACCTGCTCAAGATGGCGCTGATGCTGGGTCGCCTGGTGTCACGCTACAGTAGCGATGGCGAACACGTCGGCGTGCTGCTGCCGAACCTCGCGCCGACGCTCGCCATGGTTTTCGGCCTGAACGCCCACGGACGCATCCCGGCGATGCTGAACTACACCGCCGGCGTGGATGGCATGCAGGCCGCCTGCACCGCAGCCCGTCTGCAACTGATCGTCAGTTCGCGCGCCTTCGTGGCCCAGGCCAAACTGGCTGACAAGATCGACGCCCTGCAAGGCGTCCGCATCCTCTATCTGGAAGACCTGCGCGAGCAGGCTGGCTGGGCCGACAAGCTGTGGCTGATGGGCTGGGCCCTGCACTTCCCGCGCTGGGCCACGCGTGACGGCAAGCCGGAGGATGCCGCTGTCGTACTGTTCACCTCCGGATCCGAAGGCAAGCCCAAGGGTGTGGTGCTGTCGCATCGCGCACTGCTTGCCAACGTCGGCCAGATCCGCGCAGTGGTGGACTTCTCGGCGGACGACAAGATCCTCAACGCGCTGCCGCTGTTCCACTCCTTCGGCCTCACCGCAGGCGGCATCCTGCCGCTGCTGACCGGTGCCAACGTCTTCCTGTACCCGTCTCCGCTGCACTACCGCGTGATTCCGGAGCTGGCCTACGACCGCGGCTGCACGGTACTGCTGGGCACCAGCACCTTCCTGGGTAACTACGCGAAATTCGCCCACCCCTACGACTTCTATCGCCTGCGCTATGTCATCGCCGGCGCCGAGAAACTGTCGGAAGCCATTCGCAGCACCTGGTTCGAGAAGTTCGGCTTGCGCATCTTCGAGGGCTACGGCGCCACCGAAACGGCACCGGTGCTGGCGGTGAACACCCCGATGGCATTCCGCGGCGGCACCGTCGGACAGCTGCTGCCGGGCATCCAGTCGCGACTGGTCACGGTGCCCGGCATCGAGCAGGGCGGCATCCTCCACGTGAAGGGTCCCAACCTGATGAGCGGCTACCTGAAGGTCGACCAGCCCGGCGTGCTGCAACCGCCCGGTTCGGAAGCCGGCATCGGCTGGTACGAGACCGGCGACGTGGTGGATATCGACGCAGAGGGTTTCGTGCGCATCGTCGGTCGCGTCAAGCGCTTCGCCAAGGTAGCCGGCGAGATGGTGTCGCTGGAGTCCGTGGAGAAACTCGCCGTGCAGGCAGCACCCGGCGCCCAGCATGCCGCCTCCACCCAGCCCGATGCCGCCCGCGGCGAGAGCGTCCTGCTGTTCACCACCGATGCGGCTTTGACGCGCGAGGCACTGCAGGCCACGGCCCGCAGTGGCGGCTGGCCGGAGATCGCCGTGCCGCGCAGGATCATCGTGGTGGACGCACTACCGCTGCTGGGCACCGGCAAGATCGACTACGTCACCCTCAAACAATGGGCGGAGGCCGCATGAGTTCCCAGTTCTCGCTACTGAAGGAGCGCCGCTTCCTGCCCTTCTTCCTTACCCAGTTCCTCGGCGCCTTCAACGACAACGCCTTCAAGACGGCGCTGATCACGCTGGTGAGCTTCCGCGCCGCGCAACTCGCGGGGCTGGACAGCAGCGCGCTGGCGACCTTGCTGCCCGGCCTGTTCATCCTGCCCTTTTTCCTGTTCTCCGCCACCAGCGGGCAGGTCGCCGACAAATACGACAAGACGCGCGTGATGCGCGGCGTGAAGCTCTTCGAAATCGCAGTGATGCTGCTCGCCGCGTGGGGCTTCGTCACCCATGAGCTGTGGTCACTGGTCATCGCGTTGCTGCTCATGGGTCTCCACTCGACCGTGTTCGGCCCAGCCAAGTACGCCTACCTGCCCCAGCATCTGCGCGAGCACGAACTGGTCGGTGGCAACGGCCTGGTGGAAATGGGCACCTTCGTCGCCATCCTGCTCGGGCAAGTCGTCGGCGTAGCCATCATTGCCCTGACCGACAGCGGCTGGCCGGTCGCCATCACGGTGCTGGTCCTGGCGCTTGCTGGCTGGCTGGCCAGTCGCGCCATGCCGGCATCCCCCGCCGCCGACCCCGGCATCCGCGTCAACTGGAACCCCTTCACGGAAACCGTGCGCAACATCGGCTTCGCGCGCAAGCAGCGCGCCGTGTGGCTCGCCGTACTGGGCATCTCGTGGTTCTGGTTCTACGGTGCCACGCTGCTGGCACAGTTCCCGATCTTCGCCAAGGACGTGCTGGGCGGTGGCGAGCAGGTGTTCATCCTGCTGCTGGGTGTCTTCTCGGTCGGCGTGGGCATCGGCTCGTTGCTGTGCGAGAAGATGTCGCAAGGGCGCGTCGAGATCGGCCTGGTGCCCTTCGGCGCCATCGGTCTGACCCTGTTCGGTGTCGACCTGTACTTCGCTATTCCCGCCGCGCCGCTGGCGGACTCCGCCAGCCTCGCCGGCTTCCTCGCCCACGGCGCGCACTGGCACCTCCTGGCAGACATCGGATTGATCGGTCTGTTCGGCGGCTTCTACATCGTGCCGCTGTATGCCCTGGTGCAGACGCGCAGCGAGCGCAGCCACCAGTCGCGGATCATCGCCGCCAACAACATCCTCAACGCCGCCTTCATGGTGGTGTCGGCCGGCGTCAGCATGGGGCTCTTCGCGCTCGGCTTCAGCATCCCCCAACTGTTCCTCGCCACCGCGCTGTTCAACGCGGTCGTGGCGATCTACATCTACACGCTGCTGCCGGAATTCCTGATGCGCTTCATCGTGTGGATCGCCATCAGCCTGATCTACCGCGTGCGCAGCGAAGGCATCGAGCGCATACCCCGCGAGGGCGCAGCGCTGATCGTGTGCAACCACGTCAGCTTCGTCGACGCACTGGTGCTCATCGCCTGCAGCCCGCGACCGGTCCGCTTCGTCATGGCCGATCGCATCTTCCGCATCCCGCTGCTGAACTTCGTGTTCCGCGAGAACCGCGCGATTCCCATCGCAACGTCGAAGGACAACCCGGCCCTGCTGGAGAAAGCGTACGACGAGATCGCACAGGCACTTTCCGAGGGCGATCTCGTCGGCATTTTCCCGGAAGGTGCCATCACCCATACCGGCGAGCTGACACCCTTCAAGCAGGGCATCGCGAATATCCTCGCGCGCACGCCGGTGCCGGTCGTGCCGATGGCACTGTCGGGTTTGTGGGGCAGCTTCTTCTCGCGCAAGGATGGTCCGGCCATGAGCAAGCCGCTACGTCGCGGCCTGTTCAACCGCATCGTGCTGCGCGTCGGCGAACCCGTGGCCGCCGCAGATGCCACGCCACAGGCGCTGCAGGAGCAAGTGCTCGCGCTACGCGGGGAGGTGTTGTGATGACGGCAGGGACAGATTCGCAAGCAGATGCTTCGACGACCGCAGGCGCTTCGACAACCGCATCCGGGCCGGCAACCGGCGACTACGGCCCCAGCTTCTACCGCCAGGTGTATGTCACCGGCAGCGGCCGCTTCCTGCCAGGCAAGCCGGTAGACAACGCGGCGATGGACGACTACATCGCGCCGATCAACCGCCACTCCACGCGCATCAAGCGGCGCATCCTGGAAGAGAACGGCATCCTCACGCGTCACTACGCCAGTGCCCCGGACGGCACGCCCCGCCACACTGCGGTGGATATGGCCGCACAGGCCCTGCATGCCGCACTGGACGACGCCCAGCTTCCGCTGGCCGACCTGCGCCTGCTCGCCACCGGCAGTTCGGGGGGCGATGTCGCCATGCCCGGCCTGGCCAACATGCTGCAAGGCGAGCTGAAGGCACCGCCGCTGGAGGCCCACTCCCACCACGGCATCTGCGCTGCAGGCGTGGCCGCGCTGAAGAACGTCGCCAACCTCATCGAACATGGCGGCCATTCGCATGGTGCGGTGACGACGGTCGAGTACCCGTCGCGCATGTTCCGCGCCACGCGTTTTGCGCCACGCGGCTACGACGTGGACTTCGACGCCCACTTCCTGCGCTGGATGCTGTCGGACGGCGCCGGCGCCTGCGTGCTGCGCAAACAGCCGGCACGCCATCGCCTGTCACTGCGACTGGACTGGGTGCACCTCAAGTCCTTCTCTGGCGACCTCCCCGCATGCATGCAGCTCGGTACTGCCGCGCAAGCCAGTCGCAGCTATCTGGACTACCCCAGCCTTGCCGACGCCGAGGCCGACGGCGCCTTCCTGCTGCGCCAGGACACCCGCCTGCTACCACAGCTCTTCGAGGTCGCCATCCACGAGTACGCCGCACTCGTGCGCGCGGGCCACGTCGATCCCGCCAGCGTAGATCACTTCCTGTGCCACTACTCGTCCGAGAGCCTGGGCAAGGTCTGTGAAGACCTGATGGAAAAGGCCGGCCTGTCCATTCCACGCGAACGCTGGTACTCCAATCTCGCGCGCTGCGGCAATACAGGCTCGGCCTCGTTCTTCATCATGCTCGACGGTCTGCTGCGCGAACGCGAGCTGAAACCCGGCGAACGCATCCTGTGCTTCGTGCCGGAGTCCGGTCGCTTCACGGTGGGCTTCATGCAGCTGACTGTGGTCGACGGGCGGGACAGTGGGACAGCCGCCGAACCGGTCAAAGCGCATGCCAGTGATGCTACCCACATCGCGGCCCCGCATGACCCAGCGACAGCCGACGATCCGCGTCTGCGCGCCACGCTGCAGGAGCTGGCCGCGGTGTGGCACGACTACCGCTCTCAGGTATGGCGCACGCCACTGGCCACACGTATCCGTGAAGGGCACATGACGCGCGAGGACTACCTGCGCTGGATGGCTTGCTGGATCCCGCAAGTGCGAGAGGGCAGCATCTGGATGCGCCAGGCCGCCGCCTCGCTGAGCCCGCGCTTCGCCTTGCTGCAGGCGTTGATCGAAGCCCACGCCGGCGACGAGCAGTTCGACTTCCGCATTCTCTTCGAGGACTACCAGACGGCGGGCGGCACGGCACCGGACATCGACAGCCTGCGTCGCAATCCCGGCGGCGAGGGTCTCAACGCCTACATGCACGCGCTGTCGAAGCAGACAGATCCGCTGGGCCTCCTGGGCGGCATCTACATCATCGAAGGGACGGGCCAGCGCATCGTGCCGGTGCTGCTGCCGATGCTGCGCCGCCAGCTGGATCTGCCCGAGCGTTGCTTCCGCTTCCTGAAGTACCACGGCGAGAACGACCTGGAGCATCTGGCGCACTGGCTGGACGCAGTGCGCATCGTGCTGGCTGCCGACCCCGGCAGTGCCGACGCCATCGTCGCCACCGCGCGACGCATCGCCCAGCTCTACCTCATGCAGTGGGAGCACGTGCTGTGAACGCCCGCACCGAAGCCCGCCACACCAGCCCGGCGTTCAGGGACCCGATGCGGCCGCATGACCCGCGCGACCCCGACCCCTGGCATGCGCTGATGGTCGACACCAGCATCCCCATCGATCCGGCGGTCAAGCAGGCCTGGCTGGAGGACAGCGCTTCGCCCAGCCGGCAGTACCTGCTGCCGCTGCTGCGCCCCTTTGCGCGCGCCGCCATCGTACTGGTGCAGGTGCTCAAGCTCGTGCTGCCGAAACACTGGCAATCCTCCAGCCTCCTGCACCGCAGCCTCGTCTTCGGCCTGCAGCGCTTCGTCAGCCCGCAGGCCAACTGGCTGATCATGCGTCACTTCCACCTTGGTGCCGAGATCCAGCAGTTCATCCTGCGCAACCTGCCCGGCGTGGAGATTCCACCGCTGCATTTCATGCGCTTCCGCTCGCTGGAGGAGCTGCGCGACGACGCCTTCCTGCGTCACGATCTCAACCTCTACAACTTCGTCATCTGGGTGAACCAGGCCCTGCATGCACGCGGCCAGCGCATGCAGCCACCGCCTGCACTGGACCTGTCGATGATCACCGACGGCGGCTTCCCCATAGACAGCATGCCGCAGGGCCGCTGGAACCGTGTCGACCTGCTGACCGCCATCGAGGTCTATACCCCGGTGTACCAGTTCTTCCTGACTGACACCGACTTCTGGCGCGCCGCCAACTCGTTGCAGCTGGACGAGACCATCGCGCTGTATGCCTCGCGCATCCTCGACGATCCTCTGCCACTGCTGCTGGTGAACAACAAGCATCCGATGATCCCGATGACCACGCTGCGTGCGGGCTTCCGGCTGGTATTGCATGGCCTGGCGACTGAGATGCTGCACGCCTACCTCGTACAGCAAAAACGCGCCCTCGCCGCGCAGGCCGACGTACCCGCAGAAGCATGATCGATTTGTCGCAACAGGCGCTGGCGATAGTGTTCGCCCGCACTGGCGACGGCTCGCCGTTACTGGCCGCCGTGCTGACGGCGGGCTGGTTCCTGCTTCTCTACGCGGTGATGGCCGGTGGCGCATTCCTCTTGCTGGACAGACTGGCTGCGGCGCCGATCAACGCGCGGCCGCTGCGGACGGGTCAGGTTCGCAGCGAGATTGCCGGCAGCCTGCGCTCCATCGGGGTGTTCGCCGCGCAGGCAGCGGCAGTGTGGTGGCTACTCGACCGCGGGTGGCTTGCGGTCAGCTGGGACGTGGGGCCGGCCCGCTGGGCTCTGGAGGTATGCAGCCTGTGGCTGTGGAACGAGGTCCACTTCTACGCCACGCATCGCCTGCTGCACTGGCGGCCGCTCTTCCTGCGGGTTCACGCCGTGCATCACCGCTCGGTGCGGGTCACCCCGCTTGCCGCCTTCAACTTCCACTGGATCGAAGCCTTCCTGCTCGGCGCGGTGATGCCGCTGGCGCTGTGCGCTCACGCCTTCTCGCCCTGGGCCTTGCTGTGCCTGCCGGCGCTGTCGCTGGCCTGGAACGTCCTCGGTCACAGCAACTGGCGGCCACGCAGCCCCGCTGGCTGGCTGCGGCGGGCAAGCGAGCAACATGCCGCCCACCACGCCCGTGCGCATGGCAACTACGGCTTTGCGCTGTCCTGCTTCGACCGCTGGCTGGGCACGCGTCTGTAGCACTCTCGCGTGCCGGGGGCGATCCACCGCAAGGACATGGCAAGATGGGCGTCCCCCGCGGCCCGCCCAAGCCCACCATGAGCAACCAGTTCCAGCTGATGCGCGAAAAGCGCTTCCTGCCGTTCTTCCTCACGCAATTCCTAGGCGCGTTCAACGACAACGTCTTCAAGACGGCGCTGATCACCCTCGTGGCGTTCCGCGGCGCTGAGTTCGCGGGTCTGGGTTCTGCCCAGCTCACCACCCTGCTGCCCGGTCTGTTCATCCTGCCCTTCTTCCTGTTCTCCGCGACGGGCGGGCAGGTGGCTGACAAGTACGACAAGGGCAGCGTGGCGCGCGTGGTGAAGCTGTGCGAGATCGCCATCATGCTGCTGGCAGGCTGGGGCTTCCTCGCCCACAGCCTGTGGCAACTCGTGCTCGCGCTGGTGCTGATGGGGCTGCACTCCACCTTCTTCGGCCCGGTCAAATACTCCTACCTGCCGCAGCACCTCGCGCCGCAGGAGCTGGTAGGGGGCAACGGCATGGTGGGCATGGGCACCTTCGTGGCGATCCTTCTCGGCCAGGTGCTGGGCGCGGGGCTGATCGCGCTGGACGACAGCAACCGGCTGGCGAGCATCGGCGTGCTGGCACTCGCCATTGCCGGCTGGTGGGCCAGCCGTGGCATTCCATCGTCACCGCCTGCCGAGCCAGGCCTGAAGGTGAACCTGAATCCGTTCAGCGAGACCTGGCGCAACATCGGTTTCGCGCGCAGCAACCGCGCCGTGTGGCTGTCGGTGCTGGGCATCTCGTGGTTCTGGTTCTACGGCGCCACGGTGCTGGCGCAATTCCCGAATCTTGCGAAGAGTGCACTGGGCGGCAGCGAAAGCGTGTTCATGCTGTTGCTGACGGTCTTCTCGGTCGGCGTCGGCATCGGCTCCCTGCTGTGCGAGCGCCTGTCGCGCGGGCGGGTGGAGATCGGCCTGGTGCCGCTGGCGGCCATCGGCCTGACGCTGTTCGGCACCGACATGTACTTCTCGATACCCGACACACCGCTGATGCAAAACGGCGGCATCACGGAGTACCTGCAGCACTTCACGCACTGGCGTCTGCTGTTCGACATCGCTGCGCTGGGCCTGTGTGGCGGGCTTTACGTCGTGCCGCTGAATGCGATGATCCAGACCCGCTGCGACAGGCGCTATGTGTCGCGAGTGATCGCGGCGGTAAACATCATGAATGCCGGCTTCATGGTGGTATCGGCCGGTGTCAGCATGGTTCTGCTGGGTCTGGGGCTGTCCATCGGGGAACTCTTCCTCGCGGTCGCGCTCTTCAATGCCGTGGTGGCCATCTACATCTACACCCTGCTGCCGGAATTCCTGATGCGCTTCATCGTGTGGCTGCTGGTGCACACGGTATATCGCGTACGGACTCAGGGCGTCGCGCACATTCCCGAGGGCGGCGCCGCGGTGATTGTCTGCAACCACGTGAGCTTCGTCGACGCGCTGGTGATCCTCGCCGCCAGTCCGCGGCCGATCCGCTTCGTGATGGACCATCGCATCTTCCGCATCCCGGTCCTCAACTTCGTCTTCCGCGAGAACCGCGCCATTCCGATCGCTTCGGCTAAGGAAGACCCGGACACCCTGCACCGCGCCTACGACGACATCGCTGCAGCGCTGGCGGCCGGCGATCTGGTCGGCATCTTTCCCGAAGGCCGTGTCACCGACAGCGGCGAGATTGCGCCCTTCAAGGGCGGCATCAACAAGATCCTGCAGCGCAACCCGGTGCCGGTGGTGCCGATGGCCTTGCGCGGCCTGTGGGGCAGCTTCTTCTCGCGCAAGGGTGGTCCTGCCATGAGCAAACCGTTCCGGCGTGGTTTCTTCAACCGCATCGAGCTGATCGTGGATGCGCCGATGGCGCCCGACAGCGTTTCGCCCGCCGCCTTGCAGGCGCGCATCCAGACCCTGCGCGGCGAAGCCGCCTGACGCATTCCCCTTCTGCAGCAACCGGAAGTACACCTTGCCAACGTCTCATCTCCCGAAACCGATCGCCTATCCGCTGCTGGCCATGATGCTGGCATTGCTGAACGCAATCGGCCCATTCTCCATCGACACCTACCTGCCGGCCTTTCCGGCCATCGAGGCGGGGCTGCACACCACGCCGCTGGCGATGCAGCAGTCGCTCACCGCCTACATGCTGCCCTTCGCCTTCATGATGCTGTGGCACGGCGCGCTGGCCGACGCGCTGGGGCGCCGCCGCGTCCTGCTGGTGGGGCTGACGCTGTTCTCACTGGCCTCGCTGGTGTGCGTCATGGCGCAAAGCATCGAGATGCTGTGGCTGGGCCGTGCGCTGCAGGGGATTTCTGCCGGTGTGGGCGTCGTGGTGGGCCGCGCGATCATCCGCGATGTGCTGGAGGGCCCGGCGGCGCAACGGCTGATGGCGCACGTGGCCATGGTGTTCGCGCTGGCGCCCGCGGTAGCCCCGATCTTCGGCGGCTGGATCACGGAGCTGCTGGGCTGGCGCAGCGTGTTCGGCTTCCTGGCCCTGCTGGGCGTGGTGCAACTGGTCATGACCGTGACCCACCTGCCGGAAACGCTGCCGCCCGAGCAGCGCCAGTCACTGCATCCGGTGTCGCTGATGCGCGGTTACGTAAGCGTGCTGGGCCACCCCGGCTTCGTGCTGAGCGCGCTGTCGCTGGGCCTGATGTTCACCGGCTTCTTCGTCTACGTGATGTCGGCGCCCGTGTTCCTGATGCAGCACCTTGGCCTGTCCAGCACGGAGTTCGGCTGGCTGTTCGTACCGATGGTGTTGGGCATGGTCTGCGGCTCGGCCCTGTCTGCACGCCTGGCCGGCAAGCTGTCCCGTCACGGCACCGTGCGCCTGGGCTTCAGCATCATGGCCGTGGCAACCCTGATCAACCTGATGCTGAACTACTTCGTATTCACCTCGGTAGCCAGCCGCATTCCGCAACTCGCGCTCTACACCTTCGGCATGAGCCTGGCGATGCCCAGCTTCAGCCTCATCGCGCTGGACATGTTCCCGGAGCGGCGCGGGCTCGCGGCGAGCTGCCAGGGCTTCATCCAGATGCTGGTGACGGCGGCCTGTGCGGGCCTGCTGGCGCCGGCGGTATGGTCCGACCTCCATCATCTGGCCTGGGCGGCTACCGGCGGCTGGATCGCCAGCCTGTTGTGCTTCGTGCTGTACGCCTGGCACAAGAACAGACAGCGGCCGTAGCCGCTGTCTGGAGCCTGCCTGTCACGCTGGAGAGGCGCGGCGAAGCCCCCCGCGCTTCGCTCAGATCGCGCCAAATACTTTACGGGCGATGCTACCCACAGCCTCGGCGGGGTTCTGGCGGATGGCCCGCTCTTCCTCCGCGATGCGCAGGTACAGCGCATCCAGGGCACGGCGGGTCACGAAACTCTCGACGTTGGCGTCTTCGGCTTTCACCAGGCCGAGCGCGGCGCCTTGCCCGGCCAGCTGGTTGTACTGCTCGGCCAGCTTCACACGGCCCGTTGCGCGCTTCACTACCGGCTGGAATTTCTGGGTCAGCGGCGTCAGCGTCTTGCTGCGGAAATACTGGGTCACGGAGTCGTCGCCACCGCCAAGGATGCTCCTGGCGTCCTGCACGCTCATCTGCTTCACCGCGCCCACCAGCAGCGGCTTCGCCTCGGCCACCGCCATCTCGGCGGCACGGTTCATGGCCTGCTGCAGTTCGTCCAGTGCCGGCCCCTGACCCATCAGGCGCAGCGCTGGCTCGATCTGCCGGATCGAATCCGGCAAGGGGATGCGGAAGCGCGGATTGCCCTGGAAGCCGTCCGTCACGCCGAGCGTGGCGACCGCTTGCGTGGCCCCCTGCTCCAGCGCCTGCTTCAGGCCCGCCGTCGCATCCTTGCTGGAAATCGCGTCGAGCAAACCAGCATGCGCGTACAGGGGTGCGAGCAGCGGTGCCAGCGCCAGTGCGGACACGAAACGACGTCTGTTCATGATGCATCCTTGCAAGATGACTACAGCCAAGGCCGCAGGCTTTGGAAGCCGCAACAGAATAGAGTGAAGCGAAGCGCAGCGGTTCTGGCTAGGCGCATCGACGAAGACAGTACATCCAGTACGGCAAGGAGATGCAACAACGCCAGAACCATTTTGTTGCGGCTTCTTACTTCAGCTTGCCGAGAATTCCGTCGAGCTGGTCCAGGCTGCCGAAGCTGATGGTCAGCGTGCCGACGCCTTTCTTGCTGGCCTTGATCTTCACCGTAGCAGCGAAACGGTCGGACAGCTCCTCTTCCAGACGCAGCACGTCCTGACTGTTCTCGGCGCGCTTCGCGGTCTTCTCGTCACGCGGCTTGAGCTGGCTGGACACCAGTTTCTCGGTGTCGCGCACCGACAGTCGCTTCGCGACGACCTGGTTGGCCAGGAGGATCTGCTGCGCCGGGTCCACCGCCAGCAGCGCGCGGGCGTGGCCCATCTCGATGTCGCCAAGCATCAGCATCTCGCGCACCGCTTCCTGCAATTGCAACAGACGCAGCAGGTTGCTGGTGGCCGGGCGCGAACGGCCCAGTGCGTCGGCAGCCTGCTGGTGGGTCATGCCGAATTCGTCGATCAGGCGCTGGATGCCCAGCGCTTCTTCCAGCGGATTGAGATCCTCACGCTGGATGTTCTCGATGAGTGACATCGCCAGCGCGGCTTCGTCCGGAATGTCGCGGATGATGACCGGCACTTCGGTGAGCTCAGCGAGTTGCGCCGCGCGCCAGCGACGCTCACCGGCGATGATCTCGTGCTTGCCACCCGCAACAGGCCGCACGGTGATCGGCTGCATCAACCCCTGCGCCTTGATCGACGCGGCCAGCTCTTCCAGCGAGCCGGCGTCCATGCGCGTGCGCGGCTGGTACTTGCCTGGCTGCAGGCCGCCGACCGGCAGCGTGGTGAGGTTGCCGGTGTCCGCCGGCAGCGTGTCGCCGCCAAGCAGGGCTTCGAGGCCCCGACCGAGGCCTTTCATCTTGGGTGGTGTCATGGCAATGCCTGGATGGATACCTTGCAACGACAGCGCGCGCCGTTGCAGTTGATTGCTTTGAATCGGATTGCTTTAAATCGTCTTGATCCGCTCGATCATCTCGGCGGCGAAACTCAGGTAAGCCTGCGAACCCTTGGCGGCCTTGTCGAACACCACGCCGGGCAGCCCATGACTGGGGGCCTCGGCCAGGCGCACGTTGCGCGGGATGATGGCCTTGAACACCTTGTCGCCGAAGTGCGATTCGAGCTGCGCCGAGACCTGTTGCGACAGCGTGCTGCGGGTGTCGAACATGACGCGCAGCAGGCCGATGATCTTCAGCTCGCGGTTCATCTTGGCGTGCACCTGCTTGATGGTGTTCACCAGGTCGGACAGGCCTTCCAGTGCGTAGTACTCGCATTGCATCGGGATGATGACGCCGTGCGCGCAACACAGGCCGTTCAGGGTCAGCATCGACAGGCTGGGCGGGCAGTCGATGAGCACGAAGTCGTACTCGGTCTCGACGGTGGCCAGCGCGTCTTTGAGGCGGCGCTCGCGGTTGTCCAGCGTCACCAGCTCCACTTCCGCACCGGCGAGGTCGCGGTTGGCGGCCAGCACGTCGTAGCCGCCCTGCTCGGAACGCGCGCGGGATTCCTGCAGCGTCTTCAGCCCGACCAGCACCTGGTACACGGTGGACGGCACGGCGCGCTTGTCGACGCCGGAGCCCATAGTGGCGTTGCCCTGCGGGTCGAGGTCGACCAGCAGCACGCGCTGGCCGTGCGCAGCGAGCGCCGCGGCCAGGTTGACCGTGGTGGTGGTTTTACCGACGCCACCCTTCTGGTTGGCGACTGCGAAAATGCGGGCCACGCTGTTCCCCCGGGAGCTTCTGTCGCTGCGTGCGACTTGTTGTGAGGCTTGTTGTGACGCTCAGTTGCCAGCTCAGTCTTCGATGACAGCCGACGTATAGACTTCCTGCACGTCGTCCAGCGAATCCAGCGCATCCAGCAGCTTCTGCATACGCACGGCGTCGTCGCCGGTCAGCACGGTGTCGTTCTGCGGCTTCATCGTCACCTCGCCGAACTCGGCCTTGAAGCCGGCGGCCTCCAGCGCTTCCTTCACCTGGGTGAACTCCCAGGGGCCGGTGCTCACTTCGATGGAGCCATCGTCGTTGCTCACCACGTCCTCGGCGCCAGCCTCCAGCGAGGCCTCCATCAGCGCGTCTTCATTGGTGCCGGGCGCAAACACGAGGGTGCCGCAGTGCTTGAACTGGAAGGCCACGCTGCCGTCGGTGCCCATGTTGCCGCCAAACTTTGAAAACGCGTGGCGCACGTCGGCGACGGTCCGCGTCTTGTTGTCGGTCAGGCAATCCACCATGACGGCGGCGCCGGCAATGCCGTAGCCCTCGTAGCGGGCCTCTTCGTACACCACGCCTTCGAGCTGGCCGGTACCGCGCTTGATGGCGTTCTCGATGTTGTCCTTCGGCACCGACACGGCCTTGGCCTTGTCGATGGCCAGGCGCAGGCGCGGGTTGGAGTTGGCATCCGCGCCGCCCATCTTGGCCGCGACGGTGATTTCCTTGATCAGCTTGGTAAAGACAGCCCCGCGCTTGGCGTCCTGACGACCCTTGCGGTGCTGGATGTTGGCCCATTTGGAGTGACCAGCCATAACGTACGTCCCCGGCGTCTGCGCGCCCGTTGCAGTCAAAGGGCGGGATTATACAACCGCCGATCAGCCCGACCGGCTGGCGCGGACAGGCGCTTTGCTAGATTGGATTCATTACGAATCAACAAGCTGGCCAACCAGCTGCAGAGAGTCTGACCATGCGCAACTTCGCCGCCCACCTATTGAAAGCCCTCGGAGCAGCCCTCGCCAGCCTCACTGTGCTCGGCTTCGCCCTGCCGGCGCAGGCACAGTCGGGGGACTACACGGTCACCCAGATCAACTTCAACTTCGGTGGCTGCACCGACGGACTGGGCCGCGCCATCCCCTCGCAGGCCGATCCCGGCCTCGGCCCCATCGTCGAGACCCGCGTCGACAACGGCCGCACCAGCCTGGCCTACAACCCGCAGCGCCTGCCGCAACTGCTGCCGGAAACGCGCATGTTCCTGTTCGCCCACGAATGCGCCCGCCACCAGCTGAACCTGCCCACCAGCGGCGTGCGCGCCCTGTCGGATGCCCGCCGTGCCGACTGCCAGGCGCTCGCCATCCTGCGCCGCTCCGGCATGCTGCCGAGCGCCGCTGAAGTGGAATCCATCCAGACCGACCTGCAGTTCGCGGTGGATGACTGGAACCTGCTGCCCGGCCCGCCGCGCGACTTCCAGTTGGCGTCCTGCCAGCTGCCGCCCGCCCCTGCCCGCAGTGCCACGCCGAAGAAGGGCAACACTGTAGGCGTGCCCACCACCCTGCAGCGCAGCCCGGCCTACAGCCAGTGCGTGCAGTCCTGTGGTTCGCGCCTGTACAGCTGCGGCAACAGCGCTGCCTGTCTGCAGACCTTCGACCGCTGCAACGCGGGCTGCGAAGGCAAGTAAACGACGCCCCTCGCACCACCACCTCCACACCGTACGGCCGGGCCACAACGCCCGGCCGTTTCTGTTCACGCACCCACCTTTCCGCTACCATTGCCGGGCGACGGCGCCCTGCCCGCTTGTCATCGGAGCTCCCCCATGGCCCAGCCCCTCATCATCGCCAAGAGCGGCGACCTCGACATCGCCCTGCTGCCCGGCATGGCAAACCGCCACGGCCTGATCACCGGCGCCACCGGCACCGGCAAGACCGTCACCCTGCAGAAGCTGGCCGAAGGCTTCGCCAGCATCGGCGTGCCGGTGTTCATGGCCGACGTGAAGGGTGACCTCTCGGGTGCTGGTGCCGCCGGCGAAATGAAACCCAAGCTGCAGGAGCGCCTGGCCGCCATCGGCATCACCGACTGGGAGCCGGTGAAGAATCCGGTGGTGTTCTGGGACGTGTTCGGTGAGAGCGGCCACCCGGTGCGCGCCACCGTGTCCGACATGGGCCCGCTGCTGATCGGCCGCCTGCTGTCGCTCAACGACACCCAGGCCGGCGTGCTGCAGATCGTCTTCAAGGTGGCCGATGACAACGGCCTGCTGCTGCTGGACCTGAAAGACCTGCGTGCCATGGTGCAGTTCGTCGGCGACAACGCCAAGACGCTCACCACCAGCTACGGCAACGTGTCCGCCGCCAGCATCGGTGCCATCCAGCGCGGCCTGCTGACGCTGGAACAACAGGGCGGCGACAAGTTCTTCGGCGAGCCGATGCTCAACATCGACGACCTGATGCAGACCGGCGAGAACGGCCGCGGCGTCATCAACATCCTGGCCGCCGACAAGCTCTACAACTCGCCCAAGCTCTACGCCACCTTCCTGCTGTGGCTGCTGGCAGAACTCTTCGAGCAACTGCCGGAAGCCGGTGACCTCGACCGCCCCAAGCTGGTGTTCTTCTTCGACGAAGCCCACCTGCTGTTCAACGATGCACCGCCCGCCCTGCTGGAAAAGATCGAGCAGGTAGTACGCCTGATCCGCTCCAAGGGCGTCGGCGTCTACTTCGTGACGCAGAACCCGCTGGACGTGCCGGAAACTGTGCTCGGCCAGCTCGGCAACCGCGTGCAACACGCCTTGCGCGCTTTCACGCCGCGCGACCAGAAGGCCGTGAAGACCGCCGCCGAAACCCTGCGCGCCAACCCCAAGTTCAGCGCCGAGGCGGCCATCACCGAACTCGGTGTCGGCGAGGCGCTGATCTCCTGCCTGGACGTGAAGGGCACGCCGGGCATCGTCGAGCGCGCCTTCGTCATCGCACCGGGCTCACGCATCGGCCCGATGACACCGGACGAGCGCAACGCCGCCATCAACAACTCGCCGGTGTACGGCACCTACGAAGACGCGCTGGACCGCGAGTCGGCCTTCGAGAAATTGAAGGCCGCCGTCGCCAACGGCGCAGGCGCCGCCCCTGCCGGCAGCGCCGGTGCCAACCCGACCGGCACAGCCCCCGCGCCAGCCGGTGACGGCGGCGGCCTGCTAGGCGGTGCGGTCGGCGAAATCCTGTTCGGCAAGGTGGGCCCGCGCGGCGGCCAGCATGACGGCCTCGTACAGACCGCCGCCAAGACACTCACCCGCACCATCAGCAGCTCCATCGGCCGTGAGATCGTGCGCGGCGTGCTGGGCTCCATCCTCGGGGGCGGCAGCCGCCGTCGCTGAGCAACGCAGGCAGCCCATGGACGCCAGCCGCGTAGAGCGCCTCGGTCAGGTCTTCACCGCGCCCGCTGTGGTGCGGCAGATGCTGGCCCTGCGTCGCAACGCAGGCCGCGTGCTGGAACCCAGCTGCGGTGACGGCGCCTTCGCGCGGCATCTGCCCGGCTGCGTCGCCATCGAGCTGGACGCCAGCGTGGCGCCGACCGATGCGCAGGTGATGGCGCAGGTGATGGACTTCTTCGCCTACCCGGCGGAGGAGCAGTTCGACAGCATCGTCGGCAACCCGCCCTACGTGCGCCACCAGGACATCCTGCCAGCCACGCGCGCACTGTTGCCGATGGATCTGTTCGACCTGCGCAGCAACCTGTACCTGTTCTTCATCGAGAAGTGCGTGCGCCATCTGCGCCCCGGTGGCGAGCTGGTGTTCATCGTGCCGCGCGACTTCATCAAGCTGACGGCCGCGCGCAAGCTCAACCGCTGGCTGTTCGAGCAGGGCACGATCACCGATTTCATCGAGACGGGCGACAGCAACATCTTCGGCGAGTACGTGCCCAACTGCGCGATCTTCCGCTTCGAGCGCGGCCGCATGGACCGCCGCATGCATGATGGCCGCCTGTTCGCGGAGGTGGGCGGGCAGCTGATGTTCCTGCGCGGCGACTACACCCTGCCGCTGGCGCAGTTGTTCGATGTACGGGTCGGCGCGGTGTCCGGTGCCGACGAGGTGTTCACCCACCCGGAAGGCAACCGCGAGTTCGTCTGTTCGCGCACCGCAGAGACCGGCGAGCTACGTCGCATGCTCTTCGACGTGCAGCATCCCCACCTGCTCGCCAACAAGCCGCGCCTGCTCGCGCGCAGGGTGCGGGAGTTCGAAGAGCACAACTGGTGGCGCTGGGGTCGGCAGCATCACCAGAGCGCGTCGCCGCGCATTTACGTGAACGGCAAGACACGACGCGCGCAACCTTTCTTCCTGCACGACTGCCGGGACTACGACGGCGCCATCCTCGCCCTGTTTCCACGCATCAAAGGCATGGACATGGGCCGCGCGGTGGAGCTGCTGAACACCGCGGTGGACTGGGAAGAACTGGGCTTCAAGTGCGACGGCCGCCATCTGTTCACGCAGCGCAGCCTGCAGACCTGCCTGCTGCCAGCCACATTCGCCGAGTTTTTCGACTGAGGTCCGACTGAGGTTCAACGGAGGTTGGACTGCGGTTGAACCGAGGCTGGACGGAAGGGCCGCCGCATCCCGCGGCAGCTCTGTTTCAATTGTTTCGATGCGTGCGGGCAGCAATGCCGGCGCCGTATGATCGTGCGGACAACAAGAGGAACGAGGCATGAGCAACGGTACGCCACTGCTGGTGGTGGATGACGAGGAAGAGCTGCGCGAGATCGTCGCGGAGTATTTCGGCCGCCATGGTTTTGCCGTCACCACCGCGCGCGACGCTGCGGCTGCGCGCGAGGCGGTGGCGCGCGAGGTGCCGCGCCTGGCGATCCTCGACATCCACATGCCCGGCGAGGACGGCCTGTCGCTGGCACGCTGGCTGCGCGACACCCACAAGCAGACCGGCATCGTCATGCTGACCACCGCGGCTGACGTGGTGGACCGCATCGTCGGCCTGGAAATGGGGGCCGACGACTACATCGCCAAGCCTTTCGACCTGCGCGAGTTGCTGGCCCGCATCAAGAGCGTGCTGCGCCGCCTGGACGACCGCGCCAGCGCGCCGCAACGTGCCCCGCAGCGCCTGGCCTTCGGCCGCTGCGAACTCGACCTCGTTTCCCACAAGCTCTTCGACGCCAGCCAGACCGAGATCGCCATCACCGCGATGGAGTACGACCTGCTCAAGGTCTTCGCCGACAACCCCAACCGGGTGCTGGATCGCGACACCCTGATGGAGCTGGCCCACAACCGTGGCTGGGAAGTGTTCGACCGCTCCATCGACCTGCGCATCATGCGCCTGCGTCGCAAGATCGAGATCGACCCCGAGAAGCCGGAAGTGCTGAAGACCGTGCGCGGCGCCGGCTACATGTTCGTACGCGCGTGAAGCCCTCCGAGCTACCCGCCATGGTGGCGGCGGAATCCGCCGCTCCGCTCGACTCACGCCTTGCCCAGCGCTTCCGCGGCATGATGCTGATGCTGGCACTGCCGCTGTTCGTGGTGGTGCTGGTGCTGGCTATCGTGCAGTACCGCGAACAGCGCGAGAGCAGCTTGCAGGATCTTGCTGAGGCCGGTCGCGGCCACGCCATCCTGCTCGACGCCGTGGCCAAGCAGGCCAATGACCACGTGCTGCAGATGAAGGCCTGGTCGGAAGGCTTCCTCACCAGCCCACCCAGTACGCCCAGCGACCTGCGCCGGCATTTCACGGCACGACGGACGGACCTCGGCGAAGCCGATGGCTACACGCTGGACCGCCTGCCCTCGGCCCTGCAGAAACGCGTCGGCCAGGTGCTGTGGTGGGAGGACGATCCGCGCCGTGCCACCACCGGCCGCGGCGTGCTGGACCAGGCGCTGGAGTTTTTCAGCGTGGTGCGCCTGACGCACGAGGTGTCGCCGCATTTCCGCTGGTCCTACATCTTCCCCGCCGGCCAGAACTTCTTCTCGGTGTATCCCTGGGTGACCAGCCGCGAGCTGGTCGAGAAGCTTGATCACGCCTCCCTGAACAAGGCCATGTCGAGCTACTTCAGCTACGAGGTGTTCGTCGCCGGCACGCCCAAGGTGAACCCGGATCGCAAGGCCTACTGGACCGAGCCCTATATCGATGCTGCAGGCACCGGGCCGATGGTGTCCCATGCCGCGCCGTACTACGTGAACGGGCAGTTCGGCGGCATCGTCGGCACCGACGTACGCCTCGCTACGCTGCAGGCTTTCATCAAGGATCTGGCGCGCCCGGTCGGCCGGCTGCTGATCGTCGACGCCAAGGGTTTCGTGCTGGCCGACAGCGCCGGCCTCCCCGACGACGTGCTGCCGAAGTTCGCCGACCTGAAGGCCCCGGACCTCGATGCCGGCAACATCAGCCAGGCGGCCGCCTCGCCGCGTCATTACATCGACACGCCCTCCGGCACGCTGTTCGCGCATCCGCTGGGCCACGCGCCGTGGCACCTCGTCGGCATGGTGAGCAATCAGGAAATCAACGGCCAGCTGCTGCCGCGCTTCGTGCCCTACGGTGTGATCCTCGCCGCGCTGGCGCTGTCCGTGGTGCTCACCGTGTACATGTTGCGTCGCGAGTTCATCCTGCCGGCCCTGAAGCTGGTGGACTACATCCAGCGCCTGTCGCGTCAGGATCAGCAACCGGTGCAGGGCAGCGCACCGCACCTGCCCCGCCTGTGGCAACCCTGGGTGGAAACCGTCGCCGAGACCTTCCAGGCGCGCCGTACCGCGGACTTCAGGCTGAAGGCCAGCGAGGCCTTCAAGACCGCCATCGTGGAGAACGGCTTGCTCGCCGTGGTGACGATGGACGAGGAAGGCCACGTCGTGGAGTTCAACCGGGCCGCCGAGAAGACTTTCGGCTACAACGCGCAGGACGTCCTCGGCCAGGACATGGCCGAGCTGATCATCCCGCCTGCGATGCGCGGCATGCACCGCGCCGGCGTGAAGCGCTTTCTCGATTCCGGGCAGTCACGCATCCTCGGCTCGCCACTGGAGATCAACGCACTGCATCGCAGCGGCCATGAGCTGCCGGTGGAACTGACCATCTTCGCCACCACCGTGGGCGAGCGCCGCTACTTCACCGCCTTCCTGCTCGACCTGACCGAACGCCGTCAGGCGGCAGCCGAACTGGCCCGCCAGCGCGAAGCGCTGCGCCAGAGCGAGAAGCTCTCGGCCATGGGCGCATTGCTGGCCGGCGTGGCGCACGAACTGAACAATCCGCTGGCCATCCTGATGGGCCGCGCCGCACTGCTGGAAGACAAGGTCCAGGACCCGGCACTGCGCGCCGACACCGAGAAGATCCGCAACGCCGCCGAACGCTGCGGCCGCATCGTGCGCACCTTCCTGTCGATGGCGCGAAGGCGCCCGCCGGAGCACCGCGCTGCGTCCTTGAACGATGTGGTCGAAGGTGCCGTCGACCTGCTTGGCTACAACCTGCGCACCGCCGGTGTGCGCGTGAACACCCAGCTCGACAGCGCACTGCCACAGGTGGAAATGGATGCCGACCAGATCGGCCAGGTGGTGCTCAACCTCATCGTCAATGCGGAGCATGCGCTGCAGAGCCGTGCCGGCGAACGCAGCATCGACATCCGCACCCGTGCGGAGGAAGACCTCATCGTCCTGCGTGTCAGCGACAACGGCCCCGGCGTGCCGGAGGACCTGCGCGAACGCATCTTCGACCCTTTCTTCACCACCAAGAGCGAAGGCACCGGCACCGGCATCGGCCTGTCGGTCAGTCGCGCCATCGCGCGCGAACACGGTGGCGAGTTGCTGCTGGAGAACCTGTCCGATGGCGCCAGCTTCGTCCTGCGCCTGCCACGCTGCACGCGCAGCGCCGACACCCCGGCACCGGTGCCCGTCAGCGACTCGCCGAACAGCGGACGCGTGCTGGTGGTCGACGACGAACCGGAAGTCGCCGACCTGCTCGCCGACATCCTGCGCTCGGCGGGCTATGCCACCCATGTGGTGCACAGCGGACAGGACGGTCTGGCCTGGCTGGCGGACAACGCCTGCGACTTCATCTTCTGCGACATCCGCATGCCGGACATGAACGGACCGGAGCTCTACCGCGCCATCCGTTCGCGCAACCCGACCCTGGCTGCCCGAATGGGCTTCGTTACCGGGGACACCCTTTCGGCCAGCATCGCCCCCTTCCTGCAGGAAACTGGCCTACCCTGCCTCGAGAAGCCTTTCACACCGGAGGAAGTGCTGCAGCTTGCAGCGCGCGTCGAGTCCGCCTGAGCGAGCCCCACGCGACCCCGGTTGAAACAATCGAAACACGCTGGCGGGGCAAGTGAAGCGGGATTGATACCTCCCGCCCCCATAGTGGCTGCATACGGTGGTCACGCCGTGACCACCCGCCACACAGCGCGCTGCATCACGCAGCAGAGGGGAAGCAACATGACGCCGCAACAGATCTCGCTCATCCAGTCCAGCTGGGCACAGGTGGTTCCGATCCGGGAACAGGCCGCCACCCTGTTCTACGACACGCTGTTCACCATGGACCCGGCCCTGCGCCCGCTGTTCAAGGGCGACATGGCCGAACAGGGCCGCAAGCTGATGAGCGTGCTGGGCGTGGTCGTCACCTCGCTGGAACGCCTCAACGAGCTGGTTCCCACGGTGCAGGCACTGGGCGCGAAGCACGCCGGCTATGGCGTTCAGGACGCCCACTACGACACGGTCGGCCAGGCCCTGCTACAGACCCTGGCGACCGGCCTCGGCCCTGCCTTCACCGAACCAACGCGCGACGCCTGGGCCACCGCCTACGGCACGCTGGCCGGCGTCATGCAGGAAGCCGCGGCCGCCGTGCCAAAAGCCGCCTGACGCTGCCACGCCATGAACCCGCAAGCCCGCCTCGCCCCGCACCTCCACGCCGACATGGCGCGGCGCCTGCGGCCGCCCGCCAGCCAGCACATGGCCGGCGCCGGCTCGCTGGATGCGAGTTCGGCGGGCATGCTGCTCGACGCCTTGCGACGCCTGGCACTCAACCAGCGCGATGTCGGTGAGGCACTCCTGCCGGCCCTGCAGGATCTCGTAGCCCGGCTCGATCCGCAGAATACCCAGGCCGTACCGTCACTGGCGCAACGCGCCCGTGCCGCCGAGGAAGAAGCGCGCGCCCTGCGCCTGGCGCTCGGCAACCTCGCCCAGGGTGTGCGTCGCGACGAGCTGACCGGCCTGCTCAACCGCAAGGGCCTGGTGGACGCCTTCGAGGCGGAGAGCGCCCGCAGCCTGCGCGAAGACGCCAGTCTGTGCGTCGCCCTGCTGGACCTCGACGACTTCAAACGACTCAACGACCAGCACGGCCACCTGGCAGGTGACCACGCCCTCCAGCACTTCGCCACGCTCGCACGCGAGCACCTGCGCCCGCAGGACGCGGTAGGTCGCTTCGGGGGAGAGGAATTCGTGGTGCTGCTGCCAGGCGCCAGTCCGGCCGAAGCCGTCACGATCATCGGCCGGCTGCAGGCTGCGCTGGCCACCCGCGTACCCCGCTGGCAGGCACGCGACATTCCGCTCAGCTTCAGCGCCGGCATCGTCCGCGTGCAGGCGCAGGAGTCCTGGCATCAGGCGCTCGCCCGCGCCGACAACGCCATGTACGCCGCCAAACGTGCCGGCAAGGCGCGCAGCCTGGTGGCCTGAGCGTCCGCTTCTCTGGCACGGTGCCCTTGCACCGATACGCTATAGCGAGCCAGCTTCCTACCAACTCACAGGCGCTGACGGAAAACACCCCTGCCAGCGCCAAGCAGAACGACAAAGGGCCCCGCAGGGCCCTTTGTACTTTCCGGCACGATCGTGTCAGGCCACGGCCTGCTTCTGAAGCTTCACCAGATCGGCGATACCTGCACCCGCCAGGGCCAGCAAGGCGTCCAGCTCGGCGCGCTGGAACGGCACGCCTTCGGCAGTGCCCTGCACTTCGACGAAGCCACCGCTGCCGGTCATCACCACGTTCATGTCGGTGTCACAAGCCGAATCTTCGACATAGTCCAGGTCCAGCACCGGCTCGCCATTGGCGATGCCGACCGACACCGCAGCCACCCAGTCACGCAGCGGCGACGCCGCCAGCTTGCCCTCGGCAATCAGCTTCTGCAGCGCATCGTGCAAGGCCACGCAGGCACCGGTGATCGATGCGGTGCGCGTACCGCCGTCCGCCTGCAGCACGTCGCAGTCGATGGTGATCTGCCGCTCGCCCAGCGCCTTCAGGTCCACCACCGCGCGCAGGCTACGGCCGATGAGGCGCTGGATTTCCTGCGTGCGTCCGGTCTGCTTGCCTTTGGCGGCTTCGCGCGACATGCGGGTGTGGGTGGAGCGCGGCAGCATGCCGTATTCCGCCGTCACCCAGCCCTCGCCCTTGCCACGCAGGAAGGGCGGCACCGACTCTTCCACGCTGGCGGTGCACAGCACGCGCGTCTCACCGAACTCCACCAGCACCGAACCCTCGGCATGCTTCGTGAACCCACGGGTGATGCGCACCTCGCGCAATTGATCGGCGCGGCGGCCGGAGGGACGGTTGCTCATGATTGATACCTGCTGGAGAGTCGCGGAGAGGGCTGCGATTGTAGCTGCCCTCAGCCGGGCAATCGCACGTAGTAGACATCGAAGTCTTCCTCGTGCGTCTGCACGAAACCATGACGCTGGTAGAAGCCGTTGGCATCGCTGCCACGCAAGGCACCTACCCGCACCGACAGGCCTTCTGCATCCGCCTGCGCGAACACCTGCCGCAGTACCCACGCCCCGATGCCTCGCCCCTGGTGCGTCGGCAGTACGTACAGATGATTCAGGAACAGGCCGCCATCCTGATGGCGCAGCACCACGAACCCGACTCGCTCACCTTCGCGCACGATGTGCCGGGTGGCAGCGGGATCGAATGTCGCCAGGAACCGCTCCCGCGCCCGCTGCGGATCGAAGCGCCCGATCCGCTCCAGACTCTCGCGCATGGCCGCGATGCGCAGCGCCACGAGCGCCTCTGCGTCGTCGGCAACTGCCGACTCAAAAGCCAATTTCAACATGGAGGGATAGATAGGGCGAAAGGCGTAGCGAGCGGCCCGAGGTTGGAACGAGGCGCGGAGTCGTACTGGAGTACGACGAGCACCGGAGTTCCAGGATCGGGCCGCGCAGTAGCCTTGCGCCCTATCTATTCGGGTCGAAGCGGGAGAATTTCTTTATTGCTGCGTTGATCTCGGCGATCGCGCTCTCGATGTCGTTGTCGCTCAGCCCCGTGCCTTCCGGCAGGCGGCTGCGTGCGAAGCCTTCCATCTGGGTGGTGATGGCATCGAGCGGCATGGTGTCGGTGGACACCGTGGACGGAGAGTCCTCCGCGTAATCGTCATGCCAGCGCATGGACAGCATGGAGAGGTTGTCGCAGGTCAGGCCGCCGCGCGATTCGGCGCGATCCATGACGCGCGGCGAGCGCTCCAGGATGTCTGCGTCGCACAGCAGGTCGACCAGTTCGTCCGGCTCCAGGTTGCCCCACACGCCGTCGGAACACATGACGATGAGGTCGTTGGCGAACAACGGGGTGGACGACGAGAACTCGATCTGCGGCGAATGCGTGCCGCCGAGGCAGCTGAAGATGCGGTTGCGCGCCGGGTGAACAGCGGCCTCTTCCTCGGTGATCAGACCCTGGTCGATCATCAGCTGCAGGCGCGAATGGTCGCGCGTCTGCATGATGGTGCGGCCGCGGCGGATCAGGTACAGGCGCGAATCGCCGGCATGCGCCCAGTGCGCCACGCTGTCCTGGATCAAACAGGCGACGATGGTGGTGCGAGGTGCTTCCGGCAGGCCCTTCTCGAAGGCGTAGTCGAGGATGGCGTTGTGCGCGTTGGCCAGCGAGCGCGACAAGAACAGCAGCTCGTCGCGGATTTTCGGGATGGCGCTGGCCTGGAAGGCCTCGATGATGTACTGGGTGGCGATTTGCGCAGCCACCTCGCCGTGCAGATGCCCGCCCATGCCGTCCGCCACGACCATCAGCAGTGAGTCGCGCGAGTAGCTGTACGCCACGCGGTCCTGATTGTTGGGTCGGCCGCCCGGGCGGCTCTCCTGATAGACGGTGAATTTCATGAACGGCCAATCAAAGCACGCAGCTTGACGCTCATCTTGCCCAGGAAGGTGCTGGGCGGCGGCGGGGCCACGTGGCGGGAACGGGTCAATAGTGCTTTCTGCAAGGCGTACACACTCTGCGGACGGTTGAGCGGGTCAAGCTCCAGGCACCAGTCGATGGTTTCCAGCAGATGAGTGGAGTACTGGCCGGCCCAACGCTTGGTGGCCGGCTCCATCAGGTCTTTCTTGATGCGCTCGTCCGAGCGCTGCGGCGCGCTGCCGGCCAGGCAGGCGTACATGGACGCACCGGTGCTGTAGATGTCGCTCCACGGCCCCAGGTGCTCGCGGTCGTTGAACTGCTCCGGCGGTGCGAAGCCGGGCGTATACATCGGCTTGAGCATCGGCGTATCACTGGCCAGGGTCTGACGCGCGGCACCGAAGTCCAGCAGCACCGGCGTACCGTCGTTACGCAGGTAGATATTCGAGGGCTTGATGTCCAGGTGCAGCAGCTTGTGTGCATGCACTTCGCGCAGGCCATTGAGGAGGCGGGTGAACACGCCGCGGATGAAGCGCTCCTTGATGTGGCCCTTGTTGCGATGGATGAAGTCCTGCAGCGTACGGCCACGCTCGAACTGCATGACCATGTACACCGTGCCGTTGGCGCGGAAGAAGTTGAGCACCCGCACGACATTGGGATGCAGCAGCTTGGCCAGCGAGCGGCCTTCCTCGAAGAAACACTTCATGCCGTAGCGGAAGGCGGCCTGATGTTCTTCGGTAACCTGGGGCTCGATCTCGCCGTTCTTGCGCAGCGCCAGCGAGTTGGGCAGGTATTCCTTGATGGCCACGGCGTTGCCTTCGGCATCCGTGGCGAGGTAGACAATGGAGAAACCACCGAGGCTCAACTGCTGCTCGATGCGGTACTGCTCCAGCTGGAAGCTGGGCGGCAAGGCAGAGTTGGCTTGAGAGGGCATGAGTCAGGGGGTTATCATCCAGCGCGGCCCGGCATTTTCAAACCGGCGACCCAGCGTTGTAAAGGCGGAATTGACGTGTTTTGACGCGGCTCGGGACGTAGTTCGCGCGACGCTGCCGGCCATCCAGCCAAACGCGCCGTCCGTAGTGCCACCCGGCCACCGCCCGACTTCATCCCCGCCCCGCTCCTGCGGGTTTCATTTTTTCTTGTACAGGCACTCACGATGATCTTCAGCATGACCGGTTATGCCGTCGTCTCCCGTGATATCGGCCGCGCAGTCATGCAACTGGAGCTGCGCAGCGTCAATTCACGCTACCTCGACCTGGCCTTCCGCATCGTGGAAGACCTGCGCTTCGCCGAGCCGCTGCTGCGCGAGCACATCAATGCCAGCGTATCACGCGGCAAACTGGAGTGCCGGCTGAGCCTGCAGGCCGCCACCAGCGGTGCGCCCGAGCTGAAGCTGAATGCCGCCATGCTGGACCAGCTGTCGGTCGCTCAGGCCCGCGTGCAGACCCGCTTCCCGCAGTCCGCCTCTCTGTCGGTCGGTGAAGTGCTGCGCTGGCCGGGCATGCTGGCCGAAGATTCGGCTGGCCAGGACACCCTGAATGCCGAACTGCAGGCACTGACCAGGCAGGCACTGGAAGAACTGCGCGACACCCGCGCCCGCGAAGGCGAGAAGCTGGCTGCCATGCTGCGCGACCGCGTCGCCCAGATGCGCGTGCTGGTAGACCGCGCCACGCCGCTGATCCCCGCCGCCGTCAGCGAGTATCGCGAACGCCTGACCATGCGCCTGCGCGAAGCCGTCGCCACGCTGGACGAAGACCGCATCCGCCAGGAAGTCACCGTCTTCGCACAACGCGTGGATGTCGCCGAGGAACTGACCCGCCTGGTCGCCCACATGGACGAAGTAGAGCGCGTCATCACCAAGGGCGGGGCGGTCGGCAAGCGCCTGGACTTCCTCATGCAGGAACTCAACCGCGAGGCCAACACCCTGGCCTCCAAGTCGGTGTCCACTGAACTCACCGGCATTTCGGTCGATATCAAGGTACTGATCGAGCAGATGCGCGAGCAGGTCCAGAACCTCGAGTAAGCTGACCAGGCCAGATTACCCATGAGCGGCGTCCTCTTCATCGTTTCCGCCCCGTCCGGTGCCGGCAAGACCACGCTGGTGCGCGGCCTGCTGGATACCGATC
>JAVHYF010000072.1 GCA_031119205.1 Moraxellaceae bacterium | reverse complement strand
ACGAAGCGGTCGTCCACCAGGTCGCGCGCGGCGAACTTCGGGTCCAGCGTCTCCAGGAACTTGTTGTCGCCTTCCACCTTGGTCTCGCGGATGGCGCGCACCAGTTCCTCGGTGTAGGACGGGAAGGGGTAGGGCTGGAAGTCGATGCGGCGCTGGTACCAGCCCTTGTGCTTCACGACGCCGCTGGCTTCGTAGCTGGCGTAGTCGGTGGCGGCGAGCACTTTGGACAGCGCCTGCGTGGAATGCGGCGTGTAGCGGCCGGGGCCGCTCGCGGACAGGAGTTGCGCGCTCTGCAACTGGTTGCTGCGTGTCCAGTGTTGCGCCTTGACGATGGCATTGGTGACGCGCTGCGACCACTCCGGGCGTTCGGTGGTGTCGCGCTCCGACAGGAAGGTGACGCAGCAGGCGTGGTTCTGCCACAGGTCGCCGGAAAAGCGCAGGATCTTGCCGACGCCGTTGAGCTCGGCCAGCGCGTTGAACGGGTCGGCCACGATGTAGCCGGCGATGGATTTCGAAGCCAGCGCGGAGACCATCTCGGCCGGCGCCAGCACGATGAGGTTCACCTCGTTCGGCTTCAGCGCGGCGTCGCGCGGGCGGGTCACTGGCTCCAGGCCGTTGGCGCGCAGCAGTTGCTGCAGCAGGATGTTGTGCACCGAGTACCAGAAGGGAACGGCGAAGACCTTGCCGCCGAGGTCGCTCACTTTGTCGATGGTGGGCAGCACGGTGATGGCCGAGCCGTTGACGTGGTTCCAGGCGACGACCTTGGCCGGGAATTTCGTGCCGTAGCGCACCCACAGCGTGGCCGGCGACAGCAGGTGCACGACGTTCACCTGGCCGGACACGAAGGCCTCGACGATCTGCGCCCAGCTGCGGAACAGGCGCGGTGCTTCGGTCTTCAGGCCTTCGGCTTCGAACAGCTTGCGCGCGTGCGCGACCAGCAGCGGCGTGGCGTCGGTGATCGGCAGGTAGCCGATCTTCACCGGCTGGTCGTCACCCTTGAAGGCTTGCGCGCGGGCTTCGCCGGCCAGCAGCAACGGCGATGCGACAGCGGCCGTGGTGAGGGCGGACAGGCGCAGGAAGTCGCGACGGGTGAAGCCGCAATCGCAGTCGGAGGCGGCGCAGATGTGCGGGGTGTGCGGGTCGCGGGCGTTGCTGGAATCATGGGACATGGTGGCGGGGCTCCGTTGCTCCGTGCGTGGGTCGGTGAGGTGACTACGAGGCAGTGCTTACGAGGTGCCGGCGGGTTGCGCGGCGGCGTCCGGCGCACTGCGCAGCGCGCGCAATGCGGCGAGGATTTCCAGGCGCAGGGCCGTGGTGGCGGCCGGGTGGGCATCGCGCGGGCGGGGAATGTCCACCGTCCATTCGCGCACGATGCCGGCCGGTTGGTCGTGTGCATCACGGCCCATCAGCAGGATGCGGTCGGCCACCAGCACGGCTTCATCGATGTCGTGCGTGACCAGCAGCGTGGCGGCATGCCAGCGGTGTACCAGTTCGACCAGCACGGTCTGCATCTCCGCGCGGGTGATGGCGTCTAGCGCGCTGAATGGTTCGTCGGCGAACAGCAATGCGGGCTCGCGGGCCAGCGCACGTGCCAGCGCGACGCGCTGCGCCATGCCGCCGGAGAGTTGCGAAGGGAAGGTGTGTTCGCGGCCGGCCAGCCCCACGGCCTCGATGGCTTGGGCGACGCGCGCATCCAGCGCCTTGCGATCCGCCTTCGGCTGGTGCGCGAAATCCAGCCCGAAGCGCACGTTGCCGCGCACGTCCAGCCAGGGCAGTAGGCTGGCCTGCTGGAATACCAGTGCGGCGCGTGGATGCGGGCTGCGCAGCGGTTCGCCGAGGAAGCGGACTTCACCGGCCGGGGCGTGCTCCAGCCCGGCCAGCACGCGCAGCAGCGTGGACTTGCCGCAACCGCTGCCGCCGAGCAGCGCGACGATCTCGCGCGGGCGTACCTGCAGCGACACCTCGCTGAAGATCGCGGGCTGGTCGCTGCCGTAGCCGAAGCGCAAGCCCTGCGCCTGCAGGGCGCTGCCTGCCGGTGCGGACGACAGGAAGGCGGCGGAAGCCGGGGAGGGGCTGGCGGCGTTCATGTCGCCGTGGCGGCCGTGGCCGTCGTGGTCACCGCGGTGGCCGGAGCTTCTCGCGCGGCCTGCTTCTGCAGTTCGCCCTGCAGTTGCGTGAGGCTGGGCGTCACGATGGGGATGAAGGCGGCCTCGCGCCAGCGTCGCGCGAAGTCCAGCGGCTGGTCACGGTGGTAGGCGCGGCCACCGCTGGCCTGCAGCTCCAGGCTCACCGCTTGTTGTACGACGTCGGCGAGGCCGATGCGGATGCGGAACAGGCTGGCGGGCTGGGTGACGAAGCGCTCGTCGGCAAGGCCTTGCAGCAGCGCATCGGTGAGGCTGCGCAGTTGCTGGCGGGCGGCTTGTAGCGGCTCCTGCAGTACCGGCCGCGCGCTGCCGCCGAGTTGTTCGGCCACTGCCAGCGCACTGCGCGCGAGGCCGATGGACAGGCCGCATTGCAGGCCGAGGAAGGCCGGGCGCACGCGCGGCAGGAAGGCGCGCGCGTCGGCGTGGATCAGGTCCTGCGCGTCGATGTGCACGGCGTCCAGCGTCAGCGCTGCGGTGTTGCTGCCGCGCAGGGCGATGAGGTCGAGGTCCGCACTGCGGGTGGTGCCGGCGCGGTCGTGCGGCAGCGCGACGATGAAGGGCGGTTGGCCATCTGCGCGTGACACGGCGGCTGCCACGACGAAGGCGGGTTTGCGCAGGTTGGTGGCCCAGGGGATGCGGCCGTCCAGCGTCCAGCCTCCGTCGCGTGGCTGCGCGCTGATCTGCAGCGACTCGATGCCGGACAGGAACTTCATGGCGTTGGACAGGCCGGTGGCACCGGCCCGTTCGCCACTCAGCACGGCTGCGAGATGGCGCTCGCGCAGCGTGGTGTTGGGACTCTGCAGCAGGTACTCGATGAAGGCGCGTTGCCCCCAGAACACGAAGGCGGCGGACAGCGAGTGCTCCGCCACTGCGGCGATGGCTTCCACGCCGTCGCGCACGTCGCCACCGTGGCCACCCAGCGTGACCGGCACGCCTGCACCCAACACGCCGGCAGCGGCGAGCGCGGGGACGACCTGCGCGGCGTGGGTGGCGGCCTGGTCCAGCGAGTCGGCGTGCTGCGCCAGCCAGCCGTGTAGTGCAGCGTGCGAGGGAGAAGACATCGTCAGGCCTGCAGCACGGCCGGACGATAGGCGTCCAGTTCGGGATTCACGCTGTTCTGCGCCAGACTGTTGGCGAAGTTGCACAGCGTGGCGAGGCTGATGCCGAGCACCACTTCCAGCGCCTGCTGCTCGCCGTAGCCTGCGGTCTTGAATTCGCGCAAGGCAGCGTCGGACACGGCGCCGCGCTGCGCGATGACAGCGCGGGCGAAGGCGGCGACGGCATCCAGCTTCGCGTCGTTCACCGGCTGGCCGTTCTGCAGCGCGATGACGGCAGTCTTGTCGAAGCCGGCCTTCTTCAGCGCGATGGCGCTATGACCGGCGACGCAGAACTCGCAGCCGTGGATGGTCGCGGCGGTGATCTGCACCACCTCACGCTCGGCCAGAGACAGGCTGGCGCGGGCGTTGATGCCGGACACGGTGAGGTAGGTTTCCAGCGCCACCGGCGCACCGGCCAGCACGCCGATGAGGTTGGGCAGGAAGCCGTTGCTGGCGATGGCGCGCTCCACGAAGGGGCGGCTGTCGGCGGGGGCGCTATCCAGGGTGTGGACGGTCAGGCGGGACATGGCGGTGTTCTCGGAGTGTTCGGGGCGGGCGCCGGCACGACGCCATGGAGCTGGATTGTCCGCAGCGCGCAGCGGACGCTCTACGCACCGGCGTCGCAGTTTTGTGCTCGCGCGTCTCGCGTTGCCTTCATGCGTGCGGTCTGCGCCGTGGCTCAGTGCCCCCTCAGTGCGCCCGCTCGCGGCGGTAGGCGCCGGGCTGCTGGCCGATGACCTTCTTGAAGGCGCGCGAGAAGGCGGCGTAGGACTGGTAGCCGACGTGCTCTGCGGCGCGCGTGATGCTGTCGCCGCGATGCAGGCGTTGCGCGGCGATCCGCATGCGCAGTTGGAGCAGGAATTGCGCGGGCGGCTGGCCGCAGGCCTCCACGAAATGTTTGAAGAAGCTGGCGCGCGACATGTGGGCGAGTTGCGCCATGTCGTCCACCGACCAGTCGCGGCCGGGCTCGCGCAGCAACTGGTCGAGCAGCGGCGCGAATTCGCCACGCCGTGCGATGGCCCACAGGCCGCTGGCCACTTCGTCCTGCCGCGCTGCTTCGCGGATGACGTAGAAGAACAGCAGCTCGGTGAGGCGCGCGACCAGTGGGGAGGGATGGTCCGGGTCGCCGCCGGCCTCGGCCAGCATCAACTCGAAGAGCGCATGCGTGGCCGCCAGCGCGGGGTCGTCGCGGCGGATCACCAGGCAGTCGGGGAAGGCGCCCATCATCAGCGCGCTGAGCGTGCCGCGGAAATGGAAGAAGCCGCAGGCAAGCCCCGTGCTGCCGTCCTGCACTGCCGACAGCGGCTGCATGGCAGCGGTGCTGCCCGCAGCTGGCGGCAACGGATCGCCACTGAGGAAATGCGGCAGGTCGCGCAGCAGGAACACGCCGTCGCCCTTGTACAGCCGCAGCGGCGCTTCGCCGGGGCGGTGCAGCCAGCAGTCGCCACGCAACACCAGGTGGTAGCTCGCCAGCTCGCGGCCGGCGGTGGAGGCGCGCCAGCGCCCGCAGTACTGGCCGACGTGGAAGACGGTGGTCTGCAGGTCCAGGCTGTCGAGCAACCAGTGGACCAGGCGGTCGGCGTCGATCTGTGATGCGTGTGGCGTGGGCATGCGTGCTTCCCTGGACTGTCGCGCTACAGCACGCGGAAGTGGTGCGTGCCGTCGCGACCGAGCTGCTCGACAAGGCCGAACTCCCAGTCGAGGTAAGCCTGCATCGCGTCGCGCGGTGCGTCGGTGCCCTCGTAGGGGCGGCGGTAGCGGTCGATGCGCGGCGAAGCGAGGCGCGTCTCGCCGTGTTCCACCGGCAGCTTCGCGGCGACCCATGCGGCGTTGCCACCGGCAAGGACCGACAGGCGGGCGTCGGTCAGCGTGGCGAGCTCCGTGGCTGCATAGCGCGCCAGCAGTTCGTCGCTGGCCGTCAGCACGATGCGCGACGTGCGCGGCAGTTTCTGCAGCGCTTGCCGCAACTGCGAGCGCAGCACGAAGTGCGCGCCGGGGATGTGGGCGGCCACATAGTCGCGGCTGGGAGACAGGTCCAGCAGCAGCGGTGCGTCCGGCGAGGCCAGCCAGTCCGCCAGCGTGCCGGGCGGGATGGTTGCGACATCGTGTGTGCCATCGCGCGCGATGTCGTCGCTGTCGTGTGTGACAGTGGCCGTCACTAGCGCCGATGGCCGGGGCGGGATGCGCTCGCCGTGTTCGCTGAAGTGGTCGGCGGTGGCGCCGTCCAGCACATACGCGTCCCAACCCATCTGCGCCAGCCAGGAGGCCGTCATGTTGGCGCGCACGCCGTCGCTGTCCACCAGCACGATGCGCGCGCCGCGCACGGGGGCGAACATCTCGGTTTCCTGCACCAGTTGTCCACCGGGGGCAGACACGCTGCCGGGCAGGTGGGCGTGGCGGTACTCTTCCGGCGTGCGCACGTCGAAGAGGTACAGCGAGCGGCCGCGCTGGGCCAGCCAGATCGCCAGTGTGGCGGCGTCGGTGCGACGCACGCCGGCTTTGTCGGCGACGTTGCGGGCATCGCGTGCAGCCTGCGCCTGGGTGTGCGGGTCGCGTTCCGCGTGAGACCGTTGCAGGTCGCGGAAGCTGCGGCGCTGTCCGTGTTCCAGCTTCTGGCCGGCGAGCAGCCAGCCGATGGTGCCGTTGCGCAGCGCCGCCACCTGGTTGGGGATGCCGGCATTCACCAGCGATTGCGTGCCGATGATGCTGCGCGTGCGACCAGCGCAGTTGACGATGACGCGCGTCTCCGCGCGCGGTGCCAGCTCGCGGATGCGCAGCACCAGCTCCGCCCCCGGCACGCTGACGCCACCGGGGATGCTCATGGTCTGGTACTCGTCGTAGCGACGCGCGTCCACGATCACTACGTCGGCCTTCGCGTCGATGAGGGCCTGCACTTCTTCCGCCGGCAGCGATGGCGTGTGACGCTGCGCTTCCACGAGTTCGCCGAAGGCCTTGCTCGGCGCGTTCACATCGCGGAAGAGTTCGTAGCCGGCGTCGCGCCATGCGGCGAGACCGCCTTCCAGCAGGGCGACGTCGGTGTAGCCGAGTGCGATCAGACGGCGTGCCGCTGACTCCGCAAGGTCCTCTCCACTTCCTTCATCCATGACGACGATGGGCACGTCGCGCCGCGGCAGCCGCGTCCACGCGTCCAGCTCGATGCGCGCGTAGTTGAAGTGCGCGGCGAACAGCGGGTGCGCCTGCGCGTGCTCGTGTTCTTCACGCACGTCGAGCAGCGCGATCTCGCTGCGGGCGAGCAGGGCCTCGCGGACGTGCTGCGGGGTTTTCGTGGGGAGCGGTGAGGCGGGGTGTGACATGGTGATGCGGTGTATGGATGCCTGGGTGATTCAAGGACACTGGATGCCCGCCTCGCAGGCACTACGTAGGGTGGGTTCGGCGCGCAGCGACAACCCACCGTGCGGCCTCGCAATTACGCTGAACCGTTCGCGTTGCGCCGGTGGTGGGTGCTTCGCGAACCCACCCTACGGGGTCGAGGACAGCTCGCCGCATCCTTGCGGGTGCGACGCTGCGGTTCGTAGGTTGGGTTGAGCAACGCGAAGCCCAACAGCGGCCTTCGCTAACTTTCCCGACGTGGGGATGTTGTGTGTTGGGCTTCGCAGCGCTCAACCCAACCTACGCCTGCACGGGAATGACGGAGCCCGCGCGTTACATCGCACCGTCGTCCCCGCGAAGGCGGGGACCCAGTGACTTTGAGTGAGTCTCGTCTTACTTCCCCGGCACCCACACCGCCGCATTCTTCGTCACCACCGGCTTCGGCAACACGGCCAGCGCGACGAAGGTGTCGGCGATCTTCTGTTGTTCTTCGAAGACGGCCGGCTGCACGTTGCGTACGTCCAGGCTGCGGCGGCTGTTGGCGCGTTCCACGGTGACGGCGTCGGTGCCGACCACCGGGGCCAGCACTTCGGCGGCGGCCTTGGGGTTGGCCTTGGCCCACTTGCCGGTGGCGCTGATCTCGTCGAAGAAGGCCTTCACGGCTTGCGGGTTCTTGGTCACGAAGCTCTTCGATCCCAGGTAGAAGCGCTGGTACGGCGTCAGGCCCTTGCCGTCGGCGAGCACACGCACGCTGGAGGCCTTCTGCACTTCGGAGAAGAACGGGTCCCACACGGCCCAGGCATCCACCGAGCCGCGCTCGAAGGCGGCGCGGCCGTCGGCCGGTTGCAGGTAGGCGAGCTCCACGTCCTTCAATGTCAGGCCGGCGGATTCCAGCGCCTTGGTGACCAGCAGGTGCACGCCCGCGCCCTTGGTGACGGCGATGCGCTTGCCCTTGAGGTCGGCGATGCTCTTGAGCGGCGAATCCGGTTTGACGAGGATGGCCTGCGCTTCCGGCGACGGGGTTTCCAGTGCCACGTAGGTGATGTCGGCGCCAGCGGCCTGAGCGAACACCGGCACGGTGTCGGCCACGTCGGCGGACACGTCGATGCTGCCCACATTCACCGCTTCCAGCAGCGGGGTGCCGGAGGTGAACTCCGCCCAGTGGATCTTGTAGCCCTGCGCGGCCAGTGACTTCTCCAGCGTGCCGCGCGCCTTGGCGATCAGCGTCAGCGTTGAGGACTTCTGGTAGCCGATGCGGATGGTGTTCTCCTGCGCGACTGCGCTGCCGGTGATCAGCAGGCTGGCGGCAAGCAACGAGAAGGCGCGGGCGATGAGGCCGCGTACGGACGTGTTCATGGAAGGCTCCCTGTTGGTCTGCGACGCCGGATGGCCGGCGCGGCATGGATGTGATGGGAGCCATTCTCGGCGGCACGCCGCGCGAACCGAACGAAGAAGTAATGATTAGCTTCTGTGCCTTGTCCTGCTTGGGATTGCGCAGAACGCTGCGA
>JAVHYF010000006.1 GCA_031119205.1 Moraxellaceae bacterium | reverse complement strand
CCCCGGTCGCCGTGCTGCGCCCCTTCAACACCTACGGCCCGCGCCAGAGCGCCCGTGCCGTCATTCCCACCGTCATCACCCAGATCGCCAGCGGCGAGCGTCGCATCAAGCTCGGAGCCCTGACGCCCACGCGCGACTTCAGCTTCGTGGCCGACACCGCCCGTGGCTTCATCGCCGCGCTGGAATCCGACCAGACCATCGGCACAGTCACCAACACCGGCAGTGGCTTCGAAATCTCCATCGGCGACACCGCCCGCGCGATTGCCGAGCTGATGGGCGCCGACATCGAGATCGTTACCGACGAACAACGCCTGCGCCCGGCCGACAGTGAGGTCGAACGCCTCTTCGCCAGTTACGCGAAAGCGGAGGAACGCATGGGCTGGCGGCCGGACTACGGCGGGCTGGAAGGCTTCAAACGGGGGCTGGGGGAGACGATTGCGTGGTTCACCCAGGCGGGGAACCTGGGGCGGTACAAGGTGGGGCAGTACAACATCTAAAGCTCGGGGGGAGAGAATGGCAACTAGGAAGCGACCAGCTAAGGCCGTAACGCCAGTTGCAACGCCAGACGATGCTGTTGGACAAGCAGTCGTCGTCAATAGAGGCGGGGCACTGGTTTTTATTAGCCACGACAGCCGTGATGCCGATTTTGCTGAGGCTTTCGCTAACCTGTTGGCAGATGTGAGCGGTGGGACGCTCAAGTCGTTTAGGTCGTCTGACAAGAAAAGTGGGTCGGGGATTGAGTTTGGGACGGAGTGGTACAAGGAGATCATGTCGCAGCTGGGAGACGCTACCGATGTAGTAGCGTTACTTACCCAGCGAAGCGTGGATCGGCCGTGGATCCTTTATGAGGCGGGCGTCGCTAAGGGAAAGCTGAATACAAACGTCTTGGGTGTCGCGTTGGGTGTTGCGCTTGAGGTTGTAAGCACAGGACCTTTCGGTCAGTTCCAGAACTGCGGTGATGATGAGGATTCTTTGACCAAGCTGGTCATGCAGTTGCTTCAGAAGAATCCGGATGCGGCGCCACGTGAAGAAGCGATAAGGATGCACGTTCAACTCTTCATGAAGAAGGTCAAAGAGTTGTCGCCTTCCAAAGGAAAAACTCAGACGGCCACGGTTTCTGAAGAGACGAACGTTGCAAAGCTCTTCGAGGAAGTGAAGGTTATGGTCCGAGAGCTGCCTCAGCGTATCGAGGCAAGAGGTGGGCCTTATGCTAAGAGTAGCCGGCTAAGGCGTACGCGCGGTTTTCATCCGATGTTTGTTGAGGAGTTGCTGTTTCACCCCGCGTTCAGGAAGAGCTCAACAACTAGAGCGCATGCTTGGCTGATGTTTATTTCCCTTGTTAGAGACGACATGCCGTGGTTGTTCGAAGTTGGGCTCGACTTCTATAAGGCCTTAAGAGGCGGTGATTCGAGGCAGATTCGTTTGGCTCAAGTTGAACTGATCAACTTGTTGGAAACCGTTTCCGACGGTCCTCTCTTTCACGAATTCATGGGTCCCGAGAACGAAGAGGCGTTTTACTTGCTACGCCACTTGCCGAAGGTGATCGTGCAGTTTTCTAAGCGGAGCCAGCAGCGCACGATAGCTAGCCAGCCAGATGTGTTCGATGAACAGAAGCCTGTCTGACGATTCGCTTTCTCATTTTTGAGAGGCGGCGAAAGCCTCATTAGTGCGTGTAGGGCGCAATAGCATTGCGCCGGATGGTTGATCGTTAGACATGCGGCGCAATGCGCTTCGCTTATTGCGCCCTACGGTTTGGTTGGTGACTTCGCGGACGAACAGCCGCACATAGAAAGCGCTTCTCTTGCACACGCCGCTGGATATCCCCGCCCTGATAGCAACCCTTCGCCGCGTCCTTCCCGAGCGCGAGCGCATCGCGCTGCACGAGCCGGAGTTCGGCCTTGCCGAGCGGCAGGCGCTGCTGGAGTGTCTGGATTCCGGTTACGTCTCCACCGTCGGCAAGCATGTCGAGCGCTTTGAGGGTGAACTGGCGGCCTATACCGGCGCTTCGCATGTCGTGGCGGTGGTGAACGGCACGGCGGCGCTGCACATTGCGCTGAAGCTGGTGGGCGTGGAGCAGGGCGACGAGGTGTTGATGCCGGCGCTGAGCTTCGTGGCCACCGCCAACGCGGCGAGTTACTGCGGGGCGCGGCCGCATTTCGTGGATAGCGAATTCACCTCGCTGGGTATGGATGCTGCGGCTCTGGACGAACACCTGAGGCATATCGCAGTGGCATCGAAGGAAGGCTGGCGTAACCGTGAGACGGGGGCGCGGCTGGCGGCTATCGTGCCGATGCACACCTTCGGCCATCCGGTGGACCTCGATGCGTTGGTGGCGTTGTCGGAGCGCTGGCACATCCCGCTGGTGGAAGATGCGGCCGAGTCGCTGGGCTCCTTCTACAAGGGCCGGCACACCGGCCGGGCCGGACGCATCTCGGCGTTGAGCTTCAACGGCAACAAGATCATCACCACCGGTGGTGGCGGGGCGATCCTCACCGAGGACGCGAAGCTTGCCGAGCGCGCGCGCCACATCACCACCACCGCGCGCGTCGGGCGCGGCTGGACCTTCCAGCATGACGAGGTGGGCTACAACTACCGCATGCCCAACCTGAACGCCGCGCTAGGCTGCGCGCAGGTGATGCGCCTGCCGGCCTTCGTGGCCGAGAAGCGGACGCTGGCCGCACGCTACCGCGAGGCGTTGCGCGACGTGGCCGGCCTGAAATTCGTGGCCGAGCCGGCAGATACGCAAAGCAACTACTGGCTGTGCGCCGTGCTGCTGGACGAGGCGCGCGGCAACACTTCGTGCGATCTGCGCGACACGGTGCTGCAGGCCACCAACGAGCTGGGCATCATGACCCGGCCCGCCTGGAACTTGCTGCACACCCTGCCGATGTACGCCGACTGCCCGCGCGCCGCACTGCCGGTTGCCGAAGCGCTGGCGCGCCGGCTCATCAACCTGCCGAGTTCGCCGCACCTGGGGCGGGTGTGATGAACCTCCTTGCCCGTTTGCGTCGTGTCATTCCGCGCAAGGCTGCCGCATACGCAGGACCCCGTAGGGTGGGTTCGGACGAGTTTGCCAAACCCGGCGACAACCCACCATGGGCGGTTGCATCGGTGCCGGACGGGCGAAAAACTGTGGGTTGCTTCGCGAACCCACCTTACGCACAGCGCGCTGCGACGATGACCGGCGTAGGTTGGGTTGAGCAACGGCGACTTGTGCCGAGCTTGCCGAAGCAAGCCCAACAGCAGCTTGCATCGAAGGCAGCTCATTCAGCGTCGAGTGTTGGGCTTCGCTCCGCTCCAACCCAACCTACCGCTTTCTGCGACTCGCTGCGCCAAGTCACGACCTGTGGTCTCGCAACTTCGCGCCCCTTCGCCCTTCTTCGCGCCCTTCGTGGTGAATGACAGCCTGACACCATGACCACCCCCCGCAAGATCGCCGTCGTCACCGCCACCCGCGCCGAGTACGGTCTGCTGTACTGGTTGCTGAAAGCCCTGCAGGCCGACCCGGGTGTGAGCCTGCAGCTCATCGTCAGCGGCGCGCACCTGTCGGACCGTCATGGCCTGACGGTGCAGCAGATCGAGGCGGATGGCTTCGATATCGCGGCCCGCGTGGTGATGGACCTGGGTGACGACAGCCCGGCTGGCGTGACGCGCTCGCTGGGGCACGCGACCATCGGTTTCGCGGAGGCGCTGCAGCGCCTGCAGCCGGACCTGATGGTCATCCTGGGGGACCGTTACGAACTGCTGGCCGCCGCGCAGGCGGCGTTGCTGGCGCGGGTTCCCGTCGCTCACATCCATGGCGGCGAGACCACCGAGGGTGCGCTGGACGATGCGGTGCGCCATGCTCTGACCAAGCTGTCGCACCTGCATTTCGTGGCGGCGGAGGACTTCCGTCGGCGCGTCATCCAGATGGGTGAGGCGCCGGAACGCGTGTTCGTGGTGGGCGCGACCGGGCTGGACAACATTGTGCAGCTGCCCTTGCTGAGCGAGGCGGAGCTGGCGGCGCAGCTGGACTTTCCCTTGCATGACGCTGCGCAACCCACGGCGCCGTGCTTTCTGGTTACCTATCACCCGGTGACGCTGGGCGAGGATTCGGCGGCGGATTGCCGTGCCTTGCTGGCGGCGCTGGATGGTTTTGCCGGTGCGCGCATCATCCTCACCGGGGCGAATGCCGACCCGGGCCGCGAGGCGGTGGAGCGTGAGATGGAAGCCTTCGCTGCCGCGCGGCCGGACCGCGTGCTGCTGCGTGCATCGCTGGGCCAGTTGCGTTACCTCAGCGCGATGCGCTGGGCGGACGTGGTGGTCGGTAACTCTTCCAGCGGCCTGCTGGAAGCGCCCGCCATCGGCACGCCCAGCGTGAACGTCGGCGAGCGCCAGCGGGGGCGGCCCTGTGCGCCGTCGGTGATTTCCTGCGCCGCCACGACGGAGGCGATACGCGCGGCGGTGACGCAGGCCTTGAGCGCGGCTCACCGTGCCATCGCGGCTCAGCGTGTCACGCCCTACGGAACACCGGGGGCGGCGCAGCGCATCGCCGAGGTGCTGCGCAGGCAATCCCTGCAGGACATCGTGGTCAAACACTTCCACGATCTGCCGTGAACAAGGGGAGGCGGCGCGTGTGTGCCGGCTCCCGTCTCCAGAGGTGTCATCCATGAAACATCCCCACGTCTTCGTCATCGCCGAGGCCGGCGTCAATCACAACGGCTCGCTGGACATGGCGCGCCAGTTGATCGACCTGGCGGCCGAGGCGGGGGCGGACGCGGTCAAGTTCCAAACCTTCCAGGCCAGCAAGCTGGTGACGGCTGCCGCGCGCAAGGCCGACTACCAGGTGGTGAATACCGGCGTGGCGGAGGCTGAGCGCGAAGGCGAGGCCGGCGGCCAGCTGGCCATGCTGAAGAAACTGGAGCTGGACGAGGCCGCCCATGACGCGCTGGTGGCGCACGCCAAGGCGCGGGGCGTGGAGTTCATGTCCACGCCCTTCGACGTGGATAGCCTGGATTTCCTGGTGAAGAAGCTGGGCGTGACCCGCCTGAAGCTGGGCTCCGGCGACCTGACCAATGCGCAGTTGCTGCTGGCGGCGGCGCGCAGTGGGCTGCCGTTGATCCTGTCCACCGGCATGTCCACGCTGGCCGAGGTGGAGGCGGCGCTGGCGGTGCTGGCCTTCGGCTACAGCGCCGCGCCGGACGCACGGCCGGGGACTGACGCCTTCCAGGCGGCCTGGGCCAGCGCTGCCGGGCAGGCCGCACTCGCCGGAAAAGTGACGCTTTTACATTGCACCACCGAGTATCCGACCCCATTCGATCAGGTTAACTTGAGAGCCATGGATACCTTGGCCCAAGCCTTTTCCCTGCCGGTCGGCCTGTCCGACCACACGCCCGGCATTTCCGCCGCGCTGGCGGCGGCTGCGCGCGGGGCCGTGGTGGTGGAAAAGCACTTCACGCTGGACAAGTCCCTGCCGGGACCTGACCACGTGGCCTCGCTGTCGCCGGACGAGCTGCACGCACTGGTGCAGGGCCTGCGCGAGGTGCAGCACATCCTGGGCAGTGCGGTGAAGGCGCCGGCCGCGGTGGAGCTGTCCAACCGCGCGGTGGCGCGGCGTGGCCTGGTGGCGGCTGCGCCGATCCGCAAGGGTGAAGCCTTTACCGAAGCCAACCTCGCCGTGAAGCGCGGCGGCGGCGTGCCGGCCATTCATTTCTGGGACTGGATCGGTCGCAGCGCAACGCGTGCCTATGCGGAGGACGAGGCGATCCGCGAGCCCGGACAGGAAAGCCCGCGGGGATGAATGCGCAGGCGGCCCATCCCTCGCGCGTGGTGATCATCGGTGCCGGTGGTCACGGCCGTGTGCTGCTGGATGCGCTGCGCCTGGCGGGTGCGGTGGAGGTGCTGGGTTTCTGCGATGCCCACGAACAACTGCACGGCGTGACCCTGCATGGCGTGCCGGTGATCGGCAATGACGAAGACCTGCTGCGTGACTACAAACCGGACGAAGTGGCGCTGGTGAACGGGCTGGGTTCCGTGGGCGATTCCGGCCCGCGCGGCCGTGTCTTCGAGATGTTCAGACGCGAGGGCTACCGGTTTGCGAGTGTCATCCACCCGCGCGCCATCGTCGCGGACGACGTGCGCCTGGGTGAAGGTGTGCAGATCATGGCCGGGGCCATCGTGCAGAGCGGCGCGCAACTGGGCGAGAACGTGCTGGTGAACACCGGCGCCATCGTCGACCACGGCTGTCGCCTGGGCGACCACGTGCACATTGCCAGCGGCGCCGTGCTGTCCGGTGAGGTGACGGTGGGTGAAGCCACTCATGTCGGCACCGGCGCGACCGTTATTCAAGGAATACAGATCGGCCCGCGTGCGCTGGTGGCAGCGGGCGCGGTGGTGATCTACGACGTGGGCCGCGACACCAAGGTGGTGGGCGTGCCGGCGCGCGAGCGTTGAACAGGCCCAGGCAATGAAGCAGAGCAGCCAACGGGGCCAACAGGCGAGGCAATGAGCGAGCAAGAGTGGAAGAGGGCGTTGGTCCTGCCGCACCAGAGCATCCGCGATGCGGTGCGGGCCATCGACGCCGGTGCCATGCAGATCGCCCTGGTGATCAGCGAGGCCGGCCGCCTGCTCGGCACGGTGACCGACGGCGACGTGCGCCGCGGCATCCTGGTGGGCGCACAGCTCGACGCTTCGGTCGGCACCATCATGAACCCCAAGCCCATCGTGGCCCGCACCGGCGAGCTGCCGGGCGACATCCTGCTGATGATGAAGCGCCAGCGCATCCAGCAGGTGCCGCTGGTGGACGAGCAAGGCATCCTGGTCGGCGTGCAGACGCTGGCTTCGTTGATCCGCCCGACGCGGCGTGACAACCCGGTGGTGCTGATGGCTGGCGGCCTCGGTTCGCGCCTCGGCCCGCTGACCGACGTGCGCCCCAAGCCGCTGCTCAACGTGGGCGACCGGCCCATCCTGGAAAGCATCCTCGGCAACTTCGTCGACAGTGGCTTTCGCAACTTCTACATCTCGGTGAACTACAAAGCCGAGATGGTCGTCGACCATTTCGGCGATGGCAGCGCCTGGGGCGTGAACATCACCTACCTGCGCGAAACCAAGCGCATGGGTACGGCAGGTTGCCTGTCCATGCTGCCGGAGCGGCCGACGCTGCCCGTCATCGTGATGAACGGCGACATCCTGACCCGAATGTCATTCACGACCCTGGTGGACCACCATGTGGAGAGCCGCGTGGCCGCCACCATGTGCACCCGCGAGTTCACCCACACCATTCCCTACGGCGTGGTGAACGTGGATCACGGGCGCCTGCAGAGCATCGTCGAGAAGCCCAGCAGCAAGGTGCAGGTGAATGCAGGCATCTATGTGCTGAACCCGGAGCTGCTCGACGCCATTCCGCCCGGCGAGTACTTCGACATGCCCATGCTGTTCGAGCGCGTGATGCAGCGCGGACTGCCGGTGGGCGGTTTCCCGATCCAGGAGTACTGGCTGGACATCGGCCGGCTGGAAGACTTCCAGCGCGCCCACGAGGAATACCAGAGCGTGTTCCCGGGCTGACAGAGAAAAGACAAACCATGCTTCCCGAATCGCTTCGCCGCTGCAGACGCTGCCTCCTCCCGGAGACCTACGAGACCATCGAGTTCGACGACGAAGGCATCTGCAACATCTGCCGCGGCGCCGAGCACAAGCAAGGCGCCATCGACTGGGGTGAGCGCAAGCAACTGCTCGACCGCCTGGTGGAGAAATTCCGCGGCAAGTATGAGTACGACTGCATCATCCCGTTCAGCGGTGGTAAGGACAGCACCTTCCAGCTCTGGTACCTGGTGACGCAGTACAAGCTGAAGCCGCTGGTGGTGCGCTTCAACCACGGCTTCATGCGCCAGACCATCCAGGACAACAACCAGCGCACCTTCAAGAAGCTGGGCGTGGATGTGCTGGAGTTCACCCCGAACTGGAAGGTGGTCAAGCGCCTGATGATGGAGTCCTTCAGTCGCAAGACGGACTTCTGCTGGCATTGCCACACCGGCATCTATTCGTACCCGCTGCGGGTGGCGTTGCGCTACAAGGTGCCGCTGGTGTTCTGGGGCGAGCCTCAGGCGGAGATCACCGCGTACTACGACTATCTGAATGACGAGATCGAGTACGAGGACGACAAGAAATTCAACATGCTGCGCACCCTCGGCATCACCGCCGAGGACATGCACGGCATGATCGATTCGCCGGAGAACCCGGTCGACAAGCGCGACCTGATTCCCTACACCTTCCCCGACGTGAAGGAGCTGAAGCAGCTGGGCTACGTGTCCGTGCCGCTGGGCAGCTTCATTCCCTGGGACTACACGCGCAACACCGAGATCATCAAGAGCGAGCTGGGCTGGCAGTCCGACGAGCTGGAAGGCGTGCCGGACGAAATCAACGGCCACGGCGAGAAGATCGAGTGCTTCATGCAGGGCACGCGCGACTACATCAAGTTCATCAAGCGCGGTTACAGCCGCGTGGCGCAGATCAATGCCTTCCATGTGCGCAACGGCCGCATGGAAAGCGACGAGGCCGCGCGCATCGACGCACAGTTCGACGGCACGCGTCCACCTTCGCTTGACGTGTTCCTGGAGTACATGGGGCTGGAGGAGGACGAGTTCCGCAAGATCGTCACCGCCACCGCCATTCCGCCTTACCGCCACGACTTCGAGAAGGAAGGCCAGGCGAAACCGACCTGGGACTATGTGAAGTGGTATCGCGAGGACAACCGGAAGAAGTGAGGGGGTGTGAAACGTGAAAGGTGAAATGTGAAACGTAAGAGACCCGGCTTCGTTGGGAGTCCTCACATCGAGGGCCACGTTTCACATTTCACTTTTCACCTTTCACACAGAAAAACATGATCGGCATCGTCGACTACGGCATGGGCAACCTGGGTTCGGTACGCAACGCGTTCGAACACCTGGGCCACGCCGCACGCATCTTCGATGACCCGCAGGAGGCGGCGGGCTTCGAGCGCATCCTGCTGCCGGGTGTCGGTTCCTTTGCGCAGGCGATGCGCAACCTCGACGAACGTGGCTGGTCGCCGGTGCTGCGTGAGGTGGCCGCCAGTGGCAAGCCGATGCTGGGCATCTGCCTGGGCATGCAGCTGCTGTTCGATCGCGGCGAGGAACATGGCGACACTGCGGGCCTCGGCCTGGTGCCGGGAAAGGTGATCCGCATGCAGCCGACACCGCCCAACCGCCTGCCGCACGTGGGCTGGAACACCCTGGACCATGCGCGTCGCCATCCGCTGCATGCGGGTGTGAAGGACCACGTCGACTTTTATTTCGTGCATTCCTATCACTGCGTGCCGGACGACGAGGCCGATGTGTTGGCGCGTGTCGATCACGGTGGCCGGGTGGTCGCTAGCGTGGCGCGCGCCAACGTGGCCGGCATGCAGTTCCACCCGGAGAAGAGCCAGGCCGTTGGCCTCAAGCTGCTGGAGAATTTTGCGGGGTGGGATGGCGGCGATACGGTGGGGAGTGCGCTGCCTTGGTGAACACGTCATGGTGAAAAAACGCGTGATCCCCGTGTTGCTGCTGAAGGACGGCCGCATGGTGAAGGGCCGTCAGTTCAAGGATTACCGTGACACCGGCGACCCGAAGAGTGCGGTGCGCATCTACAACGCGCAGGACGCCGACGAGCTGGTGTTCCTCGACATCCAGGCCAGCCTGCAGAGTCGTGGTGCGTTGGTGGAGATCGTGCGCAACGCTGCGACCGAGAGCTTCATGCCGCTCACCGTGGGTGGTGGCGTGACCAGCACCGACGACGTGCGCGAGCTGCTGCGTGCGGGTGCGGACAAGGTGGTCATCACCACCGCCGCCGTGAAGCAGCCGGGCTTGATCCGCGCGGCGGCCGAGATGTTCGGCGCGCAATGCGTGGTGGCCGGCATCGACTACCGCGGCAGTGGCGCGGATGCGCGTGTGTGGCTGCATTGCGGTACTGAAGAAACGTCGCACCATCCGGTCGCGCTGGCGAAGTCCTTCGCGGAGCAGGGGGCCGGTGAGATCTTCCTGAACAGCATCGACCGCGATGGCTGCATGGAAGGTTACGACCTGGAGATGGCGGCGCAGGTGGCGGATGCGGTGCCGGTACCGGTGATCGTGTGCGGGGGGGCAGGGCACTTCATGCATCTGGCGGAGGCCTTGCAGCAGACGGCGGTGTCGGCGGTGGCTTGTGCGAGCCTGTTCCACTTTGGCGACAACAATCCGATCCGTGCGCGGAGCTATCTGCGCAATCTGAAGATTCCGCTGCGGGTGCTGAAATGAAGCGGCATTCCTTTCGTGCTTCCGCTCTCCCGCGCCGTCATGTCCGCCGTGCCCTGAGCTTGTCGAAGGGCGGTAATCCCGTGACGTTGATTGTCGTTCTACCGGCTCCCGCAGAGGGTGTTGTGGTTGCTCGTTGTGCTTGGCCGGGAGTTCGCCCCGGCGGGCGACCTACTTTCTGCTGCGCGGCAGAAAGTAGGCAAAGAGCGCGCCCCGCTTACGCCGCCGCCTTTGGCGGTTCCCTGCGCTGCTCGCGACGTCGGGCGGCTGCGGAACTCGCGCTGCGCGCTCAAACATCCTCGCCGTCGCGCTACGCGCGATTCCCCGCCACCGCTCCGCTGCTCGGCGGCTACAGAGGGGAGGTGGAGCCGTGCCGAATTGCCGCGTATCGGGTGTCCGCCCACGCTGTGTTCGACGTCGTAGGTTGGGTTGAGCGAAGCGAAGCCCAACACATCGACGCATGCAAAGCTAATGGAGCAGGAGGGACACGCGGATGATGTTCCACCTCTCTCTCCCCAGGGACCAGCTCACGGCCTACCTGCGCGCGCTGCTGCAACACCACATTCCGGACGGTTGTGCGATTCCATCGCCGGAACGATGGCTGGACCGCGCGCTGGATCGTGCCGAGCACTGCTTCGGCAGCATCCATCGCAAGTACTTCCGCGAAGGCGATACGCTGCGTTTCGATCATCTCAACGGCGACCAGATGGCGGCCTTCCTGTACCTGCTGGCCAACACGGCGTGGAAGGAAGACGGAGAGGAGGCGCTGGCGACGCGGCTTTTCTACCTGAACAAGATCCTGCACGGGCTGGACCTGTACTTCTCGGTACAGATGCCGGAAGCATTCCGTCTCGTTCACCCGGTGGGCACCGTGCTGGGCCGTGCGGACTACGGCAATTACCTCATGGTCTACCAGAACTGCAGCGTGGGCGCCGACGAAGCCGGTATCTACCCGCGCTTCGGTGAGGGCACGATCCTGTTTTCGCGCAGCAGCGTGCTGGGTGACTGCACGCTGGGCGACAACGTGGTGATCGGTGCCAACACTTTTGTCCTCAATACCGATGTGCCGGCCGATTCTGTAGTCGTTGGCCAGTACCCGGACCTTCGCATGCTGCCCAACGAGCGCAGCGTGCGTGAGCGGGCGTTCGACCCCGTTCAACTGCATGGAGTGGGAGCATCAGCATGATCGACGGCCAACGCGTTCTCGGCCTCATTACCGCCCGTGGCGGCTCCAAGGGGCTGCCGGGCAAGAACATCCGCATTCTGCGCGGCAAGCCGCTGCTGGCATGGACGGCGGACGCGGCGAAGGCGTCCTGTTATCTCGATGCGCTGGTGCTCAGCACCGACAGCGAGGAGATCGCGGAAGTCGGCCGTCGGCATGGCGTGAGCGTGCCTTTCCTGCGTCCGCCGGAACTGGCGTCCGACACGGCGACGTCGGTAGACGTGGTGGAACACGCGCTGCAGTTCCTCGCGGAGCAGGGCCAGCGCTTCGATATCGTCGCCTTGCTGGAACCGACCTCGCCTCTGCGCGAGACCAAGGACATCGACAGCGCGCTGGCGCTGATGCGTGACTCGCGCGCCGATTCGGTGGTCAGCGTGTGCAGCGCGGAGAGCATCCATCCGGCCTTCATGTTCAGCATGTCGGACCGCGGCTTGCTGAAGTCCACGCAGCCCGGTGGTTTCAAGGTGCTGCGCCGGCAGGAGCTGGAACCGCTGTTCTTCCTGGAAGGCACGATCTACGCGTCGCGCATCGACACGCTGCTGGCCGACCGCACCTTCTGCCAGGCGAATACGGCGGGCTACGAAGTACCGAAATGGAAGGCGCCGGAGATCGACGATATCGTCGATTTCCTGCACGTGGAATCGATCATGACCCACATGGGTCTCGGTGAGTGATGAAGCCGGAGAGGGATTCGGAGATGAGCTCGGAGATGAACTACCAGGAGCGCCTGCTGCGCGTGATTCCCGGCGGCGCGCACACTTACTCGCGTGGCTTCGACCAGCATCCGTCCAACGCGCCGCAGATCCTCGCGCGTGGCGAGGGCGCCTATGTCTTCGACCCGGAAGGCAAGCGCTACCTCGACTACGGCATGGCGCTGCGTGCGGTGAACATCGGCTACGCGGAGCCGGAGATCGACAACGCTGCCCTTGCGCAGATCCGCAACGGCAACAACCTGACGCGCGCGTCGATGATCGAGCTGGAGGCGGCCGAGCTGCTGGTGTCGCTGATCGACTCGGTGGACATGGTGAAGTTCACCAAGAACGGTTCGACCTCCGTATCGGCGGCGGTGAAGCTGGCGCGTGCCTACACCGGCCGCGACCTGGTGGCGCGCTGCGTGGAGCATCCGTTCTTCTCCTACGACGACTGGTTCATCGGCTCCACGCCGGTTACCCGTGGCATCCCGCAGGAGACCATCGCGCAGACCAAGCTGTTCAAATACAACGACCTCGATTCACTGGCGGCACTCATCGACGCGAACCCGGGGCGCATCGCCTGCGTAGTGCTGGAGCCGGCCACCACCGAGGCGCCCGGTGAGGGCTATCTGCAGGGCGTGCGCAAGCTGTGCGACCAGCACGGCATCGTGCTGGTGCTGGACGAGATGATCACCGGCTTCCGCTGGCACATGAAGGGCGCGCAGTACCTGTATGGCATCAAGCCGGACCTGTGCACCTTCGGCAAGGCGATGGCGAATGGCTTCTCGGTTTCGTGCATCGCGGGCAAGCGCGAGATCATGGAGCTGGGCTCCATCGAGTTCGAAGGCCGCGAGCGTCTGTTCCTGCTGTCCACCACGCACGGTGCGGAGATGTGCGGCCTGGGTGCATTTGTCGCGACCATGAACTTCATGCAGCGCGAGCATGTGGTCGACCACCTGTGGGAATACGGCAAGAAGCTGGTCGACCTGATGAACCGTGTAGCCGCCGCCAACGGGGTGGCGAAGCATTTCAAGGCGGGCGGCTTTCCCTGTTCGCCGTACTACATGACCTTCGACGAGACGAGCGCCGCCTCGCTGCCGCTGCGTACGCTGTTCGCGCAGGAGATGATCCGCCAGGGCGTGATGATGCCGTGGATCGCACTGAGCTGGCGCCACGGCGACGCCGAGCTGGCCCTGACCGAGCGTGCGCTGGATGCCGCGCTGAAGGTCTACCGCAAGGCGCTGGATGAAGGCGTCGACAAGTATCTGGAAGGCCCGGTCATCAAGCCGGTGTTCAGGAAAACAAACTGATGAGCATGCTCGGCGGCAAGGTGGTGGTCATCGTCGGTGGCGCAGGCCTGCTCGGTCGACGCTTCTGCATGGCGAGTGCGGCGGAAGGTGCGCGCGTCGTCGTGGCCGACCGCAGCCTGGAGGCCGCGGAGGCGGTGGTGCGTGACATCACGGCGCACGGCCAGCATGCCGAGGCAGCGCCGGTGGACATCACCGACACGGCTTCCGTCGATGCCTTGATTGCCGGTGTACAGCAGCGCCATGGCCGCATCGATTCGGTGGTGGTCAGCGCCTACCCGCGCAACCCGCAGTACGGCCGCAAGCTGGACCAGGTGACCTATGCGGATTTCTGCGAGAACCTCGGCCTGCACCTCGGTGGTTACTTCCTGGTGGCGCAACGTTTCGGCCTGCATTTCCAGCAACAAGCTGGCGGGAGCACGGGCGGATCAATCGTGCTGCTCGGTTCCATCTACGGCAGCATGGCGCCGCGCTTCGAGGTGTACGAAGGCACGCCGATGACCATGCCCGTGGAGTACGCGGCCATCAAGGGCGGCATCGTGCAACTGGTGCGCTACCTGGCACAGTGGTTCAAGCCTGCCGGCGTGCGGGTAAATTGCCTCAGCCCTGGCGGCATCCTCGACAAGCAGCCGGAGTCCTTCCTCGCGGCCTACAAGGCGCACACCGCCGGCACCGGCATGCTGAGCCCGGACGATATCAGCGGCGCGTTGCTCTTCCTGCTGTCGGACGCGGGACGTCATGTCACGGGGCAGAACCTGATCGTGGACGACGGTTTTTCCCTGTAACCGGTCACATCACGCGGAGCGTTCCTGGCGCGCGGCGGAATCTATTGCGGAAACTTGTCCGCAGTCTTGAGGCGGGAGAAGATTCGCCCTGTTCTGTCAGTCGTCTCGATGGTCGACCGTCGTCCGGTTGCCGTCCCTCAGGATTTCATCCATGCAAGTCGTTTTCCGTACCGATGCTTCCGAACTGCTGGGCCTGGGCCATGCGATGCGTTGCTTCGCACTGGCGCAGGCGCTGATGCGCAACGGGGCGACGGCGACCTTCCTGGTGCGCCACATGCCGGCGTCGGTGAAGCAGCGTCTGCTGGCGGCCGGTATCAACGTGATTTACATGGAGACGGGGCAGCCCGAAGAGGGGGCCGATCCGCGACTTGGCGTATCTGCCGCCCGGGACGCGGCGGACACGCGCCGCGCGCTGGCTGCCTTCGGAACGATTCACTGGCTGGTGGTGGACCACTACGCGCTGGACGCGGGCTGGGAGAGCAGCCTGCGCGGACAGGTGCAACGCATCGCCGTCATCGACGATCTGGACGACCGTCCGCACGACTGCGATCTGCTGGTCGACCAGAACCCGGCAACTTCGGACACGCCGCGCTACCTGCTGCACGCTCCTCCGGGGGCCTTGCGCCTGCTGGGGCCGCGCTATGCGCTGTTGCGCCCGGAGTTTGCCACGGCCCGCGAGCTGCCGCTGGCGGTGCGCCGCAAGTTGCGCCGTGTGCTGGTGGCCTTCGGTGGCGCGGACCCGGCTGGCGGCAGTGCCTTCGTGCTGGCCGCACTCGCGCCATTGGTCTTCGAGGGGCTGTCGCTCGATGTGGTGCTGGGGGCGACGGCACAGGGCAGCGACCTGGCGCGTTCCGTCATGGAGTTGCCGAACGCCCAGCTTCACGTGGACGTGGCCGACATGACCACGCTCTATCGCTCGGCGGATCTCGCCATCGGCGCCGCCGGCACCAGTGCCTGGGAGCGCTGCGCGATGGGCTTGCCGACCGTGCTGTTGAGCCTGACCGAGAAGCAGAGCCAGGGCGCCGAGGCGTTGGCGGCGCTGGGTGGCTCGGTGCACCTGGGGCGTGCGACTGCCGAGAGCATCGTCGCGCTGACCGGTCTGGTGCGCGCACTGGCCCATAGCCCGGACTGGCTGTCGGTGCTGTCGCGGCAGGCCGCCGAGGTTTGCGACGGGCAGGGCGCCTTGCGGGTGGCAGCGCGGATGGAGTCCTTCGACATGCAGCTGCGTCTGGCCAGACTGGAAGACGCCGATGACCTGCTGACCTGGCGCAACCATGAAGTGAACCGGCGCCACGCGGTGGATGCGCGCCCCATCACCAAGGCACGCCACATGGAGTGGATGCGCCAGAGTCTGGAGAACGCCGACCGTGTGTTGCTGATTGCCGAGGACGCCGTGGGCCCGGTGGGCGTGCTGCGTTACGACATCGCGTTCGGTATCGCCACGGTGTCCATCTACCTCGCGCCCGGCCGCCATGGTCAGGGCCGCGGCGGCGTGCTGCTGCTGGCGGGGGAGGAATGGATCATGACGCACCGCCCGGAGGTGCAAGCCATCGATGCGCGGATTCTCGTGGAGAACACGGCGTCGATGAACGTCTTCCTGGAGTCCGGCTATCTGCCGGACAGCCATCACCTGAGCAAGGCGCTCAACCGGACGGACAAGCGACCCTGAGACCCTGAGCCGGGCGGCGCAAGCTGCAGGCTGATACGGCTGGATGAACACCGCCTCCTGCATTGGCGGCGTTCATCCGGGAAGGGGCGTCAGCCAGCGGCAGCCTTGCGGCGACGAACTGCCGGCTTGCTGGTGCCGATGCGCGCGAGATCGTCGGCCAGCGTGTCCTGCGGCATTTCTTCGCCTTCGCGCATCAGCACGAAGTCGACCAGTTCTTCTGCGAGCGCCTGGTCTTTCTCGTTGCTGAGCAGAAGGGGCAGGGTCTCTGCGGCTTCGACCGGGAACAGGCTGGTGATCTGCCGTTGCAGGTCATACACGGACTCCCAGTCCACCTTGGCCTTGCTGGTGCCGATGCGGCCTTCTTCCAGCCAGCGGTCGACCTGTTCGGCAGCCAGCCGGGCAAGGCGCACGCTGCGGATCGACAGCTCACCCCGTTGCTGGATGGCGAGCGTGAGCATGCGGCACACGCCCTCCGGAAAACCGCCCTTGTCGATCAGCGTCTGCAGGCGTGTGCTGGCAGCGGCGAGGATGCGCTCTGCCCGTTCCTTGCCAATGCTCTCTTCACTGGCTTCCGGCGGTAGCCAGGCACCCAGGCCGAGCGGGCCGTAGACCGCATTGACCCAGGCTGCGACGAAGTGGTCGCGGGCGTCACCGATCTGCTTCAGGTTCTTCTCGATCAGTGACGAGACCTCGTGTTCCATCTTGCTGAAGCGGTTGGTGATCGCTGCCGGCTTGCGCTGGGCGCGCACTTGTTCGGCCACTTCCCCCAGTGACTTCATCGCCGGGTTGATATCGGAGGCCAGCAGGCGCTCCATCGAGCGCGAACTGAACGAGCGCAAGCTATCGGCCGCCTGCCGGTTCACCAGCGGCTTGATGTAGGGGCGCACGTAGTTCGTATAGGCCGTGTGGTTGATCTCGGACACCTTGGCAATGGTGCTGAATATGGCCTCTTCGTCGCGCCCGTCCAGGTCGAGCGCGCGCAGGTCGTCGAAGCTGCGCTCCACGAAACGCACGGCGTACTGCCCGCGCGTCAGGGATTCGTAGCGGACCGGCCCGGACTTCGCGTCGATGATCATCTGCCACAGGCCTGGCCCGAGGCCTTCGATCTCGGTCAGCGCGTTGATGAGCTGGTCGTGTTCTTTCTTTGCGACGGCCGTGCCGACGAAGATGCCCAGATGGCCGACGCCTTCATGCAGCAGGTAGACGATGGTGCGGCCGGCCTGAACCAGCGCCTTTTCGCTGCCCCATACGTCGATGACCCAGTTGAGTGCCTGCGCAGGAGGCGTGATGTCGTCGCCCCACGAGGCGAAGACGACAACCGGGCTGGTGATGTTGCGCAGGTCCACCACCTCTCCACCGGACAGGCGGTTGCCGATGAAGAGGTTGCGCGTGATGGACTCGATCTCCTCGCCGGTCATGCGGAAGACGCCACCCCACCAGCGTTCGAACTCGACGAAGCGCGGGCCTTCCGTGTCGGCGCGGGCGAAGACGTTGTAGTACTTCGTCCAGTAGGTGTTGGCGAGGTTGAGGTTTTCGAAGTTCTCGATCAGGTAGGCGCCGTCGAAGCGGTCGCCACCCAGGTCGGCGGCAAAGGCTGACATCCATGAACCACCCAGCACGCCCGAGGAGTAGCGCATGGGATTCTGCTCGCGCGAGCCTGCCCAGTACGACAGCGGTGCGCCATTGAGCAGGATGGGTCCCATCAGGCCGGGGCTGGCCGCTGCCAGCGCGGCCACTGCCCACCCTGCCTGGCAGTTGCCGATGACGGCGGCGGCCGGTGCATCGGGGTGGCGTTCCGCAACCAGTTCCAGGAAATGGGCTTCGGCAGCGGCGACGTCTCTCAACGTCTGACCATCGATCGGCTCGGGCGCGAAGGTGACGAAATAGGTGGGGTGGCCTTCGCGCAAGGCGATGCCGATCTGGGAGTCAGGCTTGAAACCACCGATGCCCGGACCGTGGCCAGCCCGTGGATCGATGACCACGATGGGGCGCATGTCGGGGATGGTGGCCGGGTGTTCCGGGCCGGGTTTGACGTGCAGCAGCGAGTAGTTGCAGGGACGGGGCAGGGTGCTGCCGTCGGCGATCTTTTCGTAGCTGAACTTGAGCAGGGGCGGCTTGCCTTGCACCGAGTGCTCGACGAAAGCATTGCCCCGCTGTCGCATGATGTCCCAGAACAGGATGCCACGCTGGAACGCATCGACGCTGTACTCGATGGCCTCCTGCTGAAGTTTCGCGGCGGCCGTGGCGAGATTGACCAGGGGGAACATGCGCATCTCCCGGAGTTGGGTTGGAAGTGCGGGCCAGCAAGACGGCAATGCCGGAGCGCCGGGCAATGTCCGGACAGTGAGGTCAGGCCCTGTGATGGTTTGTGCGTCGCACCATCAACATCACTCTAGCACCCGGTCATGGCGTGATTGTTGCGACGCGTCAATGGCTCCGGAAGGCCTGTTCCACGGTATCCAGTGCCAGTTTCCACCCGTTCGCGGCGTCGTGCCATAACGGACGCAGGCTGGGGTAAAGCTCGCAGTCCGCAGGCTGGTCGCTGCCCCAGCGCCAGTCCGCACCAGGTGACAGCAGCACGAAGCCGGGCTTGCCAAGGGCACCCGCTACGTGGGCCAGCGCTGTATCCACCGTGATGACGCAGTCCAGTCCAGCGACGATGGCTGCGGTGTCACCGAAGTCATTGATCAGGTCGGCCAGCGGCACGATGCCGGCTGCGCACTGGCGGTCGATACTGGCGAGCTCGCCGGCGCCTTTCTGCAGGCTCAGCAACATGGCGCGACCGCGCAGGCGCTCGGCCAGGCCAAGCACTGCCTCCAGCGGCAGGGAGCGCATGCGGTCGATGGCATTGCCCGGGCTGCCGGCCCAGGCGATGCCCACCCTGGGCAGGCCGGATGTACCGGTCCATTGTGCAAGCTGGTCCCGCCAGTGTGCTTGTCTGGCCGGGGGGGCCTGCAGGTAGGGCGTGCCCGGCCAGGCACGGCCGTTGTCCTGGCCGAGTCGCCAGGGCAGGGACAACAAGGGTGTCCAGAAGTCGAAGCGGGTGGTGGCCGGTGCCTGTGCATGCACGGCGGCGATTCCCGGCATTCCGGCGAACAGGGGCGCCAGGGGGGCCGCGCAGACCAGCTCGACCGTCGCAGCCTGGGCGGCCAGTTGCGGGAGGAAACGCGCGAAGTGGATCTGGTCGCCCATGCCCTGTTCGCCCATGACGAGAATGCGCTTGCCGGCCAGGGGCTCGCCTTGCCACTGCGGCCAGGGGGGCGACGCGCCATCGACCGCGAAGGCCACCTTGTCGTGTGCCTGCAGATCGCTGGCGTAGCGGGCCTCATACAGAGGCCAGGCTTCGGCGAAACGGTCCTGGGCGAGCAGGGCGAGCGCCAGGTTGGCGCGGCCGCGGGCGTTGTCCCGACACTCCAGCGCGCGGCGGTAGCAACGTTCGGCATCGGCCGGGTCGCGCTGGTACATGCGGACATTGCCCGCCAGCAGCCAGAATTCCGCTTCCTGCGGTGCCCTTGCGCAGGAGGTGTCGGCCAGTTCGCGTGCTGCTGCGAGGCGGCCATCGCCGTACAGCAGCTGGATGTGCTCGGACTGCAACGCTGCGGTGGCGGATGCCCCGGCTGTCAGTTCGCGGTACAGGGCATCGGCTTCATCCACCTCACCGAGGCGGGCCAGCGTACGCGCCAGGTTGATGCGCGCCGGCTGGAGGTCCGGCCGCAGGGCCAGCGCCTCGCGCTGGAAGTTCGCCGCTTCGGCGAACTGACCGACCCGGAAGGCGAGGGCGCCCAGATTCACCAGGGCATCTACACAGGCAGGATCTGCGCCGAGCACCTCGGCGTACAGGGCAACCGCTTCGTCGAGGCGGCCGGCTTCGTCGGCGGCAATGGCGGCAGCAAGGGCGGAATGGGGCATGGGCAGCGCAAGCACGGATTGGACGTCAGGGCGATTCTGGCGCGTTCGGGCGGCGGGGGCCAGACAACGCTCCGGGCTTGCTTCCTTGTCCGGACGCAAAGGGGCGGCCGCGTTCCGGCTTTATCCTGCCCTTGGCGTTCAGGCATCCGGGCTAGCCCCGATTGTGCCTGGCGGCTTGATAGTTGGGGCGGCTTGCAGGAAAATGCCGGCCTCGTCTGTACGGCGCGGCGGGCTTCCCGGCAGCGCAACCCTCATCTCAGGAGATTCCCGATGGCAGCTAAGGACCGCATGGCAGTCCTGTCCGCAATGATGGACCAGTCGATCATTCCGGTGTTCTACGATCCGGACGTCGAAGTTTGCAAGAACGTGATCCAGGCCTGCGCAAACGGCGGTGCCAAGTGCATCGAGTTCACCAACCGTGGCGATTTCGCGTCCCACGTGTTCTACGAAGTGACCCGTCACTTCGCCAAGGCTGACCCGTCCGTGATCATGGGCGTGGGCTCCATCTGCGAAGCCCCGACCGCCGGCATCTACATCGCCAACGGCGCCAAGTTCATCGTCGGCCCGCTGCTGAACGCCGAAGTCGCCAAGGTCTGCAACCGTCGCGGCATCCCCTACAGCCCGGGCTGCGGTTCCGCCACCGAAATCGGTGACGCACAGGAACTGGGCTGCGAAATCGTCAAGGTCTTCCCGGGTTCCTCCGTGGGTGGTCCCGAGTTCGTCAAGGCCGTCATGGGCCCGATGCCCTGGACGCGCATCATGCCCACCGGTGGTGTCGAGCCGGATGAGGCTTCCCTGCGCAAGTGGTTCGGCGCTGGCATCGTCGCCTGTGGCGTCGGCAGCAACCTGATCACCAAGGAACTGCTGAAGGCCAAGGATTACGCCGGCATCGAGAAGCGCGTTGCCGAGACCATCGCGCTGGTCAAGAAAATCAAGGCCGAACTGGCCGCCAAGTAAGAAGCGCCTGAAACGGGCCGTCGCGGTGAATGCCGGACGGCCCGATTTTCAAGGCCCACTCCACCCAAGCAAGGAATCAGAAAATGGCTGAATTGAAGATCAAAACCGCCGCCGAGACCAAGTGGGACTGCGTGTCCTTCGGCGAAGTGATGCTGCGTTTCGACCCGGGCTTCGGCCGCGTGCGCAACACCCGTACCTTCCAGGTGTGGGAAGGTGGTGGCGAGTACAACGTCGCCCGCGCCATGCGCAAGTGCTGGGGCAAGCGCGCCGCTGTCGTCACCGCGCTGCCGAAGAACGATCTGGGCTGGCTGGTTGAAGACTTCATCATGCAAGGCGGCGTGGACATGTCCCACGTCATCTGGCGCGATTTCGACGGCCTGGGCAAGAACACCCGCGTCGGCCTGAACTTCACGGAAAAGGGCTTCGGTCCGCGTCCGGCGCTGGGCTGCTCCGACCGTGGCCACTCGGCTGCCTCGCAGATCCGTCCGGGTGAAGTGAACTGGGAAAAGCTGTTCGGTGAAGAGGGCGTGCGCTGGTTCCAGACCGGTGGCATCTTCGCCGCGCTGGCCTCCAACACCGCTGAAGCCGTGCTGGAAGCCGTGGAAGTGGCCCAGAAGTACGGCACCGTCGTGGCCTATGACCTGAACTACCGCGCTTCCCTGTGGAAGAGCCAGGGTGGCAAGGAAGGCGCGCAGAAGATCAACAAGGCGATCGCCAAGCATTGCGACGTGATGATCGGTAACGAAGAAGACTTCACCGCCTGCCTCGGCTTCGAAGTGGAAGGCGCCGACGAGCACCTGACCAACATCGAGACCGAAGGCTTCAAGAAGATGATCGAGACCGCCGTCAAGGCCTTCCCGAACTTCAAGGTTGCCGCCACTACGCTGCGTAACGCCAAGACTGCCTCGATCAACGACTGGTCCGCACTGGTCTGGTACGACGGCAAGATCTACGAATCGATGAAGCGCGACAACCTGGAAATCTACGACCGCGTCGGCGGTGGTGACGGTTTCGCTTCCGGTCTGGCCTACGGCTTCCTGGAAGGCAAGGGCCCGCAACTGGCCGTCGAGTACGGCGCAGCCCACGGCGCGCTGGCCATGTCGACCCCGGGCGACACCTCGATGGTGCGCGTGGAAGAAGTCGAAGCCGCGATGAAGGGCAAGGGTGCCCGCGTCATTCGTTGATTGACGCATAGGGCTACTGCGCGGGTGGATCTCGCGATTCCGGTGCTCAACGTACTATCCGTACGTTTCCGCTCCTCGTCGCGACCTCCGCCCGCTCGCTACGCCCTCTGCGCCAATCCGTGGCGCTGTGAAATGCAAAAGCCCGCAGGTTCTGCCTGCGGGCTTTTTGTTTGTCTGGCGGAATGCTCAGTGGGCGTTGCGGGCGGCGAAGGACGACAGTTGCTGGAAGGAGCGGGCGGGCAGCGTCCGGACGACGTTCTGGTCCGGGGACGGGATTGCCGATTGCGGCGCCTGCTGCGGAAGATCGGTGGCGCTGGCGCAACGGCAGCCTTCGAGGTGGCCGTTGCACGCCTGGACGTCGGCGCGACCGGAAAGCCATGTGCGGATGAGTCGGGTCATGTTGTGATCTCCGTGTGGGCGGATGTTGTCGGCGGCTGCATGCGTGTTTTGCGGGATTCCATACGCATTGGCCTAGACGTAGTTTCCGCAAGTCGCCTGCAAGCAGGCGTGAGTGATTGTTTCCGGATGCAACGGCGTGCACCACTTGATGGCACGTGGAGCGAGCGGTCGCTGCGTCATGAGGCATGAGGCAGAGGCGAGGTGCTGCGCGGTGCGCACTGCGGCGTGGTAGCCCTGTGGTGGCATCCGCTTTGCTTGGTTGTTTCCAGCGCAGGGCCTTGGCCTTTTCCGGTTGGCGTGCCGACATACCAGGTCCGGCATGTCGGACCGTATCAGGAGCCCGCCAATGCCCTCCGCGTCTACCCTCCCGGCGACCGGCAATTCCAGTAATTCCAGAAACTCCGCCTCGCCGACTCCCTTGCTGATCCGCAACGCCCGCGTGCTGTGTCTGGACAAGGCGGACACCGAACACGCCAGCGCCGACATCCTGTTGCGCGATGGCCGGGTCGCGGCCATCGGCAAGGCGCTGCCCGTGCCGGACGACGCACGCGTCATCGAGGCGCGCGGCATGCTCGCCATGCCGGGGTTGATCAACGCCCATTTCCACTCGCCGGGTAATTTCCTCAAGGGCCAGCTCGATGGCTATCCGCTCGAGATCTTCATGCTCTACGAGGTGCCGCCGCTGGCCTCACAGGGCGATGCATTCCGCTTCGCCTATCTGCGTACCTTGATGGGCGCGCTGGAAATGCTGGAACGTGGCATCACTACGGTGCACGACGACGCCTATCACGTGCCCGTGGCCAGCGAGGCCAGCATCGACGCGGTGATGCAGGCCTATGCCGACGCTGGCATCCGCGCCACAGTGGCGATCGATCAGCCCAATATCGTTGAGTACGACAAGTATCCCTACCTGAGGGATCTGCTGCCTGCCGACGTTCGCGCGGAGATGGAACGTGCACCGCGCCAGAGCACGCAGGAGCTGCTCGACCTCTACGGTTACCTGCTGCGCCGCTGGCATGGCGCAGAGCAGGGCCGACTGGTGGCGGCGGTGTCCTGCTCGGCACCACAGCGGGTGAGCGACGACTACTTTCATGGCCTGTCGGCGCTGAGCCGCGAGCACGACCTGCCCTTCAACATCCACGTGCTGGAGACCAAGCTGCAGATGGCTACCGGCGAGGAGCGCTTCGGCAAGTCGCTGGTGCGCCATCTGCACGACATGGGCATCCTGGATGCGCGCAACCAGATCATTCACGCCATCTGGATCGACGACGAGGACATCCGCCTGCTGGCCGAGGCCGATGCGGTGGTGGCGCACAACCCGGTGTGCAACCTGCGCCTGGGCAGTGGTGTCATGCCGTTCCGTGCGCTGCGCGACGCGGGCGTCACGGTGGCGATCGGCACCGACGAGTTGTGCACCGACGACACCGCCAACGTGTGGGCCGCCGGCAAGATGGCCGGCCTGATCCACAACCTGAGCACGCCGGATTACGACCGCTGGCCACAGGCGCGCGAGCTGCTGCAGGCGATGACACGCGGCGGTGCGCGTTCGGTGCGGCGCACGGGTGAGCTCGGCGAGCTGAAGGTGGGCGCGCTGGCCGACATCATCCTGCTCGACCTCGACACCTGGGCTTTCACGCCTTTCAACGACCTTCATCGCCAGCTGGTCTACAGCGAGGACGGTAGTTCGGTGCGCATCACCATCGTGGCCGGCGAGGTGGTGATGGAGCAGGGGCGCCATCGTTCGCTCGACGTCCCGGCTATCCGCGCCGAGATCCGCGAATTGTCCGCGGCGATCAATGCACAGCTGGCCGATTCGCACACGGCGGCACAGCGTTTGTTGCCTTACTACCGCGCGATGTACGACCGCGCCCACGCTGTGCCGCGTGGTCTGCCAAGGCGCCTGGTGGCAGGCGACTGACCGAAGGGGATCGATTAACGGGGCTGCGATCGGGGCCCGAAGTATTCGCAGCGCGCAGCGTGACGGAATGCAGGGCAGGTCATTCAAATGTCAGGCTGCCTTGCAGCCGGTCTGCGTGTTTGCCGATATTCTTGGTTCTGAAGAATCAAGAACATGCCGCGGCAGCGGCAGGACATTCGCCATGCCTTTCCGGTTGCACAAACTCTCAGGCTCCGTCCCGGCCCGCTGGCTGGTCGCGTCAGGCATCGTCCTGCTCGTGGCCGTGTTCGCGTTTCCGGGACTGGGCGAGCAGGTGCGCCGCCTGCGCCATGCGGAGTTGCGCGATGCGGTGGTGGCGGTGGCTGCGCGCGCGGACCACGGCATGGTCCAGCACCGCAGCTACCCTGCGACGATTGCCGGCCCGGTGCTGTCGGACGTGACTTTCAGCTACACCACGGACGTTGCCCAGCAGGACTACAGCATCAACGCCTACAACACCAAGTGGCAGGTGTGGGCAGGCGCGACCGGGCGCAAGCTGCGCTGCACCTGCCGGGAATGTCCGGCCGTCAGTCTGGACAGTGCTGCCACGAGCTGTCCTGCAGGCACCCAGCCTTTCTGAAGGCTGCCCGCCCGTTTCCCTGGCGTCCCTTCGCCGATCCGCACGGCATGCGGGAGTAGAATCCTGCTCCCATGAAAGTGTTCGGATTCGCCGGCTGGTCCGGCTCGGGCAAGACCACCCTGATCGAGGGCATCCTGCCACGCCTGTCGCGCAGGGGGCTGCGCGTGTCCCTCATCAAGCATACCCACCACGGTTTCGACATCGATCGTCCCGGCAAGGACTCGTTCCGCTTCCGCGAGGCGGGAGCCGCCGAGGTGATGCTGGCGGGCGAGCAGCGCTGGGCGCTGATGCATGAACTGCGCGACGAACCCCAGCTGTCGCTCGCGCAATTGCTCGATCGCATGAGTCCCTGCGACCTGGTGCTGGTGGAGGGTTTCAAATCCGCTGAGCTGCCGAAGATCGAAGTGCACCGTCCCGCACTCGGCAAACCCATGCTCTTCGGTGAGTTTCCGAACGTCGTGGCCGTGGCCAGCGATGTGCCGCTCGACATCGATCTGCCGGTGCTCGACCTCAATCTCCATGACGATGTGGCTGCTTTCGTTCTGAACGAGACCGGCCTGGCCTGATCAGGACCCCAGATGCAAAGCTACGAAGAAGCCCTGTCCCGCCTGCTGGCGGCCGCGCGGCCGCTCCAGGGACAGGACACCCTGTCCTTGTCCGATGCGCTCGGGCGTGTGCTGGCCGCACCGCTGGTGTCATCGCTGGCCGTGCCGCCACAGGACAATTCGGCCATGGATGGCTATGCCGTCCGCGTAGCGGATGTTGCCGCGGTGGGTACGCGCCTGCCGGTGAGCCAGCGCGTGCCGGCAGGTAGCCAGCCCATGGCCCTGCAGACTGGCACGGCGGCGCGAATTTTCACTGGCGCACCGATTCCGGCTGGCGCCGACGCGGTGGTGATGCAGGAGCGCTGTCGCGTGGAGGGGGACGCAGTGATCGTCGACCACACTCCGCGGGCGGGGGAGAACATCCGTCGCGCCGGTGAGGACATCGCTGCCGGCGCCATCGTGCTGCCGGCTTGCAAACGCCTGGGCGCTCAAGACCTAGGCCTCGCGGCGTCTATCGGTGCCGCGACGCTGACCGTCTTCCGCCGCCTGCGGGTGGCCACCTTCTTTACTGGCGACGAGCTGACGACGCCGGGTGAGCCGCTGCGTCCCGGGGCGATCTACAACTCCAACCGTTACGTCTTGCGCGGGCAACTCGAAGCGCTGGGCTGCGCGGTGCGTGAGCTCGGCATCGTCCGCGACGATCTTGCGGCCACGCGCGAAGCCTTGCGCGATGCTGCCCGTGATGCTGACCTGGTGCTGACCTGCGGCGGCGTGTCGGTGGGCGAGGAGGATCACGTCAAGGCCGCGGTCGAAGCCGAGGGCGTGCTGGAAGCCTGGAAGCTGGCCATCAAGCCGGGCAAGCCATTGGCCTGGGGCAGGGTGGGCGACGCGGCCTTCATCGGTCTGCCGGGCAATCCGGTGTCCAGCTTCGTCACCTTCATGACCCTGGTGCAGCCGTATATCCGCGCCTGCCAGGGCGAGCCGGCGCTGGCGCCGCGCACGTTGTCCATGCGTGCGGACTTCGCCTGGCCGCGTGCGGATGCGCGACGCGAGTTCCTGCGCGTGCGTCGCAACGAACGCGGTGGACTCGATCTCTATCCGCAGCAGGGCAGCGGAGTGCTCAGCTCCTGCAGCTGGGCCGATGGCCTGGTGTCCAACCCGCCGGGGCAGACGATTGCCGAAGGCGATGTCGTGCAGTACCTGCCCTTCGTTTCCTGAACGCTCCCCGTCGCGCCATGAAGCTCACTGTCCTCTTTTTCGCCCGCCTCCGCGAAACGCTCGGCTGCGACGCCGAAACGCTGGTCCTGCCGGCCGGAGTCGGCGACATCGCCAGCCTTCGTGACCACCTCGTCGCGCGCGGTGGCGCCTGGCAGGTTCTGGCGGGCAGCAGCGTGCGGGCGGCCGTGAACCAGGACATGGCCACCCCTGACACCGCTTTGCGCGATGGTGACGAGGTGGCTTTCTTTCCGCCGGTGACCGGGGGCTGACGATGGCCGCGCATGAAGCAGCCGCCGATGCGGTGAGCGTACAGACCGCGAGCTTCGACGCGGGCGCCGAGATCGCTGCGTTGTCAGCCGGTCGTGAGGGGGTCGGTGCAGTGGCCAGCTTCGTGGGCACCGTGCGTGGCGAGGGCGTGCTGGCGATGAGCCTGGAGCACTATCCCGGCATGACCGAGCGCGCGCTCCAGAACATCGTGGCGGATGCACGCTCGCGCTGGCCGCTCGCCTCGGTGCGGGTGATCCATCGCGTCGGCCGTCTGCTGCCGGGCGAGGCCATCGTCTTCGTCGGCGTGGCCAGTGCCCATCGGCATGCTGCCTTCGAAGCCTGCGCTTTCATCATGGACTTCCTGAAGACCCGCGCGCCGTTCTGGAAAAAGGAAGAAACCTGCGACGGTGCCCGTTGGGTGGATGCCCGCGACAGCGACGATGCTGCGGCCGCGCGCTGGGCCAGTCCCGGCAGCGAAACCTGATCGACCGCAGCGGCGCTGCGCGGCGCAGCAACATGGCTTTGCCAGACAAGGCAGAATGCTGCCTCTGCTGTCCAGGACCGCGCATGTGCGTTGGTGACAGCCCGCCCGAAGGCCGGCACGCGACCGGCTGCAGTGACAACGAGCGAAGCAAAGGAGAACAGATGTCCCCGATCCAGACGACCCGCCCCTGGCGCATGCTGGCCCTGGCGAGCGTGCTGGCGATGGGCCTCGCAGCCTGCAGCAAGCAGGCGCCCGAGACCCCGCAAGTGCAGGCCGATGCGGTTGCGCCAGCCTACGTGGCGCGCGTGATCAACCCCACCTTGTTCAATGGCCTGGTCGAACCGGCCAGTGGCGCCCTGCTGGTATTCGGCAGCGACGGCACCATCCTGCGCTCGGAAGACGGCCGCAAATGGGACTTCATGACCACCCCGACGGCCGCCGCCCTGGCGCGTATCGAGGCGGACGACAAAGGCAGCGTGCTGGTTGCGGTGGGCGGCGGCGGTACGCTGCTGCGCTCAGAGGACGGTGGCCGCGTGTGGGTCGAGCTCGAAGGCATGATGCCGGTCGACCTGCGTGCGCTGGCTTACCACGCCGACAAGAAGACCTGGCTGGCTGGCGGCCAGAACGGCGTGATCCTGCGCTCCGAGGATGGCGCCAAGTCCTGGCAGGTCATCAATTCCGGCGTGGGCGCTTTCCTTGGCACCCTGTTCGTCCACAAGGCGTCCGGCGTGGTGCTGGCTGCCGGTGAGGACGGGGCGCTGCTGCGTTCCGAGGACGTGGGCAAGACCTGGCAGGCAATCAAGACCAACACGCCGGCGGCGATCACGGGTGTGCTGGCGGTGGAGAAGAGCCTGCTCGCCACTACTTCCGGGGGCGAGGTGCTGCGTTCGGAGGACGAGGGCAAGACCTGGAAGACCGGTCGCACCGGTTTCGATGGCTACATCACGGACGCCTTCTGGAGCGAGCGCCACGGCGTCGTCGTACTGGGCACCCATCTGGGCCAGATCATCACCTCGCGCGACAAAGGCAAGACCTGGGCGTTGTACGACTCCGGCCGCCGTGCCTATCTGCCGGCAGTACGTCAGGATCCGGACAGCGGTGTGCTGCTGGTCGTCGGTGACGGCGGCCTGATCCTGCGTTCAGAAGACGGCGCGAAGTCTTGGCAACAGGTCGGCCCCAACGGCAAGACCAATCTGGAGTCGCTGATCTACGACAGCAAGCGCAAGCAGTACCTGTCGGTCGGCGCCGGCGGCTATATGGTGGCCTCGGCAGATGGCGGCAAGACCTGGACCCAGCAGTCGCCGAACGTTGCTCAGTACGTGCATGACATTGCAGTGGCGCCGGACTCCGATGTGCTGGTCGGCGTAGGTTCCGAAGGCTGGCTGATCCGCTCGGAAGACGGTGGCGTGACCTGGCAGCCGGTATCTGCCGACCTCGGCCGTGCGACCTACCTTTATGCGATGGCGATCGACCCGCGCACCAAGGCGCTGGTCGCGACCGGCCCCACCGGGACGATCCTGCGCTCGACCGACCGCGGCCGTAGCTGGAGCAAGGCGCTGAACACGCCGCTGGAGAAGGGTGACTACTTCCACACCATCGTCGCCGACAAAAAGAACGGCGCGCTTGTCGTGCTGGCCGGGCCGGGCTCGGTCTACAGCTCGCAGGACGGCGGTATCAACTGGAAGCCTGCCGACGTGTCGACCGAGCGCCATCTGTTCGCAGGCGCAGCGTCCGAGAAGCACGGTGTGGTCATGGCCACCGGCAAACAGGGCGTGGCGGCACGTAGCACCGACGGCGGCCGCAGCTGGACCATGGTGAATTCCGGCGTGGAGTCCGATCTTTACGGAGCCTGGGCGGACGAAAAGAGCGGCGCCATGTTCCTGATGGGCGACGAAGGCGTGATCCTGCGCTCGGCGGACGCCGGCAAGAGCTGGCAGCGCAGCACCGTGCCGGTGAGCAATTCTGTGCGCTTCATCATCCGCGACCCCAAGAGCGACACCCTGGTGGCGTTCGGGCGTGTCGGCACCATCCTGCGTTCGACCGACGCCGGCAAGACATGGACCGAAGCGGCCTCCGGCACCAAGGAGGACCTGCGTCAGCCCTTGCTGGAGCCGGCGACCGGCAATCTCGTAGTGGTGGGGCGTGGCGGCGTGATCCTGCGCTCGGAAGACAGCGGCGTCACCTGGGATGCCCAGTTCAGCCACACCAGCATGCGCTTCAAGACAGCGACCTTCCACCCGAAGAGTGGTGCGCTGGTCGCGGTGGGTGAGCGCATCGTGCGGATGGATGCGCTGAAGTAAGTGCTCCGGTAAGCGGTAGCCCGCGCAGATGACAAGGCCGACCCGGCAATCGCTGGGTCGGCCTTGTGCTTCTTGTTGCTGGCTGGCTGGCTGGCTGGCCGGGCGAGGGAGTCAGCGCGGGCTCATCCCGGAGGGCTGGTAATACACGCTGTCATCCTGCTGCGGCAGAGTGCAGCCGCGGTCTTCACACACCACGCCATAGACGAACACCCAGTCGCGGAAAGTCTTCTTGCCCTTGAAGTGGAAGAACTCGTCGGGGAAGTTGTCGACGCGGATCGGCACGTCCTTCGAGCGACTGTACACGCCAAGGATGCCGCCGTCGGTAGAGCGGATCAGGCCCCAGTCGGTCTTGCCGGTCAGCGGGTCGGGGTAGATCTGGCGCAGGTGACGAATGGTGTTCGGGAAACGCGGGTCCTTCACGAGGTCCTCCAGCCGGCGCGGCGCGGTGGCGGCGTTGCCGATCGGCGTCTTCTCGAAGTAGCTCTTCACGGCCTGCTTGAACTGCAGGCCCACGAACAGGAGTTCTTCCTCGGCCGCGCGACGCTGCACCACGCCGCCGATCTGCACGGTGGCGGCGGCAGCGACGCCGATCAGGGCCAGCATGATCATCAGCCCCACATAGGTGAAGCCGGCTGCCCGGGTGGAGCGATTGTGGCGCTTGTTGCTCACGGGCAGCGCCTTACCAGCGGCGGTACGGGATGCCGTTGAGGCCGATGGCCTGCGACAGCGAATGCACGTCGTAGACATCCTCGCCTTCGCGCGGCTCGTCGGCGGCGCTGCTGTAGCTGCGCAGGCCCCAGGTCTTGGCGTCCGGCACGCTGGGGTCGTCGAACAGGGGGTCACGCGGGACGCGGCGCAGGAAGTAGATCTTGCGACCGTTGGAGTTGCGCTGGTCGGTCACGCCCTTGACGAGGTCGTCCAGTGTTTTCGGATAGCCCGAAGACCCGACGGTGGTGGCGATCACACCCTGGTCCGCTGCAGTCTTGTAGGCGTCTAGCGCACTGCGGATCTCGCGCAGTGCCTGGCGCATCTGTTGTTCCTTCTGGCGCTGGATCGACACCTGGGCGATCGGCACGGAAATGCTCGCCAGCAGCCCGAGGATGGCCAGCGTGATGAGCAGTTCGATCAGGGTAAAACCTAGGTAACGCCGCTGCATGTGCAAGAGGTTCCGCAGGCTGGGAAAACGAGGTTGCGAGTGTAGTGCAAGGACTCCAGAAGGTGATGACGCACAGCACACAGCAATCCCTTGTCTGGCGGGGCTTTCCGGGGTGGATTGACAAAATTCAATCTAATCAATAAGATGCGCATCGTAATCAAGTGCGCTTCGCCCGAAACGACACTTGCTTTTTGCAGTTTCCAACGGCTTGCCCGGTAGTTCTGGAGTCGAGCCCACCGTCCCTGACAGGAGCGGAAACCCACCCTGCATATACGGGTGACCCGCCGCCTGCCACGTCCCCCGGCATGACGCCAGGGTGTCGCCGCGATTGAGCGGGGCGGTCAGTACAGGAGTTCGCAATGACCGGATTCGTACGCATCGCGCGCTATGCGCGCTACGTCGGAACCTTCTTCGTCCACTTCGTTCATGGTGGATTCGTCGCGGCAGGTGTCATCGTTCTGGCACTTGTCACCCTGCAGGTATCGCGTCACGGAATGGCAGGCCTCAGCCTGGACCACTTTGCGCCCGGCCGCGCCATCGTCTCGGAAGAGGAGAGCGGTGGTGATGAAATGCTCGCTGTGTCCGGCTCGCAGCTCAGCCCGGACCTGATGCGCGTGGCCCAGCACATCGCCCGCAAGTACAAGGTGTCCACTGCGGCGCTGGAGCCGATCGTCATCGAGGCCCAGCGCGTGGGCCACACCCACAAGATCGACCCGCTGCTGATCCTGGCGATCACCAGCATCGAGTCCAGCTTCAACCCGCTGGCCGAAAGCCCGTTCGGTGCGCAGGGCCTGATGCAGGTCGTGCCGCGCTTCCATATGGACAAGATCAGCGCCGAGCGCGGTGGTCTGGCGTTGTTCGACCCGGCGGAGAACATCCGCGTCGGCACCCTGGTGCTCAAGGAGTACATGCGGACCACCGGCTCGCTGGAAGCCGCCCTGCAGCAGTACGGCGGTGCGTCGGAAGACGCTTCGATGTCCTATTCCAACAAGGTGCTGGGTGAGATGCAGCGCCTTCAGACTGTCCGCCAGACCGGCGCGGCCAAGACCACCACGGCAGCTGCCTCCGGCAAGACCGTGGTGGCGCTCAGATCACCCGGCTGATCCGCTCCAGAGCCTGCGCAATACGCGCCACGTCGGTGGTGTAGGCGATGCGCAGGTAGCGATGGGCCTCCCGGCTCACGAAATCCAGTCCCGGCGTCGTTGCCACACCCGCTTCCTCCAGCAGGCGATGCGCCAGCTTTGTGCTGTCATCCGTCCGGGCTGACACGTCGGTCCACACGTAGAAAGCGCCGGAAGGGCGGGCGGCAATGCGCAGCCCGAGCGATTCCAGTCCATCGACCAGCACGTCGCGGCGCTCGGCCAGAATCTGCCGCCGCAACTCCAGGTCCACCAGATTGTCTTTGCTGAAAGCGGCCAGCGCAGCGAGCTGGGCTGGCGTGGAGGCGGAAATGAAGTAGTGCTGGGCCAGCATCTCGGCCTGACGCTCGGCGCCTTCCGGCACGACCAGCCAGCCCAGCCGCCAGCCCGTCATGCCGAAGTACTTGGAGAAGCTGTTCACCACGAAGCAGTCCTGGCGCCGCGCCAGGACGCTGGCGGCGGGCGCGTCATAGACCAGGCCCTGGTAGATCTCGTCGACGATCAGCGTGCCGCCCAGCGCGGCCGTGGTGTCGGCCAGTGCATCGAGTTCGTTGGGCGTAAGGACCGCGCCCGTGGGGTTGGCCGGTGTGGCGACGACGAGACCGCGTACGCCGTCTTGCCATGCCTCCCGCAGCAGTGCCGCGGTCGGCTGGAAACCTGTGCCGGCATCGACATGCAGGGGCAGGGGGCGGCCGTTGAAGGCGGCCACCAGCTCGCGGTTGCAGGGGTAGCCGGGATCGGTCAGCAGCCAGCCATCGCCTGGCTCGGTCAGCAATGCGAGCGCCAGCATCAGCGCGCCCGAGGCGCCGGCCGTGACGATGATGCGCGATGGCGCTACCTTTGCGCCGAAAGCCTGCTCGTACCAGGCCGCGATGGCCTCGCGCAGCGCGGGCAATCCGGCGGCCGGCGTGTAGCGGACACGGCCGTCAGCCAGGCCTGCATGCGCGGCAGCCAGCACCGCTGCTGGCGTCGGAAAGTCCGGCTCGCCGACTTCCATATGAATGATGTCGCGTCCATCGCGTTCCAGTTGCTGCGCGCGCGCCAGCAGTTCCATGACGTGGAAAGGTTCGACGAGCTGCGCTCGCGTGGACAGGCGAAGCCGGGGCGACGACATGCGTAATGACGAATGAGCAGGTTGCGGGCGCGCCATATTGGCAGAACTACCTAGCGGGAGCCACGCCGACCGGCCGTAGAATGCGCTGCAGCATGTGTTGCACCCGAAACGGAGCTCTGTAATGGATGAGGCGATCCGCGCCGCCGCCCTGGACTATCACGCCAACCCGCGCCCCGGGAAAATCTCGGTCACGCCCACCAAGGCCCTGACCAACCAGCGCGACCTCTCGCTGGCGTATTCCCCCGGCGTTGCTGCCGCCTGTGATGCGATCGTCAACGATCCCAACGAAGCCAGCCGCCTGACCGCGCGCGCCAACCTCATCGGCGTGGTGACCAACGGCACGGCGGTGCTTGGCCTCGGCGCCATCGGTCCGCTGGCCGCCAAGCCGGTGATGGAAGGCAAGGGCGTGCTGTTCAAGAAGTTCGCCGGCATCGATGTCTTCGATATCGAACTGGCTGAGCGTGATCCGGACAAGCTGATCGACATGATCGCCGCGCTGGAGCCTACCTTCGGCGGCATCAACCTGGAAGACATCAAGGCGCCCGAGTGCTTCTACATCGAGGCGAAGCTGCGCGAGCGCATGAAGATCCCGGTCTTCCATGACGACCAGCACGGCACGGCGATCGTGGTGGGAGCTGCCGTGCTCAACGGCCTGCACCTGATCGGCAAGCCCCTGTCCGAGGTGAAGCTCGTGACCTCCGGTGCCGGAGCCGCCGCGCTGGCCTGCCTGGACCTGCTCGTGATGTTGGGCGTGAAGGTCGAGAACGTCTGGGTCACTGACATCAAGGGCGTGGTGTACGAAGGCCGGGTCGAGGAAATGGACCCGTTGAAGGCGCGTTATGCCAAGCCGACCGAAGCACGTACGCTGGGCGAGGTGATCGAGGGTGCGGATGTCTTCCTCGGCCTGTCCGCCGGTGGCGTGCTGAAGCCGGAAATGGTGGCAAAAATGGCGGCGAAGCCGCTGATCCTCGCGCTTGCCAATCCGACGCCGGAAATCCTGCCGGATGAAGTGCGCAAGGTGCGCGGCGACGCCATCATTGCGACTGGCCGCTCGGATTACGCCAACCAGGTGAACAACGTCCTGTGTTTTCCCTTCATTTTCCGGGGAGCGCTGGATGTAGGTGCCACCACCATCAATGACGAGATGAAGCTGGCGGCCGTGCGTGCCATCGCCGAACTTGCGCGCGCCGAGGCCAGTGACGTGGTGGCGCAGGCCTATGGCGCCGAAGTGACGGCTTTCGGGTCCGACTACATCATTCCCAAGCCTTTCGACCCGCGCCTGATCGTGAAGATCGCACCGGCCGTGGCTTCCGCGGCGGTCGAGTCCGGCGTGGCGACGCGCCCGATCAAGGACTGGGACGCTTACGTGCAGTCCCTCAACAACTTCGTATGGCAGTCCGGCCTGTTGATGAAGCCGGTGTTCACCGCGGCCAAGCGTTCCCCGAAGCGGATCATTTTCGCCGAGGGTGAGTCGGAGCGCGTCCTGCGAGCCGTCCAGACGGTGGTGGACGAGGGCTTGGCCAAGCCTGTGTTGATCGGCCGGCCCGATGTGATCCGGCTGTACATCGAGCGTTTCGGCCTCCGCCTGATTCCCGATGTGGACTTCGAGATGGTGAACCAGGACTCCGACCCGCGGTATCGCGAGTTGTGGAGCTCCTACCATCGCCTCATGGAGCGCCGCGGGGTGTCGGTGGAGTACGCCAAACGCGAAGTGCGACGCCGCTCGACGCTTATCGGCGCCTTGCTGCTGAAGTTCGGCTACGCCGACGGCATGATCTGCGGCACCTACGGGTTCCACAACCAGCACCTGAAACTGGTGGAAAACGTGCTGGGCCGGCGTGCCGGGGTCAGCAACTATTACGCGATGAACCTGCTGGTACTGCCGGGGCGGGTGGTCTGCCTGTGCGATACCTATGTGAACTACGACCCGACCGCGGAGCAGATCTTCGAGATGACCTGCCTGGCGTCCGAAGAGCTGCGCCGCTTCGGTATCCAGCCCAAGGTGGCCTTGCTGTCGCACTCCAGCTTCGGCTCGGAGGATTCCCCGACGGCGGCCAAGATGCGCCAGGCGCTCAAATGGCTGCATGAACGGCGGCCGGACATCGAGGCCGAGGGCGAAATGCACGGCGATGCCGCGCTGGACCCGGCACTGCGCCTGCAACTGTTCCCCAACGCGCACATGCGGGATGCCGCCAACCTGCTGGTGTTTCCGACACTGGACGCCGCAAACATTGCCTTCAATTTGCTGAAGACCGCCTCCGGCGACGGGATGACCATCGGGCCGATCCTGCTTGGCTCGGCCAAACCGGTACATATCCTCACCCCGACGGCGACGGTACGGCGCATCGTCAACATGACGGCCTTGACCGTCGTCGACGCAGCGCAGAACTTCAGGAGCTGAATGCACTGCAAGCTCTGGCGGCCTGAAAGGCGTCCGGCTGGTGACGACCGTGCTCAAGGCTGCTAGGGTTCCGCCGCTAAACAGGTCATGACGGTTTCGGGAGCGGCAGATGCCTCAAGGGCGGGCGGCGTTGGTGTTGACGGGAGGCGGCGCGCGCGCGGCCTACCAGGTTGGAGTGCTGGCTGCGATCCGTGAGATCTGGGGCCGGCGCTCGGACAATCCTTTCCCGATCATCTGCGGCACCTCGGCAGGCGCCGTCAATGCGGCGGCCCTTGCCTGCTACGCCGACAACTTTCACGAAGCGACCCGTCGCCTGATCTGGATCTGGCGGAATTTCACCGTTCACAAGGTTTATCGCGGCGATGCGCTGGCAGTCATGAAGTCCGTGATCGGCTGGGCGGCATCCCTGCTGTTCGGCTGGCTGCTGCGTCGCAGCCCCCGGTCGCTGCTGGACAACGACCCGCTGCGCCAGTTGCTGACCCACTATCTGGACTTCGACCAGATCGCGCGCAATATCGATACCGGCAAGCTCTACGCCGTGAGCGTTACCTGCTCGGGCTATTCCACCGGGGAGAGTCTCAGCTTCTTCGAGTCGGCGCCTGGCGTGCCGGCATGGCGGCGGGCTCAGCGTGTGGGTTTGCGCGCCAAACTGACGGTCGAGCACCTGATGGCTTCCAGCGCCATTCCGTTTGTGTTCCCTGCTATCAAGATCCACCGCGAATACTTCGGCGACGGTTCGATGCGTCAGCTCGCACCGATCAGTCCGGCGGTGCATCTGGGAGCTGACCGCGTGCTGGTCATTGGCAACGGCCGCACCCAGGGGGAGACCCGTCGGGTGCGTTCAGACCGCTATCCGTCGCCTGCCCAGATCGCGGGCCATGCCTTGTCCAGTATCTTCCTGGACAGCCTGTCGGTGGATCTGGAGCGGCTGACCCGGATCAACGAAACCTGGGGGCGTATCGACCCGGAAGTGCGGGAGGCGGCAGGCGTGGGCCTGAAGCCGATCGAAGCGCTGGTCATTTCGCCCAGCGAGCGCCTTGATTTCATTGCTGCCAAGCACGTCCAGAGCCTGCCGTGGATGTTGCGTACCGTATTGCGTGGTACGGGTGCCTACGGGCGATCGGGGTCGGTGTTGTTGAGCTATCTGCTGTTCGAGAAGCCTTATACCCGGGAGCTGATGGACCTTGGGTACAAGGACGCCATGGCGCGTCGCGACGAGATCATCCAGTTCCTGCGGCTGGAACAGGCGGAACCAGCCAGCGAGCCGGAACGCGAATTGTCAGAAAGCGCTTGAAATCCGTGCGCTATGTTATTAATTTTGTTGTAGTGTTGCTAGAATCGTTGCATACCAACAAAACTGGTATGCGGATGTACTGCAGCCTTCCCGAATCATGAGGAACCCGAATTGAAGCTGTGCGCAAAACACATGGTCGCCACTGCACTGGCCGCCATTGCAGTTCTGGTGTTGAGCCCGGCCCCCGTGGAAGCCGCGCAACGCAGTACGTCGACAAAGAAGTCCGCCAAGGTCGTGGCCGCCAAACGCCAGGCCGTGAAGAAGCCGGCCCGCCGCGTGACCGCACCGGCCCGCAAGGTGGTCGCCAAGGCGCCCGAGCCCGAGTTCGATCGCGAGGGCAACCCGCTGCTGCGTTCTTCCGCGTTTCTGGTTCAGGACCTAAATTCCGGCGAAGTCATCCTCGAGAAGAATTCCGCCGCAGTTCTGCCGATTGCCTCCATCACCAAGCTGATGACCGCAATGGTGGTGCTGGACGCGCACATGGGTCTGGATGAGCAACTGGTCATCAGCGAAGAGGACCTGGATCGCCTGAAGGGCACGGGCTCACGCCTTGGCGTGGGGACGACCCTGTCGCGCGAAGACATGCTGCGTCTGGCTCTGATGTCTTCCGAGAACCGCGCCGCGTCGGCGCTGGGGCGCCACTATCCGGGCGGCCAGGCTGCCTTCATCGAGGCAATGAACCACAAGGCGCATGCGCTTGGCCTGCATGACACGCGCTTCTATGACAGCGTCGGCCTGAACAAGGGCAATGTGTCGTCGGCTCGCGACCTGGCGCAACTGGTGTCGGCTGCCTCGCATTACCCACTGATCCGCGAGTTCTCCACGACCTCGGATTACTCGGTTGCGGTGCGTGGCCGTGCCCAGCAGTTCCGCAACACCAACTCCTTGGTGGCCAGCCCGGACTGGCAGATCGGCGTATCCAAGACCGGTTTCATCAACGAGTCCGGCAAGTGCCTGGTGATGCAGGCCTGGCTAGGCGACAAGCCGGTGGCCATCGTGTTGCTGGACTCCTGGGGGCGCTACACCCGCATTGGTGACGCCCAGCGCGTCCGCAAATGGGTCGAAGCCATCCTGCCGATGCGCAACTGATCGCCGCACGGATTCAAATACAAAGGGCCGCAATTGCGGCCCTTTGTATTTGTGGCATCTGCACATCTAGCGCCGCGGCACGTAGCCGATGGCGCGCGAGATTTCTTCTGCGGTCTGACGGATTACTGGCGCCCAGTCGGGATTGAAGCGCTCGCTTGGCGTGGACAGAGACAGCCCTGCAACCAGTGCGCCGCTGTCGTCGCGGATGCCGGCTGCGATGCAGCGTACGCCGATCTCCACTTCCTCGATGTCGTAGGCGACATGGTGGCGATGCACCCGCTCGATCTCCCGCTCCAAGTTGCGCATGTCGGTGATGGAAGCGGGGGTGCTGCCGGGCAGGCCGGTGCGCTTCGCGTAGTCGTGGGCCTTCTTGATGCCGTCCTCGGCAAGGAAGAGCTTGCCGGTGGCCGTCGTATGCAGAGCCGCGCGGGCGCCGACGATATGCACGACGCGGACTGCGGAGCGCCCGCTGGACGTCCTTTCCACGTACACAATCTCGTCGCCGTCGCGGATGCCGAGGTTCACGCTCTCGCCTGTAGTGGTATGCAGGCGCAACATGGCCGGCATGGCGACCTCCCGTACCGAGATGCGCGATTTGACGAGGTTGCCGAGCTCCAGCAGACGGATGCCCAGGCGGTAGGAGCCCTGGTCGCCTCGCTCGACGAAGCCGGCCGTCGTGAGCGCGGCCAGGATGCGATGGGTAGTGGACGGGTGCAGCCCGGTGTCCAGCGCCAGTTGCTTCAGCGTGGCGTCATCGGTACGCGTCGCCAAGGCGTCGATCAGGCTCATCATGCGGTCGATGACCTGGATGGAGCCCTTGTCCTTGGCTTCGGCGGCGTCTGGAGATGCAGGCATGTCAGGCATGCCTGCATCTTACTCGATACAACTTTATTTCGTAATGTGAAATGCGCCGACAGGCGCTTCACTTAGCCGAAGGTGCGGCGGGGATAGCTTCGCAGGGTCTGCCAGATGCTGGCAACGATGACCAGCGCGAAGAACACGATCGCCCAGTTGGCGAGCGACAGCCCCAGGAACGTCCAGTCGATCTTGCTGCAGTCGCCGTCGCCGTTGAAGATCATCGGCAAGGCTTGCCCCAGCGGGAATGCATTGACCATATAAGACAGATCGGGACCGCACATGACTTCGGGCGATGGAAATATCTGCAACCAGCTCTGGCGGATCGCTACGCCGATGCCTGCCACTGCGCTGATGGCCAGTAGCGCCCCGTATACCCGTCGCCCGGTGTTGCCCGGGTTGTGCAGGGCTGCCAGCAATGCCACCAGACCGCAGGTCATGAAGGCGTAGCGTTGCATGATGCACATCGGACAGGGGTGGAGGCCCTTGAAATGCTGGAGGATCAGGCCCGCCGTAATGAGGCCGGTGCAGAACAGGAAGATCAGGAAGAAGGCGAGGCGCGGCGGAATTCTGGTGAGCATGGCGATGGAAGGTTGGAAGCTTCAGGCGAGGGATTCTACAGACAGTGTCGGCCGGGGCTTTCGCGCTGCATCAAGTCGCGGCTGGCACTGCAGGGGCAAGCTAAGGGGCTGATTTACTGCGCTGCGGCGGCATGCTACAATCTTTCGGATTCGCTGGCCCTTGCCTGTCTGGGAGGAAGCAAACCGGGAAAGGTTCATCACCCGGTAGCCAGCACCGTCTGATTGGGTTTTGAAAGATGGGCGTTGCGCCCATTTTTTATTTGTGGCGTCGAAATGAACATCGCGGAAATCGTTGAGCAAGCCGTGGCAGGTCTGGGTTACGAACTCGTGGATACCGAGTTGTCGCCCAAGGGACGTCTGCTGCGCGTGTTCATTGATATCGAGCGTGGCATCCATGTCGAAGACTGCGTGGCGGTGAGCAACCAGCTGCAGCGGATCTTCGAGGTCGAAGGCGTCGACTACGACCGCCTCGAGGTTTCTTCGCCCGGCCTGGACCGGCCGCTGAAGAAACCGGCCGATTTCGAGCGTTTCGCGGGCCAGCAGGCGCAGGTCCGCCTGCATGTGCCGGTGGGGAATCAGCGCAATTTCGTCGGTCGCCTGGATGGTTTGCGTGACGGGCAAGTGGTGTTGTCGACCGACAAGGGTGAGCAGCTCTTCGCCCTCGATCAGATAGAGAAGGCTCGGCTGGTGCCGCAGTTTTGACGAGCCGTTGCATTGACGAAATGAAACTGGATTGCGGGAGAGTGGAGCGATGAGCCGCGAAGTGCTGCTGCTTGTAGATGCCTTGGCACGTGAGAAGAACGTGAACAAGGAAGTCGTGTTTACGGCCCTGGAGCTGGCTCTGGCCTCGGCTACCAAGAAACGCGTCCATGACGAGGCCGACGTGCGCGTCGCCATCGATCGCGAAACCGGCGAATACGAAGCTTTCCGCCGCTGGCTGGTGATGCTGGATGCCGAAGTCGAGAACGACGAAGCGCAGATGGGCATCATCGACGCGCGCGAACAATTCCCGGATATCGAACTGGGCGAATTCATCGAAGACCCGGTAGAGGTCGTCGACTTCGGTCGTATCGGTGCCCAGGCGGCTAAACAGGTCATCCTGCAGAAGATCCGTGACGCAGAGCGGGAGCAGATCCTCAACGACTTCCTGGAGCGCGGCGAGCATCTGGTGACGGGTAGCGTCAAGCGCATCGAACGCGGTAACGCCATCGTCGAGGCCGGTCGTCTGGAGGCTGTGCTGCCGCGTGACCAGCAGATCCCGAAGGAAAACCTGCGGGTGGGTGACCGCGTGCGTGCCTACCTGTTGCGTATCGATCGCGCTGCCCGTGGCCCGCAACTCATCCTGTCGCGTAGCGCGCCGGATTTCATCTCCAAGCTCTTCGAGCTGGAAGTGCCCGAGATCGAAGATGGTCTGCTGGAGATCAAGGCTGCCGCGCGTGATGCCGGCCTGCGCGCCAAGATCGCCGTCAAGTCGAACGATCCGCGCGTTGACCCGATCGGCACCTGTGTGGGCCTACGTGGCTCCCGCGTGACCGCCGTGCGTAATGAGCTGGGTGGCGAGAACGTCGACATCGTGCTGTGGTCGGCTGACCCGGCGCAGTTCGTCATCAACGCACTTGCGCCTGCCGAAGTGAGCTCCATCGTCGTCGATGAAGAAGCACACAGCATGGACGTGGTGGTTGATGAAGCCAACCTGGCCATGGCGATCGGTCGCGGTGGTCAGAACGTGAAACTGGCCTCGGAGCTGACTGGCTGGAACATCAACCTGATGACGGTTGAAGACGCGGCCAGCAAGAGTGAAGAAGAGCAGGGGCGTCTGCGCTCGTTGTTCTGCGAGAAGCTGGACGTCGACGAGGAAGTGGCTGACATCCTGATCGAGGAGGGTTTCTCCTCGCTGGAAGAAGTGGCCTACGTGCCGCTCGCCGAAATGCTGGAAATCGAAGCCTTCGACGAAGACACGGTCAACGAACTGCGCACCCGTGCGCGCAACGTGTTGCTGACCGAAGCCATCGTCAACGAAGAGCAACTCGAAGGCGTGGCCGAAGACCTGCTGACGCTGGATGGCATGGACAAGACGCTGGCAGCGAAGCTGGCCCAGTCCGGCGTGAAGACGCGGGATGATCTGGCTGACCTGGCGGTCGACGAGCTGGTCGAGATGGGTGGCCTGGACGAAGCCCGCGCCAAGGATCTGATTACCAAGGCGCGCGCGCACTGGTTCGAGTAAAGGGGAACGCAGCACATGGCCCACATGAATGTGGTGGAGTTCGCTTCTGAACTGAAAATGCCCGCTCCGGTACTGCTCGAGCAGTTCCAGAAGGCTGGTGTCGCCAAGAGCGCACCGACAGACCCGGTGAGTGAGGCCGACAAGGCCAAGCTGCTCGAGTACCTGCGTCGCTCGCACGGCGAGACCACGCCCAAGTCCAAGATCACCCTGACCCGCAAGCAGACCTCCGAGATCCGCGCGGCGGACTCGTCGGGCAAGTCGCGCACGATTCAGGTCGAAGTGCGCAAGAAGCGCGTGTTCGTCAAGCGCGACGAAGTCGAGGCCGTGTCCGAAGAGGTGCTGGCTTCGCAGGAAGAACTGATCGCCGAGCCCGTTGTAGAGTCGGTTGTCGAGCCGGTTGTGGAAGTGGTGCTGCCGGCACCTGAGCCCGAACCGGAGCCGGTTGTGGCAGAAGTGCCGGTCGTTGAGCCGGAACCCGAGCCCGAGCCGGTCGTCGAGGCGGTGGCTGAGCCCGAGCCGCAAGTCGAAGAGCCCGCTCCGGTTGCTGAGGTTGCGCCGCCGCCGATGAGCGCGCGCGAACGTGATGCGAAGCGCCAGACCGATCTGCTGGCCCGCCAGGCGGCAGACCTGAAGGAGAAGCAGGCCCGCGAGGCGGCTCGCAAGTCGGCGGAAGAGGCTCGCAAGGCTGCAGAGGAAGCGGCGGCTGCGCTGGCGAAAGCCAAGGCCGAGGCTGCTGCGCGCAGCGAGGGCGAACGCAAGACGTCTGGCACGCTGCACAAGCCTGCCAAGGCTGACGACAAGAGTGGCGGCGGTGCCAAGAAGCCCGCTGCGCCGGCCAAGAGCGGCTGGCAGGATGACGCGGCCAAGCGCCGTACGATCAAGACGCGTGGCGACACGAGTGGTGGCGGTGCTGGTTGGCGCGGCGGCAAGGCCGGCGGTCGTCATGGTGGTCGCCACCAGGATCAGTCGAGCAACTTCCAGGCGCCGACCGAGCCGGTGGTTCGCGACGTCCATGTACCGGAGACCATCACCGTTTCCGATCTGGCTCACAAGATGTCGGTGAAGGCCACCGAGGTCATCAAGAAGATGATGATGCTCGGCCAGATGGTGACCATCAACCAGGTGCTGGACCAGGAAACGGCCATGATCGTGGTCGAGGAAATGGGCCACAAGGCGCTGGCTGCTAAGCTGGACGATCCGGAAGCGTTCCTGGATCTCGGCGAAGAGCACAAGGACGTTGCTCCGGAGCCCCGTGCCCCGGTGGTGACCGTCATGGGCCACGTCGACCACGGCAAGACCTCGCTGCTGGACTACATCCGCCGCGCCAAGGTGGCCGCGGGCGAAGCCGGCGGCATCACGCAGCACATCGGTGCCTACCACGTGGAAACCGAGCGCGGCATGGTGTCCTTCCTCGACACCCCGGGTCACGAGGCCTTCACGGCCATGCGTGCCCGCGGTGCGCAGGCCACCGACATCGTGATCCTGGTGGTGGCGGCCGACGACGGCGTCATGCCGCAGACCAAGGAAGCCATTCACCACGCGAAGGCGGCTGAAGTGCCGATCATCGTGGCGGTGAACAAGATCGACAAGCCGGAAGCGAATCCGGAGCGCGTCAAGCAGGAGCTGGTTGCCGAAGGCGTGGTGCCGGAAGAATACGGTGGCGACGCCATGTTCATGCCCGTGTCTGCCAAGACCGGTGCGGGCGTGGATGCGCTGCTGGAAGGCATTCTGCTGCAGGCCGAAGTGCTGGAGCTGACGGCTCCGGTGGAAGCGCCTGCCAAGGGCCTGATCATCGAAGCGCGTCTCGACAAGGGCCGTGGCCCGGTGGCGACGATGCTGGTGCAGAGCGGCACGCTGCGTCGTGGTGATGTGGTACTGGCCGGCGCGACCTTTGGTCGTGTGCGTGCCATGCTCGACGAGAACGGCAAGCAGATAAACGAAGCAGGTCCCTCGATTCCGGTCGAGATCCTCGGTCTGTCGGACGTGCCGGCTGCTGGCGACGAAGTCATGGGCCTGGCAGACGAGCGCCGCGCTCGCGAAATCGCACTGTTCCGTCAAGGCAAGTTCCGCGACGTGAAGCTGGCGAAGCAGCAGGCCGCCAAGCTCGAGAACATGTTCGAGCAGATGAAGGAAGGCGAGGTCAAGACGCTGCCCCTCATCGTCAAGGCCGATGTGCAGGGCTCGCAGGAGGCATTGGTGCACGCGCTGGCCAAGCTGTCGACGGACGAGGTTCGCGTCAACGTCATCCACGGTGCCGTGGGTGCGATTACCGAGTCCGACGTCAACCTCGCGCAGGCTTCCAAGGCGGTCATCATCGGCTTCAATACCCGTGCCGATGCCAACGCCCGCAAGCTGGCCGAGAGCTTCGATGTCGACATCCGCTACTACAACATCATCTACGACGCTGTGGATGAGGTGAAGCAGGCGCTGTCGGGCATGCTGTCGCCGGAGAAGCGCGAGCAAGTCATCGGTACCGTCGAGATCCGCCAGGTGTTCGTCATCTCGAAGGTGGGCACGATTGCCGGTTGCTACGTGCTGGATGGCGTGGTGCGTCGCAGTTCGCGTGTCCGTGTGCTGCGCGACAACCTGGTCATCCACGATGGCGAACTGGACTCGCTCAAGCGTTTCAAGGACGACGTCAAGGAAGTCAAATCCAACTTCGAGTGCGGTCTGTCGATCAAGAACTTCAACGACATCGTCGAAGGCGACCAACTGGAAGTGTACGAAATCCAGGAAATCGCCCGTACGCTCTGAGTGCCGGGCTAGACAGCAAGAACGGGCCCTGCGGGGCCCGTTTGTTTTGAAACAGGAGGGCAGTGTTCATGCCTAAGGAATATTCCCGCTCGGCCCGTGTGGTCGAACAGATCCGCCGTGAACTCGCTGAGCTGATCCGCTCCGAGGTCAAGGACCCGCGCGTCGGTTTCATTTCGCTGACCGAAGTGGAAATCACGCCGGACTACGCGCACGCCAAAGTGTTCTTCACGTCGATGACGGGCGAGGAGGGGGTTGAAGACATCCTCGTCGGTCTGCGTCGCGCCAGTGGATTCCTGCGTCGCGAATTGGGTCGTCGCGTACGTATCCATACGACGCCTGAACTGCACTTCGTCTACGACCGTTCGATCGAGAACGGCAATCGCATGTCGGCACTGATCGACAAGGTGATCGCCGAGGATCGTTCGCGCACGGGCACTGCGGACGACGTCGAGCCGGAGAACGATTGATGGGGCGTGCCAGTCGCCGCCGCGGTGACGCGGTCGATGGCGTGCTCCTGCTCGACAAATCACACGGCGCGAGCAGCAATGCCGCCTTGCAGCGGGCGCGGCGCCTGTTGAATGCGGCCAAGGCCGGCCACGCCGGCACGCTGGACCCGATGGCCTCTGGTCTGCTGCCGGTCTTGCTGGGTGAAGCGACCAAGTTCTCCCAGTTGTTGCTGGATGCCGACAAGGCTTACGAGACGACGCTGAGCCTTGGGGTGACAACCACGACCGGGGATGTCGAGGGCGAGGTGCTGAGCCGTCGCGAGGTCGTCGTGGATGAGGCCGCCATCCACGCCGCCTGCGCGCGTTTCGTCGGCGAAATCGAACAGGTGCCGCCGATGTATTCGGCGCTCAAGCATCAGGGCAGGGCGCTGTACGAGTACGCGCGCCAGGGTGTGGAGATCGAGCGCAAGGCCAGGTGCGTGCGCATTCACGGGATCGAAGTGCTCGCGATTGCGCCCGAGAGCGTGAGTCTGCGGGTCCGTTGCAGCAAGGGCACCTACATCCGCACCCTGGGCGAGGATATTGGCGAGGCTCTCGGCTGTGGCGCGCATCTGTCTGCGCTGCGACGGATTGCCGCTGGCCCGCTTGGGCTCGATGCGGCAACCACGATGGAGGCGATCGAGGCCCTTCCTGAAGACCAGCGCACGGCTTTGCTCTTGCCCGTGGATACGCTGGTTGCACATTTCCCTGAGGTCCGCCTTGATCCGCCGACCGCAGCGCGCTTCCGGCTCGGGCAGGCGGTCGAGGCGGAGGGGGATGTTGTCGAGGGCGAGACCTGCCGTGTCTACGGCGAGTCATTCCTCGGCCTGGGGCAATGGCGAGCCGGCCGCATGCAGCCGCAGCGGCTCATCGCTCAGGCTCAGGAGTCCTGACGGGCTTGAGTTCAGGGTGTTTCACCTGCTAAAATCTCGGGCTCTGCTTCGTGATGCACGGTCTTTGCGTGCCGCGGAGCAAATTCGCACGCTTGCGTAACAGGTTCGCCTCTGGAAAGGGGCGAAAGGGTCGGCCGGTCAGGCTGCCAGCGCGAGCGGAGGTTAAACCTGTAAATCGGAGTTCATTCCATGTCCGTGACCATGCGTCAAATGCTGGAAGCCGGTGTCCACTTCGGCCACCAGACGCGCTTCTGGAACCCCAAGATGGCCCCCTATATCTTCGGCCATCGCAACAAGATCCACATCGTCAACCTGGAGAAGACGCTCCAGAAGTACAACGAGGCGATGGCTTTCATCCGCAAGCTGTCCGCCAACCGCGGCACCATCCTGATGGTGGGCACCAAGCGCCAGGCTCGCGAGATTCTCGCTGAAGAAGCGCAACGCGCCAGCGTGCCCTACGTCGACGAGCGCTGGCTCGGCGGCATGCTGACCAACTTCAAAACCGTCAAGGGCTCGATCAAGCGCCTGAAGGACATGGAGCAGATGTTCGCCGACGGTTCGTCCGAGCGCCTGTCCAAGAAGGAAGCGCTGCTGAACCAGCGCGAACTGGTCAAGCTGCAGAAGAGCCTGGGCGGTATCAAGGACATGGCCGGCCTGCCGGATGCCCTGTTCGTGATCGACGTGGGTTACCACAAGATCGCCATCACCGAAGCCCAGAAGCTGGGCATCCCGGTCGTGGCCGTGGTCGACACCAACCACTCGCCGGAAGGCGTGGATTACGTGATCCCGGGTAACGACGACTCGTCCCGCGCTATCCGCCTGTACGCCGCTGGCGTGGCTGATGCCGTGCTGGAAGGTCGTAACAACGCTGTGGCCGATCTGGTTGCTGCCGTTTCCTCGAGCGAAGAGTTCGTGGAAGTGGAAGACGGCGCCGACGCGCAACAGGCGTAATACGCTTCATCGATACTGGACGCTGGGCGCGTGCGCCTGTCGTCCCCGGCAAGGCCCCGCTATGCGGGGCTTTGTCAATCAGGCAATCAAAGACTTAATTCAGGAGTGATCATGGCGGCAATTACCGCAAGCATGGTGGCCGAGCTGCGCGCGAAGACCGACGCGCCGATGATGGAATGCAAGAAGGCCCTGACCGAAGCCGACGGCGATCTGGGCAAGGCAGAAGAGATCCTGCGCGTGAAGCTGGGCAACAAGGCCAGCAAGGCCGCGGCCCGCGTGACGGCGGAAGGCATCGTCGGCACCTACATCTCCGCCGACGGCAAGCTGGCTGCCATCGTCGAAGTGAACTGCGAGACCGACTTCGTAGCCAAGAACGATGACTTCCTGGCTTTCACCAAGTCGGTGGCCGAACTGATCGCTACCAAGAACCCGGCGGACGTTGCTGCCCTGTCGGCTTTGCCGCTGGAAGGCTCCACCGTTGACGCCGTGCGCACCGCACTGGTCGGCAAGATCGGCGAGAACATCTCGGTCCGTCGCTTTCAGCGCGTCGAGGCGCAAGGCAAGGTCGTCAGCTACATCCACGGTGGTTCGAAGGTTGGCGTGCTGGTTGACCTGGTCGGCGGTGAAGAAGCGCTGGGCAAGGACGTGGCGATGCACATCGCGGCTTCCAAGCCGAAGTCGCTGGACGCTTCCGGCGTGCCGGCCGATCTGATTGAAACCGAGCGTCGCGTGGCGATCGAGAAGGCCAAGGAATCGGGCAAGCCCGAAGCCATGCTGGAAAAGATCGCCGAAGGCACGGTGCAGAAATTCCTCAAGGAAGTCACCCTGCTGTCCCAGGTCTTCGTGAAGGCTGAAGACGGCAAGCAGACCATCGAGCAACTGCTGAAGTCGAAATCGGCTTCCGTTGCCAGCTTCACCTTGTACGTGGTGGGCGAAGGCATCGAGAAGAAGGTGAATGACTTCGCCGCAGAAGTGGCCGCCCAGGCCGCTGCCGCTGCAGCTGCTCGCTGAGGAGTATCAATGCCCGCCGCCTATAAACGCATCCTGCTCAAACTTTCTGGTGAAGCCCTCATGGGCGACGATGCCTACGGCATCAACCAGGGCATCGTTTCACGTATCGTGAGTGATGTGGCCGAGGTCCAGCGCCTTGGTGTGGAGATCGGGATCGTCATAGGCGGCGGCAACATATTCCGTGGCATGGCGGGCGCTGCGTCCGGCATGGACCGCGCCACGGCCGACTACATGGGCATGATGGCAACCATCATGAACGCCATGGCGCTTGGCGATGCGATGCGCGTTGCCGGTGTGGCTGCCCGTGTGCAGTCGGCACTGAACATCGAGCAGGTGGTGGAGCCGTATATCCGCGGCAAATCCATCCGCTATCTCGAAGAAGGCAAGATCGTCATCTTCGCTGCTGGCACCGGCAACCCGTTCTTCACCACCGATACCGCAGCCGCGCTGCGTGGCACCGAGATCGGCGCAGAGATCGTGCTGAAGGCCACCAAGGTCGACGGTATCTACACGGCGGATCCCAAGAAGGACCCGAACGCGACCCGCTACGCGAAGATTAGCTTCGACGAAGCGATTGCGAAGAACCTGCAGGTCATGGATGCCACCGCTTTTGCGCTGTGTCGTGACCAGAAGCTGCCGATCAACGTATTCTCCCTGTTCAAGCCGGGCGCGCTGCGTCGCGTGGTGATGGGCGAAGACGAAGGCACGATGGTGCACATCTGAACAAGTGCTGAACAAGTAACGAGAGGTACGCGATGATTCCCGATCTCAAGAAGACCACCGAACAGAAGATGCAGAAGTCGGTGGAAGCGCTCAAGAACGATCTGGCCAAGGTGCGTACCGGCCGTGCCCACACCGGCCTGCTCGACCACGTGATGGTCGACTATTACGGTACGCCGACGGCGATCAACCAGGTTGCCGCCGTGTCGCTGCTGGATGCCCGCACGATCGGTGTCCAGCCTTGGGAGAAGCCGATGATCGCCAAGATCGAGAAGGCGATCCGTGATTCCGACCTGGGCCTGAACCCCGCCACCATGGGCGACGTGGTGCGCGTGCCGATGCCCGCGCTGACCGAAGAGCGCCGCAAGGATCTCATCAAGATCGTGCGCGGTGAGACCGAGGATGCCAAGGTTGCCATCCGCAACGTGCGTCGCGACGCCAATACGTCGTTGAAGGATGCGTTGAAGGCCAAGACCATCGCCGAAGATGACGAGCGCCGTGCCCAGGACGACATCCAGAAGCTCACCGACAAGTACATCGGCGAGACCGAGAAGCTGCTCGCGCACAAAGAACAGGAACTGATGCAGATCTGAGCCGCCTCGCGACTCGTTCTGCTCATCCTTTCCAGCCACGGTTGCCCGACATGGTCCTGTCGCGGTTCATCAGCTCGACGCGCGAAGTGCCCGATTCGGCCGCGGTGCCGCAGCACATTGCCATCGTCATGGATGGCAATGGGCGCTGGGCAAAGAAACGTTTCCTGCCTCGCGTCGCGGGTCACAAGCGTGGCGTGGAAACGGTTCGCGCGGTCGTGCGCCGCTGCATCGACCGTGGTGTCCGGCACCTGACGCTGTTTGCGTTCAGTTCGGAAAACTGGCGGCGGCCGCCGGACGAAGTGTCCTTCCTCATGAACCTGTTCCTGCAGGCACTGAAGGACGAGGTCTCCCGTCTGCACAAGAACGGTATCCGCCTGCGTATCATCGGCGACATGTCGCGCTTCAACGTCGACCTCGTGGCTGCGATCCGCGAGGCCGAGGCGATGACCGCCGGCAATTCGGCGATGACGCTTTCCATCGCGGCCAACTACGGCGGGCGCTGGGACATCCTTCAGGCCATGAACCGCATGGTGGCCGAGCATCCCGGCAAGGTCGGCAGTTATGGCGAGGAAGATCTCGCGCCCTATCTGAGCATGGCGGACGCGCCTGAGCCGGACCTGTTCATCCGTACCGGTGGCGAGCAGCGTGTCAGCAACTTCCTGCTGTGGCAGCTGGCTTACGCCGAGTTCTACTTCACTGATCGTCTGTGGCCGGATTTCGATGATGCGGCTTTCGATGAGGCGATCGCTTCCTATCAGAAACGCGAGCGTCGCTACGGCCGCACCAGCGAGCAGCTCGTACCCTCACCGGGCGAACATGCTTAAACAGCGCGTACTCACCGCAATCGTCATGGTCGCGGTGTTTGCCGCGGCGCTGTTCTTGCTGCCAGGCTGGGCCTGGGGGCTGTTCGTGGCGGCCATCGTCTGGGTCGCCGGCGGCGAATGGCGTCGCCTTGCCGGTTTGTCCGATACCGCGGGCATGCTGCTGAGCGCCGCGCTTGCGGCGATGGCGGTGGTCGCCGCACTGTGGCCTGCTTTCATCGCGTGGCCCTTGCTGCTGGCGGTCGGACTCGTCTTCTGGCTGGTGTGGGTGCCCGCCTTGATGAGGCCGGGTGCTGCGCCGCTGGCAGAGGGTGGCAAAAAGGTCTGGCTGGGGTTGCTCGTCCTGTTGCCGGCGGCGGTCGCCATGGTGCTGATACGTAACCAGCACGGTCCCTGGATGCTGCTCTACGGCATGATCGCCGTGTGGATCGCGGATACGGCGGCCTACTTCGTCGGTCGTGCCATCGGGCGACGGAAGCTTGCGCCCCGCATCAGTCCGGGAAAGAGCTGGGAGGGGGCGATCGGTGGTGCCGTGGCGGTGCTGGCGTATGCGCTGATCCTGCGTGAGTTCGAGCCGGCCCTTGCGCAGCGCGGTGGTGTCATTGCCTTTGCCGTGCTGGCACTGTGCTATGCCGCGTTGAGCGTCCTGGGCGATCTTTTCGAGTCACTCGCCAAGCGCCAGGCAGGCATGAAGGACAGCGGCACGTTGCTGCCCGGACATGGCGGCGTGCTGGATCGCGTGGACAGCCTTACCTCTACGCTGCCGTTACTGGGTCTGCTGCTGTTGCTCTGAACTCATGTCGAAACAGGTTCTCACCGTTCTTGGTGCCACTGGATCCATCGGCGTCAGCACGCTGGACGTGGTGGCGCGTCATCCCGAGTGCTTCGAAGTCTTTGCCCTGAGCGGCAATCGGCAGATTGAACGGTTGGCGCAGCAATGTGCGCAGTTCCGGCCGCGTTTTGCAGTGGTGGCGGACGACATACTTGCTGGCGACCTGCGTGATCGCCTGGGGACGGCAAGTAGCACCGAAGTCCTGGTGGGGCGCAAGGCGCTGGTCGACGTGGCCATAGCTGCCGATGTGACCACGGTGATGGCTGCCATCGTCGGTGCTGCCGGGCTGGAGTCATCGCTGGCTGCTGCGCAGGCTGGCAAGCGTGTGCTGCTCGCCAACAAGGAGTCGCTGGTATTGGCCGGCAGCCTCTTCATGGATGCCGTGCGTACCGCCGGCGCGACGCTGTTGCCGATCGATAGCGAGCACAACGCCCTGTTCCAGTCACTGCCCACCGGGTTTGACTATGGCTTGCAACAATGCGGCGTCAGTCGTCTCGTCCTGACGGCTTCCGGCGGCCCCTTCCGGTGCACGCCGGTGGAGCAGCTCGCCGCCATGACGCCGGATCAGGCCTGTGCTCATCCGAACTGGGTGATGGGCCGCAAGATCTCGGTCGATTCCGCGTCGATGATGAACAAGGGGCTGGAGGTCATCGAGGCGCGCTGGCTGTTCGGCGTCGAGCCGAACCGTATCGGCGTGCTGATCCATCCCGAGAGCGTCATCCATTCGATGGTCGAGTACGTCGACGGGTCGGTCATCGCACAGCTGGGCAACCCGGACATGCGTACGCCGATCGCACACGCAATGGCCTGGCCGGAGCGGATTTCATCAGGGGTCGAGCGCCTCAATCTCGCGAAGATCGGCAGGCTCAGTTTCGAGGAGCCCGATCTGCAGCGTTTCCCTTGCTTGCGCCTTGCCTTCGATGCGCTGGAGGTGGGCGGCGACGCCTGCGCGGTGCTCAATGCCGCGAACGAGGAGGCCGTGGCGGCTTTCCTCGAGGGGCGCCTCGGCTTCACGGATATCTCGGCGGTTGTCGAGTCCGTCCTGGCGCGCAGTGTGCGTCGCCCGGTGACGGTGCTGGAAGATGCACTGGGCGCTGATGCAGCTGCTCGCGAACTTGCTCGCGCGGAAATCGTCTCAAGACAGCAATGAGCATCCTGCATTACATCTGGTGGTTCCTGGTCGCCCTGGCGATCCTGATTGCGGTTCACGAGTACGGTCACTATCTCGCGGCGCGTCTTTGCGGCGTCAAGGTGCTGCGTTTCTCGCTCGGCTTCGGGCCGCGCATCTTTGCCCGACAACTGGGGCCGGATCGCACCGAATGGGCGCTGTCGGCCATTCCACTCGGTGGCTACGTGAAGATGCTGGACGAGCGCGAGGAGGCGGTGCCGCCTGCAGAGCGTCATCGTGCCTTCAACCGCCAGTCGCTGGGCAAGCGCTCCATCATCGTGCTGGCCGGACCGCTGGCCAATTTCCTGCTGGCCATCCTCATCTACTGGGGCGTATTCCTGCACGGCAGCCAGGAGCTGGCTCCAGTGGTAGGGGCGGTGTCTGCGCAATCGGTAGCGGAACGCGCCGGCCTGGTGGTGGGCGACCGCATCGAGAAGGTCGCAGACGAGTCGATCGAGTCTGCCTCTGACCTGCGTTGGGCAATCATCGATCACGCCATAGACGGTAAGCGCATCGAGGTCGAAGTATCGACCGCGCGCGGAGCACGGGAGATCCGTCATCTCGACCTGGCTGACGTGAAGATCGACGATGGCGCGCCTGATGCACTGGCGCAGCTCGGACTGACCGTGGGCTTGCCGCCATTGCCTGCCATCGTGGGACGCACGATGCCGGGCGGACCTGCCGAGCGCGCCGGCCTCCAGCCGGGTGACCACTTCATGGCGGTCGACGGACAGCCTGTGGAAGACTGGCGGGCGTTTGCGAGCTACATTGCAAAACGCGGCGGGCAGGACACACGACTGGTCGTGCAACGCGGCGGGCAGCGACTGGAGATGGTGATCCAGCCCGAGCTTGTAAGCGACAAGTCGGGTTCGCGTGGTCGCCTCGGCGTCGAGGTGCAACAGGATCCCGAGTTGCTGCAGCGCCATCTGATCACCATGCGCTATGGCGTCGTCGATGGCTTCGTCCGGTCGGTCGAGCAGACTGCCGAGACGTCGATCTTCACGCTGAAGGTGATGTATCGCATGATCACCGGCGTCGTTTCGCTGAAGAATGTCAGCGGCCCGGTGACCATTGCCGATTACGCGGGGCAGACAGCCCGCATGGGTGTGGAGCACTACCTGCGCTTCCTTGCCCTGGTCAGCATCAGTCTGGGCGTGCTCAACCTGCTGCCCGTGCCGGTGCTGGATGGGGGGCACTTACTGTATTATGTGGCCGAATTTGTCAGGGGGCGTCCGCTGTCCGAACGCGTGATGGAAGCAGGCCAGCGCCTGGGTCTGACCCTGCTGGTTCTGCTGTCGATGCTGGCCCTGTTCAACGACATCAATCGCCTGCTTCCCGGCTGAACACATGAAACTCAAGATTCTGGCTGCTGCTGTCATGGCGGCATTCGGCTCGCTCGCGCATGGCTTCACCCCCTTCGTGGTGAAGGACATCAAGGTAGATGGCATCCAGCGCACTGAGGCGGGCACCGTCTTTAGCTATCTGCCTATCAAGATCGGTGACACGGTTACCGACGAGAGCGTGGCTGCTGCCGTGAAGGCGCTCTATGCCACGGGCTTTTTCAAGGACGTGCGCATCGAGGCTGACCGTGACACGATCGTCGTGTCGGTGGACGAGCGCCCGGCCATCGCCCAGTTGGCTTTCTCCGGCAACAAGGAGTTCGACGAGGCGACCCTGCGCAAGGGGCTCAAGGATGCGGGGATTTCTGAGTCCCGCATATTTGATCGTTCGACCCTGGACCGAGCGGAGCAGGAGCTCAAGCGTCTCTACCTCACCAAGAGTTTCTACGCAGTCAAGATCCGGACCACTGTCTCGCCTCTGGAGCGCAACCGCGTGGCGGTCAACTTCGAGATCGAGGAAGGTGAGGCGGCGCGCATCAAGGAAATCCGGGTCATCGGTGCGAAGGTGTTCAGCGAAAGTCGCCTGATCGACCTGATGTCACAGGCTACGACAGGGTGGCTCTCCTGGTTTACCAAGGACGACCAGTACTCCAAGGTCAAGCTGCTGGCTGACCAGGAAACCATCAAGTCCTACTACCTGAACCGCGGCTACCTGGACTTTGCCTTTGACTCGACCCAGGTCTCGATCACGCCGGACAAGAAAGACGTGTACATCACGTTGGCGATCAAGGAGGGCGAGCAATACAAGGTTTCGTCCGTGCGCCTGGCGGGTGAGATGCTGGTGCCGGAAGCGGAGCTCAAGGCGCTGGTGCAGATCAAGCCCGGCGAGATTTTTTCGCGCCAGAACCTGAACGAAACCTCGCGCAAGATCAGTGACCGTCTTGGCAACGAGGGTTACGCGTTTGCCAACGTGAATGCCGCGCCCGAGGTGGACCAGACCAAGCGTGAGGTAGCACTGACCTTCTACATCGATCCGGGTCGTCGGGCATATGTGAATCGCATCAACATAGTCGGCAACTCCAAGACGCGTGACGTGGTGATCCGTCGCGAGTTCCGTCAGCCCGAAAGCGCCTGGTTCGATCGCACGCTGGTGGAGCGCTCCAAGGAACGGCTGAATCGCACGGGCTACTTCGAAGATGTGAGTATCGACACAACGCCCATTCCGAACCAGACAGACCAGGTCGATCTGACGGTTGAGGTCAAAGAGCGACCGACAGGTAATTTCACGCTGGGTGCCGGCTACTCTCAGACGGAAAAGATGGTTCTCTCTGCCGGTATCTCGCAGGAGAACCTGTTCGGATCCGGGAATTCGCTGGCCCTGCAGGTTTCAACGGGCCGTATCAACCGCAATATTTCCGCCTCCTACACCGACCCATACCTGACGCCGGATGGCCTCAGCGGTGGTTTTGATGTCTATAACAGGCGAGTCGACCCTACCTCGCTGAATGTGGTGGCGAAATACAAGTCTGAAGCCACGGGAGCTGGCTTGCGTCTGGGCATGCCGATTTCGGAGGATCAAGCAGTTCGTTTTGGTCTGTCGTTCGATCACACGCGCATCACGATCCTGCCTGACAGCCCTCCCCAGTACACACGACACGTTGATCAGTTCGGGGGACTGTCGACAACCGTCCTGGCAACTGCGTCGTGGTCGGACGACAGGCGGGACAGCATTCTTTACCCGACGACCGGTCTTTACCAGCGGGTGGCGCTGGATGTCGCCATCCCGCCGGGTGAGACGCGATACGCGCGTGCCAACTATCAATGGCAACGGTTCTTTGCTTTGAATCCGACTTTCACCCTGATGCTTAATACTGATCTTGCTTACGGCAAAGCCTACGGGGGCAAGGCGTATCCGTTCTTCAAGAACTACTATGGAGGCGGCATCGGTTCGGTTCGTGGTTTCGATGACAACTCGCTCGGCCCTCGTGTCTGGAACAGCACGAACGTTCGGTACGAGGCAATTGGTGGCACAACGCGCTTCCTGACAGGGGCAGAGCTGCTCTTCCCGTTCCCCGGAATGCGCGAGAACAGCAAGAGCACGCGCTTGTCCGCTTTCCTGGATGCCGGTCAGGTGTGGGATACCGACTCCACGACGGAGAGTTCGGGCCCGTTGCGGTTCAGTACGGGTTTGGGTCTAACCTGGGTGTCTCCTTTGGGGCCCATGAAGTTCAGTTATGGCTTCCCGTTGAACAAACGGGAGGGCGACGAAGTGCGCCGCTTCCAGTTCCAGATCGGCCAGGTCTTCTAGGAGTCTGTGATGAAGCGTTTTCTTGCCACGGTTTGTTGTGCGCTCTTGCCGGCAGTGGCTATCGCGCAGACGGACATCAAGATCGGTTTCGTGAACGCTGACCGCGTCATGCGTGAATCGGTGCCGGCCCAGCGTGCACTGAAGCGGCTCGAGCGTGAGTTCGAAAAACGGGAAGCCGAGCTGCGCAATGTCGAGAAGCAGCACCTTTCCCTGAAGGAGTACCTCGAGAAGAACTCCCTCACGATGAACGAGAACGAGCGCAAGCAGCGTGAGCGTGAGTTTGCCGATCTCAGTCGCGAACTGAATCGCAAGCAACGGGAATACAGGGAAGACCGCAATCAGCGCCAGAACGAAGAGCTGGCCGCTGTGCTGGAGCGGGCCAACCAGGCGATCCGTGATGTTGCCAAGGCCGAGAAGTACGACCTGATCGTGCAGGACGCCGTGCATCACAGCCCGCGGATCGACATCACGGACAAGGTCATCAAGGTCCTGGCGGACGCACCGGCGCGCTGAGGTTACGATGAATCAGCATGCATCATCCGCCCGTGCCATCGTCGAGGCTCTGGGTGGAGAACTGATGGGCGACGGCGACGTCGTTATCGAACAGGTCGCGCCGCTGGAGCGTGCGACATCCCGCGAGATCGGTTTCATCGTCAGCGACAAGTACCTAAAGGCACTTGATGGCACAAACGCCGGCGCGGTCATCCTGCCGCGCAAGCTGGCGGATGCATGGGCTGGTACGCGCATCATCGTCGATGACCCGTATCTGTACTTCGCCCGGGTGTCGCAGCTGCTGAACCCTGTGCCCGTGCCCGCTCCGGGCATTCATCCCTCTGCGGTCGTGCTGAGTCCGCTGCCGCCGGACGCCAGTGTCGCGGCCCAGGCTTTCGTCGACGAAGACTGCGTGATCGGCGCGGGTGTCGTGATCGGGCCAGGCGTCGTGGTCGAACGGGGTTGCCGGATTGGAGCCGGGACTTTCATTCACCCGCGCGTCGTGGTCAAACAGGGCTGCGAGGTGGGCGAACGCTGCATCCTGCATCCTGGTACGGTGATCGGGTCGGATGGCTTCGGCATCGCGAAGCGCCGCGACGGCAGTTGGGAGAAGATTCCGCAGATTGGCCGCGTACTGATCGGCGACGATGTGGAGATAGGTGCCAATGCCTGCATCGACCGTGGGGCGCTCGACGATACGGTGATCGAAAATGGCGCCAAGCTCGACAATCTGGTGCACGTCGCCCATAACTGTCATATCGGCGAAAACGCTGCGATTGCCGCGCTGGTGGGAATAGCTGGTAGCACGCGCATCGGCCGCCGCGTCATCATCGGTGGCGCGTCAGGTGTGGCGGGGCATCTTGTGATTGGTGACGACATCACGGTAACCGGACATGCGAGCGTTACCAGAAGCCTTTCCGAGAAGGGGGCTTACTCGTCCGTGATTTCCACGCAGCCCCATGCCGAATGGCTGCGCAATGCGGCGTACGTGCATAACCTCGACAAAATGGCCGAGCGCATCAAAAAACTTGAAAAACGCCTGAAAGAACTGGAAAACAAGACGTGAGCGTGATCGACATCCTCGAGATCAAGAACTACCTGCCACACCGCTATCCCTTCCTGCTGATCGACCGCATCGTCGAGATGGAACTGGGCAAGCGGGTCATCGCCATCAAGAACGTCACCATCAACGAAGAATTCTTCAACGGGCATTTTCCGCACATGCCGGTGATGCCTGGCGTGTTGATCCTCGAAGGCATGGCCCAGGCGGCCGCGATGCTGTCTTTCAAGACCGTGGGTGTGACACCGGACTCCGATTCGCAACTGCTGTTCGCCGGTATCGACAACGCGCGCTTCAAGCGCCCCGTGGTGCCCGGCGATCAGTTGCGTTACGAGATGTTCATCGAGCGCAACATGCGTGGCATCTGGAAATACAAGGGCACAGCGAGCGTCGATGGTGAGCTGGCGGTCGAGGCCGAACTGATGTGCGCGATCCGCCCGGGCAAGTCGGGGAAGTGAGCAGGCTGTGAGCGCAAACATCCACCCCGCCGCTCTGGTTCATCCCGGCGCAAAGATCGGCGATCGCGTCGAGATCGGCCCATTCAGCGTCATCGGCGAGCATGTCGAGATCGGCGAAGGTACGGTTGTCGGTCCGCACGTGGTCATCAAGGGCCATACGAAGATCGGTCGCGACAATCGCATCTTCCAGTTCACCTCGCTGGGCGAGATTCCGCAGGACAAGAAGTACGCAGGCGAGCCTACCCGCCTGGAGATCGGTGATCGCAACACCATCCGCGAGTACTGCAATTTCAACATCGGCACCGCGCAGGACATCGGTGTCACGCGCATCGGTGACGACAACTGGTTCATGGCGTCGGTCCACATCGGCCATGATTGCCAGGTCGGCAGCAATACCATCATGGCCAACAACGTGACTCTGGGTGGGCATATCCATCTGGGTGACCACGTGATCCTTGGCGGCATGGCAGCGGTGCACCAGTTCTGTGTGATCGGTGCGCACAGCATGGCCGGTGGCGGTGCAATCATTACGCAGGACGTGCCGCCCTATGTGATGCACGCCGGTAACCCGACCACCCCGCATGGCATCAACAGCGAAGGCTTGCGCCGTCGCGGCTTTTCGGCGGAAGCCATTGCACAGATCAAGCGCGCCTACAAGGCGCTCTATCGCCAGAACCTTACGCTCGAGCAGGCCCGCGAGACCATTGCAGCGATGGCTGATGAAACGGCCGAGTTGCAGGTGATGCGCGACTTCCTGGCAGCTTCGAAGCGCGGCATCATCCGCTGAGCACGCCATGGCGAAAGTGCGTATCGCCATGGTCGCTGGTGAGGCCTCGGGTGACCTGCTGGCCGCGCATCTGATCCGGGCCCTGCGTGCCCACTTCCCGGACATGGAGTGCGTCGGCATCGGCGGTCCGAAGATGGAGGCCGAGGGCTTCACTTCGTGGTGGCCGAGCGAGCGCCTGGCCGTCATGGGCTTGGTGGAGGTGCTGCGTCGCTATCGCGAGCTGTGGGGCATCCGTGCTGACCTGATCCGCCGGCTCAAGGCCGATCCGCCGGACCTTTTCATCGGTATCGACGCACCGGACTTCAATCTTGGTCTGGAGCAGCGCTTGCGCAAGGCTGGCGTCCGCACCGCGCATTTCGTCAGCCCGTCGATCTGGGCCTGGCGCGGCGGTCGCGTGCATGGCATCGGCAAGGCTGCCGATCATGTGCTGTGCTTGTTCCCGTTCGAGCCCGAGCTGTACACGAAGCACAACATCCCGGCGAGCTTCGTCGGGCATCCGCTGGCGGACGAGTTTCCTCTTCAGCCGGACCGTGAGGGTGCGCGCGAACAACTCCAGTTGCCGCAAGGCGCGCGCATTGTCACCGTCATGCCAGGTAGCCGTGTTGGTGAAGTGTCGCGCCTGGCGGACGATTTCATCGGCGCAGTGCGTCTGCTGGCAGAGCGCCATCCGGACCTGTTGTTCCTGGTGCCGCTGATCACGCGCGAGACGCGCACGATCTTCGAGGAGGCACTTGCCCGCCAGGACGCTGCCGAGCTACCGATCCGCCTGTTGTTCGGCCACTCGCACGAGGCCATGATTGCCTGTGATGTCGTGCTGCTGGCCAGCGGCACTGCTGCCCTGGAGGCTGCCTTGCTCAAGCGGCCCATGGTGGCGGCCTACCGCGTGGCGAACATGACGTATCGAATCGTCAAGCGCATGGTCTACCTTCCTTACTTCTCACTGCCGAACATCCTCGCGGGACGTTTCGTCGTGCCGGAGTTCGAGCAGGACGATGTGAAGCCGGCTGCTCTCGCCGATGCCATCGAGCGCTGGCTGAACGACCGCGAAGCGGTGGAGCAGCTCGTCGAAGGTTTCACCGACATGCACCTCAGCCTCAGACAGAACACTGCTGAGCGTGCAGCGGAAGCCCTGCTGCCGCTGATCGAGGCGGGCAGGAGGCATTGATGCACGTTTGCGGGGTTGATGAAGCAGGCCGTGGGCCGTTGTGCGGGCCGGTGGTCGCCGCGGCGGTCATCCTGGACCCGTCCCGTCCGATCAGTGGCCTGAACGATTCCAAGCAACTCACGGCGCGTGCCCGCGCCCGCCTGGAGGAGCAGATCCGCAGCCACGCGCTGGCCTGGGCCGTGGCCGAGGCGACGGTGGCTGAAATCGACACGATCAACATCCTTCACGCCAGCATGCTCGCCATGCGTCGCGCGGTGGAGGCACTGGCAACGATTCCCACCGAGGTGCTGGTGGATGGCAACCGTATTCCGGTCGGCCTGCTGATGCCCGCGCGCGCGATCGTGCAGGGTGACGCGCTGGAGCCGGCCATCTCGGCGGCTTCGATCCTCGCCAAGGAACATCGCGACCGCCTGCTGGTGTCGCTGGATGCGCGCTACCCTCAGTACGGTTTTGCGCGCCACAAGGGATATCCGACCCCCGAACACCTGGCGGCCATCGAGCTGCACGGCGTGATCGACGAGCACCGCCGCAGCTTCGCGCCGGTGCGCGCCATCATCGACCAGGCTCGCCTTTTCTGAGCGCCTGAGGCTGGCATGAAGCTCATCAGCTCGCGCGACAACCCCACGTTCCGCCATCTCAAGGCGCTTGCCGAGGAAGCACGCTACCGCCGCGAGCAAGGTCGTACCGTCATCGATGGCGCACATCTGCTGCGCGCAGCGCTGGACGCAGGTGTGGTCCCGCTGACGACCGTGTGGGCCGACCTCCCGCTGGATGCTGAACTCGCATCGCTGCAGGAGCAATGCGCGGACGCTGGCATACGCGCCATCGGCCTGCCGGGCAATCTGTTCAAAGCCTTGAGCCCGGTGGATACACCGACCGGTGTGCTGGCCGAGATCGCGATACCGGAGGCGATTGCGGAGGGGCGCGCGGGTGAGAGCGGTCTGGTCGATGTCATCGCGCTGGAGGGCGTGCAGGATGCCGGCAATCTCGGCACGCTGTTACGTACCGCCGCCGCGGCCGGCATCCGCCGTGCATGGCTGGGTGAGGGCTGTGCCCAGGCCTGGTCGCCCAAGGTCCTGCGTGCCGGCATGGGGGCTCACTTCCTGATGGGCATCCGCGAGCGTGTCGACTTGCTGGCACAGGTGTCAGCGTTTGCGGGGCAACGCCTGGCTACTGTGCTGGCGGATGATGCGCAGGCGGTGTTCGATTGTGATCTTGCCGGACCCAGTTGCTGGTTGTTCGGTGCGGAGGGGCGCGGCTTGTCGCCGGGCCTCGCTGCGTTGGCGACGCGCCGGGTGTACATCCCCATGCCTGGTGGTGCCGAGTCCCTGAACGTGGCAGCCGCTGCAGCCGTGTGCCTGTTCGAACAGGTGAGGCAACGTCGCACAGTCTGAGCCGGGCGTCGATGCCGGATCGTTGAAATGAAAAATGCCGGCTTTCGCCGGCATTTTTGTTTCGCTTGCTTAAGTCGATTGTCAGCTTGACTGCGCGATCTTGCGGACGCCTTCTTCCTGCTCACTGCCCGTGTCGATGCGCATTGCATAGAAGCTGCGATACACAAAGGCCAGACAGAAGCCGAGGAAGATCGTGGCCAGTGCCCAGGTCACGTTCTGCAGGCCCTGGTTGTTCAGGCTGACAGCCATTTCCACTGCCAGCAGGCCGAACAGGGTGGTGAACTTGATGACCGGGTTCATGGCCACCGAACACGTGTCCTTGAACGGATCGCCCACGGTGTCGCCGATCACTGCGGCGGCGTGCAGGTCCGTGCCCTTGGCGCGCAGTTCCGTTTCCACCACTTTCTTGGCGTTGTCCCACGCACCACCGGCGTTGGCCATGAACACCGCCTGGTACAGACCGATGATCGCGATCGAGATCAGGTAGCCGATGAAGAAGAAGGGCTCCACGAAGGCGGTGCACAGCGTGCCGAAGAAGATCGCCAGGAAGATGTTGAACGTGCCGCGTTGTGCGTACTGCGTGCAGATTTCCACCACCTTGCTGCTGTCTTCCACCGACGCGCGTTCCGCGCTGCCGTCCAGCTTCATGTTGCGCTTGATGTACTCCACTGCACGATAGGCACCGGTCGACACCGCTTGCGTGCTGGCACCGGAGAACCAGAAGATGGTGGCGCCGCCGGAGATCAGGCCGAGCAGGAAGGGCGGGTGCAACAGCGACAGCTTGGCGAGGTTTACCGTCAGGCCGTCGGTCAGCAGCATGATGATGGAGAACACCATCGTCGCAGCGCCCACCACGGCGGTACCGATCAGCACCGGCTTTGCCGTCGCCTTGAAGGTGTTGCCCGCACCGTCGTTTTCTTCCAGCAGATCCTTGGCGGTCTCGAAGTCCGGATGGAAGCCGAAGTCGCGGTTCACCTCGTTGGAGATGTCGGGAATCGTTTCGATGGTGGACAGTTCATACACCGACTGTGCGTTGTCGGTGACCGGGCCATAGGAGTCCACGGCGATGGTCACAGGGCCCATGCCGAGGAAGCCGAAGGCAACGAGACCGAAGGCGAACACGGCGGCCATGACGGTGGCCTTGGCGGGATCCGGGTTGATCACTGCTGCGAGCTCGTGTTGAGAGATGACGTAGGCGCCGAACATCAGGCCCACGATCACCACGCCCATCCAGAACGCCGAGAAGTTGCCGGCGGTCAGGCCTGACAGGATGTTCAGGCTGGCGCCGCCTTCGCGCGAGGAGTTCACCACTTCACGCACGTGACCGGAGTTGGTGGAGGTGAAGACCTTCACCACTTCAGGAATGATCGCGCCGGCCAGGGTGCCGCAGCTGATGATCAGCGACAGCTGCCACCACAGGTTGGGATAGGTCTCTCCGGCGATCTGGATGTTGCCGATCAGCAGGTCGGAGATCACGAAGGTGACGGCGACCGACAGGATGGAGGTGATCCACACCAGCGAGGTCAGCGGCGACTCGTAGTCGAACTTGCGCAGACCGGCGAAGCGCTTGGTGGCAATCGCCTCGTTGATGAAGTACGACGCACCGGAGGTGACGATCATCAGCACGCGCATCACGAAGATCCACACCAGCAGTTGTACCTGCACGGCAGCTTCCGGTACGGCCAGCATGATGAAGGTGACCAGGGCCACGCCCGTCACTCCGTAGGTCTCGAAGCCGTCGGCGGTCGGGCCCACGGAGTCACCGGCGTTGTCACCCACGCAGTCGGCGATGACGCCGGGGTTGCGGGCATCGTCTTCCTTGATCTTGAAGACGATCTTCATCAGGTCGGAACCGATGTCGGCGATCTTGGTGAAGATGCCGCCTGCGATGCGCAGGGCAGCGGCACCCAGCGATTCGCCGATGGCGAAGCCGATGAAGCACTTGCCGGCCAGTGCAGGCGGAATGAACAGCAGGATGCCCAGCATGATCAGCAGCTCGGTGGAGATGAGCAGCATGCCGATCGAGATGCCCGACTTCATCGGGATCGCGTAGCAGGGGAAGGCGCGGCCTTTCAGCGCTGCGAAAGCCGTGCGGCTGTTGGCCAGCGTGTTGATACGGATGCCGAACCAGGCCACGCCGTACGAGCCGGCGATACCGATCAGCGAGAAGGCGAGGATCAGTGCGACCTCGAAGGCCGCCATATGCTGCATCCAGCCGAAGTAGGCGATGATCGCCAGTGCGATGAAGGCCTCCAGCACCAGGATGAACTTGCCCTGGGTCAGCAGGTAGGTCTTGCAGGTGGCATAGATGAGTTCGGAAATTTCTGCCATCGAGCGGTGCACGGGCAGCTTGCGGAGGTTGTTGTAGACCAGGGCGCCGAAGACCAGTCCGGCGAGGCACACGATGAGGCCCAGCGCGAGCAGGTTCCAGCCGGACATGCCGCCGAAGGTCGCCAGCGTCTTGTCGGCGAGATCCGGCAGAACCAGGTTGGCTTCGCCGCCGCTGGCGAGTGCGGGTAGGGCAAGGGTTGAAAAGAGGGCCGCGAGGGGAGCGCGCAGCCAGCGGGAACGGGTCGGTTCCTCACTTTGTCTCGGTGCCTGTCCGCGTGTCGGACATGCCGCGGCGGATTCTTGGTGTTTCATCACAACCTCCATCGTGTTGGGCGCATCGTCGTCAATGCGCCGCCCGCAGCCTGAAAAAAGGAAAGCAATCTCCGGGCAGTACCATTTCAGTACCGAATCCCGCGATGCGGGTTGACCCGGCGCAAACGACGCGCATTGTTGCGATGCGGCGAATGCGAGGCAGGGAACTCTTCGCGAGGCCCGCGCGGCCGGTCGGGAGCGCTTGTCGACCTGTGTAGAATCGGGGCTTGCCCACCCCCAGACGAGTCGCGCCATGTCCGCACTTGCCGCCCTCGAGTCCCGTCGCGAAGACATCATCCGCGTCCGGCACGACATCCACGCCCACCCCGAACTGGCCTTCGACGAGCACCGCACCGCCGCCCTGGTGGCCGAGCGTCTGCGTGCCGCCGGCATCGAGACGCACACCGGCATCGGGCGCACCGGCGTGGTGGGCGTCATCCGCCGTGGCAGCAGCAAGCGTGCGATCGCACTGCGTGCCGATATGGACGCGCTGCCGATCACCGAGCTCAACGAATTTACGCATCGTTCCCAGCATGCTGGCCGCATGCATGCCTGTGGCCATGACGGCCACACCACGATGCTGCTGGCGGCGGCGGAACATCTGGCGGCCCAGCCGGATTTCGATGGCACGGTGGTGTTCATCTTCCAGCCCGCCGAGGAAGGCGAGGGCGGGGCGCCGGCGATGATCGCGGACGGCCTGTTCGAGCGTTTCCCGGTGGACGCCGTGTTCGGCATGCACAACTGGCCGGAGATGCCCGCCGGCCGCTTCGGTGTCACGCCGGGACCGGTGATGGCCAGTGCGGATCGCTTCGACATCACCATTACCGGCCGTGGCGCGCATGCCGCCATGCCCCAGCAGGGGCTGGACCCGGTGATCGCCGGCGCGCAGCTCGTCACTGCATTGCAGACGATTGCCTCCCGCAACACCGATCCGCTGGATGCCGTCGTGCTGTCGGTGACGCAGTTCCACGCCGGCGAGGCCTACAACGCGATTCCCACTCGCGCGGACCTGTGCGGCACCGTGCGCACCCTGCGGCCGGAAATCCGCAGCGCGACTCGTGCGTCCATGCAGCGGATCATCGACGGCGTGGCGGCAGCATTCGGCCTGCAGATCGAGATGGTGTGGCGCGACGGCTACCCGCCCACGGTGAATTCGGACGCCGAGGCAGAGTTCTGCCGCAACGTGCTGCAAGGCATGGTCGGCGCAGAGCGCGTGGACTGGGCGATCCGCCCCAGCATGGGCGCCGAGGACTTCGCCTACTTCCTGGAAAAGAAGTCGGGCTGTTACGTGTGGATCGGCAACGGCGCGGGGGCGGGCGGCTGCATGCTGCACAATGCCCGCTACGACTTCAACGACGACATCCTGACCTTGGGTGCAAGCTACTGGGTGAAGCTCGTGCAGGCCTGGTGCCCCGCCTCGGCGTAGGCCGGATAAGGCCATCGGCCGTCATCCGGCAATGGCCGGCGTGGCCGTTGTAGACGTCGAAGCGTGCGGTGACCGTGTTGCCTTGCTGAAGTCGAGGCTTCGCGTCGTGCCGGATGGCGGCCGTGGCCTTATCCGGCCTACGTCCGTGTCAGCGCGGCCCCGCCCAGGGCTTGTCGCAAGGCAGGAAGCGCCCCATGCCCGGCTTGCCGAGGTATTCCCCATCACGCCACACGACTTCGCCGCGTGACAGCGTGATCGCCGGCCAGGCGCGCACGGCTATTCCCTCGTAAGGCGTGTAGTCCACGTCGTGGTGCAGGTCCGCGTTGCGGATGGTGCGCGGCGTCTGTGTGTCCCAGATCACCAGGTCGGCATCTGCGCCGACGGCGATCGTGCCCTTGCGCGGATACAGGCCGTAGGTCTTGGCCGCATTCGTGGAGGTCAGTGCGACGAACTGGTTGATGTCGATGCGACCATCCAGCACGCCGGCAGAAAACAGCAGCGGCAGGCGCGTCTCCAGTCCCGGAATGCCATTGGGAATCTCGGCGAAGGAAGCGTGACAGCCGCCGACCTTCTTGCCGTCGGTGCCTTCGTAGCGGAAAGGTGCGTGGTCGGACGAGAACACGCGGAACACGCCGCCCGCCAGCGCCTGCCAGATCACTTCCTGGTTGGCCTTGTCGCGCGGCGGCGGGCTGCAGATGCACTTGGCGCCATGCAGGCCGTCGTGCTCCGTCGCGTCCAGGTTGCTGCTGGTAAGGAACAGGTATTGCGGACAGGTCTCGGCGTGGATCTGCAGGCCCAGCGACTGCGCCCAGCGGATCTGCTCCACCGCTTCGCGGCCGGACACATGCACGATCAGGATAGGCACGTCGACCAGCTCGGCCAGCGCGATGGCGCGATGGGTGGCTTCGCGCTCCACCAGCATCGGGCGTGAGTCTGCGTGGAAGCGTGGCGCGGTGTTGCCGGCCTTCACGAGACGCTCTGTCAGCCAGGCGATGCAGTCGGTATTCTCGGCATGCACCATGACCATCGCGCCCTCGGCACGCGCAACACTCAGCACGTCGAGGATCTGGCGATCGTCGAGCTTGAGGTCGTCGTAGGTCATGTAGATCTTGAACGAGGTGTAACCCTCGCGGATCAGCGCTGGCAGTTCCTCTTCCAGTACCGCCTGCGTCGGGTCGCTGACGATCAGGTGGAAGGCGTAATCGATGGTGGCTTTGCCCTCGGCGCGGCGGTGGTAGTCCTCGACCGCGGCGCGCAAGGTGTCACCCTTAATCTGGCAGGCGAAGGGGATGACGGTGGTGGTGCCACCGCAGGCTGCGGAGCGGGTGCCGGTCTCGAAGTCGTCGGCCATCTTCGAGCCGTCGTTCATCGGCTGGTCCAGGTGGCAGTGGCCGTCCACGCCGCCGGGCAGTACGTAGCACCCCGCAGCGTCGATCTCCGTCTTGCCGGCGGCGAGCTGCGCCCCCAGCGCGACGATGCGTCCGTCGATGATGCCGATGTCGGCGTCGAACACGTCGGACGCGGTCGCGCAGCGCGCGTTGCGGATCACCAGGTCATAGCTCATCGCCGTGCTCCTCTTTTCACTGCTCACTTCACGTCGCTGAACAGACAGCCCCAGCCGGCGATCTGGCGCGTGTCGTAGCCCAGCATGCGCAGCATCTTCCACACCACGGTGCTGACAGTGTCGTACACCGGAATGCCGTGCGCGGCCTCCCAGCCGGCGACGAGGTGGGCGGCGCGCAGGTTGGTGCAGAAAGTGGTGATCGCGTCCGGCTTCTGCGCGGCGACTTCGCCCACCATCGTGCCGAGTTGTGCGGCCGTCACTTCCGAGAAATCGAAGTTCACGCTGATGCCGAGGTGACGCTCGGCGATGCACTCCATGCCTTCGCTGCCGAAGTTGCTGACGATCTTCGCCTGCACGTCGTCGAGGTAGGGCGTCACCAGGCCGAGTGTCTTGGCTGCGGTCTTCTGCATGATCTCCGCCAGCGCCAGCGTGGAGGTGGTGGCCGGAATGCCGGTGGCGTCCTCGATGCGCTTGCACAGCACGCGATCCGCTTCGAGTCCGAGCCAGCCGGATGATGTGCCACTCCAGCCGATGCACTGCACCTTGGCGTCCGCCAGCAGGCGCGCAGCGGCGAGTATCTTCTCGTCGTCGAACTGGCCGAGCGCCTGCGGCTTCAGCGAGATCTCGGTGACCGGAAAGCGTGCGAAGTGCGCACTGACCCCCGGCGCGGCCGCGCACAGGGCGCTGGTCAGCGGTTCCAGGGAGGTGTTGGATGAAGGCGTGAGGATGCCGAGCAGGGTACGAGTGGTCATGATGCGCTGAGTCCTGGAAGGGATCTGTTTGTTGAATGGATTGTGAACAATCCAAGCAAGACGCGCGCCACAATCTGCTTCGCTGAACCTGTGCTTACGGCGGCCAGCCCCGTACGATCAGGCGAACATGCGGTCCCAGTCGATGTCGACCTTGGCGCCGGCACTCAGGCGCAGCTCGTCCTCAACGTGCTGCAGGTGATGCAGCATCATTTCGCTGGCGCTGGCCGCGTCCTTGCGCTCGATGGCGTCGACGAGCGCGGAATGTTCGTCCTCCGGGCATGCCGGCGTATTCGGCGAGTCGTAGAGGGCGATGATCAGGCATGTCAGCGGGCACAGCTCGTCCATCAGCTTGCTGACGAAGCGGTTGCCGCCGATACGCGCCAGCAGCATGTGGAATTCCCCCGACAGCTTGATGACCGCACGGCGGTCATTGCTGGCGCGGGCGTCCGCTTCCTTGGCGATGTGGGCGCGCAGCTTCTTCAGGTCCGCCTTGCTGCCACGGGCGATCACATTGCGCACGACTTCCGGCTCCAGCAGGCGTCGCACCGCGAACACGTCGCGCGCGTCCTGCACCGACGGGCTGGCCACGAAGGCGCCGCGGTTGGGGTACAGCGTGACCAGCCCTTCCTTGGCGAGCACCGTCAAGGCGTGGCGCACCTTGGTGCGACTGACGTCGAAGGCCTCGGCGAGGCGTTCCTCGGCGAGCTTCACGCCTGGCGGCAGGCGGTGCTCCATGATCGCGTTGGTGATGCGCTCGGCGATCAGGACGATGTCGGATTTGCTGGTGTCAGTGGTGGCCATGGTGGAACGGACCGGACGGGGCGCGGCTGATTCTACCTGCGTGCCATTGGTCCGGTGATTGTCGGCATAAAACCCGTGCAGGATTGTTCACAAAACTGCACGGTCGTGGTGCGCAACGCTAGCTTCCGGACTCGTCCTGGTGCGCAGCACGGCCACGCCACAGACCGCACAACCGGCTGCGAGCAGCAGGTACACCGGCCGCATGTTGCTGCCTGCGGTGGCGAACAGCAGAGGCGCCATCAGCAGGCCGACGTAGCTGACGGTCATGCAGGCGCCGGTCCATGCGGCCGTGCGCGTCGGCCCGGCGAGGCGGGACAATTCGGCGAGCAGCAATCCGTTCCAGCCGGAGACGAGGAAGCCCAGGGCGCCCATCAACGGGAACATCAGTACGGCTGCGGTGCCGGCCGGCAGCAGTGCGAAGGCGGTGGTGCTGAGCGCGATGCCGGCGCCGATCCAGCCCAGCGCGCGCGCCGTGCTGTCGGTGCGCCGCGCCCATGCGCCAAGGAGCAGGCGTGCGACGAGGCCGGCGGCCTGCGCGGTGGCCAGGTACAGGCCGGCGCGGGCGGGTGTTTCGCCCAGCACGCCCACCAGGTAGCTGAACGCAAAGCCGTTCAGGCCGATCTGCACGGCGGCATAGCAGGCGGACAAGGCCAGCAGCGCGCGCATGCCGTTGGTATGCCATTGCTCGCGCAAGGTTGGCAGCAGCGCGGCACGGCTTGCATGTGATCCGGGCTCTGGTGCGTCGATGTCACGTAGCGACCACAACACCAGTACAAGCAGCGCGCACAACAATGCGAGCACGCCGAAGGCCAGCGGCTTGCCATGCAGCAGCAAGGCAGGCAGGCACAGCGAGGCCGCGATGGCGCCCCACTGGTTGCCGGTCTGGCGCAGCGCGATGATGCTGCCGCGCTGCTCTGGTGTCGTGACTCGCACCAGGCTGGCAGAACTGGCCGGCGTATCCGGGCCGAAGGCGAGTCCGAGCATTATCGCGGCGGGCCACACCAGCCACGTGGCGGGCAGGGTGAGCAGTATGGCGGCCAGAAACACGCACAGGACGCAGGCCAGCGAGACGCGCACTCCGCCCCAGCGCAAGCAAAGCGGGCCCGCCCAGGAGGCGCCCACGGCGCCGAGCCCGAAGACGATGGTGTTGAACCAGCCCAGCTGTTCCACGGGGAGCCCGATCAGCGGTGCGGCGACACCCAGGCCGAAGATGCCGATCCCCACCACGGCCTGCACACCGGTCATCGCGAGCAGCGTACGCATGAGCAGGGGGTGCGACTGCGGGGCGCGGTTCTTGCTGGATGGTGTGTCGGGGGTGTGCGGGTTCATCGCGCGCCCGGTTCAATGAATCCAGCAATCGATCCGATGGGAGAGCAGGGCATGGCAGGTGACAAGGTTGAGAGTGACGGAGTGGCAGGGGCAGGCGGCGTGTCGATGCACGGTGTGGACGTGGCACGCGGCGTTCCCGCGGCGGGCATGAAGGTGGAGTTGTGGGCCATGGCGCCGCAGCCGCGACTTCTCGCAGCGGGCGAGCTCGGTAGCAACGGTGTGTGGGACGACCCGGTGACGCGGACCTCGAGCATCGTCGCCGGTACGTACGAGGTGCGCTTCCATGCCGGGGACTACTTCGCCGCCAGTGGCAGCGCGCCGGGCATCCTGGACGTCGTCCCGTTCCGCTTCGTCATGCGTGATCCAGCTCAGCACTATCACCTGCCTCTCAAGATGACGCCCTGGGGTTACTCGCTGTTCCGCGGCGCCTGATTCCGTTCCGCCATTGCCGCAGCTGCGGCAATGGCGCGTCCCGGCGCGTGCAAGCTCAGCGCATCCGCTTCGTGATGCCGGTCAGTTTTTCCATCACCACCATCAGGATCAGCGTGGCGAAGATCATCACGCCCGACAGGGCCGCGATGGTCACGTCCAGCTTGCCTTCCAGGTCCTGCCACATGCGGATAGGCAGCATGTCGGTGCGGGCGTCGCGCAGGAAGAGCGACACCGGCACGTTGTCGAAGCTGGACATGAAGGCGATGAAGGCGCCCGCGCCGACGCCCGGTGCGATCAGCGGCAAGGTGACGCGGCGGAAGGAGTACCAGCGATCCGCGCCGAGACTCGCCGAACTCTCCAGCAAGGTTGCGGGCAACTGCGCCAGTGCCGCGATGGTGGTGCGCATCACGTAGGGAATGCACACCACCGTGTGGCCGATGACCAGGGTGGTGACCGATACCGGGATGCCCAGCTCCGAAAAGAAGATCAGCGAGGCCAGGCCGAAGGCCAGCGCCGGCAGGATCAAGGGCGACATGAAGAAGGAGTCGAGTACGCGCGCCATGGCCTTTTCGGAGCGCGCGATTCCCAGCGAGGCACTGACGCCCAGCACTACCGACAGCAGCGTGGTCAGCGCGGCGACCTTGATGCTGTTCCAGGCCGCGAAGTGCAGCTGCCAGGCGTCGATGAGCGCCTCGTACCAGCGCAGCGAATAGCCGGGTGGCGGGAACTTCAGCGAGAAGCCGCTGGTGAAGGAAACGATCAGCACCACCAGCGTGGGCGCCAGCAGCAGGATGATGGACAGCGCGGCGAGACCCCACAGGGTGATGCGCAGCGACAGGTCGGAGAGGGAGTGACGGTGCCCGATGATCATGTCGTTGCGTAACCTTTCGAGAGCCGGCCGAGGATGTTGAACACCGACACGCAGCCCATCACCGCGACCAGGAAGACCAGCGAGATGGCAGCGGCATAGGGCCAGTTCTGCAGGGTGGAGGCCTGCTGGTAGATGTACATGGGCATGAACAGCATCTGCCCGCCACCGATCAGCGATTGCGAGATGAAGGCGGTGATCGACGCAGCGAAAGTCAGCAGGCAGCCGGCGACGACACCGGGCAGCGTCAGCGGCAGCGTGACCTTGAAGAAGGTGCGCCAGGCGCTCGCGCCGAGGATGGAGGAGGCGTCCTCCAGGTTGGGTTCGATGCGCTGCAGCGCGGTGATCAGCGGCAGCACCATCAGCGGCAGTTGCACGTTGGCCAGTGCGACCACCAGGCCGCTGCGTGTGTAGAGCAGGCGGGCTGGTGTCTCGATCCATTCCCAGTTCATCAGCACCGTGTTGAGGATGCCCTGGCGCCCCAGGATCACGATCCACGCGAAGGTACGCACGACGACGCTGGTGAGCAGCGGCATCACGATGATCATGATCAGCACGGTCTGCACCGATGGCCGGCTGCGCACGAAGGCCCAGGCCAGCGCGTAGCCCAGCACCAGGCTCAGCAGCGTGACCTGCACGCCCAGCCACAGCGTGTCGGCGAGGATGGGCAGCGCGAAGCCTTCGGTGAAGAACTTGGTGTACTGCGAGAAACCGAATTCGGTGAGCGCGGTGTCGTTGTGCAGGCTGATGAACAGCAGCAACAACAGAGGCGCGAGGAAGAACAGGACGAAGAACGCCGCCAGCGGTGTCGTGAAACGCAGGCCGTAGACGGTGACCGGGGTGAAGGTGCGCACGGGCGGAGTCCTGGATAGTTTCGTTCCGATGGTGTTGCAGGAATGCGAGCCAATAAGTCGTGTGGAATCCGCAACAAATGGAGCGAGCGCGTCGCTGGCCAGGCGGCTCGCGCAGAGCAGTGCTTACGCACGGCGAGTGAGCCATCTTTTACCCAGATGCCGCCAGCGACGTGCGCAGCCCTTTTGTTTCGGATTCCTACACCTTGATGTCCTTATTGAAGCGCTCGATCCAGCCGGCGCGCTGCTCGTTGATCTTCTTCCAGTCCTGGAACAGGAACTTCTTCTTCATCTCGGCGTGATCCTTGGCGAGGGCCTTGGCGATCTCGCCTTCCATCTTCACCTTGGTGTTGGTGGGCACGACGAGGTAGGGCGCCTGCATCAGCTTGCTCTGCACCTCGGGCGACATGGCGGCCTCGATCAGCGCCACGGCCAGATCGCGGTTGGGCGAGTTCTTCACGACGTGGATGGTGGTCTTGAAGGCGATGGCACCTTCTTTCGGTGCGACCCATTCCACCGGCACGCCCTGCGCCTTGAGGATCTGGATGGCGTTGAAGTTGCCCGGGCTGATGTCGATCTGCCCTTGCTGGAACAGTGAGGCGAGCTGGCCCGGGTTGGCGGCGACGGCGGCCAGGTTGGGCTTCAGTTCCTGGATGGCCTTGAAGGCCGGTTCGATGTTTGACTCCGATCCGCCCTTCATCTTCGCCAGTTCCACCATGAAGCCGGTGCCCAGTGTGGAGTTCATGTTGGTGATGCCGACGCGACCCTTGAACTCCGGCTTCCACAGATCCAGCCAGGAAGTCGGCGCTTTCTTCACGGTCTCCGGGTTGTAGGTCAGACCGACTACCTGGAAGAAGATAGCCGGGCCCATGCTCTCCTGGGCTTCGGGAATCAGGTCCTTGTAGTACTTGCTCTGCGCGACCGGGAAGGGCTCCACGAGGTCCTGCGAGATGGCGGTCAGCGCGGGGCCCGGATCGTGCAGCATCACGTCGATGGGCGGGTTGTTGCGTGCTGCCGTCACCTTGGCGATCTGGTCCACCGACAGCATCGGGTCCAGCGTGATGTCGGCGTTGTTGTTGGCCTTGCGGAAAGCCGGCACCAGCACGGCCTTGTGGGCTTCCTCCCAGCTACCGGTGAAGGTGGCGAACACCAGGCGGCGGGCCTGGGCATGCGTGATGCCGGGGAACAGTTGTACGGCGGCGAGGGTGAGTGCCGATTGCAGTACTCGGCGACGACTCAGGTCCATGTGCGACTCCTTCAGGTTCAGGCAGGGACGGGAAAAACGCGGATCGCGGATGCGGCCAGCGGGCTGACGGTGATGCGGCTGCCCGGCGCACGTGGCTCCAGGCCGGGCAGGCGGGGTTCGGAGGTCTTGATGCGCAGGCCATCGTCGGTGAGCACCTCGTGCACGATGGTGGCGCCCAGCGGCAGACCCAGCTCCACGGTCGCGGCAATGCCGTCGGCATCGCTGCCGATGCGCAGGCTTTCCGGCCGCACGCAGGCGATCACGTCGCTGCCGCCCGGCAGGGCTTCGTGGGGTGGGGCGCACTGCAGGATGCGGCCGCCCGGCAGGCGCACGCTGCAGGCTTCGGCCGACGTGCTTTCGAGCGTTCCCTGCAACTGGTTGGCGGTGCCGACGAACTGGTTCACGAACAGGGTTTCGGGGCGGTCGTACACCGCCGTCGGCGTGCCGAACTGTTCCAGCCTGCCGCGCGACAGCACGGCGACGCGGTCGGACATCGACAGCGCTTCCTCCTGGTCGTGCGTCACCATGATGCAGGTGGTGCCGGACTGGCGCTGGATGCGCTTGATCTCGATCTGCATGTCCAGGCGCAGGCTCTTGTCGAGCGCGGCGAACGGTTCGTCCAGCAGCAGCAGGCGCGGCTCCACGGCGAGCGCGCGTGCCAGCGCCACGCGCTGTTGCTGGCCGCCTGAAAGCTGCTTGGGCAGGCGTTCCGCGAGGTGGCTGAGCTGTACGAGCTCCAGCATTTCGCCCACCTGTTTTTTCTGTGCGCTGCGATCCGCACCACGTGCGGCCAGGCCGTAGGCGATGTTCTCCGCCACGCTCATGTGCGGGAACAGCGCGTAGTTCTGGAACACGATGCCGACACCGCGCTTGTTGGGCGGCAGGTCGTCGATCGGGCGACCACCGACGATCACCCGCCCCGAGGTCTGCTGCAGGAAGCCGCCAATGATGCGCAGGAGCGTCGTCTTGCCGCAGCCTGAGGGGCCCAGCAGCGACACCAGTTCGCCGGCCCCGATCTCCAGCGTGACGTGGTCGACCGCGATGGCGCTTCCGTACTGGTGAAGGATGTCGTCCAGGGTGAGGCTGAAGCCGTGTGCCGGGGTGCTCATGGTCGGGTACGGATCTTTTGCGATGGATTGGAAGAGCAAGGCAGATGCCAGATGTTGTAAACAAGATGATGGACAGTCTTGTTTTCGAATAGATACGAAAAAACAATCAATTGCGGAGATGCATTGCCAGATTTACGGTGTTGTGTTGTTAGAGTTGTGTACAAAACATGCAACGAAACATTGCACTATGTCTGCGCACTGGAGCCCTTCTTCAGTGCGCGATGACAGGACCAGGGGCAGGAAGATGGATATCGGGACGATGCGCGCACGCGACATTGCGGCGCGCGTGACGAGTGGGGCGCTGACCGCGCGTGCGGTGGCAGCGGCGATCTGTGACGAGGTCGAGCGCCGCAATCCGGCGCTCAATGCCTTGATCCACTTCGACCGCGTCGCCGTGCTGGCCGAGGCGGAAGCCGTGGATCGCCGCGTGGCGGCGGGAGAGGTCTTGCCGCTGGCCGGCGTGCCCTTCACCACCAAGGACAATCTGTGGGTCGAGGGCCGCCCCGCCACTTTCGGCTCACGCCTGTTCCGCGACTTCGTGGCGCCGCGCGATTCCTGGTGTGTGGCACGCCTGCGCGCGCTCGGTGCGGTGATGCTGGGTATCACCAACTGTTCGGAGTTCGCCTGCAAGGGTGTGACGACCAACCTGTTGCACGGTGCGACCCGCAACCCGCTGGACCTGTCGCGCACCCCTGGCGGCTCGTCAGGTGGTGCGGTGGCTGCAGTGGCGGCAGGGCTGGGTCCGCTCGCACTCGCGACCGATGCGGGTGGGTCGACGCGGCGGCCTGCAGCCCATACGGGTCTGGTCGGCTTCAAACCGACACTGGGTGCGGTGCCGAATCCCTGGGGCTTCGACGACCCCAACCACATGCTGTCGGTGATCGGTCAGCTCGGGCGCGACGTGGAGGACGTGGCGCTGATGTTCCAGTCCCTGCTGGGCTTCGATGCGCAAGATCCGCTCTCGCAGCCGGAGTTCTCGCACATGCAGGTGCTGTCCGGCCTCAAGGCACCCTTGCCGCCTTTGCGTGTTGCCTTCTCGATGGACCTGGGTTGCGATCTGGCCATCGATGAGGATGTCGCCGCTGCCTTGCAGGGTTCTGTGGCCCGCCTGCGTGCCGCGGGCTGGGCGGTCGAGGAGGCCAGCCCGGCCTGGCCGGCCGCAGCACGCGAGTATCCGCTGCTGGCTCTTCAGCAGGCCGAGCTGGCCGCCCTGTTCGGTGAGGCGCTGGCGCGCCGGCCTGAGGACATCGACCCCGTGATCGCCGACCAGATCCGCCTGGGCCAGCAGGTGAGTGGCCCGCAACTGGCAGCAGTGCTGATGTTGCGCGACAAGCTGTCGCAGTCACTGTCGGCCTTCTTCGCCGACTACGATCTGCTGCTGTGCCCGACCGCGCCGGTCGAGGCCTGGGCACTGGACCTGATGGGCCCGCCGGAAATCGGCGGCAGGCCTGCCGGACCGCGTGGCCACGCCGCCTACACGCCACTCTTCAACTACTGCAACGTGCCGGCCATCAGCATTCCTGCTGGCCACGGCAAGGCGGGATTGCCGCTGGGCCTGCAGATCGTTGGTCAGCGCCATGCCGACCCGCTGGTACTGCGCGCTGCCTGGTGGGCAGAGCGCTGTCTCGCTGAGGCTGCTTGCTGAGGCGGCGTGGTGAGGTATTGGAGCCAGGGCGGCGAGGCGAGCACATCTCTCGTTTGATGTGCCCGCCCGCAAGCCTTTCGTCGCCGGTCAGCGGGAAAAGCGTGTAAATGCGTGGAATAGTTGGGGTTAGCCCTCAACTGGAAGGGCATGAGCGCCGTCAATGTCAGTTGATACTCCATTGATACTTTCGTATCAGTGGCGGGACGCGTGCCGGTGGCGCCGGCAAGGAATGGATTCCAGCTTTTGCGGGTCATCTGGACGTCCATCGAACTAATCCAAAAGCTGAACCGATAACTGAACCCTTCATGCAACGTCTGGCAGACCGCATCGACCGGCAGCTTCACCGCGTGGGCATCCACACCCTGCGGGCGAAGCTCATCCTGCTGCTGATCCTGTCCATGGCGCTGACGGTGGGGGTGGCCGGCGTGCTCATCGTGCGCCAGGTGAGCCATGGCCACACGCAGCTCGTCGACCAGGGCTTCGACCGTATGCGTGAAGGTCTGGCGCAGACCTATGTGACGCGGCTGGATGAATCCCGCCGCGTGCTCAATTCCCTCTCTGCTGACCCCAACGTGGTCTTGCGGCTGGACAGCGTGGCCAGTGGCTACGACAACCATGAGCCGAAGATCCTGCTGCGCGCCCACCAACGCGCGATCACCATCCGCCTGGCCCGTGTGGGGCCCACTGCACGTGCGCTGGTCGTGGCCTACGACCGCGACGGCCAGCCTCTGTCCTACTTCGACGGACGTGGCCAGCGGCCGCAGATCGGCTCCTTTGCGCTGCGCGACCCGGAGCAGTCGGCCTCTGCGCAGGAGCAGACCAACCAGACCTACCAGGTGCCCGGCCAGACTGCCGAATCCATCCGTCGCGAGGACGTGAGCCTGCCCGCCGGCAATGACGGGGCTGCTTGGCGCGTGGTCGGTGACGAGCCGGTGCTCACCGTGTCCACGCCGGTGGAAGTGACCAGCGAACGCGGTACGCGGCGTGTCGGCTACATCGCGCTCTTCCTCGGTCATGTCTTCGAGCGCAACCTGCCGCGCCTGCTGAATGGCGAAATCGATGTCGGCTGGGTGATGCCCGGCGGCAAGCTCGTCGGTGCGCTGGACCGTGCGCCGCCCGCCGACGTGCTGGCCGACGCACCGCTGCTGTCAGACCGCAACGCCGGCCGCTTCGCCAGCGATGCCGGTCGCTACGACACGGCGGAGCGCGCCGGGCGCGTGATGCGTCTGCCGGTCGAGAAAGGGGCGCCGCTGTATCTAGCCTTGTCGATCAGCAAGGACTCCCAGCGTGCCCAGGCCCGTTCCGCGATGGCGGACGTGCTGCTGGCCTTCGTGCTGTCGGGGCTCGTGGTGTTGCCCATCGGCCTGTGGCTGGCGCGTGCCGAGATCATCCAGCCGGTGGCGTCGTTGTCCGAAGCCGTGCGTGCCGTGGAGGCGGGCGAGTACGACAAGGTGCGGCTGGACTTCGACGACGCGGACGAGATCGGCCACCTCAACAATGCTTTCCGTGACCTTGCGCTGTCCCTGCAGCAGCGCGAGCGCGAGTCTTCGTTGTGGCAGGCCGTGTTCGCCAAGATCGGCGATGCGGTTTTCATCACCGATCCCGCGGGCAAGGTGCTGTTCGTCAACAAGGCGTTCTGCGAAATATCCGGCCGCAAGGCGGAGGACATCGTGGGCAAGCACCCGCCTTTCCTCGATGCCGGCCTGCACGACGAGGCCTTCTACGACGAACTCTGGAGCACGCTGCGCAGTGCCGGCTACTGGTCGGGCGAAGTGTGGGACGCCCGTGCCGACGGCAGCGCCTATCCGCAATGGCTCGCGATGACGGCTATCCGCAGCGAGAAGGGGCAGGGCGCTGAGAAGGGCGGAGAGCAGGCGGGTGAGATCACCAACATCGTCGGCATCTTCAATGACATCTCGGAGCGCAAGGCCCAGGAAGAACGCATCCACTACCTGGCGCACCATGACTCGCTGACCGGCCTGCCCAACCGTGTGCTGCTGAACGACCGCCTGAATGTGGCGATGTCGCAGGCCGACCGCGACAAGCATTGCGTGGCGCTGCTGTTCATCGACCTGGACCGCTTCAAGAACATCAACGACAGCCTGGGTCACGTCGTGGGCGATGGCCTGCTGCAGGCTGTCGCCGAGCGCCTGCGCCGTGCAGTGCGGGGTGTCGACACGGTGTGCCGCGTCGGCGGCGACGAGTTCATCGTGGTATTGCACAAGGTGCGTCAGCAGCAGGATGCGGAGCTGGTGGCCGAGCACATCCTGGCCTCGCTGGCGCCGGCCGCGCGGGTGGGTGAGCACGACCTGTCCATCACGCCCAGCATCGGCGTCAGCCTGTACCCGGGGGACGCCAGCGACGCGGAGATGCTGATCCGCACCGCGGACGTGGCCATGTACCACGCCAAGGCGCAGGGCCGTAATAACTACCAGGTGTACCGCCCCGACATGAACGAGGAGGCGGCAGAGAACCTGTCGCTCGAACATGCCCTGCGCATGGCGGTGGACCGCGACGAGTTCGAGCTGTACTACCAGCCGCAGATCGACATCATCACCCGCAAGCTGGTGGGGGCGGAGGCGTTGATCCGCTGGAACAGCGAGCGCTTCGGCGGCGTGTCGCCGGCCAAGTTCATCCCGGTGGCGGAAGAGAGCGGCCTCATCCTGCAGATCGGCAGCTGGGTGTTGCGCGAGGCCTGTCGCCAGCGCGCGGAATGGACGCGCGACGGGATCATGCCCTTCCCGGTGGCGGTGAACGTCTCCGCGCTGCAGTTCCGCCAGCCAGATTTCAAGCTCCGCGTGCAGGAGGCCCTGCAGCTCTACGGCGTGTCGCCGCAGGAGCTGGAGCTTGAGCTGACCGAGAGCGTGGTGATGCATGAGGCCGACCATACGGCGGACACCCTGGCTGCGCTGAAGGAGCTGGGCATCGCGCTGTCCATCGACGACTTCGGAACCGGTTATTCGAGTCTTGGCTACCTCAAGCGCCTGCCGATCCAGAAGCTGAAGATCGATTCCTCCTTCGTGCGCAACCTGGAGACGGACCAGGCCGACCGTGCGATCGTCGAGGCCATCGTGTCGCTGGGCCGCTCGCTAAAGCTGCAACTGATTGCCGAAGGCGTCGAAAACCGCGCCGTGCTGGGCGTACTGGCCAAGCTGGGCTGCCACCTGGCCCAGGGCTACCACTACTGCCGCCCGGTGCCGGCGCGCGCCTTCGTGTCCTGGTACCGCGACTTCCACAAACCGAACGACGGTCGTTTGCAGATCGTGGCCTGAGGGCGTGGTGGCCGTGAGCGGCACTGAGGGCCAATGACGGCCAGTGAGGGCTAACGAGTGCTAACGGGCGTGGCCATCCGGTACAGCCGTTCCCTGAGCCCGTCGAAGGGAACCGTTCGAAGCGCTGACGCCCCCGTAGTGTCGGCCTCGTCAGGCTCAGCCAACGACCGTGCATGGCACCAATCGAAGCTGCCGCCCCGAGCCGGTAGAATGGCGCCCTTTCCGATGTTCCCGCCGCGCTCCGGCGCGTGCCCTCGCGCATGCTGCGACTGACCGAAGTACGCCTCCCGCTCGACCACCCCGAAGACGCCTTGCCGGCCGCCATCCTCCAGCGGCTGGGTATCCCTGCCCAGGATCTGCTGGAATTCACCGTCTTCCGGCGTGGCTACGACGCACGCAAGCCCTCGGCGATCATCCTGACCTACACGCTGGACGTGACGCTGAAGAACGAGGCGGCGGTACTCAAGCGTTTTGCGGGCGATCGGCATGTCACGGTGGCGCCGGATACCGGCTACAAGTTCGTCGCACAGGCGCCGGCCGGGTTCAGCAAGCGGCCGGTGGTGATCGGCTTCGGCCCCTGCGGCATCTTCGCGGCGCTGCTGCTGGCGCAGATGGGCTTCCGTCCCATCGTGCTGGAGCGTGGCAAGGCCGTGCGCGAACGCACCCAAGACACCTGGGGCCTGTGGCGCAAGTCCACGCTGAATCCGGACTCCAACGTGCAGTTCGGCGAGGGCGGGGCGGGCACCTTTTCCGACGGCAAGCTCTACAGCCAGATCAAGGACCCGCGCTACCTCGGCCGCAAAGTGCTCACCGAGTTCGTGAAGGCCGGTGCACCGGAGGAAATCCTCTACGTCAGCAAGCCGCACATCGGCACCTTCAAACTGGTCGGCATGGTGGAGGAGATGCGCGCCGACATCATCGCGCTGGGCGGCGAGATCCGCTTCAGCAGCCGTGTGGAAGAGATCGACATCCAGCGTGGCAGCGACGATCAGGGGCAAGTGAAAGGCGTGCGCCTCATCGGCGGCGAATACATCGAGACGGATCACGTCGTGCTGGCCATCGGTCACAGCGCACGCGACACCTTCGAGATGCTCCACGGCAAGGGCGTGTACATCGAGGCCAAACCGTTCTCCATCGGCGTGCGCATCGAACATCCGCAATCGCTGATCGACCGTGCCCGCTTCGGCGCCAATGCCGGTCATCCGCTGCTAGGGGCGGCTGACTACAAGCTGGTGCACCACGCGAAGAATGGCCGCGATGCCTACAGCTTCTGCATGTGTCCCGGCGGCACCGTGGTGGCTGCCACGTCCGAGCCCAACCGTGTGGTTACCAACGGCATGAGCCAGTATTCGCGCAACGAGCGCAACGCCAACAGCGGCATCGTCGTCGGCGTGACGCCGGAGCAGGACTATCCCGGTCATCCGCTGGCGGGCATCGAATTCCAGCGTTATTGGGAGGCGAAGGCCTACGAGGCAGGTGGCGGCGACTACGCAGCGCCGGCCCAGCGCGTCGGCGACTTCCTGGCCGGACGCGCGTCCACCGAGCTGGGCGCGGTGGTGCCGTCGTACAAGCCGGGCGTCACGCCCACCGACCTCAGCCTGTGCCTGCCGGATTTCGTCGTGCAGACCATCCGCGAATCCCTGCCGGCCTTCGGCCGCCAGATCCGGGGCTTCGACATGGACGACGCGATCATGACCGGCGTCGAGACACGCACGTCCTCACCCCTACGCATCAAGCGCAACCAGGACTACCAGAGCCTCAATACGCGTGGCCTGTTCCCGGCAGGTGAGGGCGCGGGCTATGCGGGCGGCATCCTGTCGGCGGGTGTAGATGGTATCGAGGTGGCCGAAGCCGTCGCGTTGAGCCTGCTCGGACGGCAGGTGGCCTGACCTGCGATGCGGATGCGCGTCGGGCGCGCATCCGGCATTTCGCTCCCGCCGCTTCCTGTCAGAGGAACAGCACGGGCTCGTCCAACGTGCCCAGCATCATTTCGCCGGCAGACAGCTGCGCGCGCCGTTGTCCGAAGGTGTGCTGGCAAGCCGTGGTGAGATCGCGAAGGTGGCGCTCCAGCGGCGTCTTCTTGCTGTAGACCGCCGGACCACCGAAGGCATCGAACAGGATCTGCACGGCAGCCCGCGCCGACTGGAAGGCATTGGCGCGCGCGAGATAGATCGCCACGCGCTCCTGCTCGGTTGGCTGCTGGCCGGCCTGCAGTCGCGCCCATAGCGTTTCCAGCGTGCTGTACACATAGGCGCGCGAGGAGGCGTACTGGGTCTGCGCGTCGGCGACGGCGAGGGCCACGTATTCCGATTTCATTTTCTTGCTGCGCATGTACAGCGTGACGAGTTCGATCGCGCTGCGTGCAATGCCCAGCACGACGCCCGGCATCTTGGCGACGAGTACGGCGGGCCACTGGTAGAGCGCGCCGGTGTGAGCCTGCGTGTCGAAGCCGAACATGTGGTCAGCCGGAACGAACAGGTCCTTGGCCTCGATGTCGTTGCTGCCGGTACCGCGCAGGCCGGTGGTGTACCAGGTGTCGTGGATGATGAATTCGTCGCGCTTCGCGATGACCATTCGATGCAGCGGGCGTCCGTCCGCGCCGGTGACGGGACCGCTGCCATCCTGCTCGAAGACATGGCAGCCGCCGGCAAACCAGTCCGCATGCTGGCAGCCGCTGGCGAAGGGCCAGCGGCCATTGACGATGTATCCGCCTTCCACCTTCTGCGCACGGCCAGCTGCGCGGATGACGTTCGACGTCGTGGCATCCAGCTTGTGGAAGACCTTGCGGGCGACCCTGGGGTCCAGCAAGCCGCTGTACTGGCCGCTATCGATCTGGATCATCACGCACCACGCGACGGCGGCATTACCGACCGCGAGCTCTTCCAGCGCTTCGTTGAGCTGCATGGGGTTCATCTCCGGACCACCCCATTGGCGCGGCATCATCATGCGGAAGGCACCCGTCTGGCGCACCGCCTCCAGCACGTCGTCGGGGATCCGGCGCAACTCCTCGATCTCCGCGCCGCGGGCCTGCAGCGTCGGGCGGAGGGCCCGGATGTTGGCGAGGATATCGGCAGCCTCCAGCTGCCTGTCGGCGAGCGTGGTTTCCGGCGGGTATGCGTCCTGCGACATGCGTGACATTGGATCTTCCTCCCCGTTCTGTAATAGGTAGCCGTCGGTCGGCTTGTGTCATGGCGTCCCGGAATATGGCGAATTTGTTGCCATCTCGTTAATCCAGGATTGCTGAAGCGGTAATACGTATAACCCCGTCCGGACCCGCGGTAATTCCGGAAAGCACGCCGGTTTATTGATTTCTATATCCAGCTTGCTTATGAGCCGCCGAGGTTGTAGCCTCCCGTCCGCGCTGCGTCAATAGCCACAAATAAAAACAAATTGCCGGCATGACTGTCGTATTTGATTGATTTTATTGTTTCGACGGTTTCTGCCGGATTGATGCCAGTCCGGTGTTCTGGGGACAGGTTGTGACCATCAATTCGCTTACGGCATCTCAGGATTTACCGTCGATTCGCCTTCCGGTGGCTGAAGCGTCGCGGGTCGAGCTTCCAGTCGTGGAGTCGCCCGTCCGCGGTTACATGATGTACAGCTACCACCTGGCTGTCACATTCGCGAATGTCCCGGCATGGCCATGGTTCTTCGGGAATTTCGTGCAGCTTCAATGCGATTCCCGTCAGCTTGAACTTGACGATTTTCTCAAATACAGCCGCATGCCCAAAGGTGAAATCCATTTCACCGAGGGCACCTCCCGTTTCAATCCCTGGCTTGCGGATTCTCCCGCGCTCGACAAGGACGCTTTCCTTGCCGGGCGGGGCTCAGCGGCCGAGCGTGTGGTGGAACGCCTGGGACAAGGCTATTGCGTCGAGACCTTCATCGACGAGTACCACATTCCCGTCCTCTTCAATGGCGGACATGCCCACTTCCGTCATCGTTTGCTGGTTTTCGGCTGCCAGGAGAGCGAGCGGCAATTGCTGATCGCGGGATTCGACAAGAAAAGCCAGTACAGCCGGCTCAGCTGCAGTTTTGATGAATTCGACGAGGCGTTTGCCGCCGTGCAGCCGCAGTGGTTCGAGAAAACGAGGCTATTCAAGCCGCGCCAGGATGCCTTTCCTGTCCCGGGGTATGAGCACGCCAGGTTTGTCCGTTTGCTGCAGGAATATCTCGCCGCGACCAATACGCTCCTGGATCCGGATCTGCACGGCAGCGGCCAGCCAATGGATGCAATCCGCTACGGCGTCGATTGTTATGACTTCCTGGGAGAGTTCATCCAGCGCCTGGCTGTCAGGCGGCAGACCGGTGAAGTCCTCGGCGTCGATTTCCGCGGATTCCATATCCTGTGGGAACACAAGAAATGCATGCTGGACCGCCTCAAATGGCTGCAGCGACAAGGTTATGAGTTGCCCGATTCCTTGATCGCCGAATACGGTCGCGTGCTGTCGCTATGTGAGCAGGCGCGCAGCCGGATCGTGATGTGTGCACGGCGGCTGTTGCCGCCCGACCGTGGGCATCTGGCGGAGGTGCCGCGCTATCTGGAGCAGGCAAAGGCGGCAGAGATGCCGGTCCTGCAGCGGGTGCTGGAAATACTGGAAACCGCATCCACCTGAGCTGTGCGTGGGGCAGGTATGAAAAGGGGCGCAGTGCTTTGCTGTGCCGACGAATAAAGCAGTCCTGACAGGATTCACCCGAGATGGCCATCCAGACCAGTAGCAGGGCGCAGCAGCCGGTACCGGCGTGGGAGGGAGACAAACCGTTCAGCCTGTCCAGGCTGTTTCCGGCGATCTGGTTCTTCCTCGCGGAGGATCGTCGCCGCTATCTGCTGCATCTGGGAATCTTCACGCTGGGACAGGCTTACGAGCTGGTGCCGCCGCTGCTCATCGGGCTGATGGTGGACTTCCTGATCGGCTATCGCAGCGGTGACACCCTGATGCCGCTGGTGTGGATGATCGGTGGGCTGGGCGTCACCAATGCGGTGAACGCCATCATCCGCCTGCGCAGCCGCCGCAAGCTCGGACAGATTGCGCTGAACTCGCGGTACCGGGCGCGGCTGTGGGGCTTCGAGCGCCTGATGAGCCTGTCGCTCGGCTGGCACCAGCAGGAGAGCACCGGCAACAAGGCGCAGCGTGTGCAGACCGGCGCGGATGCGGTGCGCGACTGGACACAGCTGCACAACGACATCGTGCCGCCGCTGGTGGCCTTCGTCGGCACCCTGATCGCCTGCATGGTGCTGCATCCCGCGTTCATCTTCTTCTTCGTCCTGTACATCGCGGGCCTGGCGGGGCTGGAGTACTACTTCGACCGCGCGATTGCGCGTGTCAGCCAGCGCATCAATGCCTCCACCGAAAATGCCAGTGGCGTGTTCGTGGAGTCGGCTTCGAACATTCTGGCGGTGAAGGCGATGGGCGCGGCTGGCGACATGGCGAATCGTGTCCAGCAACGCGAGGAGGTCGCCCGGCAACTGGGGCACGAGCGCATCCGCCTCTCCAACACCAAGTGGATCGGCTTCCAGGTGCACAACAGCCTGGCCTGGGTGGTCTTCCTGTGCGGCATTGCCTATGCGGTCCTGTCGGGCAAGCTCGGTGTCGGGCTGGTGCTGACCTACTCCCAGTACTTCAATTCCATGCGCATGTCGGCCATGACCTTCACGGACCGCTTCCAGGCATTGGTGGAGCGGTTCGCCGACCTGTCGCGAATGATGCCGCTCTTTGCGAAAGCCGGCGAAACCGTGCGCGGTGGACAGCCATTCCCGCTGCAATGGCAAGACCTGCGCTTCCGGCAGATCGGCTTCGCTTACGAGGGCAGGACCGTTCTCGACGGCTTCGACCTCAATGTGCCTCGCGGCGAGAAGCTGGGCATCGCCGGACGATCCGGCTCGGGCAAGTCGACGCTGGTGAAGCTGCTGCTGGGGCTGTACCGGGCAGATCGCGGTCAGCTGGAGATCGGTGGTGTACCGCTGGACGATATCGATCACGACGCACTGACCTCGAACGTGTCGGTTGTGTTGCAGGAGACCGAGCTGTTCGGCCTGTCCTTGCGTGACAACATCACGGTGATGCGCGAGGTCGATCCGGAGCTGTTCAAGCGCGCCTGCCACATCGCCTGCCTGGATGAAGTCATTGAGCAGCTTCCCAAGGGCCTCGATACCCTGGTTGGCGAGCGCGGCTACGCGCTGTCGGGAGGTCAGCGTCAGCGTGTGGGCATCGCCCGTGCGTTGTGCCGTAGCCCGTCACTGCTGTTGCTCGATGAAGCCACCTCCGCGCTGGATGCGCTGACGGAGCAATCCGTCATGACCCGCCTGCTGGCGGAGATCGGCACCGAAACGACACTCATCATCGTGGCCCACCGCATCCGCACGCTGATGGGCGCCGACCGCATCATCGTGATGGAGCAGGGGCGTATCGTCGAGGAAGGGCGCTACCAGGATCTCGCGATCCAGGACAGCGGCCACTTTGCCGGCATGCTGGAACTGCAGACGGTATGAGCCGCCCGATGCCTCGCGTCGCCGCCTATCATCCCGTTGCGATCGGCCTGCACTGGATCATCGGGCTGGGCATTGCCGCAGGCTTCGGGCTCGGTCTCTACATGACCGGCCTGCCGTTCTCTCCGGCCAAGCTGCAGTATTACTCCTGGCACAAATGGCTGGGGGTGACGATCTTCCTGTTGGTATTGCTGCGCCTCGCGTGGCGGCTTGGTCATGCCGCACCCGCTAGTCCGGCCGACATGCCGGCGTGGCAGGTAGTCCTGTCTGCATGGAGCCATCGCTTGCTCTATGTACTGATGTTCGCCGTGCCGCTCTCCGGCTGGCTGATGAGTTCGGCCAAGGGCGTGCCGACCGTGTACTTCGGCATGTGGCCCTTGCCGGATCTGCTGCCACGCGACCGGGAACTGGGTGATCAATTACTGACCGTTCATTTCGCACTGAATTGCACGATGGCGATCATCGTCCTCGTGCACAGCCTGGCGGCATTCAAGCACCACGTCGTGGATCGCGACGACGTGCTGGCACGCATGCTTCCTTTCCTCAAACCCCGTCAGGACGTCCCGTCATGAACTACCTGCGTGCCACCCTTTGCCTCGCGTTGCTGGGCAGTGCCCTGGCCGTCCCTTTGAAGGCCGTGGAGTACACGCGTATCGACCCCGAGCGTAGTCGCATCGCCTTCGTCTACAAGCAGATGAACGCCCCGACGGAAGGGCGTTTCAAGCGTTTCACCAGCCAGCTCAAGCTGGACCCGGCAAATCCTGCCAGCGCTAGCGCACGCTTCGATATCGATGTCGCAAGCATCGACACCGGATCCGCCGAGGGGGACGACGAGGTGCTGGGCGCGCAGTGGTTCAACGCCAAGGCGCATCCGCGTGCGCAGTTCGTTTCCACGGCGATCAAGGCGGCGGGGCCGAAGGCTTATGACGTCACAGGCAAGCTCACCATCAAGGGCAAGACCCAGGATGTGAGTGCGCGGGCGACGCTTCGTGAAGAGGGCCAGCAAGCCGTGCTGGAGGGCAGCTTCCTGGTGAGGCGGACGGATTTCGGCATCGGTGAAGGTGTGTGGACCGACCCCGGTACGGTCGCGCATGACGTACAGATCAGGTTTCGCCTGCTGGCAAGTGCCGGCGGGACTGGCAAGCAGTAGACGCAACTAGCAGGTCGTTCACAGGTAGTACCCATAAAACCCCTGGAGGAGTCTCGGCATGAAAGGAATCATCGTTGGTCTGGCTCTCGGTCTGAGCGCTGGCGCCGCAGTGGCAGCTGTAGAGAGCTATTCGATCGACCCGACGCATAGCGCAGCCCGCTTCGAATACAACCATCTGAACTGGACCAACCAGCTCCATCGCTTTGACCAGATGAGCGGAAAGATCCAGCTCGACAGCGCGGCGAAGGCCGGTTCGGTCGAGGTCAGCATCGATGCCAAGTCGGTGAACACCGGATTTGCGGTGTTCAACGGCCATCTGCAGGGCGCTGATTTCTTCGACGCCGTGCAGTACCCCACCATCAACTTCAAGTCGACCGGCCTCAAGTTCGACGGCGACAAGCTGGTGGCCGTTGACGGCAACCTGACCATCAAGGGCATTACCAAGCCGGTGACGCTGACGGTGGTGAGCTACCAGAATGGTCCGCATCCGGTGCAGAAGAACCGTCAGTCCATCGGCGCCAATGCGGTGGCCAAGGTGAAGCGCTCCGACTTCGGCATGACCAAGGTTCCGGCCGTGTCCGACGACATCGCGCTGTCCTTCGCGGTGCAGGCCTTCAAAGACTGATCCGACAGCTGTTCTGGCGGCGTGTCGTAGATGCGTCGCTATCTTTTCCGGCCGGGCCTCGTCGTGCAGACGCGGCCCGGTTTCTCCTTCACAACCCTGCCACCACATGAGGTGAGGCATGGACCAGAAGATTGCCTGGCCCGCGAAGTCGCGCGAGTTCAGAAACCATCATTTCGATTCGACGGTGTGGAACGACTTCCGCTTCCGCGACGACGACATCGTCATTGCGACCTACGCGAAGTCCGGTACGACCTGGATGCAGCAGATCGTGGCGCAACTGGTCTTCGATGGCGACCCGGACATCGACGTGGCACAACGTTCGCCCTGGCTGGACCTGCGCTATCCGTCCAAGGGGCTGAAACTCCTGACGCTGGAAGCACAAACCCATCGGCGCTTCATCAAGACCCATCTGCCGATCGATGCACTGGTGTTCTCGCCGAAGGCGAAGTACCTGTACATCGGACGCGACGGGCGTGATGTGGTGTGGAGTATGTACAACCACCACGCGAACGCGACCCAGCAGTGGTACGACAATCTGAACAAGACGCCGGGTCTGGTGGGGCCTCCGATCGAGCGGCCGACTGCGGACATCCACCAGTACTGGCATGAATGGATGGCGGGAGATGGACATCCGTGGTGGCCGTTCTGGGAGAACGTGCGTGGCTGGTGGGCAGCGCGCCATCTGCCGAATGTGATGTTCGTGCACTTCGTCGATCTGAAGCGCGACATGGCCGGCGAGATACGGCGGATCGCGGATTTCCTCGACATCCCGGTCGACGGCCCGCAATGGGAGACCATCCTGCATCACTGCTCGTTCGATTGGATGAAGCAGAACGCCGCCCGTCATGTCGGGGGCGGTGGCGACTGGCTTGCAGGCGGCGCAGAGACGTTCATCAACAAGGGCGTCAACGGTCGATGGGCAGATACGCTGACTGCGGGCGACGTCGCAGAATACGAGGCGCGTGCACGGGCCGAGTTGGGAGAGGATTGCGCGCGCTGGTTGAAGGAGGGTGGTGCAATCGGGTAGTGGTCTGGCGCAGGCCTACGTCCGACGCATACAAAAAAGCCCGGCATGCCGGGCTTTCTTTCGTCTCACGAGATGAAGTGGGTTGAGATCAGCCCACCCAGCCCTTGCCCCGCAGATAGGTCGCGACCAGTTCTGCTGCCGCGGTGGGTGAGGTCGTCGTGGTGTCGATGACGATCTCGCTGTCGCGCGGCGCTTCGTAGTCCGAGCCGATGCCGGTGAAGTTGGCGATCAGGCCGGCGCGTGCCTTCTTGTAGAGGCCTTTGACGTCACGCGATTCGGCGACCTCGATCGGTGTCTTGACGTAGACCATCGCGAAGCGGCCGTGGCGTACCAGCTCGCGCACCATCTGCCGTCCCTGCGCCGAGGGTGAGATCAGCGATACGACGGTAACGAGTCCACTCTTGCTTGCAAGGTGGGCGACCTCTGCCGCGCGTCGCATGTTCTCCAGACGATCGGCCGCGGTGAAGGAAAGATCGCTGGAGAGACCACCGCGCAGTTCATCGCCATCAACCGGCAGGACGGTCCTGCCGGTCTCGTGCAGGCTGGCCGCGATGGCGGAAGCGATCGTCGACTTGCCGGCGCCGGAGATTCCGGTCAGCCACACCACACATCCTTGATCAGTTTTCATGAGTGAGAGGTGATGCCAACGGGGTTGTGTTGCTGAAAAGCCGGGACGACACGGCGTCCTGCCGTGTCGTCCCGGCTGGCTTGCCTTACAGCGTCTTCAGGTAGGCGTTGAGATCCGCGATCTCCTGCGGCGTCATGACCATGTTGAAGCGGCGGATGTAGAAGTCCGTGGTCTCCTCAACGGTCTTCAGCGTGCCGTTGTGGAAGTACGGTGCACGCGTCGCCAGGCCGCGCATGCTGGGTACCTTCACCTTGCCGATGTCACCCCAGCGGCCGGTGTTGAGCGCCAGGCCCGGGTCATAGGTCTGGATCGTACGGCCGAAGTTCGCGCTACCCACCACGGTGTTGCGCAGGGTGTACAGCGGCAGATCGCTGCGCGGGTTCCATGCCGGGTCGGCGGCACCGATGTTGAACAGGTTGGGCACCGACAGGCTGCCGACCTGCGGCGTCTTGTGGCAGTTGGTGCAGGTGGCGTTGAGGATGGTGTTGCCGTTGGTGCCGGCCACGCCGACCATCGTGAAGGTCTTGGTGTTGAAGATCTTCTCGCCGCGCGCGATGGACGCACGTGCTGCAGCCACTGCAGGATCTGCGCTGCCGGGGTTGGTCAGCCACTGCGTGAACACCTGCATGGTGGTCAGTTTGTTGCCGGGCAGGCCGGTGCGCGGGTCCAGGAAGCCGTTGATGTCGAAGTAGTAGTCGACCTTCGACAGTTCCTTCGTGCCGCCCTTGCCTTTGGCGGCCATCAGGAACTGCGCCTTGTTGTCGTACTCCTGCGCCGTGAACAGCTTGGTCTCGAAGTCGACGATCGCTTGCTGCTCCGCTGCGGTCAGGCCTTGCGCAAACTGCGCGTGTCCTGTGGTCGCGTTCTGGGCCTGCATCTTCAGGCTGTTGGTGAACGGGAAGTCGAAACAGATCTGGTTGCCGGTCAGGCAGTACGGCGTGGCGTTGGGGCCCAGTTGCGGGCTTTCGCGGCCGTCCCACATCACCGTGCCGAGGAAGGGCAGGTTGGTGCTGGGCAGGATGCGGCGGAACAGCGACAGCTCATTGGCGCTGGCGTAGCCGTACGGATCCTGCACGCTCACGAGTTCGAACTGTGCGTTGGCGGGGATTTTGAGGCCGACGCGGATGACGCCCTTGTCGAGCAGCATGCTGTAGGCAGCGCGCTTCTCGTCGACCGTGCCGACCGGCGCGTTCGGCGAGTTGGTGCCGTCCACCTGGCGGAAGATCGGGTCGTCGCCATTGGTGCGCGCAAAGCGCTCCTGCAGGCCCTTGGGCGTGACCGTGAAACCTTCTGCAGGGTCGTGGCAGGTGCCGCAGCTGCGGCCATTGCCGAAGGGCTTGAAGAACGGGTTGTTGGTGCTGGTGTCGATGAAGCCGGCGGTGCTGTAGTTGCGGGCCCAACCGGACTCGTTCTTGATGACGCTGGCCTGCGCGTCCGTGGGGTACTGCCCGGTCGAGTCCGGATAGAAGCCACGCCAGTCAGCGTAGCGACCATGTTCGTCCGGATACAGACCACGGTAGTCAGGGTAACGGCCCTCTGCATCGGGGTAGAGACCGTTGTAGTCGGGGTAGCGTCCCTGTGCATCCGGGTAGTAGCCACGCCAGTCAGGGTAGCGCCCCTGTGCGTCCGGGTAGAGTCCGCGCCAGTCCGGGTAGTTGCCATTAGCATCCGGCGCAGAGGCGATCTGCGCGCGGCCGGCTTCGGCGGCGGCCGGGCCGGCTTGTGCGCCGCTGCCGTTCTGCTCGGAGCCTGCGCCGCAACCGGCGAGGACCAGCAGGGTAGCCAGGGTCAGGAACGAGGACTGCAGCGAGGCTGGAACATTCTTGCTTCTGTTTGTAATGGGCATGATGTGCGGGCCGTCTTTGATTATCGGAAGAAGCCACAGCGAGCCATCGGCGAAGAATGGCTGGCGCTGTTTCGCGCTGTGCTGGGGCGGGACAAGGATGCTGCGAGGGGTGCTACGAACTGAGAGGGCTGCCGGGCGCGCGCTGGCCGTTGGGCATATGCCGAAGGGCAACAGGGCCTGCGCGGTGCAAAGACGGGAAATGGGGGCACCGCGTGAGCGGCATCGAGAGGGAGTGGCTGGCGTGGCTGGAATGGCACCAATGCCACGGATGGCCGGATTGATTCGCCATTCAAGCGGACTAAAGCCCGATTGAATGCAGCGCGCACTGCTACGCTTGTCCGCCTCCCGCGTGACAAGAATTCCATCCCCATCGTCCCCCGCCCGCGACATTCTTCCGGGAATCCGGCGCCCCCGTTTGAATTGTCGTATTTTTTTAATTGGTATTGCCGAAAAATACGCTTTTTCCGGCGTCGGTGGACTTTAGTTGGACATGCGAACGGAAGCAAATATTTCTTCCGGATGACATGACGAACGTATGTTTGTGGTGACTTTATTGAATTTGTCGTTGTGCGCTTGCGCAATGAATTTTATAAATAAACGTTTAATTCATTGCTGTTCAAGCCGGCTGAAGAAGGTGGCGTAAAACGATAAAGACGATAATCAACAGAAATAGATTGCAGTCTGCGTAGCTGACTGACCGGCGTGACTTGTGGGAAGGAAGATCGAAAACTAGACTCCGGGCCGGATCGGTAGTTGTGGAAATGGATGACACCGCACGGGAGGCGGAATAGCCATGTTCAATGTGGTTGCGACGACGGAGTCTGTCAGCGAAGTCTCATTTCACGAATACCGGGAGTTGCGCTCTGGAAAGGCGGCTGGCCTTGCTCGCGCCCTGCTGTTCGATATCAGTCTGGACCCGGAGATATTGCGGCAGGCTTTGCTGCTTCTTGGCCTGCGGCATGAAGCGCTGCGCACGTATTTCGTCCGCAACAGAGAGGGCCTGGAGCGGCGGGTGGCTTCAGCGGTCGGGCTGACGCTCACGCTTGAAGACTGGTCGATGAATGCGGCGGAGGACGCCGCTGTGCATGACCGGGTCGCGGAATTGTTTGCGCAAGGCTTTGATTCGACAGCCTCTTCGCTCTCCCGTGTGCACCTGTTGCAGGTCGCGTCCGGACGCTGTGTGCTCGTGTTTTCAGTCGCGCAGGCGCTGGCCGATCTGGCAGCGATGCGGATACTGCTGTGGGAGTTGAGTGAGCTCTACCTTGCCCATCTCAAAGGGGTTGAGCCGGATTTCGCGCCGTTGTCCTGCAGGCTGTCCGATTTCGTCGCCAGTCATAACGCCTGGATGGCCAGCCGCGATTACCAGGTTCAACTTGAACGCGTCTGTGAGCGCATTCATCAGTCCATCAGGATCGCGGGTGGTATCGGCATGCTGCAGATGGCTGGCGACGCAAATGGCGCCTATATGCACGGGCGTGTCCTGCAGGCCGAGGAGAGTGCAGCGCTGTTCACCCTTGCCGAACGCGAGAAAATCAGCCCGACGACCCTGCTGATGCTATTGAGCGCGACGGCCGGCGCGCGCACCCTCGATCGTCAGGGGTTGTTTTTCACCAGCTCGTTCTCGAATCGCCATTTCAGCGGCGCGGCGGGGCTGGTTGGTCATCTTGCGACGACCATGCCGGTTTTCCTGGACTTGTCCTCCGGAGCGGGGGCGTTAACACGCTTGCGTGGAATGCACCGCGAACTTTTCATGGCGATGGCCAGTTACGGGATGATTCCGGTCCAGGAAATCGGTCATGCAATCGGGTCGGCCTATCCTGCTCCCCCGGAGGGCAGTTCGCTCAAATTCGGCAGACTGTCGGTGGATGTCACTGTCCGGGATGACTTCCCGATGTTCGGAACCCCGGTCACGCTTTATCCGCTGCGCAGCGATCCGCGTGTTTCCAATGATTTCAAATTCATCTGGTGGGTCTACCCCGGCTCGCAGATCCGTTTCTGGGTCAAAGGGGTGAAAGGCGCGAACAACGACTCGCTGGCGGCGGAAATCGTCGACCAACGGATCGGTCAGGCCTTGGCTGAACTTCGTGCCTGATGTTGTCCTTCGCGGGCGGGGCCGAGGTCGATCAGCTGTTGCGCAATGATGTCCCGCATGACTTCTGTCGCGCCACCCGCCATCGTGCCGGCGCGAGCATCCCGGTAGATGCGAGCGATGTCCGAGTCTGCCAGATAGCCTCTCGCCCCCTGTAGCTGCAGGCTGGCGTCCGCGATGCGGCAGGCGAGCTCGGTGCTCAGCAGTTTTGCCATCGAGCATTCGGTGACCGAGAGTTCGTCCTCTGCGTAACACCAGGCGGCGTGGTACGTGAACGCCCGGGCGCCTGCCAGCTCAGTCGTCAGGTCGGCGAGCCGGTGACGGATGGCCTGCAGGCTGGACAGCTTGCCGTCGAATGCCTGACGGGAGGTCACGTGGGCCAGCGTCGTATCGAGGCTTCGCTCGGCGCCTCCAACGGCCAGGGCGGCTGCCACCAGTCGCTCCAGCTGGAAGCCGCGCATGAGGTACATGAAGCCGCTGTTCTCACGACCGATGAGCCGGTCTGCCGGGACGCGGACCTGCTCGAACCGCAACTCTGCCGTGGCAGCTGCATGCCATCCGAGTTTCTCCTGCCGCTGGATCGTCACGCCAGGCACGCGGGCATCGATGATCAGCAGGGAGACTCCGGTGTTGGCGCGGCGAACCTGCGGGTCAGGCGTCGCGGTACGCACCGCGACGACGTAGTAGTCGGCGTTGGCGCCATTGGTGATGAACACTTTTCCGCCGGTGACGATGTAGTCGTCGCCATCGCGCACGGCAGTCGTGGCGAGTCGGGACAGATCGGAACCGGCATCTCGCTCGGTGATCGCGAGCGCAGCGATCTTCTCGCCACGGATCGAGGGTCCGAGATATTTCGCGCGCAGATCGGCTGTTGCGTGCCGGGCCAGGTAGTGGGTCGCCATGTAGGCATGCAGCGAGACGCTGGCACGCACGCCTGCGTAGCCTGTGCGACCGAGCTCTTCCAGAAAGACGATCGAGTGGAAGATGTCTCGTGCGCTGCCACCATGCTCTGTGGCGTGCGCGAGGCCAAGCAGGCCGTGGTCGCCGAACTGCTTCCAGGCACGTCGAGGCATGCCGCGCTCAAGCTCCCATGCCTCGGCGAAGGGCAGCATGTGCTCATCGAGGAAGCCGCGGACCTGCGCGCGGAACTGATGGTGAGCCTCGGTCAGATGAACGGAGCGCATGCGGGCAGTCCGGGATTCAGTGGCGCAGCACGACGGCCGCAAACGTGGACGTGGTGCCTACCGACACCATCATGAAATGGTCGCCCGGCTTGAGCCGTCCGGTCTGCACTGCGTCGCAGTAGTTGATGAAGGGGTCCGATGTGAAGCAATGGCCTGCCTTCGGGATGTTGTCCAGGAAGAGCAGTTCGGGCGAGCAGGGGAAGTTGCGTGCGAAGAACTTCCACGAGATGGCGTTAACGTTGTGCACTAGGATCAGGGAGAGGTCCTCGATCTTCATCGACACCGCATCGAGCGCATCGCGGATCACGTGGATCAGGTCCTCGCCGTAACTGGTGGCGGGCACCGGTATGCCGGGCGTGGTCGGCTGCACGGCGGCATGTTCGAACTTCCGTTGCGCGAGCGTCAGGACAGCATTGTGGTCGCCGCGCTTTCCCACCAGGCAGGCGGCTGACGCATCGCCGATGATGGTGGTGTTGGGGATCACGCGCAGTCGCTCCTGGAAGGAGATTTCACCGGTAAGCAGGAGGACCTGCGCGTCATCGCTCTCGTCTGCCAGCAGTACTTCTGCCAGGCGCAAGGCTGTCAGTGGCGTCGCGCACTGATCCTGCGCGAGCCCGACCGCCACGGCGTGCTGCAACCCGTGCTTGCGTTGCAGCGCGCTGACGAGTTCGGCGCCGGCAGGGCACACACAAGGTGCGGCATGGCAGTGGAATATGTACTTGATGCGCTTCCGGTCTGCATCCTCTACGGGGAGGATGCGTGTCAGCGCCTGATCCAGCAGGTCGCGCAGCGTCTCGCCTTCGGCCAGTGCGATGGTGTCGAGTCCGTACACCTTCTGGTAGAGCGTCGCCGTGGCCGGCGTCAGGTGGAGGCCCCCGGCCATTTCCATGACCTGGCCACGACCTGGCGGCAGGTAGCTGGCAACTTTGTTCAGATAGAGCATTGCGTCCCCTGGCGGAACAGGAACAGGTAGAGATGTCCGTCGCGGGTGAGGTGCGTCAGCAAGACGTTCTTCGCACCGTCCTCCAGTCTGTCGAGCACCGACATGAGATCTGCGCTGGACATATAGCAAGACTGCGATTCATGCACGCGCACGCCGGGCATTTCAGCCACAAGGCCCGCCGCGAACGCGGGGTCTGCCACCACATCGACGGCGGACATCTCGACGCGCGCGCTATCCAGCCAGGCATAGATGCACTGGGAGATCCACGCGGGATCGGCGTTCCCTGACTCACGCCAGAAGCGACGGCCATCCAGCGTTGTACCCGCATCGTCTCCGGCAGCCCTCAGGCGCAGGACCAACGCATTGTCGATGCTCTCCTGCGGGTGCCAGTCACCGCGATACGGCTGTGTGGCCTGGTCGAGTACCAGCAACAGGCCGGCACCCTTGAAGTCCGTCTGGCGCAAGGCTGCAAGCAGGATGGTCAGGCCGATGCACGGTGTGCTCCGCTCCTGTTCGGTCAGGGCAACGGCGGGTGCATCGATGCCGAATGCGCGACAGAGCAGGGTGGTGGTCGACTGGAAGGGATGAAACGTATCCAGCGTCTGGTGCGCCATGAGCAGCAAGCCGGTGTCCGTCAGCGGGCAATCGTCATGCAGTTCCTGGAGGACGTGGCTCGCCATTGCCAGGAAGCTGTTGTTCCGCCCCATGGACATCTGGACCGGATCGGTCGGGATGCCATATGGCGCCAGCATTCCCTGGTAATAGCTGTCCAGCCACGGCATCACCGTGGGGGCGGGGCGTTGCTCACGGAAACTGTGACGGCGATAGGCGTCGATGCGGATACGGGGAAGCCGCTGCATCGACATCAGGCGATGGCGCCCGCCGGCTCGTAGGCCTCGAAGACCACGATGATCGCGTCGAGCGTGCTCGCGTCGGCGACTTCGTTGAAGCACTTGTCCAGCAGCCCGGGCTTCAGGCCTTCCAGGAAGGCAATGACCTCCAGTTTGGCGAGCGAGTCCAGTTCATAGTCGTTGTCGACCTTGATGACGCCCGACTCACGATGGGCCAGCAGTTCCGAGACGATACGATCCTTCAGCATGATGGGACTCCTCCTCAAACCCGGGCCTTGCCCGAGGTACCTGTCGCAAACTCTTCGACGAATTCGACGCCGCTCGGCATAAGCGCGGCGCCATAACGTTGCTTGTAGGCTTCGGTGATGTTGCGGGCGGGTGCGTCACCCACCACGATCACATTGAAGCCACTGACGAGACCGTCCTGCAGGATGGTCTGGATCTTGGCGTACTTCACGCCGGGCACGGCACAGGCAACGCGTTCGAGCTCTTCCTTCTCGATGCGCATGCCCTTGATCTTGAGTTGTCCGTCGGCCCGACCATGGAAGAAATACCTGCCGTCCTGTTCGGACACGAGATCCTTGGTGTCGAAGAACTCGACTTCCGTGCTGTGCAGGTAGCGTGCGACCTGCGGACCGCGGATGAGCAGCGTGCCGTGCGGCGAAATCTCACCGCGATTGCCGCCGAAGGGTTTGCCGATGGACACGTCCGAGGTCGGCTCAAGACCGTCAAGGTCAAGGCGTTCGCCGGTGCACGCGATGGTGGTCTCGGTAGGACCGTACACGTTGATGATCTCGCCCTTGCCCAGACCGTGCCAGTCGATCGCCAGGCCAGCACCCAGGCGCTCGCCACAGAACAGTGAGACCGGGATGGATACCGGTTTCTCGGCCGCCGCAGGCATGCGCGCACGCGCCGCCAGGATGTTCGCTGCGAGCGTCGGTGTGGAGAACCAGAGATCGATCTTGCGCGACTGCACGAACTCCGCCATCAGCATGCGTTCGCGTGGCGATGGCACCTGTAGTGTCGCGCCGTAGGTCATGGCAAGCAGCAGGTCGTGATAGAAGAGATCGAACAGCGGCGAGAACACCGCTGAGATGCTCGTCGCCTGCGTGTACTCGGGGATGAATCCGGAAATGCCCTCGACATAGGCTTCCAGGTTGTCGCGTGAAACGAGGATGCCCTTGGGCTTGCCGGTAGTGCCGGAGGTGAACAGGCAGTACACGTCGCCGCTCTTGCGTTGGGCCTGCCCTGTGCCCTGGTGCGTGGAGAGGTCGCCCTTGTCGTCGATGAAGACGAAGCCGGGAAGGGCTTCGGACAGGTCTTCGAAAGACAGCTTCAGCGTGCTGAACGGCACGACGGTTCTATCGGCGATCACGCAGGCGCAGAAGACGGCGACATAACGCTGGACATCCGCACAGTCCACCACCACGAAGGGCGCATCGGGAATCTCGCTGAGATGCTTGGCGATGCGGTTTGCTGTCTCGCCGATCTCGGCAAAGCTGCTGCGCGTAGTGCCGAGATCCAGGAAGGGACGTTCGGCGTAGTTCTCGAAAGCTTTACTGATCAGGAGCATGGCTCATTCCTCGTCTGAACGGACCCGATGGCTGTCCGCGTTAGCCGCTGCTTGCGGCCGACAGCGGTCCACCGCAATCCAGAGTCGCGGTAATGCTGTGTTGGGTTGTTTCGTCTAACTCGGCGGGCCTTCGGCGTCGCCGGCGCTACCAGCAGGTCATGGCCCGGGTTGCAGCCAATGACATGCGCCTCTGCACTCGAGACCGGCTGGCGGCATCAGGGCAGCGGTGTTTCAGGTGGGGTGGTTGAAGCCACCCCTGTGCTACACAAGGCTCAGGCGCTACAGGTGTTCAAGTTTTCAGGGCTCGCGCTGATCGAGCGCTGCGGTGATGGCTGCGGCGAGATCACCGAACCGGCTGGCGGTGTAGATGATGTCCGGTTCAAGCAGATCCTCACCGAATTCACGACCGATCCGTTCGAGCATCCTGATGGCTCCAAGGGAATCCCCCCCCAGGTCGAAGAAGTCATCGGTGTCGTCGATAGCCGATACATGCAGCAATTCCTGCCAGATGCTGCGCAGCGATTCGACTACGGAAGATGACCTCGCGCCGACCACCAGATGGTCAGGCGTATCCGTGTTCTTTTTTTCTTTTTCTACGACGTCACAGAGATCGCTGTTATTTTCAGCGTTATTCATGGCGCCTCCGTTGTTATTGTTGTTTTTATTGTTTTGCGCCAACCTAGCGAGGCGCAATTGATTGATTTTTATGGGTATTTTTTGTTTCTTCTATACTTTGTTAGTTAAATTGCATAACAAAGCCATATAAGCTTATCTCAAATTTTTGTATGCAGGCAATTTTGTCTGTGTGGCATTTTTGATTCGCAGACAAACGGAGGGTTTGCCCTTTCGGGTAGCTGTATTTCGCAGTTTGCGCGAACGACCGTAATAAACGAGTCGGGCCGCCACGAAGCATGCTCCGGCAGTCGCAAACAAATCAGGCCGCAGGCAACGGGGGGGGGAGACTGCGACGGTCCACCTTGCCGTTCGGGCTAAGCGGCAATGCCGCAAGTTGCACATAGTGCTGCGGCAGCATGTAGTCAGGCAGGCTCTGGCGGAGGTGCGCGCGAAGCTGCTTTCCTTCCAGGGGCTGGTCGCTGATCACGTATGCCACCAGTCGGCGCTCGCCCGGGTGGTCCTCACGAACCATGACGGCAGCATCGTGGATGGACGGGTGAGCAGTGAGCGCGGCCTCGATCTCGCCAAGTTCGATCCGGTATCCCCGCAGCTTGACCTGGTTGTCGATACGGCCAAGGAACTCGATGTTGCCGTCCGGGAGGTAGCGCGCCTTGTCGCCACTGCGGTAGAGCCTCTCTCCGCTGTTGCCGGAGAAGGGGTGCGGGACGAAACGTTCGGCCGTGAGTTCCGGACGATTCAGGTAACCGCGTGCCAGCCCGATGCCGCCGATGTAGAGCTCACCCGGTACGCCCACGGGCACGGGTTGGTGATGCTCGTCCAGGATGTACACGGTGACGTTCGGCAACGGGCGACCGATCGGCACGTTGTGTGCGACGTCCTCGGTTATCAGGGCCCAGGTCGCGCAGACCGTTCCCTCGGTCGGTCCATACGCATTCAGCATGCGGCGACCCGGGGCCCACAGACGGGCGAGTTCCGGTGGCCACGCTTCTCCTGCCAGCACGAGCGTCCTGAGAGCCGGCAAGGGATGCGCAGGCAGCACTGATAGCAGCGAGGGTGGCAGGGTCACCACCGTGATGGCGGATTGATCGAGCACCTTGAGGATCTCCTGCGAGGAGCGCAGTGACTCCTGCCGGATCAGATGCAGGCAGGCGCCGCGACTCAGGGTGACGAAGGTTTCCGACACTGCAGCATCGAAGCTGATCGAGGCAAACTGCAGCACCTGGCTGTCCGCCGTGACTTCGAATGCGTCGGCCTGCGTATGGCACAGGTTGGTCAGGCCGATGTGCTCCAGTGCAACGCCTTTGGGGCGGCCGGTGGAGCCGGAGGTGTAGATGACATACGCAAGGTTGCGCAGTCCGGCGGTCGGGTCGGGTGCTGCGTCGCTGTAGCCGGCGATGGCGTGCCAGTCGCGGTCAAGGCAGACGGCCGGCGCGTCCATTGCCGGCAGTTTCGGCAACAGGGCTTCCTGCGTGAGCGTCAAGGCAGGGCGTGCGTCCTCCACCATGTAGGCGAGTCGGTCCGCCGGGTAGCTTGGGTCCAGTGGCAGATAGGCGCCACCAGCCTTGAGGATGCCCAGCATGCCGACGATCATGTCCAGCGAGCGGCTGACTGATACGCCGACCAGTACATCCGGGCCTACGCCGTGATCGCGGAGGTAGCGCGCGAGTTTGTTGGCGCGCGCGTTCAACTCGCCGTAGCTCAGTGCCTGTGTGCCGATCACGACTGCGGGGGCATGCGGCGCCTTGCGTGCGTGCTCCTCGACGATGTCATGCACGCACTGGACGGGAAGCGGTGCTTTCGTCGCATTCCAGTCCACTACGATCTGGCGGTACTCATCTGTCGTCAGCATCGGCAGGCGGGCCGGATGCTGGTCGGGATCCTGCAGGGCTGCTTGCAATAGCTGCTGCAGATGTCCAGCCATGCGTGCTGCAGTGCTTGCCCGGAACAGCGCCGGGTCGTAGCGCAGCTCGGTGGTGAGTCCGGCGTCATCGGCTATCACGAGATGCAGGTCCAGCCTGTCGCCCTCATGTGCTGGTGCCATACCGGCGGGGCACAGGCTGAGGCCGACCTGCGCCAGCGGCGCGTGACTGTCCGTCAGCGGGACTGCCAGATCGTGCACCAGTTGCTCGATGCTGCCGCCGGCATGGGTGGCCGCATCGGCGAGGCCGTTGCGGGTGTGTGCAACGAGATTCGCGTAGCTTGTGCCGGGGCCCGCCAGCCTGATCGGCAGGGTGAGTCCGGCGAGGCTGTCTGCCCTGCATGCAATGCACAGATCATCGCTGGCGCTGTAGCGCGACAGCAGGATGGACAGCCCGGCAACAAGGTTCGCGAGCAGCGTGAGAGGGGCGCTGTCTCCGCGCAGCGCGCTGGCCAGCGCCTGGCCGAACGCAAAGTGATGGGTGGCGCGCTCGGGTGCCTGCCGGGCGGGGCGCGGGAAATCCGTGGGAAGCTGCAGCAGGCCGGGGGCTCCGGCCAGCTTCTGTTGCCAGTAGTCCAGCGCCGTGGCCGGGGCGATTCCTGCGTGCTCGTTCAGTGCTTCTCCGGCACGCGCGAGTGCCGTCGTGTCTTGCCGCAACATCTGTCTCTCCCCGCAGCGTCCCGTCGGGCCCCGATACGGAGCCGGCGGGATGTTCTTGTGCTTCGCTGCCCGCAGGAGGCAGCCAGGTTCAATGCAAATGTCCGGCAGTCGGCCTGGACGGCGCGCATGGTAGCGGATGGTCGTGACAAAGACCAAGCGTCCATGGTGCCGCGGTGGATGCTCAGTAACTGACGTTGAAGCGGAAGCGCGCCGGACTTTCCTGCGTGACCCACTGGCCCGCGATGTTCGGCAGCCGTCCGACGAAGGCCGGGTCGCCCTCCACGACGCCGCTTGCGCGCAGCCGCCCCTGGGGATCGAGTTCGCCGGTGCCGCTCAGGCGGACGTCACCCGAGATCGTCTGCAGTGCAAGGCTTACGGAGCCATCGCTGGCGTTGGCGAGCAACTGGTAGTCGCCGAGCGCGCGCCCCTGGAAAAGATCTGCAGCTGCGCCACGCCAGGTGGCCTGCGCCTTGCCATCGCAGCGGCCGCGCCAGCTGCACAGCAGGCCGGGAATCTGGATGCTGAGATCGCCCCGCCAGCCCGCGCGGCCGAACATGTGGGGAATGCGCTCCAGCGCGAAGCGGGCCGGAACCTGCAGGCTGACACCCTCCGCGCGGACCCCGCCCGGCGTGGCCGCGAGGCTGAAAGGCGCGCCATCTGCAACGCTGAAGCGCCACAGGAATTCCGCGGAGAGCAGACGTCGTGGTTCGAAGGACCATGACAGGCGGGTAACCGGGCGCCAGCGCCCGTTGGCGGGGTCAAGCACGGCCAGGCGGGCGTCACCGTTCCACGCGCTGCCCTGGGTATCGAGCAGGGCCAGGCTGCCGCCGGTGGCCTTGCGCAGGCGCGCATCCCAGACCGATGCCGGCGCCAGCAGCATGACGAACAGGAGCGCAAGCGCAAGGGTGAAGACGACTTTGCGCAGCATGCGGGCGATGTTCAGCCTTGCGGGGTGAGGCGGGCATCGATGCGCACACCTGCTGCCTCACGCGTCAGCTCCAGACTGAATACGCGCAGGCCCAGTTCGCGCTGGGCGTCACCCAGCCAGCGCGAGAAGGCATCGAAGGACTGCCCCTGGCCGCTGACGGCAATGCTGCCCATGTCGCCGCGCAGCTCCAGCACCAAACCATGGCGCCGTGCGGCGTCTTCAAGCACCGGGACCCAGGTGGCTGCTTCGCTACGCGTCTGTTCGGGCTGGGCGCGCAGACGATCGAGCTCTGCCGCGTCGTCCTGCATGCTGCGCAGTTGTGCCTGTGCGAGCGGAAGGCTGCGGTCAAGCCGGCGTGCCTCGCGCTGGCTCCAGCTGTGCAGTGTCCACAGCAGACCGATGACGAGGAGTACCAGCGCACCAGAAATGAGGAGTCGCTCGCGTGCTGCGCGCTGTTGCCACCAGGTGATGGCGCTGGTGAGTGCCTGGGGACTGTTCATGGCGGTCATGTTCATCCCCGGTTGAGGCGGAAGACGCCCTGGCTGCCGTCCACGGGCGTCGCGACGATGCCGCGCGTGGCAAGACGTGTGCGCAGGGTCGTCGTATCCAGCCGGCCCGCTGGCAGTGTGATGGACAGGACGCCGCGTTCCGCACGCGCCGATTGCAATACGCCCTGGGCATCGTTACCCAGCGCGATGGCCAGGTCGGCGAGCAGGGACAGAACGTCGGCATCACTGAGAAGACCGCGACGATTGCGCTGGATGTCCAGCTCCTGACGTAGCTGGGCCTGCGGATCGAGGATGGGGGTGTTCGGCAACTGGCGGAGCATCAGCTGCTGCATGTCGCGGCGCAGGCTGCCCAGTTCCGCACGACGTATCCATACGTCCAGTACGGTCAGCGCGAGATGGCCGACGATGACCGCTGCAGCAAGTGCAGCAGCTGGCTTGAGGTGCCTGAGCCAGGCGTGGCGACGATGGGCGGGTGCGAACTCGCCGTGCAGCAGATTGGCAGCGTCTGCAGGCACTGCGTGCCACTGCCAGGTGTCGGCCGCGGTAAGCGGGACGCCAAGCGCATCGCTCCAGGTGGGCAGGTAGGGCATGTGTTCGGCGAAAACGAGGATCTGGCTGGGCAGCGTGCCGTCGCTGCGCGCGCTGTGGCAGGCCGCTTCAAGCAGCCAGGGCAGGTTGCCGTCGTGGTGATCTGCCAGCGCTGCATGGGCACCCGTGCGAAGACTCAGGTCGTCGCCATGCAGGGCGAGCGACCAGCTGCCGGGCTCCAACGGAACACATTGCAGGCCACTCCACAGCGCATCCAGCGGACGATTGATGGCGACAAACTGGGCCGTGATGCGACGGATGCGCTCGCGGGCGAGAACCAGTACAGCCCATTGCTCGACGCCGCGGTCGGTAGCCGTGAAGTGCTGGCTGTCGGGTTCGCGCAGGAGTTGTTCCTCGAGCGCGAATGGCAATGCGCGCTGCTGTTCGCGCAGGCCGGCGCGTGGGACGCGAGCGGTGTGCCAGGCTGTCTGCGGGCCAAGCAGTATCGCTTCGGTGCGGGTCGCTGCCGGCCAGTCACGCGGTTCGGCGCGGCCGCTGCCTGCGATCCGCCCGTCATCGCCGAGCAGCACCCAGTCTGCGGTGGCTTCGTCGGGCCAGTGTTCGGAGAGGAGGACACGAAGGGTCGTCATGGAATGCGATCTGACTGTGCGGCGATGATCGTGCGCGTCGGCTAGAGGCTGCGATACCACAGGATGGCGGGGCGACGGTTGGGCTGTCGCTGCAGCAGGCCTTCCATCCGTACGGTGGCTTCGCCCCAACTGCCGGTGCCGATGACCAGGAAGAACTCGCTGCGTACGTCGAGGTTTTGCGTATGGTACTGGGTTCCGGTCGGCAGGCGGGCGACGAAGTCGGCGACGCTTTCGTGAACAGTGTTGCTGCGCAGGCCCGCGAGCCGCGGGTTGGGCGTCTGTATGCCGATGGATGCAGCGATCACTTCGGGTGTCGCGAGATTGATGTTGATGGCGAGGCCCGAGGCGGGCACCGCGCTGACATGATCGCGAAGGCGGGCAAGGAGTGCCGGATCTTCGAAGCCGCGGACCTTGCGCAGCTCCTCCACCGCGAGCAGGCTGGCCTGGGGCGGCACGGCGCGGCCGGGGTGGCTGCGGTACCAGTTGCTCTCGGTGTCATCGCGACCCAGCGGGATGTCGTCGCTATCCATCCAGTCGACCAGTGCAACACCAAGCTGGCGAGCCTGACTGGAGGAAATGCCGAGCAACACGAGCAGGCGTTCGAAGATGGTGACCTGCTGCGGGTTCACTACGCCGTTGATGACGAGCGAATTGAGATTGAAGCGCCCCGACTGGTCGATGATCTGGCCAGCGACCTCGCCTTCCTCGTACGGTTGTGGCGGGACCTTGATGGCCCATTGTTCGCCGATGTGGTCGGTCTTCTGCGTGTTGGCGATGCGCTGGTCTTCGTAGATCGCCCAGCGGGCTGCATCCATACCGCCGAGCGCCAGCCAGCGTGCCTGGGCCTGGTCGTGGCGGCCGGAGAGGTGACGCACGGCGTGGCCATAGTCGGCGAGGACGGCAGTGGCCACGCCCGCGATCAGCGCCGTGGTCAGCATGGCCATGACCACCGCCGCGCCTCGTTGCCAGCCGGTGCGCAGGCGATCAGCGTAGCGTGAAGACACGGCTGATCTTTCCATGACGCTGCGAGTCCACTTCGACGCGCACACCGTTGGGCAGGGAGCCAGGATTGCTGCCGGCCGCGGGCCAGGTGCGCGCCCATGCCAGCGGGGCGCCTGCAGCGAATGACCAGTCCACGCTGCGCACGTTGTTCAGCAGCGTGTCGCGCAGCGGTGTGTCCTCGTTCGAGCCGGTGGGCCAGCGCAGCAGTTCGATGCGTTGCCCGTCGAAAGACAGCCCGGTGAGTCGCGCCCCTTGTTGTGGCTCCTGGCGCCAGAAGACCAGCACGCTTCCCCCGCCGGGCAATGCGATGACTCGCAGGGCCGGGGTACTGTCCGGAGTGCTGCCGCGTGAAGCCATCTGCTGCAGATCGCCTTCCATGCGGGCGAAGGCGCGGGCCAGCTGTCGCCAGTCTGCGTACTCGGCCTCCAGACGTTCGCGGCTGGTGGCGGCGTGGTCCACGGCACGATAGGACATGAGGCCCAGAACGCCGAGGATGACGATGGCGACCAGCAGCTCCACCAGGGTGAGGCCACGCTGCCCGTAGAAGACGGAGCGCCGGTTCATCGCGTGATCATCCCGGTCATCCGCGCCAGCGCGTGGTCCGAGCCGGCGCGGAAGACCTGCACGTTCACCTGGCGCAGGTTGTTCGGTGCATAAGCCGTCGTGCGGAACTCCTCGCGGTAGCGGAAACGGATGCCGCCCTGTTCCACCTCGCCTTCATTCACCACTGGATCGAACCAGTGCTCCAGCGCGCGGTGCTCGGCCAGGCGGTCCTGTGCCACCCACTCAGCCAGCAGGCGTTCGCGCAATTCCTGTGACTGGCTGCCGGCGACCGCGATGGACCGGTACGCCGCCGTGATGGCGATGGCCAGGATTGCCAGGGCCACCAGGCACTCCACCAGGCTCAGTCCGTGGAGGGCCGTGCGTTTCATTGTCCGGCCGTCACGCTGGTTGCGGCGGGGCGGATGTCGACGCTGCCGGTGATGCTGCCGGCCAGTTCGACCAGCTGCTCATCCTGGCGCAGGCGCAGGCGGAATTCCGGTGGCTCGCTGCCGAACTGCAGGACATAGGGGGCTGCCACGGCTTGACCGCCGATTTCGAGACGCTGCAGCACCATTCCTTCCGGCCAGCTGTGTTCTGCAAACTCAGCGGGCGCGAACAGCAGGCGCCATTCGTTGTTGGTGTCGAAGGTGCTGAAGCGATAGCCGTGTGGCAGGAACTCCACGCGCAGCGGCTTACCCTGGATGCTGGCGCGCTCGCCGGCGAGTTCCAGCACCTTTCGCAGGCGCTGGGTTTCGTGCTGGGCGTCGCGATCGAACACGGCGCCGATGCTGAGCGTGGTCAGCGTGGCGAAGATGCCGAGGATGACGATCACCACCAGCACCTCGACCAGGGTGAAGCCAGCCCCGCTGCACGGCGGGGCTGGCCACCGGGGGGCTGTGGCCCCGGTTGTGCTCAGTTCATCCAGGACCCGATGTCGGCGTCGTTGCCCTCGCCACCCGGCTCGCCGTCCGCACCATAGCTCCAGGCGTCGTATTCGCCGAACTTGCCCGGCGACAGGTACATATAGGGCTTGCCCCAGGGGTCGTTCGGCAGCTTCAGCACGTATCCGGTGTTCGGGTAGGTCGTGGGCAGCGGCGGCACGGTGGGTTTGGTGATGAGTGCATTGAGGCCCTGCTGGGTGGTCGGATACTGGCGGTTGTCCACCTTGTACAGCCGCAAGGCTTCGCCAAGGGAGGCAATGTCCTGTCTGGCAGCGGCGATGCGTGCCTGGTCCGGCTTGTCCACCACGTTGGGGACGATCAGCGCGGCGAGGATGCCGAGGATCACGATCACCACCATGATCTCGACCAGGGTCAGGCCGGCCATGTGGCGTCGGGAGGGTGATCGGAAAGATGGCTTGTTGCGGGTCTGCATGAATGGTCTCCTGAATCTCGTCGATTGATTGTTGTGATGGTTCCGTTTGACTGGACCGACGAAGCGGAGTGCCACGCTGTGCGAGATTCATTTGAGCAGCGTGTTCACTTCGATGATCGGCTGCATGACGGCCAGCACGATCAGCAGCACGGTGCCGCCCATTGCCACCAGGAGCAGAGGCTCCAGCAAGGTGGTGAGCGTGGCCGTGCGTTGTTCCACTTCGTTCTGCTGCAGGCGTGCCGTGCGCACGAGCATTGTTTCGAGTTCGCCGGTGGCTTCGCCGCTCGCGATCATGTGAGTGAGCAGGGGCGGAAAAGCCTGCGTCTGCCGCAGTGCGGTGGACAATGACACGCCTTCGCGTACGCGGTCTGCGGCAAGTGCCACAGCCTGACGCATCGGCAGGCGGGCGATCACCTGTCTCCCGGCATCCAGGGCGGCCAGTAGCGGCACACCGCTGCCGACGAGGATGGCAAGCGTGCCGGAGAAGCGTGCCGTGTCGATGGCGCGAAGATGGCGGCCAAGCAGTGGCAGGCCCAGTAGCCAGGTGTCCCATCGGCGACGGATGGTGTCGTCACGCAGGGCTTGCTTGAAGGCGATGCCGCCACCGACCAGCACAAGTACGAAGACCCAGCCCCATTGCCGCAGCATGTCACTGGCAAAGATCATGATGCGGGTAAGCAATGGCAGCGCCTGCTTGCCTTGGCGGAACACTTCCACGATCTGCGGCACTACGTAAGTCATCAGCCCGACCACCACCAGCACGGCGATGACGAATACGATGGCCGGGTAGAGCAGGGATTGCAGTGTCTTGCGTCGCAAGCCGTCCTGCGCTTCCAGGTAATCGGCGAGCTGGCTGACCACTTCGGCGAGCTGGCCGGATTTTTCGCCGGCAGCCACGGAGGCCAGATAGACCGGGGGAAACACGCGGCCATAGCGCTCCAGCGCGCTGCGCAAGGAGTGACCCGCCACGACTTCGCCGCGCACACCGGCAAGGATCTGGCGGGTGCCGGGACGTTCGGCCTGGTCGGCAAGCGCTGCCAGGGCCTGCTCGACGGTCAGGCCGGAACCCAGCAGGGCACCGAACTGCCGCGTCATCAGACACAGCTCCGCGGTGGACAGGTGGCGACGCGCCGCGCTGGTGGTGCCCGCGGCTGCTTCGATATCTACCGGGAACAGGCCACGCTCGCGCAGCTGGCTACGCGCATGGCGATTGGAGTCCGCGTCGATGAGGCCGCTGCGTTCAACACCACCAGCATCCAGCGCGCGATAGCGGAAAGCGCCCATGTCTTCGCCCTGTTGCTACGGCTCAGTCGCGCGTGACGCGCAACAGTTCTTCGCCCGTGGTGATGCCGTCCGCGAGCAGGCGCGTACCGTCCTCGCGCAGCAGGCGTAACCCGCGTTGGCGGCCCAGGTCGCGGATCTGCGCCTCGGGCGCGTTGTCGTGGATCAACCGGGCGATGTCCGCATCGACGGTCAGCAGCTCATAGATGCCGGTTCGGCCAGCGTAGCCGCTACGGTTGCAGGCCGGACAGCCAACGGCCTGCCAGAGTCGCGTCGGTGCGTCGCCGCCGAGCGCTGTGCGATCGGCCTCGTTGGCCGCGCGGACCGTCCGGCATTGCGCGCACAGCTTGCGCACCAGACGCTGGGCCATCGCGCCGCGCAGGGTGGATGCAAGCAGGAAGGGCTCGACGCCCATGTCGATCAGTCGGGTGACGGCGGAGGCAGCGTCGTTGGTGTGCAGGGTGGCCAGCACGAGGTGGCCGGTGAGGCTCGCCTGTACGGCGATCTGCGCGGTTTCCAGGTCGCGGATTTCACCGATCATGATGACATCCGGGTCCTGACGCAGGATCGCGCGCAACGCCCGGGCGAAGTTCAGCTCGATGCGGGGATTGACCTGGATCTGGCCGACACCCGGCAACTCGTACTCCACGGGGTCTTCCACCGTGACGATGTTGCGCTCCGGCCCGATCATCTCGCGCAGCGCGGCGTACAGGGTGGTCGACTTGCCGGAACCGGTAGGGCCGGTCACCAGCACGATGCCGTGCGGCTGTGCCAGCAAGGCACGGAAGCTTGCCTGCGTGTCGGTGGCCATGCCGATCGAATCCAGCCCGATCTGGCCGGCGGATTTGTCGAGCAGGCGCAGCACGATGCGTTCGCCGTGCGCGGTGGGCACGGTCGACACTCGGACGTCGATGGCGCGGCCTGCCAAGCGTAGCGCGATGCGTCCATCCTGCGGCAGGCGCTTCTCGGCGATGTCCAGACTGGCCATCACCTTGATGCGGGAGGCGATCGCCGCGTGCAACGCGCGGTGTGGGCGGGCAATGTCCTGCAGGGTGCCATCGCGCCTGAAGCGCACTACGGAATTGCGCTCGTAGGGCTCGATGTGGATGTCGGAGGCCCGCTCCCGCAGCGCCTGCTGCAGCAGGGCGTTGATCATGCGGATGATGGGCGCGTCGTCTTCAGCTTCCAGCAGGTCCTCGACGACTGGGATCTCCTGCATCAACTGGGACAGGTCGATGTCTGCACCGACGTCGTCGACGACGGCCGCGGCATCGCCGTCGCCCTGACCGTACTGCTCGGACAGGCGTGCTTCGAAGGCCGGCCGCGGCACGCGTGTGAGGCGGAGCGGCAGTCCCAGGTTGCGGCGCAGTTCGGCCAGCGCAGTGGGCTGCACATCGTCACGCGCCACTAGCTCGATGTGCTGATCACTGCTCGCAGCGATCAGCACGCCGTGGGTGCGTGCGAAGGCGTAAGGCAGCTTCAGTTCGCTCATTGCAGCGGTTGCGGCTGGCTGGCGGGCTGGGGCGGGGCCACAGGCTGGCTGCCCGGCTGCACCGGCGGTTTCAGCGGGGGCAGTTCCGGAACGGCACCTTCGCCGCGCATCAGGCGATCGGGGTTGTCGGCGGTGCGCTGCTTGCCGACGATGTAGTCGTAGCGCTCATGGGCGAGCGAGCCGCTGGAGTCCGCATCGCGCAGGATGCGCGGGCGCAGGAAAATCAGCAGGTTGGTCTTGCTGCGCTTGCGGTTGTCGTAGCTGAAGAGCATCCCCAGGCCGGGAATGTCGCCCAGTAGCGGAACCTTCTCGATGCCGCCTTCGTAGGTATCTTCCACCAGGCCGCCCAGTGCGACGATCGCGCCGTCGTCGGCCAGCACCATCGACTCCAGGGAGCGCTTGCTGGTGACCGGGCCGGCGGCGGTGTTCTGCAGCACCGTGGACGCTTCCTGGAAGATCTGCATGCGGATGGTGCCGCCTTCGGAGATCTGCGGCTTGATGCGCAGGGTCAGGCCGACGTCGCGACGCTCGATGGTCTGGAAGGGGTTGGCGGGTGTCGTGCCGCCGCCGGTGTTCGCGTACTGCCCGGTCAGGAAGGGCAGGTTGCGGCCGACGATGATCTTGGCCTCTTCGTTGTCCAGCGTGACCAGGCTGGGCGTCGACAGGATGTTGGCCTTGGTTTCGGACTCCAGGAAGCGTGCCAGTACGTTGAGGTTGAGCACGGTGCCGATGCCGGGAATGGTCACCGGGCCACTGCCGACCATGAAGTTGAGCCCCTTGCCGGCAGTAGTCGGGTTGGTGGCGATGCCGACGATGTTCTGTCCGGCGCCACCGAAATTGGTCCCCCCGAATGCCGTCGTCGTACCGTCCGTGGGCACGCCCGTCTGCCACTGGATGCCGACTTCGGCCGCCCGCTCCGAGTTCACTTCGGCAATCAGCGCCTCGACATACACCTGGGCGCGACGTCGGTCGAGCTGGTCGATCACCGCGCGGATGCTGTTGTAGATGGCTTCCGGTGCAGTGATGATGAGTGCATTGTTGGTTGCGTCGGCCTGTACGATGGCGCCGGCGACCGCAATCGTTGTGGATCCGGGGGCCTGGTTCTGGGTCTGGCTGCCAGGCTGTTGCCCTGCTTGCATGCTGCTGGCACTGGCTGTCGGACTGAACGGCGTGCTGGTGCTGCGTTGCTGCGCGCCGCCCCCGCTTTCGCCACCGCCAAGGACAGCTCGCAAGGTCTCGGCGACCTTCACGGCTTCGGCATTCTTCAGGTACACCACACGTACCGTCCCGGTGGATGCGCCGGGCTGATCGAGCTGGGCGGCCATGCTGCGCACGGCCTGTACGCGTGAACGGTTGTCGGAGCGCACCAGCAATGAATTGCTCCGCGGCTCGGCCATGATGATCACGCGCTGGCTCGGATCCGCGTTGGCGCCGCTGCTGTCGGGGAACACCCGGACCAGCAGGTTCGCGAGGTCCACAGCAGAGGCGTTGCGCACCGGGATCACTTGCGCGTCGGCACCCGGCACGTCGATGGACTCGATGATGCGGGAGATGCGTGCCACGTTTTCGGCGTAGTCGGTCACCACCAGGGTGTTGTTGCCCGGATAGACCGTTACCGTGTTGTTGGGCGCTACCAGCGGACGCACCACCTGCAACAGTTGCTGCGCGGATTCATGCCTGATCTGGAACACCTGGGTAATGATGCGATCGCCGCTCAGTACCGGGGTGTCCTTGCTGACGGGCACCGCGTGCAGCTTGGCGTCTGCCTCCGGAAGGATCTTGGTGACGCCGTTCGATTCGATGGCGGTGAAGCCCTGCAGCCGGAGTGCCGACAGCAGGATGTTGTAGGTCAGCGCCGGCGGGACCGGGCGGCTGGTCACGATGTTGAGCGTGCCCTTCACGCGCGGGTCGACGATGAAGTTCTTGCCGGAGATCTGTCCGATGGCACGGATCACGGCCTCGATGTCGGCGCCGGCGAAGTTCAGCGAGACCTTGTCGCCGTCGACGCTCGCGCCCGGCGGAAGTTGTTGTGCACGCGCTGGTGCGCTGCCCAGACAGGTCAGGGCAGCAAGGCAAAGGGCAACGGTGCGGAGTATGTGAATCATCTTGTCTCGTGGCAGCGGACCGGCGCATGGCGCTCAGTCGATGCTCTGTCTGTCCGTTGGCGGCGCGCCGTTGCCGGCAGGAGCCTGGTTCGCTACGGGCGGCGGCGGTGCGGCGCCGGCGGGTGTCGTCCGGGTTTGTGGCGGTGCCACCATCATCGGGCGGGCGGGCGCCATCATCCGCTGCGCGTCTGGTGGGGGAGGAGGCCCGGAACCCGGTGACGGTGCCAGTCCGGTCGGCCCGCCGGTGGTCACATTGCTGACGGCCGGTGTATAGCGCAGGACTTCGCGCGCGTTCCCTGCACCGATTTCCACGGAGTCCGCATTCACGCGCAGCACTTTGAGGCCGGGTGCGAACTCGGTGCCTTCCACGGCAGAGACAGGGGGCTGGCCACTTTCCTGCAGGATGGCGAATCCCGGTTCGCGGCCGGCGCTATGGGACATCAGGCCCAGCACCTTGAAGCGTGTGGACAGGCCAGCGACCGGAGCCGCCACCTGCGTGTCCTGTGCAGGCTTGCCGAACAGGTGCCGGGAGGCGACCTCCTGCGCAGCGGCGAGCGGGTCCAGCAGCGGTGTGTGGCTGGCCATTTCCACCGGCGGGGCGGCCAGGCGCCAGTACCAGTGCGCCCCCAACCATGCGGTCAGCGCCAGGGCAGCCGCCCACGCCAGTACCGCGCCCAGGGGCGCGAACCGGTCCAGCTGACCGAGGCGTGGAGCGAGTGTGAGTGGCAAGCGGATCCCTAGTATGGAGGGCGAATGCCCAGCATTCTAGCCCCGAAAATCTTTCGGAACATAGGTTTGCGTGGCATATCTCAAGTCTTGCGGGAGGTAACGGCGTGCCACCCGCGGGTCTTGAAGAGGCTGGTTCAGTGGCCGCTGCGGTCTTCCAGCTGCGATACGGCGTCGTATTCGCGCTGGTTGGCCGCATGGCGTAGCTTGACCAGATACATGGTGCTGGCGACAAAGAGGCCGAACAGCACGACGACCAGATTCACCGACAGACCGAACTTCAACAGCAGGGCGTAAAGGCCCGTCATCGCCAGGATGCTCAGATTCTCGTTGAAGTTCTGTACCGCGATGGAATGGCCGGCGCCCATCAATACATGGCCGCGGTGCTGCAGCAGGGCGTTCATGGGTACCACGAAGAAGCCAGCCAGGCCGCCGACGACGACCATCAAGGCCATGGCGATATAGATGTCGTGGACGAACACCATAATGTTGATGACCAGACCCATGGCGATGCCCAGCGGGATGACGCGGACGGAACGGCGCAGGGTGATGAAGCTGGCGGCCAGTACCGAGCCGATGGCGACGCCGACAGCGACCACGCCCTGCAGGCTGGTGGCTTGCGACAGGCCCAGGTCCAGGTTGAGCTCGGCCCAGTCCAGCACGATGAACTGCAGCGTGGCACCCGCACCCCAGAACAGGGTGGTGACGGCCAGCGAGATCTGTCCCAGCTTGTCGCGCCACAGCAGCTTCACGCAGTGGCTGAATTCGTGGATCAGGTACAGCGGGTTGTTCTTCAGCGGCTTGTGGTCGACGCCGGTGTCCGGCACATACATGTTGAACACTGCCGCGATGATGTACAGCACGGCGATGATGGCGATGGTGATCTCGCTGCCGGTATCCAGACTGGTCTCGATCAGCGGCAGGTCGAAGCTCAGCACCCACTGGGTGAATTGCGGTGCCACCAGCGCGCCGCCCAGCAGGGTGCCGAGGATGATCGCGCCGACGGTGAGGCCCTCGATCCAGCCGTTGGCCACCACCAGTTTGGCCGGTGGCAGCAGCTCGGTGAGGATGCCGTACTTGGCCGGTGAGTACGCCGCAGCTCCCAGGCCCACGATGGCGTAGGCCGCCAGCGGGTGCAGGCCGAAGAACATGGTGGCGCAGCCGAAGATCTTGATGGTGTTGCTGATCAGCATCACCTTCCATTTGGGCATGGAGTCGGCAAAGGCGCCTACATAGGCGGCTAGCAACACGTAGCTGACCGTGAAGAAGAACTTCAGCAGCGGAATCTGCTCAACCGGAGCGCCGTTCTGCTGAAGGATTGCGATGGCGGCGATGAGGAGCGCGTTGTCGGCCAGTGCGGAAAAAAACTGGGCCGCCATCACGATGTAGAAACCAATGCCCATGGGGGGTGATCGGGTGCGCTACGGGGGCGTTCTTGGCGAAGCCGGGTTTATACCACAGCACCTGAAACCCACTTCGTGCGCCACCAGATCGTATGCAGGGAGCGTGACATTTCCTGCGCAAGCCTTGCTGCACCGCAACCGGCCGTCGCGGATGGGGGACAAGGACTAGCTAGGCAGCCCGGTTGGTGGTCAAATGCTGCTATATAAGCATTGTTTATTGACCGGGTGCTCGCATGGCAGATCGTCGTTTGCAGGTGTTTCACGCGGTGGCGCGGCTCGGCTCCTTCACGCGGGCAGCCGAAACGCTCTTCATGACCCAGCCGGCGGTGACCTTCCAGATCAAGCAGCTGGAAGAGCAGTTCAACACCCGCTTGCTGGACCGTGGTCACGGCAAGGTCACGCTGACGCCGGCCGGCGAGATCGTCTTCAACTATGCGGACCGCATCCTCGGCCTGTCCGACGAGATGGAGACCCGCATCAGCGAGCTGGCCAATGAGCTCAGCGGCACCATCACCATCGGGGTGTCACGCACGATTGCCGCCTACTGGCTGCCGACCCTGCTGGAGAAGTTCAAGGGGAAGTATCCGCGCGTGGTGCCGCGTGTGTTCGTCGGCAACTCCGAGCTGATGCAGAACCGCGTCGTCGAGCATGAGCTGGACGTCGGCATCATCGAGCGCGAGGTGAGTCATCCGTCGCTGGAGTGCACGCTTGCTTGCCGCGACGAGTTGCTGGCGATCGTCAGCCCCGACCATGAACTGGCGGGTGCGAAGTCCCTCACGGCTGAGCAGTTGCAGGCTCATTCCTTCGTGAACCACGATCCGGGCGCGGCGTTCCGCGCTTTGGCCGAGGGTTTCTTCCGCGATGGTGGCGTCAATCCCGAATCCCTGAACCATGTGGCTGAACTGGGCAGTCTGGCAGTCATCAAGCAGTTCGTGCGGATGGGCAGCGGTTTCTCCATCGTGTCGAACGCCTCGCTGGCGCGCGAGCGCAAGGACGGCTCGCTGGCGATCATTCCGCTGGAGCCGCGCCTGTATTCGGCACTGACGGTGCTGGTGCCCAGCGATCGCTTCCGGGCCCGGCTGCATTCGACATTCGCAGAATTTGCCGTCGCCCATTTGGCCCAGACAGCGCAACGCATGGCGGAGAGTGCCGGCGCATCCGGCAACCCCGACAACCCCCATCCGTGAGCAGCACTTGAGTCGTCCAATTCTCGCCCGCATCGATCCGGGCGCTTTTCGTCACAACTATTTGCTGGCGCGCCAGCGCGCCAGCGGCGCGCGTGCCTGGGCGGTGGTCAAGGCCGACGCTTATGGTCATGGCATGCAGGCGTGCGCCGATGCCGTGCGTGATGTGGCCGACGGCTACGCCCTGCTCGAACATGAGGCCGCTGCAGCCCTGCGTGCGGCGGGCTTCACGCAGCCCGTCCTGCGCCTGGAAGGCGCCTTCAGTGGCGCCGAAACTCAGGCGGCAGCCGCGCTGGGCCTGAGCCTGGTGGTGCACGGCGCAGACCAGGTGGCAATGATCGAACAGAGCGCCCTGACTGCGCGGCTGGACGTCTACTTCAAGATCAACACCGGCATGAACCGCTTGGGCTTCGCGCCCACCGAAGCGGCGGCCGCCCTGGCGCGCCTGCAGGCGACCGGGAAGGTCGGCCGCATCACACTGGCGACGCATTTTGCGACGGCGGATGCCGAGGCCGGCATCGGCGCTCAGCTCGAGTGCTTCGAGCGGGTGGCTGCGCAACTCGATCCGGCTGGGCAAATGCCGCGCAGCCTGGCCAACTCGGCGGCACTGCTGCGCTTTCCTGTCACGCATGCGGATTGGGTGAGGCCCGGCATCATGCTGTATGGTGGATCACCGATGCCGGGCATGCAGTCCGCGCAGACGCTGGGCTTGCGGCCGGTGATGTCGCTCACCAGCCGCCTCATCGGCGTGCAGCAAGTGCAGGCGGGTGAAACGGTGGGCTACGGCGGGACGTTCACGGCGCCCCAGGCGATGCGCATCGGTGTCGTGGCCTGTGGCTATGCGGATGGTTATCCGCGCCACGCCGGCACGGGCACGCCGCTGCTGGTGGGGGGCCAGCGCAGCCGTACGCTGGGGCGGGTGTCGATGGACATGCTGGCCGTCGACCTGACGCATTTGCCGGAGGCCGGCATCGATACGCCCGTGACCTTGTGGGGCGAAGGGATGGATGCCGACGAGGTGGCGACGGCCGCTGGCACCATCAGCTATGAACTGTTCTGCGCGCTGGCACCCCGCGTGCCGCGCGAGGTGGTCTGATGGCGAAGACGAAGACGGTCTATGCCTGCACCGAGTGCGGTGCGCAATCGCCGAAGTGGCAGGGCCAGTGCCCCGGCTGCGGGCAATGGAACACGCTGGTGGAAAGCGTGGCGGAGCCCGCCGCCGGCAGCCGTTTCGCAGCCCTGGCTGCCGGTTCCGGCAAGGTGCAGAAGCTGGCTGACATCGCACCGCAGGAGGCGCCACGCCAGCCCACCGGCATCGAAGAGCTGGACCGCGTGCTGGGTGGTGGCCTGGTGCCGGGCATGGTGGTACTGATCGGTGGCGACCCGGGCATAGGCAAGTCCACCTTGCTGTTGCAGGCGCTGGCTACGTTGTCCGCGCGCATGCCCGCGCTGTACGTGACCGGCGAAGAGTCGGGCGAGCAGGTTGCGCTGCGCGCCCATCGCCTGCAGCTGGAAGCGGCCGACATGCCGCTGCTGGCGGAGATCTCGCTGGAGAAGATCCTCGCCACCTTGCGCGAAACGAAGCCGGCGATTGCTGTCATCGACTCCATCCAGACGCTGTATTCCGAAGTGCTGCAGTCGGCCCCCGGCTCCGTGGCGCAGGTGCGCGAATGTGCGGCGCAACTGACCCGTCACGCCAAGGCCAACAACTGCGCAATGGTGCTGGTCGGCCACGTGACCAAGGACGGTTCGCTGGCTGGCCCGCGCGTGCTGGAGCACATCGTCGACACCGTGTTGTACTTCGAGGGCGACACCCACTCCAGCTTCCGTCTCGTGCGGGCGTTCAAGAACCGCTTCGGCGCGGTGAACGAGCTGGGCGTGTTCGCCATGACCGACAAGGGGCTGCGTGGGGTCAGCAATCCGTCTGCGCTGTTCCTGTCGCAGCACAGCCAGCCGGTGCCGGGCAGTTGTGTGCTGGTGACGCAGGAGGGCACGCGTCCCTTGCTGGTGGAGATACAGGCGCTGGTGGATAGCTCCCATGGCAATCCGCGGCGGCTCACCGTGGGTCTGGAGCAGAACCGCCTGGCCATGCTGCTGGCGGTGCTGCACAGGCACGCCGGCATCGTATGCAGCGACCAGGACGTGTTCATCAACGCGGTGGGCGGCGTGAAGATCAGCGAGCCCGCGGCCGACCTTGCGGTAAGTCTGGCCATCGTCTCGTCGCTCAATGGCCGCGCGCTGCCACGCAAGCTGGTGGTGTTCGGCGAGGTCGGGCTGGCCGGTGAGATCCGTCCCGCACCACGCGGGCAGGAGCGATTGAAAGAGGCCGCCAAGCTGGGTTTCGAGCAGGCCATCATCCCGACCGCCAACGCACCCAAACAGAAGATCGCCGGCATGGAAGTCGTGGCGGTGGACCGCATCGAACAGGCCCTGACGGCCTTGCGCGAGCTGCAGCAGCGCTGAGCCTGCCTGCCGCTGTCGGGACGGTCCTAGCAGGACAGCCCGAACCCTGCAAGCCCGGAGGTCTGTAGTACCCTCCCCGCGAACCGGCATAGGCATTGCCCCACATTCCCTCCATTCAAATCCAGCAAGGACCCCCGCTATGAGAAAGAAATGGATCGTCGGCAACTGGAAGATGCATGGCAACCTGGCGAGCAATCGCGCGCTGATCGAAGGCATCCGTGCCCGTTTGCCCGAGCCCGCAGAAAGCGTCGGCATGGTGGTGTGCCCGGCATTCCCGTACGTGTTCCAGCTCGACGAGTTGCTGAATGAAACCGGCATCGCACTGGGTGCGCAGAACGCGTCGGACCACCTGCAGGGTGCCTACACCGGCGAGACTTCGCCGCTGATGCTGAAGGAGCTGGGCTGCAAGTTCGTCATCATCGGCCACTCCGAGCGTCGCTATCACCAGCACGAGAATGACGGCCTCATGGGTCGCAAGTCGCTGGCGGCCATCGATGCCGGCCTGACCCCGATCATCTGCGTGGGTGAGACGGCCGAGGAGCGTGATGCCGGCCGCACCCAGGAAGTGCTGGCCCGCCAGCTGGACGCGGCCTTCGGCTACATCCGCACCGCGCACGACAAGATCATCATTGCCTACGAACCGCGCTGGGCCATCGGCACCGGCATCGCCGCGACGCCGGAAATCGTGCAGACCGAGCACGCCTTCCTGCGCCAGCGCATCGCGCAGCGGGATGCGGCCTTCGCACAGGACCTGCCCATCCTCTACGGCGGTGGCCTGAAGGCGGCCAATGCCAAGACCCTGTTCTCCATGCCGGACGTGGACGGTGGCCTGATCGGCTCTGCTGCCCTGAATGCCGAAGAGTTCGTCGGCATCTACAAGGCTGCGGTCGAACTGTCCAGCGGCAAGGCCTGAAGCTGCAGGCGACCGGCGCATGAGCGACAGGCAGATATTCCTCGACACCGAAACCACGGGGCTGGACCCCCGTGGCGGTGACCGCGTGGTCGAGATCGGCTGCGTGGAGATGATCAACCGTCGCCTCACCGGCAAGACGTACCACATCTACCTGAACCCCGAGCGCGAGGTCGGCGACTCGGCGCGCATCCACGGCCTGTCCGACGAGTTCCTCGCCGACAAGCCGCTGTACCGCGACCAGGCGGCAGAGTTCGAAACTTTCGTGGAAGGTGCCGAGCTCATCATCCACAACGCCGGCTTCGACATGGGCTTCCTGAACATGGAGCAGGGACGCATCGATCGCGTGTCCCTGTCGGAGCTCTGCCCGCAGGTCATGGACACCGTGAAGGTGGCCAAGCAGATGTTCCCCGGCAAGAAGGCCTCGCTGGATGCGCTGTGCGACCGTTACGGGGTGAGCAACGCGCACCGCAAGCTGCACGGCGCCTTGCTGGATGCGCAACTGCTGGCCGAGGTTTACCTCGCCATGACGCGCGGCCAGGAGAGCCTCACCATTGGCCTGGATGACGGTGCTTCCGGCGTGGCCGTGAGCGTGCAGGCGCTGGGCGAGCGCAAGCCGCTGCGCGTGCTGCGCGCCAGCGAGGAGGAGGGCGCTGCGCACCAGGTGGTGCTGCAGGAAATCCTCAAGGCCACCAAGGGCAAATGCCTGTGGGTACCGCCGGAAGAAGCCACGTCCTGAGGCGCCGGCAGCTGGCTTGCTGGCTGCTCGCTGCCCTGTGCATGCCTGTGCAGGCCGCGGGGTCTTTCCGGCTGGTGACGCCCGTGAAGTACGCGCCCGACGTGCATATCGTCGGCTCGGCGCGTACCAGCTGCAATCTGGAGAGCTACGCCAGCCGCGTGTTCAGCGAACGCATCCGGGCCAGCCATCCCGACAGTGACGAGTTGGCCGACTCCGCCGATATTTCCAGTGCAGACGGCAAGGTACTGCGCATCAGCATCACCAGTGTGTCCGGCCTGGGTGGCGGCGGCTGGTCCGGAACGAAATCCGTCACCATCCGCGCCGATCTGTTCGAGCGCGGCAAGCTGATCGGCATGCGCAGCTTCGCCCGTTCGACGCGTTCGATGATGGGGGCCGTGTCGGGCACCTGCCCGATGCTGGAAACCTGCCTGGACACCCTCAGCAAGGATCTGGTGGCGTGGTTGTCCCGACCTCTCGGGCCCGCCCCGGCTGCGCCCGCTGCGGATGAGCCCGCAGGTACTGCACAGTCGGCGCCTGCTGCGGGTTGATGCCAACCACAGGCTTCGGAAAACACAAGGGCCATGTGTAACAGCACATGGCCCTTGTGTTTTCCGGTGTAGCGCTCAGCTCACCTGCCACATCGTTTCGATGTTGAAGCGCATCTGCAGTTTGTCGCGTGGCATCACGCTGGCGACTTCGTAGGTCTTGATGCCGGTGTCCCGTCTGACCGGACGGTCGAAGGGGACTCCACTCGCGGACAGCAGGCTCATGACGTGAGGCGTGCTGGCCGTGCTGCCGCGGCGCAGGACCATGGCCGTCTCGCCGTTGGCGAGCTGCACGAAGGTGCCGGGCGGGAAGATGCCGATCTCCTTGATCATCACCGCCACGTAGGGATTGCTCTCGGCGTTCTGCGTGCCGAGAAACAGCGAGCGGGCAGCTTCCTGCGGTGCCATCGGTGCCCGAGCGGCGCGCGGACTCAGCTTGGCCGAGAAGACATCCGCGGTCTGGATCAGCTGGGCCTCTTCGCTGGGCGTGCCGATGCCGTACGGGTAGCCACCGCCGCCCGGTTTCTCGTGATGCTCCAGCACCGCACGCAGCCAGATTTCATCGGTGACGCCGGCGCGCTTCAGGACCTCTTCGCCGAGTTGCGGATGACGGTCGATGGCCTGGCGTTGTTGCGGCGTGGGCGCCGTGCGCTGCACGCACAGCTGCGCCTGCAGCGTGAGCATGGCGAGGTTCTGGGTGATCGCCGCGCAACCGAGGCTGTCGCGGCGCGTCTCGTCCCAGCCAAGGCGGGCGGCCACCAGCTCGCACAGGATCGCGACATGCAGGCTGTGCACGATGGGGTAGCGGCGCTGATCGGCGAGCACGATGGCCGCCAGCGCCGTGTCGGCGCTGTGGGTCGTGAGCGTCTGCACCAGGCGCGCGATGTTGAGAGCGTCGCGGGTGAAGTCCTCGCGCTGCAGGACGCTGCGCAGTAGATCCTCAAGTTCGCTGACGATGCTGCGCCACAGGCGGAAGGGGTCGTGGCGGATTTCCGGCTTCCGCGCTGCGGTGCCGGGAGCCGGCGGCGTGACGGCGGCGGCAGGTGCGTCGTCAGGCAGCAGGTGCGCATCGACCTGCGGGGTACGCGCCAGCAGGACGTCGCGTTCGGAATCGCGCTTGAGCTTGTAGCCCTCGCACAGCAACAGATTGCCGCGGGTGTCGTAGAGATCCCAGGGCAGGGGGGTGTCGACCTCGATCAGGCGCGGGGGCGCGGGTTTCCGGTTCATCTGCCAATCAACGAACTGCCGTCGCAGAACTTGAGCGTTCCCGGGCGCGGTTTGCGCAGTCTTGCAGATTGCAGCTTCCCGCAGGCACCGGCAGGTCCTGCCTCGCCAGCTTGCGTGGCCTCACTGCTGGAAATCTCACGCTCTTGTTGCTGATCTTTTTCTTCTATCTGTTTGTTGCTTTTACCTTTTCTTGCGCGGCCAGAAATGACCGGCGCTCCCCCGTTTTGCGCCTCCAGGCAAGGCGGTTCGGGCGCTGGCGCGCGTACTAGAGGCTGGGTACGCCATGCCGGCAAGGGGAAGGCTGTGGGACAATCCCGCCTCATTCCGCAACACCTCACCAGCCGACGTCCATGGCGCAAAAGAACTACGACGAATCTTCCTTCCGGGTCCTCAAGGGCCTGGAGCCGGTGCGCGAACGCCCCGGCATGTACACCCGCACCGACTCGCCCTGCCACATGGTGCAGGAGGTCATCGACAACGCGGCCGACGAGGCGCTTGCCGGCTTCGCGAAGAACATCCACGTGGCGGTGTTCCGCGATGGTTCGGTCTCGGTGACCGACGACGGTCGCGGTATTCCGGTGGGGCCGCACCCGGTCGAGAAAATCCCGGTAGTGGTGCTGGCTTACACGGTGCTGCACGCTGGGGGCAAGTTCGACAAGAAGAGTGGTAACTCGGCCTATGCCTTCTCCGGCGGCCTGCACGGCGTCGGCGTGGCGGTGACCACGGCGCTGTCGACCCGTGTCGAGGTCGAGGTGCGGCGCGAGGGCAAGATCCACCAGATCCACTTCGCCAACGGCGGTCGCGAGATCGGTGAGCTGGTGGAAGCCGGCGCTGCCGGCAAGGCTACCGGGACGCGCGTGCGCGTGTGGCCGGACGGCAAGTACTTCGATTCGCCCAAGGTGCCGATGGCCGAGCTGGAGCGCCTGCTGCGTTCCAAGGCCGTGCTGCTGCCGGGCGTGAAGGTGATGCTGGACGTGGAGCAGGCCGATGGCAGCTTCGCGCGCCAGGAGTGGCGTTACCAGGACGGCCTGTCCGGTTACCTGCGCGAGGCGGCCGAGGGCGTGCCGGCGCTGGTGCCCATCTATACCGCCGAGGCTTACGCGGACGAGGAGTCCGACTATGCGCCAGGCGAGGGTGCGGCCTGGGCCTTCGGCTGGTTCGACGGGCTGCAGGTGAGCGAGAGCTATGTGAACCTGATTCCCACCGTCGCGGGTGGCACGCATGAGTCCGGCCTGCGAGGTGGTGTGTTCGAGGCGGTGAAGAACTTCATCGAGCATCACAGCCTGCTGCCCAAGGGCGTCAAGCTGCAGCAGGAAGACGTATGCGGCAGGATGAGCTTCGTGCTGTCGGCGCGCATCCTCGACCCGCAGTTCCAGGGGCAGGTGAAGGAAAAGCTGAACTCGCGCGAAGCGGTGAAGCTGGTGTCGTCGATGTTGCTGCATCCCTTCGAGGCCTGGCTGAACCAGAACGTGGAGTTCGGCAAGGCGATCGCCGACATTGCCATCAAGCAGGCGCAGTCGCGCCTAAAGGACGCGCAGAAAGTCGAGAAGCGCAAGAGCAGCGGCGTGGCCGTGCTGCCGGGCAAGCTGTCGGATTGCGAGAGCGAGAACATCGCCGACAACGAGCTCTACCTCGTGGAAGGCGACTCCGCGGGCGGCTCCGCCAAGCTGGCGCGCGACCGCGAGACCCAGGCCATCCTGCCGTTGCGCGGCAAGGTGCAGAACTCCTGGGAGATCGACGCCAACCGGCTGTTCGCCAATGCCGAGATCCACGACATCTCGGTGGCGCTGGGGGTCGACCCGCATGCGCCGGATGCGGCGGATGCCGTGCTCGCCAACCTGCGCTACGGCAAGATCATCATCATGGCCGACGCGGATGTAGACGGTTCGCACATCCAGACCCTGCTGCTGACCTTGTTCCTGCGTCACTTCCCGAAGCTGGTCGACAGCGGCCATGTGTGGGTCGCGCTGCCGCCGCTGTATCGCGTGGATGCGCCGGCCCAGGGCAAGAAGCGCCCGGCGCGCCGTTTCTACGCGCTGGACGATGGCGAGCTGGCGGCGATCCGCGACCGCCTGCTGAAGGAAGGCTACCGCGAGGAGCAGCTTGAAACCGGCCGCTTCAAGGGTCTGGGCGAAATGCTGCCGGCGCAGCTGAAGGAAACCGCCATGGACCCGGCGACCCGCCGTGTGCTGCCGGTGACGCTGGATGCAGTGGAGGAGGCGACCCGCCTGTTCGACCTGCTGATGGGCAAGGGCGAAGCATCCGGTCGCCGGGCCTGGATGGAGGCCAAGGGCAACCTGGTCGAGGCAGACCTGTAGGGGTTTGCAGACAGTGGTACGGATATGAATAAGGGGCGCCGCGGCGCCCCTTATTCATATCTGGCGAGAACGTCGTGTTCAGCGGTTGCCGACGTTGAAGCCTACGCTCGACGAGGTGTGCACCACCTTGCCGCTGGCGTTGTCCACGTATTCGACTTTCGCCGTCATCGCGCCCGAAGGCGGAGCGAGCCAGACCTCGGTATCGCCGTTGGTGAGGTCGAAGGTCTCGGTCTTGCCGCCGCGCTCGAGCAGCAGGCGGAAGTGACCCGCGCCCGGGTCGGTGATGTCGGTGTGCGAGATGTTCAGTCCCGAGCCATGGAAGGCAAGACGGAAAGGCGGACGCACCGTGGTTCCGCTCGCGGGCTGCAGGATGTCCACGCCCGGTTTCACCAGGGTCTTCGGGTCAATGGTCTTCTGCGCCGAGACCTTGATCTTCACCGGCGGGCTGTAGACGAAATTCGGGATGTGGCGGTGGTCGGCGAACACCAGGCGCAGGGTGTATTCACCCGGCGGCATGTTGAATACCTGCTCCATCTGCCCCTTGCCGAAGTGGATGTACTTGTCGCTGAAGGGCAGGGGTTTGGTGAAATCCATCGGCAGGTCATTGTTGACCAGCATGTGGTGATGACCCGTCTTCTTGACGGGCTTGGTGATGGCAGCAATGCCGATGCCGGTGAGACCGAACTTCACCACGTAGGGGGTTTCGATCTCCTGGCCGTCCTTGAGGTTGCTGAAGTAGGCCTCGGGTGCCAGCTTGGGGGGCATGGCGATCCAGGGGTGTGCTGCATGGGCGGTCGAACCCAGGCAGGCACAGGTCAGTAGCGCCGCGACGGCGCCCTTCAAAGCGTTCATGGGCTTCTTGTCTTTTGTGTGGGTTATGGCGCAATCATCGGCCATCGGATCGATGGCTTGAGTCGCGCTCGTCGGCTGCCGGCCTCCCTGCGGAGGTCGGACTGCCTTCTGGTGGGCGGCATTGTCCCTTGTGGTGGGCACCTGCTGCTGTGCAATAGTGCCCGGGCAGTCTGAATCAGTGGCCTGATTGGCCCGACAGGGCGGGAAGGGTCATGTCGCAGAAATGCTCGACATGACGTTCGCTTGCGAGCGCCGTGCCAAAATGGCTCAGGGCCGCACGCGCCACTGCGTCGGCAAGTCCTGGCGGGGCAGGGCTGTAGAGCTCCATCCAGGTGGTCGGATCATCGTGGCGGCGTTGCAGCAGCCCGCGCACGCCGTAATCGGAAGCGATCCCGGCGAATACCGCCGTTACCGCAGCCAGGGCTGCGGCCTCGTCTGGTGGAGCGACGCGGTAATAGATATAGAGGTGCTCGGCCACGCTGCGGGACGCGGTCAGCTCACCGAATAGGGGAGCTCGCCGAACTGAAGGACGGGGCCGCCCAGGCTGCCGAGGTGCACGGCGCCGGATTCACGGCTGGCGATCTGCGTCACCGCCAGTGCGTCGTAGCCACCTGCCGGCGACGGGGCCGCGCTCACCAGCTTGCCGCAGGATTGTTCGCCGAACTCCGGTGAGTACAGGTCTGCGCCTGCAAGCGGCGCCGCTTCGCTGTCGATGTGCGCGAAGTACATGCGCTTCTTCAGCTTGCCCAGGTACTGGGTGCGGGCCACGATTTCCTGACCCGGGTAGCAGCCTTTCTGGAAGTTCACGCCGCCGATGAGTTCGAAGTTCACCATCTGCGCGACGAACTCGTCCTGCGTGGCGGCCGTGATGACCGGCACGCCGGCACGGATATCCAGCCAGCGCCAGGTATCGGTGCCCGCAGGTTGGGCGCCGGCAGCGACCAGCTTGCGCCACAGCTCCGCGCATTGCGACAGCGGCGCGGCCAGTACCAGTCGACTGGCGTCGATGCGGACCACCGTGATGCTGCCGTGGGACACGCTCATGCCCTCCGGCGGCGGCAGTGCGATGCCTGCCGTGTCCAGGGCGGTGGCAGCCGCGGCGCCTGACAGGCCGATGAGTGCCAGCTCGGGCGTTCCGTCGCTGACCCTGACCTTGGAGCGCAGCACGTACATGCCCAGCTTCTTGTGGATGGCCGACAGCAAGTCGGCCGACAACAGCAGGCGGAAGCCGTTGGCGTCGCGCCACACCAGGAAGCTCGCCAGCATGCGGCCCTTGGGGCTGTTGAAGCTGTTCCACTGGGCGCGATGCAGGTCCAGCTTCTTGATGTCGTTGGACATCAGGTTGTGCAGGAAGGGGCTGGCGTCCTCGCCTTCGGCGCGCAGCAGGCCAAGGTGGGTCAGCGGCACCACGACCGTGCCGCGTTCCGCGGTACGCACCTCCTCGCGAGGGTCGCCGAACTGCACGGCGCCACTGCCGCCTTCGAGGAAACGGGCACCGATTTCATCGAGGTGCACAAGCCAGGGTGACTGCATTGAAGAGAACTCCGGAGGTAAAGCGCGTGGTGGGACACGGCGCCCGACGCGGCAGCGCGCCTGGGCTTTGCACTATTATAGGGGCCGGCCAGCACTGCTCGCCGGGCCCGTCGGATAACGCTTCGGCAGGCGCGGGGGCTGACCGGTTCCCCGTGTTTCTTTTCATTCTGTTGCCTGCATTCTTGTTCCCATGCTGCGTTCCCTGCTGCGCACGATTTCGCGCTTGATTGCATTTGGCGTGCTGGCCGCGCTTGCGCTCGTTGGCGCGGCGGTGTGGTACGCCAGCCAGCCGGTCGAGCTTGCCGGGCCCCAGGTCGACTTCAGCGTCGAGCATGGCCGCAGCATGCGCGAGGTGGCGCATGGGATCGAGCGCCAGGGCGTAGGTGTGTCGCCCTTCGTGCTGAGCTGGATGGCGCGCCTGACCGGACACGCGCACCGCATCCAGGCGGGTGAATATCGCGTAGAGGCCGGCATCACGCCCTGGCAACTCATCGAGTTGCTGACCGAAGGCGGCAATAGCTATGCGCAACTGGCGATCATCGAGGGCTGGCACTGGCGGCGCCTGCGCGCCGCACTGGATGCACTGCCCGACCTGCGTCATGACACGCTGGGGCGCTCGGACGCCGAGGTGGCGCAGATGCTGGGCATCAGTGGTGCGCTGGAAGGACGTTTCTTTCCGGACACCTACTTCTTCGCGCGTGGCAGCTCCGACCTGGACCTGCTGAAGCGTGCCGCCGAGCGCATGCAGCATGTGCTGGCGGAGGAGTGGGCCGCACGTGACCCCGCCATCGGGCTGGCGTCCGCGGAGGACGCGCTGATCCTGGCCTCGGTGGTGGAGAAGGAAACCGGGCTGGAGGCCGACCGCGGCAACATTGCCTCGGTGTTCCATAACCGCCTGCGCATCGGCATGCCCTTGCAGAGCGACCCCACGGTCATCTACGGCATGGGTAGCGACTTTGACGGCAATCTGCGTCGTCGCGACCTGCAGGCTGATACGCCTTACAACACCTATACGCGGCGCGGTCTGCCGCCGTCGCCGCTGGCCATGGTCGGGCGCGCGGCACTGCGCTCGACCTTGCGGCCGCCGCGTACGGACTATCTGTACTTCGTGGCGCGCGGCAATGGCTCCAGCGCGTTCTCCCGCAATCTCGACGACCACAATCGCGCGGTGGCGCGATACCAGAAAGGGGGCGGGCGGTGAGCCAGCATCCATCCGCACGCGGACGATTCATTACCTTCGAAGGCATCGATGGCGCCGGCAAGAGCAGCCAGATCGCTGCGACCGTCGACCTGCTGCGCGAGCGCGGCCTGACCGTGGTGCAGAGCCGTGAGCCCGGTGGCACTCCGCTGTCGGAAAAGCTGCGCAGCATCGTGCTGGCTGACCCGATGCATCTGGAAACCGAGGCTTTGATGATGTTCGCCGCGCGTCGCGAGCATCTGGCCCTGATCATCGAACCGGCGCTCGCGCGTGGCGACTGGGTGGTGTGCGATCGTTTCACCGACGCGACCTATGCCTATCAGGTGGGGGGCCGGGGGCTGGACGAAGACAAGTTCCGGGCGCTCGAGCAATGGGTGCATCCGCATCTGCAACCCGACCTCACCCTGCTGTTCGACGTGCCGCCCGCGCTGGCGGCCGAGCGTCTCGCCAGTGGCCGTGCCGAGACCGACCGGTTCGAGCGCGAACAGCGCGATTTCTTCGAGCGCGTGCGTGCCGCCTATCTGCAGCGTGCGGTGGCAAGCGCAGGGCGCATCGCGGTGGTGGATGCCGCGCGTCCGCTTGCTGTGGTGACCGACGATGTGCTGGGCAGCGTCCGGCGCTTGCTGGAGCAGACCGCGTGAGCGCCTTGCTGCCGCCCTGGCTGCTGCCGCTGTGGCAGCAGGTCACGCGCGATCTTGCGCGCCTGCCGCACGCTTTGTTGCTGGAAGGGCCGGCCGGTAGCGGCAAGCGCCAGTTCGCCGAGCAACTGGCCCGCCGCCTGTTGTGCGTGTCCCCGGGGGGCGATGGTTTTGCCTGTGGAGCCTGCGCGGCCTGCAACTGGTTCGCAGCCGGCAATCACCCGGACATGCACCGCATGGTGCCGGCCAGCGCCGCACTCGCCGAGCAGGAGGAGGGCGAGGACGGCGAGGGCAGTGAGAGCAGTGCGAAGGACGGCAAGAAAGCCTCCGACCAGATCGTCATCGACCAGGTGCGCCAGATGCAGTCTCTGCTGGAGGTTGGTGGTCACCAGGGTGGTCGGCGCGTGGTATTGATCGATCCGGCCGAGGCGATGAATGTTCCGACCGCCAACGCCTTGCTGAAAAGTCTTGAAGAACCGCCCGGCGATGCCGTATTCCTGCTCGTGAGCCACAGCCCGCGCCGCTTGCTGCCGACCATCCGCAGCCGCTGCCAGAGCTGGAGCTTCCCGCGCCCGGAGAGGGCCGTGGCGCAGCAGTGGCTGGCGGCCCAGCGCGTGAGCGATGCCGAGGCCCTGCTGGGGTTCAGTGGTGGCCTGCCCCTGGCGGCCGCAGCCATTGCCAGCGGGCCGCTGGCGGATGCGCGCAAGCGCTTCATGCGCGACATGCAAGGCCTGTCGCGGGGGGATCCGCTGAAGCTGGCCGGCGAGTGGGAAGCCTGGTTGAAGAGCAAGGCAGCGCTGGAGGCAGGCCTGACGCTGACGGTGCTGGTGTCATGGCTGCAACGCTGGGCCTACGACGCGAGCCGTGTCGCACAGGGCGCCGCGCCGCGCTTCTTCAGTGATGCCGCTGCGGAGCTGGCGACGCTGACGAAGGGCGGATTCGATGTGTGGAGCAGTTGTTACAATGAACTGGCAGGTTATCGCCGGGTGTCCCAGCACCCTTTGAACGCCCGCCTGTTCCTCGAGGACATGTTGTTGCGCACGACGCGCGCGATGACAACGAAGTAGCAGAACAAAACAGCGGAAAGAAAAGTAGCGGAAAGATCGGCCGGGAAGCTGGCCGCGAGCCCGCGAAAAACAACCAGCGATAGATCGCGCGAGACCTGACGAAATGGATGCTGCCCGTACTGCCGCCCGCCCCAGTGTGCTGTCGCTGAACATCAATTCGCGTTCTGCCCTGCACGCCGCCTACATGCCTTTCATCAAGAACGGCGGCCTGTTCATTCCGACGCCGAAGGCCTACAGCCCGGGCGACGAGGTGTTCATGCTGCTGCAGCTGATGGACGATCCGGCCAAGCTGGCGGTCAAGGGCAAGGTCGTGTGGATCACCCCGGCGAATGCGCAGAACGGCAAGACCCAGGGTGTCGGTGTGCAGTTCGCCGCCGACGAAGGCGGCCAGGCCGCCAAGATCAAGATCGAGCAGGTCCTGGGGGGCGCCCTCGGCGCCAACCGTCCCACCCACACGCTTTGACTCCGCCGGCACCGCTGCTGGCGTCGCTGCGTGTCCATCCCCTGTGTGGCGATGTGTAGCGCAGCGCCTCGCATCCTCAATGCCATAAGGGCCTTGCCGTAGACTCCGGCAAATCCACCGCCCGTCTTCCGAAGGACGCTATGCGTGTGCCTCTCCCAGCCCGGTCGCTGTTCCTGTCACTGGCCCTGTTGCTTGCTGGCTGTGCGCCTGAGGAGCCGGTCCGTATCGGGTTCGTCGGCGGGCTGACCGGGCGGGGTGCCGATCTCGGCGAGTCGGCGCGCAACGGCGTGCTGCTCGCCGTCGAGCAGAAGAATGCCGCCGGGGGCATCAAGGGGCGACGCATCGAGGTGCTGGTGCGCGATGACGCCGGCCAGCCGGACCGCGCCGCCCAGTCCGTTCGCGAACTGACCGCAGCCGGTGTGGATGTCATCATCGGCTCGCAGACATCCGCCACCACCGCCGCGATGGTGCCGGACCTCGACGCCAGCAAGGTGCTGGGTATTTCACCGACGGCTTCGTCGATGTTCCTGTACGGCAAGGACGACTATCTCGTGCGCCTCAACCGCACGACCCGCGACAATGCGCGCGACTACGCGGAGTACATCCGCGTCAAGCGCGGCTGGCGTCGTGTCGCCCTGGTCTATGACGTGCCCAACAAGATGTTCTCGCAGAGCTGGGCCGACGAGTTCGACAAGGCCATGGATGTCGCTGGCGGCGACTTGCTGCTGGCCCTGCCGTTCGATCCGAACAACGACGACAGCCATGCCGTTGCGGCGCGCGATCTGCTCGCCGCCAAGCCCGATTGCATCATGATGGTGACCACCACCGTGGACACCGCGCGGCTCGCGCAGCAGATCCGGCAGCGGGATCCTTCAATGCCCTTGCTGACCTCCGAATGGGCGTCGACCGAGCAGCTCATCGAAATGGGTGGGCGCGCCGTCGATGGCATGGCGATGGTGCAGTCTCACAACAGGGATGACACCTCGGCCCTGTTCCGGAATTTCGTGAAAGGTTTCGAGGCGCGCTTCAAGCGTGAGCCGGGTTACGCCACCGTCGCCTCGTACGACGCCACCACGGTGGCCTTGACGGCACTGGAGCGGCGCCATGACAAGCAGTCGCTCAAGGAGGCGGTGCTGACCTACGGCCCTTACCAGGGCCTGCAGCAGCAGATCGCTTTCGACAGCAATGGCGATACCCGCCGCAAGGTGTACTTCAGCGTCATCCGTGACAGTCGTTTCGTGCTGATCGACTGATGCGTGCGCTGCGTCATGAGCGGACTCTTTCAAGCTGGCTGATCTTCCTGCTCGTCGTCACCTCCCTGGTGACGCTGGGTATCGTCGGTAGTGCGATCCTCGCGGTGCGGGTAGCGCAGATCGCGCGCGATACGCGTGAGAGCCTGGGCAGCGAGGCGGGCGAAATGGCCGAGCGGGTCGAGGTCCTGCTCGGTGGCATCGAAGCGCGGGTGGAGATCTTCGGCGATCTCGCCCGCGACCTGCCCGCGGCGCGCTTGTCCACCCGCATGGACGAGCTGGTCGACACCGGCCAGATCATCGACGCGCTGTACCTGGTGGACGAAAACGGGGTCACCCGTGCTGCCAGTGAGGGGCCGTTGCGTCACCGGCGCAGCCAGGAGCTGGTGGGGGCCGACCTCTCCGCCAACCCGCTGTTCAGGGATGCACGCAGTCGGGGTGTGGCCGTCTGGAGCGACAAGTACCTGTCCGTCATCTCGGGTCGGGTCGCCATCGGCGTCGGGGTGCCACTGGCCGATGGCTCGGTGCTGATCGCGGAGATCGACCAGGACTACCTGCTGCTGACCATGCGGCTGGCAAGCGGTGCGAGCACCGCGCCCATGTGGTTGCTCGACAGCCGGGGCGAGATGCTGGTCGACACCGGCGGTGAGCACGTCGTCGGGGAGGGCAATCTGGGCGACATGCTCGCGGTGCGCGAAGCCCTGCGCGGCACGGCAGCGGGGGCGCCTTTTTCCTTCCGCGGGCGTGACTACTACCTCGAGTTCGCGCAGTCCGGCCAGATTGGCTGGTATGTCGCCGTCAAGGCGCCTGCCGGACTTGGCAATCCGCAGATCCGCGCGGCCGTGCTGGAGCTGCTTGCAACGTTTGCGGGGGTCATCGTCATCGGTGCGTTGCTTGCGCCGTTGTGGTCGCGTGGGCTGATCCGTGCTCTCGACAGCCTTACCCTGAGGGCACGCCAGCTTGCCGATGGCCGGGCCCAGGGGGAATGGCCGAGAGGCCGCGTGCAGGAGTTCAACCAGCTGGCGGCCGATCTGGAGCGGATGGCGGCAGTGCTGAGCGAACGCGAGCGCAAGTTCCTCGCCATCTTCAATGCGTCGCCGGTCGCGATGCTCGTACTGGATGGCAGCGATGACCCGGTGGTGCTGGAACTCAACGACGCCTGGGCACGCCAGTTCGAATTCGAACGCAGCGAAGTCGCGGGCCGCTGTTTCTCCGATCTGACCCTGATCGACGGACAGAGTGCGCGCGGCTTGCTGGCCGAGGCTCTGGCGGCAGGATACCGGCAGGGCGAAGTCATCATGTCCACCCATACCGGGCGCGTGCTGACGTGCGCCATGAGCGCCCGTGCCATGCAACTGGACGGCCGGCCGGTACTGACGGTCGTGATGGAGGATGTCACCGAGCAGCGCGCCATGGAGCATGCGCTGCTCGAGCTGAACAACCAGCTCGAGTCGCGGGTGGCTCAGCGCACGGATGCACTGGCCCAGGCCAATGACCACCTGAGCCAGGCTCTGACCGATCTGCGCACGGCACAGGACGATCTGGTGCGCACCGAGAAGCTGGCCTCGCTGGGCGAACTGGTCGCTGGCGTCGCGCACGAGCTGAACACGCCGCTGGGCAACGGCCTGATGGCCGTGACCGCACTGGCCGACCAGTTGCGGCACTTCCGGCAGGAGGTGAGCGAAGGGCTGAAGCGTTCAACGCTGGACACCTTCGTGGCCAACGTCGACATGGCGGCCACCATCGCGGCACGCAATCTGAACCGCGCAGCGGAGCTGGTCGCCAGCTTCAAGCAGGTCGCCGTGGACCAGACCAGCTCGCAGCGTCGCAGCTTCGACCTGCGCGATACGGTCGACGAAGTCTTGCTGACCATGCAGCCGATGCTGAAGCGGACGCCCTACGTGCTGCACAACGAAGTGCCCTCAGGCCTGCGCATGGACAGTTACCCCGGCCCGTTGGGGCAGGTGCTGACGAACCTCGTGAACAACGCGGTGCTGCATGGCTTCGACGGCCGGGCGTGTGGCGAGATCTGGATCATCGCGAGCGTCGACGGGCCACCCGGTCAGGAGAGCGTCATGCTGACCCTGCGTGACGACGGCCTGGGCATCGCCCCGGAGCTGCTCGGCCGCATCTTCGACCCCTTCGTCACGACCCGCAAAGGGCGCGGCGGTACCGGGCTGGGGCTGCATATCGTGCACAACATGGTGACCCAACTGCTCGGTGGGACGGTCACCGCGGACAGCTGGGTGGGCGCCGGAACGGCCTTCTACCTGAACCTGCCGATGCGGGCGCCCGAGCCGCAGGCCTGAGTCCGCCAGCCTGAGCGGCGAGCTTGCATGCTGACGTCTCTCAGGCCTCGGTGCCGCCGGCGATGTCCTGCAGCAGGATCTCCTGCGCCGCCCGCAGCGCGCCACGGGTGACACGGCGGCGGTAGCTGCCGTCGCTGTCCATCTCCCAGCTCTGGCTGTTGTCCATCAGGTAGGGCTTGAGCCCTTCCTTCATCACGCGTCGCTTCAGGCGCGCATCCAGAACCGGGAAGGCAATCTCGATGCGGCGGAAGAAGTTGCGTTCCATCCAGTCGGCGCTGGACAGGTACAGCTTTTCTTCGCCATCGGCATGGAACCAGAAGATGCGGGAGTGTTCGAGGAAGCGGCCGACCACCGAGCGCACGCGGATGTTCTCCGACAGGCCGGCGACGCCTGGGCGCAGCGCGCAGGGGCCACGCACCACGAGGTCGATTTCCACCCCGGCTTGCGAGGCCTCGTACAGCGCATGGATGGTCTGCGCTTCCAGCAGGGCGTTCATCTTGGCGATGATGTGGGCCTTGCGGCCGGCACGGGCGATTTCGGCTTCCGCCTGGATCAGCGCCACGATGCCCGGCTGCAGGCTGAACGGCGCCTGCAGCAGGTGGTTGAGGCTCTCGGCGTGGCCAAGGCCGGTGAGTTGCTTGAACACTTCGTGCACGTCGGCGCCGATTTCCTCGTTGCAGGTCATCAGGCCGAAGTCGGTATAGAAACGTGTGGTGCGCGGGTGGTAGTTGCCGGTGCCCAGGTGCAGGTAGCGGCGCAGCAGGCTGTTGCCGCGGCCGTCGTCTTCGCGACGCACGATCAGCAGCATCTTGGCGTGGGTCTTGTAGCCGAACACGCCGTACACCACGTGGGCGCCAGCCTCTTCCAGGCGTGCCGCCCAGTTGATGTTGGCCTCTTCGTCGAAGCGCGCCATCAGTTCGACGACGACGTTTACTTCCTTGCCCTTGCGCGCGGCGCGCAGCAACTGCTCCATCAGCACGGAGTCGGTGCCGGTGCGGTACACCGTCATGCGGATGGCCAGCACCATCGGATCGTCGGCCGCGGCACGCAGCAGGTCGATGACCGGCTGGAAGCTCTGGAAGGGGTGGTGCAGCAGGATGTCCTGCTTGCGGATCGCTGCGAACAGGTCCGCCCGCTTGCCCATGCCGCGCGGCAGCGCGGGCTGGTAGGGACGGTACTTCAGATCGGGACGGTCCACCCAGTCGGGCACCTGCATCAGGCGCACCAGGTTCACGATGCCGGGCACGCGGTACAGCTCTTCACGATCCAGGCCGAACTGCTTGAGCAGGAAGTCGCTCATCGCGATCGAGCAGTTGTCGGCCACTTCCAGGCGCACCGCGTCGCCGAAGTTGCGCTGCTGCAGGCCGCCCTGCAGGCTGACGCGCAGGTCCTTCACTTCTTCTTCATCCACGAACAGGTCGCTGTTGCGGGTGACACGGAACTGGTAGCAGCCCAGCACGCTCATGCCCGGGAACAGGTCACCGACGTGGGCGTGCAGGATGGAGGAGAAGAACACGAAGCCGTGGTCGATGCCGGTCAGCTCCTTGGGCAGGCGTACCACGCGGGGCAGGGCGCGCGGGGCCTGCACGATGGCGCTGTCGCAGTTGCGGCCGAAGGCGTCGCGGCCTTCCAGTTCGACGGCGAAGTTCAGGCTCTTGTTGAGCACGCGCGGGAAAGGGTGGGCCGGGTCCAGCCCCACCGGCGTCAGCACCGGCATGACGTCGCGGAAGAAATACTCGCGGATCCATTCGCGCTGCCCGTCGGTCCACAGCGGACGGCGCAGGAAGGCGATGCCTTCTTCGGCCAGCGCGGGCAGGATCTGGTCGTTGAGCAGGCTGTACTGGTCGGCGACGATGCTGTGCACCTCGCGCGCCATGCGCTTGTACAGCGCCTGCGCGGCGCCCGCCATCGGGGCGGACTTCATCTGTTCCTTGACGCCGGCTACCCGGATCTCGAAGAACTCGTCGAGATTGCTGGATACGATGCACAGGAATTTGAGGCGTTCCAGCAAGGGCACGCGCTCGTCGGCCGCCTGGGCCAGCACGCGGCGCTGGAAGGCCAGCAGTGACAACTCACGGTTGATGAGGGTGTCGGAGGAAGCCGTCGGGAGGGTCTCTGCGTTCGCCATGGCCGTGTCTCGGTGAGTGTGCGGATCGGGCTGCGCCTTGCAGCCTGGAGGTGCCCCGGATACTGTGACATTTTAGTGACAACTTCATGACAGACGACAGGGCGGACAAATCCTGCCTGTTCCGTGTGTCGCCCGCATTTCGCCGTCAGGGGCGGGTGATAAACTCGGCTGGCCAGGCCGTTGCAGCGGTGTTACGTGTGTAGTGCGGTGTGCCGTGCGCGTTGATGTGTGCAGTGCGCGTTGATCTTTCCTCCCGGTGTCCCCTGATGTTCCAGAAACTCGTCTGCGCGGTCGATCTTGGTTCCAACAGCTTCCGTCTGCTGGTCGGGCGTATCGTTGGCGACCAGATCTATCCGCTCGACGGCCTCAAGGAGTCGGTACGCCTGGCAGCAGGCCTGGGTAGCGACAAACAGCTCGATGGCGCGGCCCGTGAGCGTGCCCTGGAAGCGCTGCGCCGCTTCAACGAACGGATCCGCAACCTGCCGCCGGACGCCGTGCGTGCAGTGGCCACCAATACCTTGCGGGTTGCCAAGAACGCACCGCAATTCCTGCTGGAAGCCGAAGAAGCGCTGGGCTTCCCGATCGAAGTGATTGCCGGGCGCGAGGAAGCGCGGCTCATCTATGTCGGCGTCGCCCACACGCTGCCGGACCCGTCGCTGCAGCAACTCGTGGTGGACATTGGCGGCGGCTCCACCGAATTCATCATCGGCCGTAACTTCGAGCCGATCCAGCTCGAATCGCTGTACATGGGATGCGTGGGCTACAGCCTGCGCTATTTCCCCGGCGGCTACATCGAGAAACAGGGCCTGAAGGAGGCCGAACTCGCCGCACGCAACGAGTTGCAGGCCATCGGCAACCCCTATCGCGAAACCGGCTGGGACCAGGCGGTAGGGTCCTCCGGCAGCGCCAAGTCGATTGCCGACGTGCTGGAGCAGAGCGGCTGGTCGTCCGGTGGCATCACCCGCGAAGGGCTTGAGAAGCTGCGCAGCCACATGCTGCGTGCTGGCCACATGGACAAGCTGGAACTGCCCGGCGTCAAGGGTGATCGTCTGCCGGTGTTCGCCGGTGGTTTCTCCATCCTGTATGCCATCTTCAAGGAATTCGATCTCGAGCACATGGTGTTCTCCGATGGCGCACTGCGCCTCGGCGTGCTCTACGACCTGCTCGGCCGCTATCATCGCCACGACTTGCGCGACGCCACCGTGCAGGCATTCCGTCGTCGCTACCAGGTGGATGTCGCGCAAGCCGACAGCGTGTCGGCGCTGGCACTGGCGCTGTTCGCCCAGCAGTGCCCGGGTACCGAGGAAGAGTCGGCCAACGAGCGTCGCTTCCTGGACTGGGCTGCGCAATTGCATGAGATCGGCCTGTCGGTCGCCCACTCCAGCTATCACAAGCACACTGCCTACATCCTCGCCAATGCCGACATGCCGGGTTTCTCGCGCATGGACCAAGGGCGCCTCGCACGCCTGGCCCTGGCCCACCGCGGCAAGCTGGAGCGTGTGCAGAGTCTGGACCCGGACAGTGCCGACTGGCTGCTGATCCTGTGCCTGCGTCTCGCCTGCATCGTGCATCGCGCGCGCAGCCACGCAGCGCCCCCGCCGCTGCGCCTGCAGCGTGATGGCCAGGGCTTCCTGCTGGCTGCGCCCCAGCACTGGCTGCAGGAATCACCGCTCACCCACGCCGCCCTGCAGGAAGAGCAGCACCACTGGGCGCGGCTGGGCAAGGGCTTCCGCGTCAAGGCCGAGCGCGCAGTCGCCGCCACGGGCTGAGCGGAGAGCTGCCGGCGCATGTCGAGACATTCCGTCAGCACGCTGCATCACATCGCGCCTCCGAGCATCGAGCGCCATGCGGACCAATGGATCCTGCGTGGTGACTGGACACTGCAGGCGCTGCGCCCGCGCTTGAAGTGGTTTCGCTTCCTGCTGCGCACGAGCACGCCGGAACTGGGCTGGGACCTGACCGGCGTAGGCCGCATGGACAGCTTCGGGGCCCTGTTGCTATGGAAGGCCTGGGGCCTGCGCGAGCCCGCCGTGCTGGCCATGGCGCCCGATCTGCACACCGCTTTCGAACGCATCCGCCAGACCGCGGACATGACGCCTCCGCCGCCCCGCCGTGACTGGTTGCAGCCGGTGGTATCCATGGGGGAAAAGGTCTTGCGCGGCGCTGACGAGGTGCGCCAGTTCACCGGCATGTTCGGCCAGGTGGTGATCGAAGCTGCGCGTCTGGTGCTGACGCCGTCACGCATTCCGCTGAAGGAGGTTTCGGCGACGCTGTACAAGGCCGGTGTCACGGCGCTGAGCATTTCGGCCCTGCTGGGGTTCCTGATCGGGGTCGTGCTGGCTTACCTGATGGCCTATCAGTTGCGGAACTTCGGCGCGGACGTGTTCATCGTCAACCTGCTGGGCATCGGCATCATCCGCGAGATCGGGCCGGTGCTCGTGTCGGTGCTGGTGGCCGGACGCTCGGGCTCCGCGTTCACGGCGCAGATAGGCGTCATGCGTGTCACCGAGGAAATCGACGCGCTGTCGGCCATGGGTGTGTCACGCCACCAGCGGCTGATCCTGCCCAAGCTGATGGCGATGCTGGTCGCCATGCCCCTGCTGGTGTTGTGGACGTCGGCGGCCGCGCTGGTGGGCGGGGCCTTCGTGGCCCAGATCCAGCTGGATCTCGACATTGCCTATTTCTTCGAGACGATGCAGCGCGTGGTGCCGGTGCAGAACCTCTACATCGGGCTGGTGAAGGGTTCGGTCTTCGGCGGAGCCATCGCCCTGATCGCCTGCCATTACGGCCTACGGGTCCAGCCGAACACCGAGAGCCTGTCGGCCAATACCACGAAGTCGGTGGTGGTCGCGATCTCGGCGGTCATCCTGATCAATGCGCTGTTTGCCGTCGCCACGCGTGGCATGGGAATGCCCGGACGATGAACCTGGTCGAACTCGAAGGCATCTGGACGCGCCTGGGGCAGGAGTGGGTGCACCGCGACGTCAACCTCGCTGTGGCGCGTGGTGAGCTGCTGGCCCTCGTCGGTGGATCGGGCGCGGGCAAGACCACCTTGCTGCGCCACATCATCGGCCTGACGCGTCCGGCGCGCGGCACCGTGCGCGTGTTCGGCGAACCGATCCATGCTGGCAACCGCGCCGCGCAGCAGGCGCGCCGGCAGCGCTTCGGCGTGCTGTTCCAGCACGGCGCACTGTTTTCTGCGCTGACCGTCTATGACAACGTGGCCTTTCCGTTGCGCGAGTTCGGCGGCCTGCACGAGGACGAGATACGCGCGCTGGTGATGAGCCGGCTGGCCCAGGTGGAGCTGGAGCCGCGTCATGCGCAGCTGGTGCCGGCGCAGCTCTCGGGTGGCATGGTCAAGCGGGTGGCGCTGGCGCGTGCGCTGGCACTGGAGCCGGAGTTGCTGCTGCTCGACGAACCCACCGCCGGGCTCGATCCGGAGCGTAGTGCCGGTTTCGTGAAACTCATTCGCTCCCTGCATGCCCAACTGGGGCTGACCGTGGTGTTCGTGACGCATGACCTGGAAACCCTGTCGGCACTGGCCAGCCAGGTCGCCGTGATGGCCGAACACCGTATACTCGTTGCAGGAACGCTCGAGCAGGTGCATCAGTTCGAGCATCCCTTTATACAGAACTTCTTCCGCTTCCGTGCCGTCGTCGACGAGCGCGAGGGACTCTAGACCCGCACATGGAAAACCGCGCCTACGCGCTCATCGTCGGAACCGTCACTTTGCTGCTGGGCCTCGCCCTGGTGGCCGTGCTGTGGTGGATGAGCACCGGTGGCGGCAACACAGTCGAGTACATCGTCGAGTCACCGCGCAGCATCAGCGGCATCAACCGTCAGGCCGTGGTGCGCTTTCGTGGAATCCGTGTCGGCAAGGTGTCCCGCATCGAACTGGATCGCAGCCGCGCGGGCCATGTGCTGGTGCACATCGAAGTGCAGGACGACACGCCGGTGACCAAGGCCACGCGCGCCCGCGTCGGTTACCAGGGGATTTCCGGTCTCGGCCACATCCAGCTGGAGGACGACGGCAGCGATCCGCAGCCGCTGGTTGCGGAAGATGGCAAGCCGCCGCGCATTGCCCTGCAGTCGAACGTCGTGGAGCAGCTGACTGAAAGTGGTCAGGACATCGTGGCCAAGTTGCGCACGGCGACCGACCGGTTGAACCAGGTGCTGAGTGCGGACAACGTGGACCGCATCACACAGAGTCTGGACAACCTTGCGCGCAGCTCCGCCCACGTCGAGCGCACTCTGGCGCAGACGCCCGCGCTGATCGCTGATCTGCGTCGTTTCAGCTCCGCACAGAATGCCGAGCAGTTGCAGGCCACGCTGAGCAACCTGCGCCAGCTGTCGCAACAACTGCCGCAGGCCATCGAGTCGTGGAACCGTGCGCTCGGTCGTGTCGAGGCCGCCGGTGGCCGCATCGATCGCCTGGGCGGAGAACTGCAGCAGAACCTGTCGAGCGAGACGCTGCCCCGGGTCAACGACCTGGTCGAGGATCTGCAGACTACCTCCAGCCGCCTCAACAGCTTGATCGAAGAACTGGAACGCAGCCCGCAGATGCTGGTGGTCGGCCGCGAGGCGACACCCCCCGGGCCTGGAGAGGGCGCTACGCGATGACGACCGCTTTTACCAACGATTTTGCCGACGTTATTACCGACGTTGTAGCCAATACTCTTTCCGTGTCCCGGACTGCATCCACCGGCCTGCGCGCCCGCACAGGTTTCACACGTTCCGCGCGTTCAGTGTTGCTGGCCGCGTCGGTATTGCTGGCCGGTTGCGGCAGTCTGCAGCCCGCGCCCGTGGTGACGCAGCATGACCTTGGCGGCCTGTTCGAAGTCGGGGCGACCCGTAGTCCGGTGCCGCTGCGTACCCTGAACGTCACCGCCCAGCCTCTGGTGTCCGGTACCGGCATGCAATACCGCGAGGCCGCGCAACCGACGCGGCGGGCCAACTATGCGCAGAACCGCTGGGCCGCTCCTCCCGCCGCGATGGTCGAGCCGGCGCTGTTGCGCCTGCTGGCAGTAGACGGCGGTGGGAGTTGCCGCCTGCAGCTGAGCCTCGCGGAGTTCATCATCGAGGTGGACGCTCAGGGCCGGAGCCGGGCGCGCATTGCGGCCGATCTGCGCCTGCTGGACGCGCGCGGCATCAACGTTCACATGCATAGCCTCGACGTCAGCGAGCCGCTGGCGCGCACCGCGCCGGCCGAAGGTGCGCAGGCCATGCGTCGTGCCGTCCAGCGTCTCGGCGATGGCGTGGCCGCTTGGCTGGGGGGCGATGCCGGACGCGCCTGCAAGGGCTGAGCGGCATCGCGCCATGGCGCTGATCGACACGCACCTCCACCTGGATGCAGCCGAGTTCGACGGCGACCGCGAGGCGGTGATCGCGCGCGCCCGATCTGCCGGCGTCACGCGGCTGGTACTGCCAGCGGTGCTGCCCGCGAACTTCGATGCCGTGCGTGATCTGGCCCGACGCTTGCCCGGCAGTGTTCATGCTTATGGCATCCATCCGCTGTACGTGGGGCAAGTCCAGGAGTCGGACATCGCGGTGCTGGAGGCGCGACTCGCCGAGGGCGATGCGGTTGCCGTCGGCGAGATCGGTCTGGATGGCTACGAGGCCGAGCCCGACCCGGCGCGCCAGGAGTGGTTCTTCAACGAACAACTGCGGCTGGCGAAGCGCTTCGACCTGCCGGTGATCCTGCATGTGCGCCGCGCGCAGGACCGCGTGCTCAAGTACTTGCGCCGGCACGGCCTGCACCGCGGCATCGCGCATGCCTTCAACGGCAGCCCGCAGCAGGCACAGGCGTTCATCGACCAGGGCTTCAAGCTCGGTTTCGGTGGTGCGATGACGTTCAGCGGCTCGACGCGCATCCGTGCCCTGGCAGCGAGCCTGCCGCTGCAGGCCATCGTGCTGGAGTCCGACGGGCCGGACATCCGCCCGGCCTGGGCGCAGGATGTGCCGAACGAGCCCGCCAACGTGGCGCGCTTCGCGGAGGAGTTGGCCGGCTTGCGTGGCATATCGTCAGAAGAAGTGGCTCGCATCACCACTGCCAATGCATGCGAAGCTCTGCGCCTGAACTGATCACATCCCTTTGCAGGAGAACCAGATGATTGCATTCGTGACCGGCGCGACCGCCGGTTTTGGTGACGCCATCGTGCGGCGTTTCGTCCAGGAGGGACACAAGGTCGTGGCGCTTGGACGGCGCACCGACCGTCTGGATGCGCTGCAGGCGTCGCTGCCCGCCGGGTCGGTGCACACCATCGAGCTTGATGTGCGCGACAACGCCGCAGTGGAGCAGGCGGTAGCCGGCTTGCCGGCGGAGTTCGCAGCGGTCGACGTGCTGGTCAACAACGCCGGTCTGGCGCTCGGCATGGAAGGCGCCGACCGCGCCTTGCTGGACGACTGGGAGCGCATGGTCGACACCAACATCAAGGGCCTGATGTACGTGACCCGCGCCGTGCTGCCGGGCATGGTGGCGCGCGGCCGTGGCCATGTACTGAACCTCGGTTCGGTGGCCGGTGCCTACCCGTACCCGGGTGGCAATGTGTATGGCGGCACCAAGGCTTTCGTGCGCCAGTTCTCGCTGAACCTGCGTGCCGACCTGGTGGGAAAGAACATCCGCGTGACCGATATCGCGCCAGGCTTGTCGTCCGGCACCGAGTTCTCGCAGGTGCGCTTCCACGGCGACGAAGACAAGGCGGCGAAGGTCTATGCCGGTACGCAGGCGCTGTTGCCGGAAGACATCGCGGAGTCGGTGTTCTGGGCTGCCAATCTGCCGGCGCATGTGAACATCAACATCATCGAGCTGATGCCGGTGACTCAGGCCTTCGCGCCTTTTGCCGTGGTCCGCGAGCACTGAGGCTACAGGTGCATCCCCCAAGCAAAAAGGCCGCGATCATTCGCGGCCTTTTTGCTTGGGGCGAGCTTGAGACTTACTTGCGCAGCACGGCCTTGCCATCGACCAGTGCCTCGACCTGCGCCAGGGTGACGATGGGCACGCCGGCGGCTTCGATCAGCGCGTGGCCGCGCTTGAAACACTTCTCCACCAGGAAGCTGGCGGCAACGATATCCAGCTTCGCCTCGCGCCCCATGTCGATCAGCGCAGCGGCGGTGCGGCCATTGCTGAGGAAGTCATCGACGATGGCCACGCGGGCGCCTTCCGGCAGGTAGCGCTGCGACAGCACCATGCGGTACTGGCCGCCCTTGGTCGGCGACTCCAGGATGCGGGAGAGCATCGGCGTTTCCACTTCCGGGTGGTACTTCTTGGCGTAGACCAGCGGCAGGCCCAGTTGCAGGGCGACCATCAGGCCGGGAGCGATACCGCTGGCTTCGGCGGTGAGGATCAGTTCGGGCTTGAAGTCGCGCAGGCGGTCGGCGATCTCGGAGGCCATCTGCTGCATGAACGCCGGCTCGATGCGGTGATTCAGGAAGTGATCGATCTTGAGGATGTCATTGCCCTGCACGATGGCTTCGGTCTCGATCCGGGCGATCAGGGGGGCAAAGGGTCTGTTCAGCATGCTGCAATCTCCGCACTGGCCGGACCTCCGCGGTCCTCACCATAAGTCTCTGTAAAGGACCGGGATTCTAGCGTTTCTCAAGGTCCGGTTTGCATCTCTCGCAAGGGGAATGACGTAGGTCAGCATCGGCGTGTCGGACGTGGCTGACAGGCGGCCGCTTTGGCGCCCTACAGGGCTTCGCGCTGCTCTCCCATGGGGCCGGCGGGCGTCGCTGGCGAGAATGCAGTCAGGTCGGACGGCGAAGCGCATGCCATGCCCGCCCGAGGAGACAGATCATGAATACAAGACCCCGCAAAATCCCCCTGATCCAGCATAGCTGCATTGCCTTGGGGCTGGTCGTGCTGACAGCCTGTTCCGGCAACGATGCGTCCCAGCCCTTCATGGTCCCCGACCGTGACAGCCTGCTGAGCCCCCTGGGCAGCGCAAGTGGCGGAAGTGGCGGCCAGCGGGACCTGCTGACGACCAGTTCCGCCTGCGCGGCCAGCATGCTCAAGGCCTACGCCGAAGGGATGCGCAGCCTGACCGTCGAGCCGCCGGACCAGTCCGGCCCGATGGCCTGGCCGGAAACCCAGCCGGTTGCCCACCGCGGCTGCGACCGCGAGCCTTCGCCCGCCCAGGTCTTCACTGCTGCACCGGCCGAGCGCGTCTGAGCAGACGCAGGTGTTGCGGGAGCATCGGTGCTTCCGCCTCTGCGCTGCCTTACCCGCTGACAGGAGAGCAATCATGCCGTTGAAATCCGGAGCAAGTCGTTCGGCGATCAGCCAGAACGTAAGGGGCCTGTTGCACGAGTACGAGGAGACGGGCGAGATCGGCACCAGCCATCCGCCGGACCGCCAGCGTGCCGTGAAGCAGGCGGTGGCCATTGCCTTGCGCAAGGCTGGCGTGTCCCGCACGCAGCCGCGCAAGCGCGCGTCGCAGCGTCGGGCGCGCGTGAGCCGTGGTGGAGGACGAGGACGGGGCAGGGCAGGAGGCGCACGATGACGGTCGCCACGCTCAATCCACCTCAGCACCAGGATCGGCAACCTGGCATCGAGTCCGAGATGAATCCGCTGCCCGTGTCCGCCATGCCGGACGCGGGTGGTTTCCGGCTGTGTGGCGAGGTTGCTATCGTGACCGGGGGTGACAGTGGCATCGGCCGCGCTGTCTCCATCGCCTATGCGAAGGAGGGGGCCGACGTGGTGATCGTCTATCTGGACGAGCACGGCGATGCCAACGACACCGCTGCCGCGGTCCGCGAACTGGGCCGCGAATGCCTGCTGCTGGCGGGCGATGTCGGCGAGCCGTCGTTCTGCAACGAGATCGTCGAACGCACGCTGGCGCAATTCGGACGCCTGGACATCCTGGTGAACAACGCGGCCGAGCAGCACCCGCAGGACAGCCTGGCCGACATCGATGCAGCGCAGCTGGAGCGAACCTTCCGCACCAACGTGTTCAGCATGTTCTACCTGACGCAGGCTGCCTTGCCGCACCTGAAGGCGGGTGCGCGCGTCATCAACACCTCGTCGGTCACGGCCTACCGGGGTAATCCGACCCTGCTGGATTACGCGGCGTCGAAGGGTGCCATCGTGGCCTTCACCCGTTCGTTGTCCCAGCAACTGGTGCCCAAGGGTATCCGCGTGAATGCAGTGGCGCCGGGGCCGGTGTGGACGCCGCTTATCCCGTCCACCTTCGATGCGGAAAAGGTGTCGCATTTCGGCGATCACGTTCCGATGAACCGGCCGGGTCAGCCTGCCGAGATCGCGCCTGCTTATATTTTCCTGGCCAGCAGCGACTCTTCCTACATGAGTGGGCAGGTGCTGCATCCGAATGGTGGCGAGGTGATCAATGGTTGAGCAGTCGGCACACTCGCCGGACAAGCCGTCCCCTCAGAGAGAGGCGCAGGAAGGGCCGCGAGAGGGACCGGACACGCAGCCCAGGCCCGAGCATCCGGACCCGGTCGATCCACCCTTGCCGCCGGACGAGCCGCCTGCGGAACATCCGGCGACCGATCTGCCGGAGCCCGTGCGGCCACCTCCACCGGGTGACTTGCTCGATCCGGGCGGCGGGCCGTCCTGGGTGCGCTGACCGGCGCCAGCGACACGGCGTTGCGGAGCCAGGCTGCGGGGAGGGCGAATGTGCAAACGATATGCAAACGGGCGCATCGAGCGCCCGTTTTGGTGTCTGCGTGATGGCGGTGCTCAGCAGTTCAGCGGATGGGCTGTCGACGGCTCGCGCACGATGCGCAGCGGCTCCAGGTCGTTCTCGGTTTCACTCGGCGCGTCGTCGGTGAAGCCCGACTCGATGGGCATGTCTTCGGCATCTTCCTGTGAAGCCAGCGAGGTGGGTTGCTTGTCCATGGTGTTCTCCTCCGCGGTATGAACAGTGAACCGGCAGGACCGGTAGCGCATCGTGGTCCGGAACGCCGGGGCCAGCGATGCCATGGTTCATTTATGCAGCAGCGCAGCAAGGCCGACTGTAGGACGTCACCGTTAGACGCGTAGGAGACGGCGGGGCCGGGGGCAGCTGCTGTAAACGGCAAGCGGCGAGGCATTGCCTCGCCGCATGAAGAACCTTCTGAGTCCCGGGTCGGTAAATCAGCTGCGCAGCTTACGCACCCGCTCCGAGGGTGTGATGATGTCGGTCAGGCGGATGCCGAACTTGTCATTCACCACCACCACTTCGCCCTGTGCGATGAGCGTGCCGTTAACCAGTACATCCATCGGCTCGCCGGCCAGCGCGTCCAGCTCCACCACGGAACCGTGCGCCAGTTGCAGCAGGTTGCGGATGGATATCTTGGTGCGGCCGAGTTCGACCGTGATCTGGACAGGGATGTCCAGGATCAGGTCGAAGTCGTTCATCGACGTGGGTTTGGCGCCCGGTGCGTCGAAGCTGGGAAAGAGCGCGGAAGCCGGCTGTGCTTGTGGTTGAGCCGCCATCGCAGCGTCGACCTCCACCTGCTCCTGCATTGCAGCCGCCCAGTCGTCTTCGCTGATCGCCTCTTCGGTTTCGCCGGCGGCGGTATCGGTATCAGCCATCTTCTTGTCCTCCAAGTTTGCTGGCGATCAGGTTGATCTCGGTGTCTTCAGGCTTGATGAAGCGTTCCACCTTGAGCGCGTAATGGCCGCCCTGCACGCCATATTTGCTCTCCAGCACGCCCACACCTTCGACGTGTGCGCGAACGAATTCGGGTACATCCAGCGGAATGACATCGCCGGGTTTCAGGTTTGCGAGGTCACGCAGCGACAACGTGGCCGTGGCCAGGTTCGCCACCAGTTCGATGTCCACCGTGTGGACCTGCTTGCTCATCAGGCTGACCCAGCGCTTGTCCTGCGTGATGTGGTCGGACTGCATCGAGCTGTACAGGATGTCGCGGATCGGCTCCATCATCGAGTACGGGAAGCAGATGTGCATGTCGGCCTGCGCACCGCCGAACTCCAGCGTGAAGGTGGCGGACACCACGATCTCGCTCGGCGTGGCGATGTTGGCGAACTGCGAGTTCATTTCGCTGCGGATGTACTCGAACTGCAGCGTGAATACCGGTGCCCAGGCGCGTTCGTACTCCGCGAATACGACCTTCAGCAGGCCCTGGATGATGCGTTGTTCCGTGGGCGTGAAATCCCGACCTTCGACGCGGGTGTGGAAGCGACCGTCACCCCCGAACATGTTGTCGACCACCAGGAACACGAGGTTCGGGTCGAACACCATCAGGCCGGTGCCGCGCAGCGGCTTGGCCATGATCAGGTTGAGGTTGGTGGGCACCACCAGGTTGCGGACGAACTCACTGTACTTCTGCACGCGGATCGCGCCGACAGACACTTCGGCGTTGCGGTGCATGTAGTTGAACAGGCCGATGCGCAGGTAGCGCGCGAAGCGCTCGTGGATCAGCTCCAGCGTCGGCATGCGCCCGCGGACGATACGCTCCTGGGTGGCCAGGTTGTACGAGCGTATGCCGCCTTCTTCGGTCTTCTCGTCCGGCTCGTCCAGGTCGCCGGTGACACCCTTCAAGAGGGCATCAACTTCTTCCTGGGAGAGAAAATCCTGGGCCATGGCTGGGTTCGTCCGTGTGCGCTATCGCTGTTCGGTCGCTGTGGTCACTGCACGATGAACTGCGTGAAATACACCGAGACGACCGGACCGGTCGGCGGCTCGTAGTTCTTGCGCTTCACCTTCGGCGGGGGCGGCGGCTCCCAGCCCAGCACCTCGTTGGCGACATCGGTCAGCTCAAGCGTGAGGTTCTGGCGCCCATCGGGCGTGGTGACCTCGGACGGCTTCTTGGACGACATCAGCGAGAGCATCTCGTGGCGGATCTGCGGCATCAGGACCTTGATCTGTTCGGCAATCTTCTCGTCAGTGACCCGCAGGGTGATGACGACCTGCAGGAACTGCTCGGCGTTCTCCGGTTGCAGGTTGACGGTGAAGGGGTCCAGCGCCACGAAGATCGGTGGCTTCTTGGGGTCGAAAGCAGGCTGCGGAGCGTGCTCTTCTTCCACTTCCTCTGCGTGTTCTTCCTCTCCAGCCGCGGCCTTGCCCTGCTTCTTGCCGAGCAGCAGGCCGGCACCCGCGCCGACCACGCCAGCCACGATGACGACGAGCAGGATGATGATGAGCATCTTCTTGCTCTTCTTCGGCGGCGCGTCGCCGGCTGCTTCTTCCTTCTTGGGTGCTTCCTTGGCCATGTCTGTCCTGTCGGGCTATGTGCTGGATTTTCCGGAGATTGGTACTTCCTGAAGCCTCAATTAACGGAACCAGCGGGCCTTAAATGAAGGGTTGGATTGCCGGGAGGACACTCGGTTTTACGTCAGGGCGGATTTCAGGCGAAGGTATCCACCAGACCAATGCCTTGGCGGCCGGCAAATCCCCGGCTGCTGCCGAGTCCTGCCAGGTCCCCCTGTGCCGACGCGCCGGAGTCGCCGCTGAAGCGACGCGTGCCGTGGCCCTGGTTCTGGTCGCCCTGGCCGCTGTGATTGCTCTGGCCAGCGCTGACGTGGGCTTCACCGAGCTGGATGCCTGCTTGCGAAAGGATTTCACGCAGGCGTGGCAGGGCGTCCTGCAGGGCTTCGCGGGCGACCGGGCTGGCAGCGACGAAGAGGGCAGAGGCCTGTTCGCCTTCCATGTGGATCTTGACCTCGACGCGGCCCAGTTGGGGCGGTGTCAGCACCAGCTCGGCAATCCCGTTGTCCTGATTGGCCACCCAGGCGATCTTGGTGCCGACCTCGTCGGCCCAGCCACGATGGCCGACCGGGCTGGTCACCGTGTGGCGACTGGGAATGTCCTGGACGTTGTTGGCGGGTTGCTGGGCGTAGGTGGCCTGCACTTGCGCGGTCGCGTCCTGGCGCGGCGCCACGGAGTCCACCGCCGCAGTGCTGGCCTGGTTGCTGATCACCTCTGCCTTGACCGGCTGTTCGCTGGTCTTGGGCTGGATGATGACGGGGCTGTCGTCAGCCGTGGTGTCCGCGGCCTGCTGGGAGTCCGGCCCGGCGGCAGCATCCACAGCCTGTGCCAGTACCGGCGTGGCCGCGGCCGGGGATTTGGCGTCGGTTGCTGTGGCATCCACGGGGGCGTCGGCGGCAAGGCTTGCCGCGTTGCCGGCAGGGTTGGCCGGCAAGGGGGCGGCGATTGCCGTCGCTGCGGCATCGGCGGCCGTCACTTCTGCGACGGCTTCGCTGGCCACGGCCGCGTCGGCGGGGGCTTCAGTCTGGCTGGCGAGCAGGGCGGCGAGCTGCGCGGCGGCCGCGGCTTCACTGGCCTGGGTGCTCGGCTCGGTGCTGGGTTCCGTCTCGCTGGAGGCTTCTTCAGTTTTGCTGGAAGCCCCGTCCTTCCTGGCTTCCGGCTTGGTCTCGCTGTCGGTGCGGCGCTGGTCGCGCAGTACCTGGGCAAAGCTCTGCGTGCCTTCGCCGGCTTCAGCGGCTTTGTTCTCGCTGGCGTTACTGGCGCTGCTTTCCGGCGGGCGCACGGGCGTAACGGGGGCTGTCGCGGCGAGAATCATGTCGGGCATGGCAATTCCTTCGGTTAGCTGGGCTGCGACCCATCTTTGCAAAGGCTGTGCCAGGAGGCGGAATGGCAGAACACCACGCCCGATGTGAGGTTATCGATGTACCTAGAGGCAAATGCCCTGCCTGCCTGTGGGGGTTCATGTTATTTGTCGCAAGTTTGATTGGCGTCGCAGAGATTCACGTCGCAGCCAATCCCGGCTACTCGTTCCCCGCCTGTTACCTGTACCCACTCGTTGATAACCCCCAGCCATGTCTAACCAGAATTTCAGCATCCTTTCGCGAGCGGCCAAGGCTGATCTCGTGACTACACCTTATCCGCATCTGGTCATCCAGGATGCGCTGGAGCCGGAGCTGTTTGCCCGGCTTGCGGCAGCGTTTCCCGCCGATGAGGTCATTCTGGATGGGCGTACTCCTCGCGACACGTGGTTCGATTACCCGGCCTGCAAGGTGATTCGCGATGAGCGTGTCGCCCCGATCTGGCGCGATTTCTTCGCGTACCACACCTCGAAGGCTTTCTTCGACGAACTGGTGGTTCTGGCCGGCGATCAGCTCAAGGCCTTGCATCCCGAACTGGAGTCGCGCGCGGGTCGGAAGCTTCAGGACTGGGTTGTGGGCATGCGGCCTGGCGGACGGGGTGACCCCCTGGCCGATGGCGCGGAGGCGTCGATGGAGTGTCAGTTCTACATCAACTACACGCGGCAGCCGCGGGTCGTGCGTGGGCCCCACGTAGATCGGCCGTCAGAGCTGTTCGCGGCCCTGTTGTACTTCCGCCGCGAGGACGATGATTCAACAGGGGCCAACCTGGAAGTGTGCGAGGCCGTTGCGCCGATCTACCCAGGCGACCAGGCCGTGCGTATTTCCAAGCTGCCTGCCGAAATTGACGAAGACCTGGTGAAGACGGTGCGCCTGGGTGAGTACAAGGCCAACACGTTGGTGCTGTTCCTCAACTCGGCACGTTCGATCCATGCTGTGAGCCCTCGCAGCCCGACCGGCGTTCCCCGTCGGCACATCAATTTTTGCTGCGATGTCCGCTTTGACCTCTTCGAGATGAAGCTACCGGCGAAGCTGCGGTTGAAGAGAAGGCTGGAGAATGTTCCGCTGGGCTGGCGACTGGCGAAGTACCTGTGACGGCGCCGCCGCGGCTTTGCCCGCGGCGCGCGTGAGGGCACGGATCAGCTGTCTTCTTCTTCGCCGCTCTTGAAGTGCTTGGCGGCATGCTCGTCGCTCTGCCGCTGCTCCTGCTTGTTCTCCTTGCGCTGCTGCTGTTGCTGCTGGCGCTGGGAGAGCGTGTCGAAGGCCTTCAGGCGGTTGCGCTCGTGCACCCACTGCTGCTGGCCGGCCTGGGTGAGGCGCTTCTGGTGGTCGGTGAGTTGTTGCTGCTGGGCGATCGCGTCGTCCAGCTTGGACAGGAAGGCGCTGTAGTTACGCATGTCGGCCGGGCCGATGCCGTTGCGCACCGCTTCCATGTAACGCTTGCGGTATTCCTCGCGATAGTCGCTCAGCAACTTCAGCTTCTCGGCTGCCGAGCGTTCGCCGGCCAGGCACTCGGCCAGGCGTCGCGTGGCGGAGTCCACGCGATCCTTGGCCATGTCGATGAGGGCTTCGAGCGGGCTCTGGCGCGTCATGGCGTATCAGCCTCTGTCACATCTGCTCGCCGAAGAGGGCATGCAGGTCGGCCAGGCTGTCCTCGAACTCCGCCTGCTCCTCGATCTTCTGCTGCAGGAAGCGCTCCAGCGCCGGGTACATGCGGACTGCTTCATCGAGCAAAGGATCGGCGCCTTGCTGGTAGGCGCCCACGGCGATGAGGTCGCGCGAGCGCTGGTAGCGGGAGAACAATTGCTTGAAGCGGCGAACGAGGTCGAAGTGGGCGGGGCGGACCAGGTTGTGCATGGCCCGCGAGATGGATTGCTCGATGTCGATGGCGGGGTAGTGGCCCTGATCGGCCAGCGCGCGGGTCAGCACGAAGTGGCCGTCCAGGATGGCGCGCGCCGAGTCGGCAATCGGGTCCTGTTGGTCGTCGCCTTCCGCCAGCACGGTGTAGAAGGCGGTGATCGAGCCGCCACCCTCGGCGCCGTTGCCGGCGCGTTCCACCAGCGCCGGCAGGCGGGCGAACACGCTGGGCGGATAGCCGCGGGTCACCGGCGGCTCACCGATGGCGAGTGCGATCTCGCGCTGGGCCATGGCATAGCGGGTCAGCGAATCCATGATCAGCAGTACCTGCTTGCCCTGGTCGCGGAAGTGTTCGGCAATGCTGGTGGCGTAGGACGCGCCCTGCAAGCGCATCAAGGGACTGGTGTCGGCTGGCGCGGCGACTACCACCGAGCGGGCGCGGCCTTCATCGCCGAGGTTGTGCTCGATGAATTCCTTCACTTCGCGGCCCCGTTCGCCGATCAGTCCGACGACGACGACATCGGCCGCGGTGTAGCGCGCCATCATGCCGATCAGTACTGATTTACCAACGCCGGAACCGGCGAACAGGCCGACGCGCTGGCCGCGGCCGACCGTGAGCAGGCCGTTGATGGCACGGATGCCGACGTCCAGCGTGGATGCAATCGGGGCACGGCCCAGCGGATTGACCGGCCGGCTCTGCAATGAGCGGGTGTTCTGGGTGCCCAGAGGGCCGAGGCCATCGAGTGGGCGACCGGCGCCATCGAGGACGCGGCCGAGCAGTTCGTCACCTACCGGCAGATGCTTGGCGCGGTCGGACGCGCGGCGACGGGGGACGACGCGCTCGCCGGTGGTCGGCGTCGGCTGCACCGGTTCGTTCGGAATGACCTGTGCACCTGGCGCCAGCCCGAACACATCGTCGGTCGGCATCATGAACAGCTTTTCGCCGGAGAAGCCGACCACCTCGCATTCCACCGAGCCACCGCCCGGCACCATCACGCGGCAGCCGGAGCCCAGCGGCAGCTTGAGGCCGGCCGCCTCCATGACAAGGCCATTGATGCGGGTCAGGCGGCCCGAGATCTGTAGCGGCGTCGTGGCGCGGGCGATCTTCTCGCAGTCGCGCAGGTAGTTCTTCCAGACGTCGGTGAAGTGTTCATTGGCCATGGCTGCCGCTGCCCCGTACATGGTCCTCGAACTGCGTCGCGTCCTGGCTCAGGTGTTCCACCACGCGACGCCAGCGCGTCTGCAGCTGGGCGTCGATCTGTGTGCCGGCGGCTTCCACCGTGCAGCCGCCGCGCAGGATGTGGTCATCCTCGACGATGCGGTGGGCCACGCTGTCGAAGTGCTCGCCGATGTACTGGCGCGCCAGCGCGGCATCCGCCGGATGCAGGCGGATGGTGGCGTGCTGTTGTGGCAACTGGTTGAGCGCTTCGCGGATGACCGTCAGCAGGGCTTCCGGGCGTTCCACCACGGTGTCGCGCACGACCTGGCGGGCGATTTCCAGCGCCAGCGCCTGGATCTCGTGGGCGATCTCCTGATCCATACGGCTCAGGGATTCGTCCAGGCCAGTGAGCATCTGGTGCAGCTCGGCAGCCTCCATGCGGCCCCGCGCTGCGCCTTCCTCGTAGCCGGCGGCATAGCCCTCGCGGGCCGCGTCCTGCTGGATGCGCTCGATGTCCTCGGCGGTCGGCAGGGTCACGCCCGGAATGAGCTCGAAGGGCGCTTCCTCGGCGGGCTGGGCGGCGGCCTCGACCGGCGCGTCCTGCTGCGGCAACGACTCCGGCTCCGGTTGGGGCTCCGGCGCGGCGAGTGCAAAGTCTTCCGGCTCCCAGCGCTGGAAAGCGCCGGAGGCCTGGTTGGCGGGGATCATCATGCTGGCTGCCATGCAAGTCGTCCGCAGGAGTTAGGGGTGGGCGTCACGCGAGGGCGTTCAGGGAGGTCCGTCGCCTCAGACGAAGGCGTCGTCGCCACCCTTGCCGCCAAGCGCGATCTGGCCTTCCTCGGAGAGGCGCCGGGCGATCTTCAGGATCTCCTTCTGCGACGCTTCCACTTCGGACAGGCGGACCGGGCCACGTGCCTCCAGGTCCTCGCGCAGCATTTCCGCCGCACGGGTGCTCATGTTCTTGAAGATCTTCTCGCGCATGTCCGGCGCGGCGCCCTTCAGCGCGATGATGAGCTGGTCGCTCTGTACCTCGCGCAGGATGACCTGGATGCCACGGTCGTCCACTTCCATGAGGTTCTCGAAGACGAACATCTCGTCGAGGATGCGCTGGGCGAGATCGGGGTCGTACTCGCGCACGTTGTCGAGGATCGCCGTTTCGGCGGCGCTGCCGACGAAGTTGAGGATGTCGGCGGCGTGTCGCGTGCCGCCCATCGAGGCCTTCTTGAGCGATTGTGCGGAGCCGGACAGCACGCGGGTGAGGGCCTCGTTCAGTTCCTTCAGCGCAGTCGGTTGCACCCCGTCCAGCGAGGCGATGCGCAGCAGCACGTCGTTGCGCTGGCGGTCGGTGAAGTGCTTGAGGATCTCGCCGGCGTGGTCGTACTCCAGGTGGACCAGGATGGTGGCGATGATCTGCGGGTGCTCGTTCTTGATGAGATCGGCGGCGGTTGCCGCATCCATCCACTTCAGCGATTCGATGCCGGCGGTGTCGGAACCCTGCAGCACGCGCGAGATCAGGTTGGCGGCGCGTTCGTCACCCAGCGCCTTGGTCAGCATGACGCGGATGGTTTCCTCGTCCGGCTCGATGCTGGTGCCCTTGGCGGCGTAGAGCTGCAGTTCGTCGAGCAGCTTCTCGGAGTGCTCACGCGACTGCGGTGGCAGCTTGGCCATGGCGGCGCCGAGCTTCTGTACCTCGCGCGGGGACAGCAGCTTGAGTACACCCGCTGCCTCGTCGGGGCCGAGGGTGAGCAGCAGCAGGGCTGCGTTGTCCAGTCCGTCGCTAGCGTCGTTCTTCGGCACCGGCGCCTCCGTTCAGCCATGTCTTGATCAGTTGCGCCACGATGCGCGGATCCTTCGCTGCGATGTCGCGGGCACGGGCCACCTTCTTCTCGAAGCTCATCTTGGCGAGTTCGGCCTCCAGCACTTCCGGCGGGATGTCGTCCTCGCCCGGTTCCTTCGTTTCGCCTTCCGCACCGGCCGCTTCGGCGGCGGCTGCAGCGGCGGCCGCAGCGGCTTCGCGTTCGGCCTCGGCTTCCTCTTCTTCCTTCGTCGGTACGGGCATGACGGTGCGCAGCAGCGGGCGCAGCACGCCGAAGGCCACGAAGGCGATCACCCCGAGCAGCACCAGCCAGCGTGCAGCTTCCTTCAGCAGCGCCAGGATTTCCGGATCCTTCCACCAGGAGATGGTGATGACTTCCGGCCCCGGGGCCTCGGTGAACGCCGCGTTGGCGACGTTCAGCGTATCGCCGCGTTGCTCGCTGAAGCCCACGGCCTCGCGCACCAGGGCGGTAATCCGCTGCAGCTCGGCTTCGGGCAGCGGTGTCATCTGCACGTCGCCGCGCGGATTCCGCTCCGATTTGTGGTTGACCACGACCGCGACGGAAAGTCGCTTCACATTGCCCAGCGAGCGGCGCACGTGCTGGATGGTCTTGTCCAGCTCGTAGTTGGTCGTGGCGCTCTTGTTGGTCGTCAGGGGAACCGGTCCGCTGGCAGAGCCTGGCGGCACCTGCGGCGTGGTGATGGGCGCCGTGGCCGGCACTGGCGGCTGGTTGGACAGGGCGCCCGGCACGCCGGCGGCCGGCGGCTGGTTGGTCTGGTTGTCCACCGTCTGCTGCGAGCGGATGGCGGTGTTCGGCGGCGGATTCGGGCCGTAGGTTTCGGAGGTCTGCTCGGTGGCGTCGAAGTCCACGTCGGCGGCGACCTGCACGCGGAAATTCGGTTCGCCCAGCAAGGGCATCAGGATGTTCTGCACGCGCTTTATGTAGGCGGCTTCCACTTCCTCTACATATTGCAGCTGGGTCGGGTCCAGGGCGGCGAGGCGGGCATCGCGCTTCTGCGTCAGCAGGTTGCCACGCTGGTCGATCACGCTCACCGCCTCGGCTGCCAGCTTCGGGACGCTGGACGAAACAAGGTGCACGATGCCGGCAACCTGGGCCGGCTCCAGGTTGCGGCCGGGATGCAGGTTCACCACGACGGACGCGGTGGGCTTCTCCTCGTCGCGCAGGAAGGCGGTCTGTTTCGGAATGGCGAGGTGCACGCGCGCGCCGCCCACCGCAGCCAGCGACTGGATGGTGCGCGCCAGTTCGCCTTCGAGGCCGCGCTGGTAATTGATCTGTTCGTGGAACTGCGAGATGCCGAGCTTCTGGCCCTCCATCAACTCGAAACCGACCAGGCCGCCTTTGGGCAGGCCTTGCGAGGCCAGCAGCAGGCGCAGTTCGTTGGCGCGATCGGAGGGGACGAGGATGGTCGCGCCGTTGGCCTCGACGCGGTAAGGAACGTTCTGTGCCTGCAGCGAGGTGACGATGGCGCCGCCATCCTTCTCGGCAAGATTGGAGAACAGCACCGAATACTGCGGCTGGCGGCTCCACAGCCAGACGCCCACCAGCAGGGCGACGGCGAGGGCGAGCGCCACCGCGCCGGCCATCCTCTGGCGCGGCGTCAGTTTGTTGAAGTTGTCCGCCATCGTCTGGAAAGGCGAGGGCGGTGGTGCTGCCAGTACGTCTTCGGCCATGTCGGCACTCCATCTCGACGCGACCCCTGTGGTGGGTGCGCCATTTCGGATGGGCGCATTCTGCGCGGCACCCGGCAAGGCCGACTGGTCAATAAGCGGCATTTTTTGCCGGTTTATCGCAGGGCCCTGTACCAGACTGGATGGATAGAGTGCGAGCCAACGTGGTCCGCCCACGCTCTGTCCGCTGGCCGATGCTGATGACCGAACCGCTCACGAAGGACGACACCGCTGCACCGATGGATGCTGCCACCCTGGCGCAGGCTTTCCAGGCCTTTGCACGTGCGTCCGACGAGCTGACCAATGCCTACAGTGGCCTGCAGGACCAGGTCGCGGTACTGACCGACCGCTTGCGCCTGTTGCTGGCCACCCTGCCGGCGGGCGTGCTGATCGTAGATCGCGATGGCGTGGTGGAGCAGATCAACAAGGCTGCGCGCGCCATGCTGGGCGAGGAAGTGGCCGGCCGCACATGGGCAGAGGTCGCGCAGGCATGTCTTGCGCCCACCGACATGCCGGGCGAATGGAGCTGGCAGGCGCTGCAAGGCGAATGCGCGGTGGAGCGCGTGTCGATCTCGCAGAGCGAGGTGGAGCAGAGCGGTGGCCGGCTGGTCCTGCTGCATGACTCCACCGAGGCATATCGCATGCGTCAGCAGGTGGCGCGTACCGAGCGGCTGGCTTCGATGGGCGAGATGGTGGCCGGGCTGGCGCACCAGCTGCGCACGCCGCTGGCCGCTGCACTGCTCTACACCGGGCACCTGGCCAGCATGGACCTGCCACCGGCCAACCGCGCGGACGTGGCACAGCGCTCCCTGGAGCGCCTGCGTCATCTGGAAAAACTCATCACCGACATGCTGATGTTCGCGCGTGGTGAAGCCCTGGGGCGCGAAGCCTTTGGCATCTGCGAACTGGTCGGCGAACTGGCTCACACCATCGAGCCGGTGGCGATCCGCCAGGACGTGCGTTTCGATACCGACTGCCAGGCTGGTGCCGACACCCTGTTCGGCAACCGCAAGGAGCTGGCCGGCGCGCTGCTCAACCTGCTGGAAAACGCGTTGAACGCGGTGGGCAGCAAGGCTCCCGAAGGCGCCGTGACGCTGACCGCCAGTGTCAGCGACGGGCAGGCGCGCTTTGTCGTGAAAGACAATGGCCGCGGCATCGAACCGGCCCTGCAGGCCCGCTTGTTCGAGCCTTTCTTCACCACCCGCGCCGAAGGCACGGGGCTGGGGCTGGCCATTGCCCGTGGGGTTGCGCGCGCGCATGGCGGCGACATCGCCCTGCAGTCCGAGCCCGGCGTCGGTACCGAATTCACTTTCAGCATTCCCCTCGCACCCGCGACGAACGGAGCGAACGCATGATCGAAACCCTCAACATCCTGGTCGTGGACGACGATGCCGGCCTGCGCGACGCTATCGAATTGATCCTGTCCTCGGCCGGCCACCGCGTGACGCTCGCCGCCAGCGGGCCCGAGGCGCTGGAGAAGCTGGCCTCGCGCGCGTTCAACCTGGTGATGACCGATCTGCGCATGGACCCCATGGACGGGCTGGAACTGCTCGGTCAGATCCGCGCCCGCCAGCCGCAGTTGCCGGTGCTGCTGATGACCGCCTTCGGCGACGTCGACAAGGCAGTGGCCGCCATGCGCGGCGGCGCCTGTGACTTCCTGATGAAGCCCTTCGAGCCGCCGGTGCTGCTGGAAGCCGTTCGCCGCTACGCCAGCGTCGCGCCTAACCAGGAAGACATGGTGGCCGAGGATCCGCGGACGAAGCAGACCCTGCAGATGGCCGCGCGCGTGGCAGAAACCGACGCCACCGTGCTGCTGACCGGCGAGTCCGGCACCGGCAAGGAAGTGTTTGCGCGCTATATCCACCAGCATTCGCGCCGCAAGAACGGCCCCTTCGTGGCCATCAACTGCGCGGCCATCCCGGAGAACCTGCTGGAGGCGACACTGTTTGGTTACGAGAAGGGCAGCTTCACCGGCGCCCAGACCGCGCAGGCCGGCAAGTTCGAGCAGGCGCAGGGCGGCACCATCCTGCTCGACGAAATCTCCGAAATGCCGCTCGGCCTGCAGGCCAAGATGCTGCGCGTGCTACAGGAGCGCGAAGTGGAGCGGGTGGGCGGCAAGAAGCCGGTCAGCCTGGACATCCGCGTCCTGGCGACCAGCAACCGCGACATGCAGCGCGAAGTGCATGCCGGTCGCTTCCGAGAGGACTTGTTCTACCGCTTGAACGTCTTTCCACTGGCCATCCCCAGCCTGCGTGAGCGCTCGGGTGACGTGCTGCCGCTGGCCCGGCATTTCATCGGCCGGCACGGCGAACGGATCGGCAAAACGGCAAAAATTGCCGGCGAGGCGGCGGCAGTTCTTGCCGGTTGGCACTGGCCCGGCAATGTCCGGGAGCTGGAGAACACGGTCCAGCGCGCCTTGATCCTCGCCGCAGGCGACACCATCAGTGGCGACGACGTGCGGCTGTGCTTGCCGCCGCCGGGCACGGCCGCCGCGCCGGCTCCGTTGCCTGAAGCCGCCTTCGCGGCTTCTGCTGTGGCCGCTCAACCCGTTTCGAATCAAAGGCCTGCCAACATGAAGGACCTGGAGCGCGACCACATCCTCGAAGTGCTGAAGTCGGTCGGCGGCTCCCGCAAGCGCGCAGTCGAACAGCTCGGCATCTCGGAACGAACCTTGCGTTACAAGCTGCAGCAGTACCGCGAAGAGGGTTACACCGACATCTGAGGCTTGCCTTGGAGTCGATGGCACATATACTGCTTAGAGATAACTGCTACACCACTGAACCAACCAAGCCGACTTCAATGGACACCAAGGGCATCGATCAGGTCATCGGACAACTCCGCGCTACCGCAGACGCTGCGGCCAGCAAGAGTGCGTCTGCCGCCGATGCCACCGGCGGCGCCAGCTTCGCGTCTGCCTTGCAGAACGCGCTGCAGGAAGTCAGCCAGGCTCAGGCCAGCGCTCAGGAAATGGCGCGCGACTTCTCCGCCGGCAATCCCGACGTCAATCTGCAGGACGTGATGGTCAACCTGCAGAAAGCCAACCTCTCGTTCCAGCAGATGGTCCAGGTGCGTAACCGATTGGTCACCGCGTACCAGGACATCATGAACATGCAGGTGTGACCTGTAAGCGCCGAACGGCGCAACACAGCCCCCCGCAAATTCCTGCAAAATCCCGGTACGCGGACTTCGATACGACGATCACTGATCGTCGTTTTCGTTTTTGCGCGACGGGTGATGTGCGGCCATCCGTCGAAACCAGCCCTTGCCGCACGGCATCCTGAAAGGAATAACCGTGAGTCACCCCGTGCAACGTGCCGATTTCGATCGCTACATGGTTCCCGTCTTCTCCCCGCTCGAAATGATCTTCGTGCGAGGCGAGGGCTCGCGCCTGTGGGATCAGGCCGGGCGTGACTACATCGACTTCGGTGCCGGCATCGCCGTCACCGCGCTGGGCCATGGCCACCCGGCGCTGCTGGCCGCGCTGCACGAGCAGGCTGCCAAGCTGTGGCACGTGTCCAATTACTACACCAACGAGCCGGTGCTGAAGCTGGCCCGCATGATCTGCGAGTCTACGTTCGCGGAACGGGTGTTCTTCAGCAACTCCGGTGCAGAAGCGAACGAAGGTGCGATCAAGCTGGCGCGCAAGCGAGCCATCGACCGCCACGGTCCGGAGAAGATCGAGATCGTGGCTTTCAACGGCTCCTTCCACGGCCGTACCTTCATGACCATGGCGGTCGGCGGTCAGCCCAAGTATTCGTCGGGAATGGGCCCACTGCCGGAAGGCATCATCCACGTCGACTACAACGACATCGAGGCGGTGCGCCGCGTCATCGGACCGAAGACCTGCGCGGTGGTGATCGAGCCGGTGGTGGGCGAGAGCGGTGTCGTGCCGGCCACCCCCGAGTTCCTGCGCACGCTGCGCGAACTGTGCACCCAGCACGACGCGATGCTGGTGTTCGACGAGATCCAGTCCGGCAACGGGCGTACCGGCAACCTGTTCGCCTACATGGGTTATGGCGTGACGCCCGACATCCTGACCACGGCCAAGGGTATTGCCGGCGGTTTCCCCATGGGCGTGATGATGACCACGGAGGCCATCGCCTCGGCATTCCATGTCGGTTCGCATGGCAGTACCTTTGGCGGCAATCCGCTGGCGGCAGCCGTTGCCTGCGCCGCGCTGGACCTGATCCGCTCGGATGCCGTGCTGTCCGGCGTGCGCAGCAAGGCCGAGCATGCCGCGGCTCGCCTGCGTGCCCTGGCTGCCAGCACCGGCTGCTTCAGCGAAGTCCGGTACGCCGGCCTGTGGTTCGGGCTGCAACTGGTGCCCGCACTGGCCGGCCGTGCCAAGGATTTCGTGACCATCGGCGCCGAAGAAGGCTTGCTGGTCCTGCAGGGCGGCCCGGATGTCGTGCGCCTGGCGACCTCGCTGGTCATCAGCGACGCCGAACTGGATGAAGGTCTCGACAGGCTCGAGCGCGTCTGCAAGCGTGTGAAGGCCTGAGCAGCTTGCGAAAGTTCGTCGGGGCGGCTCAAGCTGGCTGCTCCGGCGCTCGTTAAGCATTGGTGATTCTTCTTCCCCGTACCCTCTTTTTTCGGTCCCACTTCGCCCGCCCATGAACTTGCCGGAAAACCCTGCTCAGGACGATTTCCTCAGGCTGGTTGCGCAGGCGCAGCAGTTGGCGAAGCGGGCGGGCATGGGGAGCGTGCTGGTCGACACCCCGGCTTCCGCGAGCGAGCTTGCCGGCCGGCTGATGCACATGCTGGACCAGCAATTGCGCGAGAAAGAGCGGCTGACGCTCGCGCTGGACAGCGTGCACGATGGCTTGTGGGACTGGGACAGCGAGCGCGGCCAGAACTACCTGAGCCCGGCCTGGAAGGAAGTGCTCGGTTTCGCGCCCAGCGAGCTGGGTGACGACCGGGCGCAATGGGAAGCGATGATGCATCCGGATGACCTGCCGGAAGCGCGCCGCCACCTGATCTCGCACCTGAAGGGCGAGACCGCCGATTTCCAGGCGGAGTACCGCCTGCGGACCAAGGAGGGTGGCTGGTGCTGGATCTCGACCCACGGGCGCGTCGTTGCCCGTAGCGCTGAAGGGCGTGCAACGCGGGTGGTCGGCGTGCATCGCAATATCAATGATCGCAAGGGCTGGGAGTTTGCGTTGCTGCGCGCGAAGGAGGCGGCGGAATCCGCCAGCCGCGCGAAGGGCGACTTCCTGGCCAATATGAGCCACGAAATCCGCACGCCGATGAACGGAATCATCGGCATGACGGAGCTGGCGCTCGACACGCAGCTGGATTCCGAGCAGCGCGGCTACCTGATGACGGTGAAGTCCTCGGCCGAGTCGCTGCTGTCCATCATCAACGACATCCTGGACTTCTCGAAGATCGAGGCTGGCAAGCTGGAGCTGGAGAACATCGAGTTCTCACTGCCGGCCGTGATCTCCGACACCTTCAAGGCACTGGCGTTGCGCGGCCACCAGAAGGGTCTGGAAATGGTGTTCGGCATTGCGCAAGGCACGCCCCAGGTGCTGCGCGGTGACCCCAATCGCCTGCGGCAGGTGCTGATGAACCTGCTGGGCAATGCCATCAAGTTCACCGAGAAAGGCGAGATCGAGGTCGTCGTGCGCCTGGTCAGCCGCGAGGGTGTGCAGGCGCGCCTGCAGTTCGAAGTGCGCGACACCGGCATCGGCATTGCGCGTGACAAGCAGGATGAGATCTTCGGTGCGTTCTCGCAGGCGGATACCTCGACCACGCGCCGCTACGGTGGCACCGGCCTCGGACTGGCAATCTGCCGCGAGCTGGTGGAGCTGATGCATGGCCGCATCTGGGTCGCCAGCGAAGCCGGGCAGGGCAGTACCTTCCACTTCACGACCGAGGTTGAAGTCGTGCGCGAGGAAGTCGCCAGCGAACGCGTCGATCCCCGCCTGGCCGGCATGCGCGCCTTGCTGGTGGAAGACAGCCGCGCGGCCGCCCGCGAGATCGGCGACACGCTGAAGCGCTGGGGTGTACAGGTCAGCAGCGCCGTGAGTGGTGACGAGGCGCTGGCGACGCTGAAGATCGCCCACCGCGGTGGCGAGCCCTTCGATCTGATGATCGTCGACGGCAATATGCCGGAGCCCGGTGGCTTCGACCTGCCGTCGCGCTTCCACGAAGAAGGCGCGACCTGCGAGCGCATCATCATGATGCTGACGACCGACAGTCAGCGGAACGATTCGGCACGCTGCCGCCAGCTCGGCGTACGGGCGCACGTTGTCAAGCCGGTTTCGTCTTCCGATCTGCTGGATGCCATCAAGCTGGCCCTGGTCCCGGCCAAGGACATGGATGTCGATCTCGAAGACATCCGCATCGATGAAGCGCTGGCCGAAGCGGACAGCCCGCGACGCGTGCGCGACGTGCTGCTGGTGGAGGACAACCCGGTCAACCAGACCGTCGCGACCAAGATACTGGAGCGTGGCGGCTATCGCGTGACAGTGGCTGGCGACGGCCAGGAGGCCATCGAGTGCTTCGAGAAACAGCGCTTCGACCTGATCCTCATGGATGTGCAGATGCCTGTGCTGGGCGGCCTTGATGCCACCAAGGCCATCCGCGCCCGCGAAGCCCGTCGCAGCTGGGCCATGTCCGGCCGCTGGGAGGTCACGCCGATCATCGCGATGACTGCTCACGTCATGCAGGGTGACCGCGAGAAGTGTCTGGACGCCGGCATGGACGACTATGTCTCCAAGCCGATCCAGCCGCAGGAGCTGTTCGCCGCCATCGAACGGGTGACGAGTCGTTTTCAGGCCACGGATTTCGAAGGCAACATCGCAAACTGGACCGAGGAGGCCCAGCAGGCGCCGGCGCTTCAGGGCGAGATCGCCGACCTGTCCCAGACCATGGCGTTGCTGGATGGCGACCGAGATGCGCTGGCCAATCTGATCAGCATCTTCCTGGCCGATTACCCCAAGAACGTGCAGCAACTCGAGAGTTCGGCCGCCAAAGGGGACATGAAGAACCTGGGCGCCGTTGCTCACTCGCTGAAGTCGTCAGTAGGGGTGTTTGGCGCCACGATTGCCGCAGAAGCGGCCCAGAAGGTGGAGCACGCGGCACGCCGTGGCGAGGCCGTGACCGCGACGCTGGGGGTGCCGCCTCTGCTGAGCGAGCTGCAGCGACTGGCTGATTTTCTCGCAGCCCAGGTTCCTGCCTGAGGTATTTCCTGCTGCCCGTGAGCAGCTTGGGGATTGCCGAAAAGGGCCTCTGCAGGCTATAATTCCGGAAATTTGCACGCGGGATGCGTCCGAAAGGGCGAGTCCCTTTTTTTACGCCGGTCGCCGGCGTGGAAAGTGTTTAAAACACGTGCGAAATCAATGCGTAACGCGATGCTGCGAGACGCTCCGGAGAACTGGAAGCCCGTTCCAGTCCCGGAAATCCTGGAATTTAGGAGCAGATTTTGGCTGACACCCTTCACGCGCTGCTGGCGCTCGCCGACGGTACCGTTTTTTCCGGCAGTGGCCTTGGCGCAGTGGGTAAATCGGTCGGCGAAGTGGTGTTCAACACCGCCATCACGGGTTATCAGGAAATCCTGACCGACCCGTCCTACACCCGCCAGATCGTCACCCTGACACATCCCCACATCGGCAACGTCGGCACCAATCGTGAAGATTGCGAAGCCAATGGCGTGTATGCCGCCGGCCTGGTCATCCGTGACCTGCCGGTACGCGTGTCGAACTTCCGTTCCGAGCAATCGCTGGACGACTACCTGAAGGCCGCCAACGTCGTCGGCATCGCCGGTATCGACACCCGCAAGCTGACCCGCATCCTGCGTGAAAAGGGTGCGCAAGCTGGTTGTCTGGTCACTGCTGCCAGCGTCAAGGAACTGGATGCCGAGGCTGCGATTGCCGAAGCCCGCGGTTTCCCGGGCCTGGCCGGCATGGATCTGGCCAAGGTGGTGAGCACGACGAAGTCCTATCCCTGGACCTCCGGCGAATGGAAGCTGGGCAAGGGTTTCGTCGAGCAGGCGAATCCGCGCTTCCATGTCGTGGCCTACGACTTCGGCGTGAAGCAGAACATCCTGCACATGCTGGCCGAACGTGGCTGCAAGCTCACCGTCGTGCCGGCGCAGACGCCTGCGGCCGATGTGCTGGCGCTCAATCCGGATGGTGTGTTCCTCTCCAACGGCCCGGGCGATCCCGAGCCTTGCGATTACGCCATTGCCGCCACGAAGACATTCCTCGACAAGCGCCTGCCGGTGTTCGGCATCTGCCTGGGTCATCAGATCATGGGTCTGGCTGCCGGCGCGAAGACGCTGAAGATGAAGTTCGGCCACCATGGCGCGAACCACCCGGTGAAGGACCTGGATTCCGGCCGCGTGCTGATCACCAGCCAGAACCACGGTTTCGCGGTGGACGCGGCCACGCTGCCCGCCAACGTGCGCACCACGCACGTGTCGTTGTTCGACGGCAGCCTGCAGGGCCTTGCCTGGACCGACCGTCCCGCGCTGTGCTTCCAGGGTCACCCGGAAGCCAGCCCCGGCCCGCATGACGTGGCCTACCTGTTCGACAAGTTCGTGAAAATGATGGAGAAGTGAAACGTGAAGTGTGATGGCGCAGCGCGCCGGTGAAACGCAGGCACTACGCCGCGTCCCACTCCTCATCTTCACTTTCCACGTAAGCAAAAATGGCTAAACGCACCGACATAGAAAGCATCCTCATCATCGGCGCCGGCCCGATCATCATCGGCCAGGCCTGCGAGTTCGATTATTCGGGCGCGCAAGCCTGCAAGGCGCTGCGTGACGAGGGCTACAAGGTCATCCTGGTCAACAGCAATCCGGCCACGATCATGACCGACCCGAACATGGCCGACGTGACCTACATCGAGCCGATCACCTGGCAGGTGGTCGAGCGCATCATCGAGAAGGAACGTCCCGATGCCGTGCTGCCGACCATGGGTGGCCAGACCGCGCTGAACTGCGCGCTGGACCTGTGGCGCAACGGCGTGCTGGAGAAGTACGACGTCGAGCTGATCGGTGCCACGCCGGAAGCCATCGACAAGGCCGAAGATCGCCTCAAGTTCAAGGATGCGATGACCAAGATCGGTCTCGAGTCCGCCCGCTCCGGTATCGCCCACAGCATGGAAGAGGCGCTGGCCGTGCAGGCCAAGGTCGGCTTCCCGGCGATCATCCGCCCCAGCTTCACGATGGGCGGCACCGGCGGTGGCATCGCCTACAACATCGAAGAGTTCAACGAGATCTGCACCCGCGGCCTGGACCTGTCGCCGACCCGCGAACTGCTGATCGAAGAATCGCTGCTCGGCTGGAAAGAGTTCGAGATGGAGGTCGTGCGTGACCGCGCCGACAACTGCATCATCGTGTGCTCCATCGAGAACCTCGACCCGATGGGCGTGCACA
>JAVHYF010000071.1 GCA_031119205.1 Moraxellaceae bacterium | reverse complement strand
CGCCGCGCTGGCCACGCCGCGGCGGAGGGCTCCCCGGTTTGCGTAGGCCTGCAACAACCTTGCACCCACACAAGGAGACATGACATGAAAAGACTGTTCCTCAAATCCATCGTGGCGGCGCTGGCCGTGGCAGCCTTCGGCGTCCATGCGCAGGAGATCCGCGAGCACGCCTTCAAGGTCAGCCAGGCCAACCCCAAGGGTCATCCGCTGGTGACCGGTGGCGAGAAGTTCGCCGAGCTGGTGGCGGCCAAGTCCGGCGGCAAGATGAAGCTCAACCTCTTCCCCGGCGGCACGCTGGGTAGCGATGCGGCCAGCGTCAGCGCGCTGCAGGGCGGCACCATCGAGATCGTGGTGCTCAACTCCGGCATCCTCGCCTCGCAGGTGAAGGACTTCGCGATCTACGACTTTCCCTTCCTGTTCGCCAACGGCAAGGAAGCGGATGCGATCGTAGACGGCCCCTTCGGCCAGAAGATGCACGCCAAGCTGCAGGAGAAGGGCATCGTCGGCCTGGCCTACTGGGAGCTGGGCTTCCGCCAGATGACCAACAGCCGTCGCGCGCTGACCAAGGTGGAGGACATTTCCGGCCTCAAGCTGCGCGTCATTCCGAACGCCATCAACGTCGACTGGGTGAAGGCGCTGGACGCCAACCCGACGCCGCTGGCCTTCACCGAGCTGTACGCCGCGCTGGAGCAGAAGGCGGTGGACGGTCAGGAGAACCCGCTGTCGGTGATCCTCGCCAACAAGTTCTCCGAGGTGCAGAAGTTCCTGACCCTGACCAACCACCAGTACAACCCGCAGTCCGTCATCTTCAGCAAGAAAGTGTGGGACGGCCTCAACGCCGCCGAACGCAAGGTGCTGCAGGACGCCGCCAACGAGGCTGCGAAGTACCAGCGCCAGGTCGCGCGTGATTCTGACGCCGGCACGCTGGACCAGTTGAAGAAGGCCGGCATGCAGGTCAGCGAGTTCTCGCCGGCCGAGACCACCAAGCTGCGCGATCGCATGAAGCCGGTGATCGCCAAGCATGGTGAAGCCATTCCCGAGACCACCAAGGAGATGCTGGCGGAATTGGACAAGCTGCGTAAGTAAAGGAGCGACGAGTGCGATGCGCTGTGCATCGCACTCGCACCCGTCATTCCTGCGAAGGCAGGAATCCAGTGTCGTCCGCTTGTGAACGTCACTGGGCTCCCGCACGGTCCCCGAGCTTGTCGAGGGGCGCAGGAGCGACGGAGTCCAGGTGTTGTTTCACCGTACCCGTTGCGCAGCGATGGTGTGCTGTGACCGCACCGCAAGCAGAACCCGCAGGAACCGCAACATGATCCAGGGAAGCACCTCGCTCATTGCCCACATCGGCTACCCGACGCACACCTTCAAGTCGCCGCTGATCTACAACCCCTACTTCGAGCAGGCGGGGGTGGATGCGGTGGTGGTGCCGATGGGCTGCCAGGCACCGGACTACCCGGCGTTGCTGCCGGCACTGTTCCGGCTCACCAACATCCGTGGCGCGCTGATCACCATGCCGCACAAGGTGCGCACGCTGGAGCTGATCGACGAGCTGTCGCCTACCGCGCAGATCGCCGGCGCCTGCAATGCGGTGCGGCGTGCCGAGAACGGTCGCCTGCAGGGCGACATGTTCGATGGCGAAGGCTTCGTGCGTGGCGTGCGCCGCAAAGGCCTGGACCTTGCCGGCAAGCGCGCGCTGGTGGTCGGCTGCGGGGGCGTCGGCTCGGCGATCGCGGCGTCGCTGGTCGCCGCCGGCATCACCGGTATCGCCCTGTACGACGCGTCGACCGACACTGCCAACGCACTCGCCACGCGCCTGCACCAGCACTACCCGGCGGTGACCATCGTCACCGGCAGCAAGGACCCGGCGGGCTTCGACCTGGTGGTCAACGCCACGCCGCTGGGCATGCATGACGGCGATCCGTTGCCGATCGACATCACCCGCCTGGACCCCGGCTGCTTCGTCGGTGAGGTGGTGATGAAGGCCGAGCACACACCGCTGCTCGAAGCTGCGCTCGCACGCGGCTGCAAGGTGCAGGTCGGCGCCGACATGCTCTTCGAACAGATTCCCGCCTACCTCGAATACTTCGGTCTGCCGGTCACCACGCCGGAGACGCTGCGCGCGGTGGCGCGCATGAGCTACTGACGCACATCCAGAATCCGGGAGCCCGCCATGAACGCCCACCACACGCTGCACGAGACGATCCCCGAGGCCAGCAATCCGCTCGGCATGGCCGGCATCGAGTTCATCGAGTACGTGACCAACCAGCCGCTGGCGCTGGGCCAGGCGCTGGAGGCGATGGGCTTCCGCGCGGTGGCGCGTCATCGCTCGCGCGAGATCACCCTGTACCGCCAGGGTGGCATGAACCTCGTGCTCAACGCCCACCCGGATGACGCTCGGGTAAGCGCCACCGAGGGCGGTGGCCCGGTCATCTCCGCCGTGGGCCTGCGCGTGCGTGACGCGCGCCTTGCGCACCAGCGCTGCCTGGACCTCGGCGCCTGGGAAGTCGCCAGCCACGCCCGCGCGATGGAGCTGCACATTCCCGCCATCCACGGTCCCGGTGGCAGCCGCTTCTACTTCGTGGACCGCTGGCAGGAGTTCTCGATCTACGACATCGACTTCACGCCGATCCACGACGTCGACCCGCGACCGCCCGCGCTCGCCGGTATGCATTACTTCGGCCTCGTGCAGTACATCGGTGCTGGCCGCAGCGTGGACTGGATCACCTACTACGAGCGCCTGTTCGGCTTCGAGCTCATTCCCGACGAGCAGCGCTTCGGCATCATGCCCAAGGGCACGCTGATGCGTAGCCCCTGCGGGAGCTTCCTGTGGCAACTGGTGGAGCCGGTGCCCTCGCTGGAAGACGAGAGCCTGCTAAACGAATCCCTGCAGCGCATCGGCATCGGTGTGCCGGACGTACCCGCCGCCGTCGCTGCACTGGCCGCACGCGGCGTCAGCTTTGTCGACTCCGCCGAGCTGCACCCCGAGGACCGCGGCGCACTGACCCGCACGGTGCTCGGCAACGTGGCTTTCGAGCTGGTTCACCAAACAGCCTGAGGTGCCCGCCATGAACGCACTCGACGGCTTCGGCCTGGACACCATCACCTTCGCCGGCCCGCTGGAAGCGAAGCTCGCGGCCATCGCGCAGGCTGGCTTCTCGCAGGTGATGCTGAATGCGCGTGACATCGTCGGCCACCCCGGTGGCGTGCCGGCGGCGGTCGCGGCAGTGCGCGCCAGCGGCCTGCGTCCCACCGGCTTCCAGGTGCTGCGCGATTTCGAAGGGCTCTCCGGCCACCTGCATGACTACAAGGTGGACATCGCCAAGGGCATGCTGGAGATGTGCGCGGCGCTCGGCAGCCGTGTGCTGCTGGCTTGCTCCTCGGTGTCGCGCCACGCCACGCAGGACTACGACGAACTCGCGCGTGACCTGCGCAAGCTGGCCATGCTGGCGCTGCCACTCGGCATCCGCGTGGCCTACGAAGGCCTGTCCTGGGGCCGCACGATCAACGAGTACACCACCGCCTGGGACGTGGTGTGCCGTGCCGATACGCCCAACCTCGGCATCGGCATCGACTCGTACCACATCATCGCCGCCAAGACGCCGCCGGACGCCATCGAGGAGCTCGACCCGGAGCGCATCTTCCTCGTGCAGCTGTCCGACTTCATGTGGCAGGAGACGCAGAGCTTCGAGGACCGCATGACCACCGCGCGCACCTTCCGCGTCTTCCCCGGCGAAGGCGTGCACAGCGAGGCACTGGCCGACCTGGTGATCCGCCTGGAGAACATCGGCTTCCGCGGTGACTACAGCTTCGAGGTCTTCAACGACGACTACCAGCAGCTGCCGCTGGACGTGGTGGCCGCGCGCGGTCGTCGCAGCGCGCTGTGGTTGCGCGACGACGTGCTGCACCACGCGGCACCGCTGCCGGCCTGGGCCACGCAGTCGCGCGCTGCCTGAGCACCCCGGGCGGCGCATACCGCCCCTCCGTGCTGCCGAGTTTGTCGGCTCCCGGCGAGTTTGCCGAATCCTGCGGCGGCGCAACTTGTGGTCGTGCCAGCGGCTGACCATGCTTGTGCAGATGCGCGGGCGTCCATTCCGGACGCACTGCGCACACGCAGATGCCGGGCCTACACCGGCACGCCACTCTCGGAGGAAACACCATGTACTTCAGGATGCTCACAGGGGCAGGTCTGCTCCTGCTGTCGTTCGCCGGCCACGCGGCGACCGACTACCCCAGCGGCTACACCAAGTGCGCGCAGAACAAGGGCGCCACCTGCTCGTTCAGCGGCACGCGCTCGGTGGCGCTCGGCAAGTCCGGCAGCTTCGTCTACGGCACGTTCACCAACGGCGTCGTCTGCACCGGCAGCAACTTTCCGAGCAACAGCTTCACGACCTCGGCCTGGTGTTCGTATGCAGGCACGACGAGCGGGTCTTCCTCGTCGTCGTCCTCATCCTCCTCGTCGAGCTCCAGCAGTTCGTCGTCCAGCTCATCGTCAAGCAGCTCGTCGAGCAGTTCGAGTTCATCGAGCTCCTCCAGCAGTTCGAGCAGCAGCTCCTCGTCCTCGTCTTCTTCCTCATCATCGTCCACCTCCTCAGGCGGCCCGGCGAAGCTCGGCTACACCTGCGCCAAGGCGGCAGCCATCGACCTCGGCAAGTACTACCTCAACAACAACCTGTGGGGTGACGACGGCACCGGCTCGCAGTGCATGTGGTACACCAGCCATTCCGGCAACGACGTGGCCTGGGGCACCAACTGGAACTGGGCCGGCGCCAGCAACGCGGTGAAGTCCTATACCAGCGTCGTGCTGGGCTGGCACTGGGGCTGGCGTCGCAGCGGCACGGAGCTGCCGGTGCGCGTATCGGACAACCGCAGCATCCCCACCACCTACAACTACACGGTGGGCTCGAACGGCACCAAGAACGTCGCCTACGACCTGTGGCTGCACAACATCAACAACCCCACCTGGGAACACCAGCCCACGGATGAGGTGATGATCTGGCTGTACCGCTCCGGCGGCGCCGGCCCGGCCGGTACCAAGCAGGCCACCGTCACCATCGCCGGCACCAGCTGGGACCTGTACCGCGGCGTGGTTGGTACCTGGAACGTGTATTCCTACGTGCGCGTATCCAACTCCAGCGCTGGCACGCTGAACCTGCGCGACTTCCTCAACGACCTCACCGGTCGTGGCTGGATGAGCAGCAGCAAGTACCTCAACAGCATCCAGTTCGGCACCGAGCCCTTCGTGGGTCAGGCGCAGCTGGACGTGCACCAGTACAACGTGGACGTGCAGTAACGCAGCCGCGGTCGTGAACGACAAAGGGCCGGTCGATCCGGCCCTTTTTGATCGCGCTGGCGACGACGCTCAGCGCGGGCAGCTTGCCGCGCCGGTCTTCAGCGCGTCCGCCATGCACATCACCGCGCGCATCTGCGGCGCCTGCTTCCAGGCGTAGCTGTTGAGCGGCTGGTTGCCGCTGTAGCCCCACCAGTCCCAGCAGCCGCGCGGGTTGGCGGAGGTGGCGCCGCCGGTGGCGATGGCGCGCGGGTAGAGGATCACAAGCCCCAGCGTCTCCGCCCATTCGTTGTAGCCGGCACGCTCGGTGAACAGCTTGTAGTTGGCGTCTGCGCCCTGGCGGCAACCGTGCAGGGCGACATGCAGCTTGCATGCAGTGCCGCTGCCGTCGCGGCAGCGCGCAGGCACATAGGCGCGCGCGGTGTCCGCCATGCTCAGTACGCCACCGGGTGCCGCCGGCAGGTAGCGCTTCTGCTCGAACGCCACGAAGCTGCCGGCCACCGGCGTGCCGGGCTTCAGTGCGGCGGTGTCCTGGCCACGTCGCAGCAGGGACTTGAGCATCGCACCTGCGCCGTCGAAGCGGCAGGAGGCGAGGAAGACCTTTTCGTCGCCCGGCGCATCCACTGTGCATACGTCCAGCCCGTCCGACGCGGTGGGAATGGCATGCGGCACGTTGCGGCGGTTGGCGTCCGGCACCTCCTGCACGGTGTTGCCGAAGCCCTTGTAGAAGCCGCGGATCGCTGCATAGGCGTTGTCGCCGACGGTGGAGTCCGCCAGCCCGCGGTAGGACCACACCTTCTGCGTGGCCAGCTTCGCCACCGGGTCCAGCTTGCCCTCGCCGGCCCAGCGCCGCGCCTTGTCGGCCATGCGCTCCGCCGATAGCGGCAGGCCGCCCCATTCACTGATGGATCCGTACATGAAGCCGAAGAAGGGGCCGAGGCCGGTCAGCATGCACTGGTTGAGCGCCCACCACACCGAGCCGTCCGCGCAGGCGTAAGGCGGCGCGGCGAACAGCCCCACACCTTCCACCCGCCCGGAGTACGCCACCGCCAGCTGCATCGCCATCGCACCGCCGGAGGACAGGCCCGACACGGTGATCTGCGCGGTGTCGAGCTGCGGCAGGGCGGGCAGGGGTTGCGCCGCGACGCTTGCCGGGCACAGCAGCGGATACAGCACGCCCAGCAGCATGGCCAGCTGGCTGCGGTGGTGCGCGCGGCGATGACCGGCAGGGCGGACGTCGGATCGGGCGGGGCAGGGGTTGGCTGGCTGGGGCATGGTGCCTCTCCGGGGCTTGTCGCGATGATGGGCGTGCTTGTTCAGTTGTTCAGCATTGTCACGAATGCAGGCACACGCAAGCACGAGGATAGGCAATCCGTGCGCCAGCGGGTGACTCCGCCCTTGCGGGCAAGAGGGCCTGGCCCACCACGCCCGCGTCGCGCAGCGGGGTCGCCCCGCGTCGGGCCACACCGACTGTCAGCGCAGCCCTACGCCCGCTTGCGCATTTGTCCGGTTCTGCGCGCACGGCGTCAGGCATAACTTTGCATCAACGACCCGGCGATCACGGACGCAGATGCGACCCACCGCTACTGGCCACTCGCCCGGTTCCGTCACCACACGAACAAGGAGACAAGATCATGCGATCCATCATTCTGTACCTGCTGGGCGTACCCCTCTCCGTAATCATCCTGTTCAACCTGCTGACCTGACGGCTCGTCTAACCAGCACCGTGAACCCGGCACCGCCCACGGTGCCACCCATGGGCCTGCAAGAGCCCGCAACCAGCCCGCGCGGCCACCACCGCCAGGCGCACTACCCCTAGTCACAGGAGAAACCACCATGAAGACCCTGATCACCACCACGCTGACCGCTGCTGCACTCACCCTCGGCATGGGCCCGGCCCTGGCTGCCGACGACGGCAAGCCCAACCGCCCTGCCGGCCAGGTCATCAGCGACGCCACGGTCAACACCAAGGTCAAGGCCGCGCTGGCCGACGACGAACTGACCAAGGCCCGCAACATCAACGTCGACACCCGCAACGGTGTCGTCACCCTGAATGGCAAGGTCGACAGCCGTGCCGAGGCCGAACAGGCCGTCACCGTCGCCCGCTCGGTGGAAGGTGTGTCCAGCGTCAACAACAAGCTGACCACCAAGTAAGCCGCGCTGCCAGCGCGACTGTCTGCCGGTCACCTCACATGATGTGACCGGCACCGTGCCCCCGCGTGCCGGCCAGCACCGGCATCCGGCGGGGACACTTGCGCAGGCAGCTTGTGCAGACGCCTGTGCTACATCACCAAGGAGAATGACATGGCCATCTCACAGGATTCCCGCGAGAGCATTCCTTACGGCAACAACCGTGGCGCCGCCATCATCGGCGGCCAGGGCGACACCAGCGGCCCCGGCCCCGAGATCATGGCTGCCGACACCCTTGCCGGTGACGACGTGTACAGCACCACCGGCGAAAAGCTTGGCACCATCGACCACATCATGCTCGACGTGGCCCAGGGCCGCATCGCCTACGCCGTGTTGTCGCATGGCGGCGTGCTGGGCATGGGCGAGAAGCTGCACGCCATCCCCTGGAGTGCGCTGACGCTCGACGCCGACCGCAAGTGCTTCGTGCTCGACATCGACAAGGAGCGCCTGCAGGCCAGCGAGGGTTTCGACAAGGACCACTGGCCGTCCTTCGCCGACGCCCGCTGGGCCGCCGACGTACACGCCATCTACGGCCGCGAGCCGTACTGGTGGGACCCGCGCACGCACTGAGCGCCGCGCACACCGCGCCACGGTCTGCCGGCAGTGTTGCCGGTGGATCAGGAGCAGGGCAGGGCGAACCCTCCCTCATCCTTCCCCGCTCCGGCCGGCCCGATGCATCGCAAGGTGCATCGGGCCGTTTCGTTTGAGCCCTTGAGCGTCGGCTCCCCCGCGTACTTTCGTCATCCCGGCGCGATCTCCTGAGCTTCGTTCCCTGAGCTCGTCGAAGGGATCGAAGCGGTCGCAGGACACGCGTTCAGACGCTGTAGGGTGGGCTCGGTGAGCCCACGCGCCCTGGCTTGTTCTACCGGCTCCCGCCGCAGGGCCTTTTGGTTCCTCGTTACGCAGCGCCGGGAGTTCGCCCCGGCGGGCGAGTTACCTTTTGCTGCGCGGCAAAAGGTAACCCAAAAGCGCGCCCCGCTTCCGCCGCCGTGCTTCGCACGGTTCCTTGCGCTGCGCGCCATGCCGAGCGGCTCCGCAACTCGCCCTCAGTCTGTCGCTTCGCTCGGCCTTCGGTGCTCAGACATGCTCGCCGTCGCGCTACGCGCGATCCCTCGTCACGGCTGTGCTGCTCGGCG
>JAVHYF010000040.1 GCA_031119205.1 Moraxellaceae bacterium | reverse complement strand
CTTGCCAGAACTCGACTTCTTCCAGGGACACGCAGAAACCGCCCCAGTGCGGCGGGCGCGGCACTGCCTCGCCAAACTCCGCCGCAAAGCGTGCTTCACGGGTCTCCAGAACGCCCCGATCCGCTATCACCTGGCTTTGCTCCGACGCCCACGCGCCTACCTGGCTTGAGACAGGACGCTGAGAGAAGTACGCGGATGATTCTTCTGCACTGACCTTGCTGACCTTGCCGCTGATGCGGACCTGTCTTTCCAGTTCGGACCAGAAGAACAGCAGGCTGGCCTGCGGGTTCTCAGTCAGCTCCCGCCCTTTACGGCTGAGATAGTTCGTGAAGAAGCTGATGCCGCGCTCGGAGTAGTCGCGCATCATCATGACGCGCAGGCTGGGCTGTCCGTTGGCGTCAGCGGTCGCCAGTGTCATGGCGTAGGGTTCGCGCAGCTGACTCTGCATTGCTTCCTTGAACCAGCGGTCGAACTGCTCCACTGGACTTGCTGCGACATCTGCTTCGCCAAGCGTGCTGCGCGCAAACTCGATGCGCAGCTGGGCCAGATTGATATCAGTCACTTCAACGTCCTGTTGCGGGATAACCAGCGGCGTCCAGCGCCGCATTCCATTGTCCGGATTCGAAACCGATCAGGGGCTTGCTGCCGACCATCATCGATGGCACCTGCACGTCGCCGCCAAGTCGCTTGGCTGCGGCGGCGGCCTCGTCAGGTGTTTTTACTGCTGTCTCGGAGAACGGGACTTTGCGATCGGCGAGTAGCTTGCGCGCACGTTCGCATAGCTCCTTGCAGTTTTCGGCGCTGAACAGCGTGACCGGGGCGTTGGCCATGGCGCGCTTTGTTTCGAAGCTCATCTTGTCGACTTCCACCTGGTTGCCGGTGAGCTTCGGCGTCTGGACCGCGCCGGTGGGCGGTGGTGTGTCGGAGTAGGTGACCTTGCCGTCCTTGTCGACCCAGCGATACACCTGCGCCGCGGCCGTGACGGGCACGGCGACGGCAAGAAGGCAGATCATCCAGCGTTTCATGCAGTCTCCTTTGTATTACGCAGGCACCATGCCGCTGTGCCGAAGCAGGGCGTCGACCTGGGGTTCGCGGCCGCGGAACGCCTTGAACGATGTCAGTGCCGGACGCGAGCCGCCTACTGAGAGGATCTCGCGCAGGAAGCGCTCGCCGGTCTGGCGATCCAGCGTACTGCCACCCTGGCCTGCAGCTTCCTCGAACGCGGCATAAGCATCGGCAGACAGTACTTCGGCCCACTTGTAGCTGTAGTACCCGGCAGCGTAGCCGCCCGCGAAGATGTGGCTGAAGCTTTGCGGGAACCGGTTCCAGCTGGGCGGAACCACCACCGCGACTTCTGCGCGCACTTCATCGAGCAGGGCCTGTACGGACTTCTGGCCGCCCGGCTGGAAATCATGGTGCGCGCGCAGATCGAAGATGGAAAACTCGATCTGCCGGACGGTCTGCATGCCACTCTGGAAGTTCTTCGCAGCCAGCATCTTGTCGAACAGCTCACGCGGCAGCGGCGCACCGGTGTCGAGGTGGGCGGTCATGTTCTGCAGGACGTCCCATTCCCAGCAGAAGTTCTCCATGAACTGGCTGGGCAGCTCCACGGCGTCCCATTCCACGCCGCGGATGCCGGCGACCGGAAGTTCATCGACGCGGGTCAGCAGGTGGTGCAGGCCGTGGCCAGCCTCGTGGAACAGGGTTTGCACTTCATCGTGGGTGAAGGTGGCAGGCTTGCCACCGATCGGTGCGGAGAAATTGCAGACCAGATAGGCGACCGGCGTCTGGGTGCCTTGCGCCACGCGACGGCGGCAGGCGGCTTCGTCCATCCAGGCGCCACCGCGCTTGGTGTCGCGTGCGTACAGATCCAGATAGAACTGGCCGATGAGGGCGCCATCACGTTCGATGCGGAAGAAGCGCACGTCAGGGTGCCAGGTCGGCGCCGTGTCGGGCTGAATGCGAACGCCATACAGGCGCTCGACGACGCCGAACAGACCACCGAGGGCCTTGTGTTCCGGGAAGTACTGGCGCACTTCGTGTTCGGAGAATGCATAGCGCGCCTGTCGAAGTTTCTCGGACGCGTAGGCGTAGTCCCAGGATTCAAGCTGCGGCAGGCCCAGTTCGGTGGCGGCGAAAGCCTTCAGTTCTTCCACGTCGCGTTGCGCGAAAGGCCTGGCGCGCTGCGCGAGATCACGCAGGAAATCCAGCACCTGTGCAGGCGATTCCGCCATCTTCGGCACCAGGGACACCTCGGCGTAGTTGGCGTAACCGAGCAGACGGGCCTCTTCGGCGCGCAGCGCAAGGATCTTGTCGATCAGCGGCGTGTTGTCCCACTCCGGGTGGCCCTGCTCTGCCGAGAACTCGGAGGCGCGGGTCACGTTGGCGCGGTACATACGTGCCCGCAGCTCGCGGTTGTCGGCGTACTGCAGCACGGGGAAGTAGCTGGGGAAGTGCAAGGTGAACACCCAGCCGGGTTTGCCGGCACGCTCCGCCGCCGCACGCGCGGCTTCGATAGCGTCCGGCGGCAGGCCCGCGAGCAGGGCTTCGTCGGTGACGTGTTCGGTCCATGCGTTGGTGGCGTCGAGCACGTTTTCGGAGAACTTGGCGGCCAGTGCTGCCATTTCCTCCTGGATGGCCTGGAAGCGGGGCTTCTCGGCGTCGGGCAATTCGGCGCCGGACAGACGGAAGTCGCGTACGGCGTTGTCGATAATGCGCTGGCGGACGACGTCCAGCGTTCCGTATTCATTGCTGTCGCGCAGCGCGCGGTACTTGGTGAACAGCTTGAGGTTCTGCCCCAGTTCGGCCCAGTAACGGGTGACCTCAGGCAGCATGGCGTTGTAGGCCTCGCGTCCGGGCGGCGTATCCATGACGCCGTGGAGGTGACCCACTACGCCCCAGGCGCGCCCAAGGCGCTCGCCGCTGTCGATCAGCGGCTGCACGAAATCGTTCCAGGTGGCCGGTACGGCGTCGGACTCCAGCCGTGCCAGCGTGCTGCGGGCCTCCTCCAGCAACTGGCCGATGCCTGGCGCGACGTCCCCGGGCTGCAGCTGGTCGAAGGGGGGCAGGACGGGAAGATTGACGAGCGGGTTTGCCATGGGGAAGTTTTCCAACAACACTGAAGTCAGGCATCGATTGTGCCGAAAAAGCCCTATTGGCACGAGCAATCACCAGCATAGGGAGACAGCATGAGTTCGACCAGCGACCGTGGCGCCGCGTTCTCGGAAACCATCCAGCGCGAGCTCTCCACGGGCGAGTTCGTATTCCCCACCAGCATGCAGGCAGCGGTGAAGGTCCGCCGTGCGCTCGACGCGGATGATGCCAGCGTGGAGTCGGTGGCCAAGGTGATCGGGCTGGAACCCTTGCTCTCGGTCAAGTTGCTACGTATGGCCAACTCCGCGTTCTTCAACCCGTCCGGGGTGGAGGTCGTGGACGTGCGTCGCGCGCTGATGCGGGTGGGTATCAACAATGCCCGCGTGCTGGCATTTGCGGTCATCGGCGACCAATTGGCGAGCGCGCAGGAATTCGCGCCCGTATGGCGCCTGGCTGAACAGCTGTGGCGACATACCCTGGACGTGGCCTCGCTGTCCTACGCCATCGCCCTGCAGGTGGACAATGTTCCGCCGGACACCGCCTTGCTGGCGGGCATGGTGCATGACATCGGGCAGTTCTACCTGCTGTCGCGCGTCAATGATTTCCCCGAGCTGCTGCAGGAAGACAGCGAGTTGTCGGAGTTCGTGCTGTTCTGGCACAAACAGGTGGGGCAGGGCGTGCTGACGGCGCTGGGCACCCCGGAGAAGATCGTCGACGCGCTTGGGACACAGGACGTATTCGGTGGCGGCTGGCCGCCGTCCACGTTGTCCGACGTGATCTTCCTGGCCAACAGCGCGGCCGGGATTCCCAATCCTTTCACCACGGTGTCGCTGGAGTTGCAGATGACTCTGCGCCAGAGTGCTTTCGAGGGCGCCGACCCGGATGTCGTGAAGCAACTACTCGACGAGGCACGCGCACAGCGCACCAACGCGCTGGCGATGTTGTCTGCCTGAATCGTTTGCCCGAGTTCGGTTTCCGCCAATGAAAAAGCCCGGCATTGCCGGGCTTTTTCATTGGGCGTCACGCGTTCGTCACAGCGTCTTGCCGGTCAGTCTTTCGTACGCTTCCACGTACTTCCCGCTGGTCTTCTCCAGCACTTCGGCCGGCAGGCGTGGCGCGGGCGCGGTCTTGTCCCAGTCCAGTGTTTCGAGATAGTCACGCACGAACTGCTTGTCGAAGGACGGCGGCGAAATGCCTTCCCGGTAGCTGTCGGCCGGCCAGAAGCGGGACGAGTCCGGCGTCAGTGCTTCGTCGATCAGGTGCAGCGTGCCCTTGTCGTCCAGGCCGAACTCGAACTTGGTGTCGGCGATGATGATGCCGCGCGTGGCAGCATAGTCGCGCGCCTCCGAGTACAGGCGGATGGCTGTGTCGCGCACCTGGACCGCCAGTGCCGGCCCGATCAGCGCCTCGCACTTCGCGAAGTCGATGTTCTCGTCGTGGGTGCCCTGCTCGGCCTTGGTGGAGGGCGTGAAGATCGGCGTGTCGAGCTTCGCGGCCTGCTTCAGACCGGGCGGCAGGGTGATGCCGCAGATGGCGCCGGTGGCCTGGTAGTCCTTCCAGCCGCCGCCGATGACATAGCCGCGTACCACCGCCTCGATCGGCAACGGCTTCAGGCGCTTCACCACCAGCGCGCGGCCAGCCACCTGGCTACGCTCTTCCGGCGCCACCACGTCTTCCGGGGCAATGCCGGTCAGCTGGTTGGGCAGGATGTGCGAGAGGCGGTCGAACCAGAACATGGCCGTCGCGCTGAGCACCTCTCCCTTGCGCGGGATCGGATCGTCCAGCACCACGTCGAAGGCGGACAGGCGGTCGCTGGTCACGATCAGCAGCCTGTCGGCGTCCACCGCGTAGATGTCGCGGACCTTGCCGCGCCCCAGCAAGGGCAGGCTGCGGATCTCGGACTGGTACATGGGCTGACTCATGAGGCGGTGCTCCAGCGGAAACAGAAGAGGTTGAAAGCGGGAAGGGCGGGATTTTACCGGGCCGGGCGGGCCCGCGGAAAACAAAAAACCCCGGCGGGCGGACCCGGCCGGGGTTTCTGTAGTGAAGGGCTGCCGGCTTAGCGGCGGCGCACCAGGGCCATCGCCGACAGGGCCGCGCCGATGAGCAGCAACGGTGCCGGCGCCGGGATCTGGCCGCCACTGGACGAGCCCCCCGACGACGAAGGCATGTTCAGCTGCGTCTGTGCATTCCAGTTCTTCGCCACGACCGTGCCTTCCACATGGCCCCACTGGCCGGTGATGGTCGCGTCCGGCGCCAGGATGCTGAAGTGCGGCGAGGTGCCGGTCATGTACAGACCCACGGCATCGACGAAGTTGAACAGCGTGCGGCTGGAGTCGAACAGCGACGAATCCATGTTGTCCAGCGTGTAGCTCCCGCTGCCCAGCACGTTGATGACGATCTGTGCGCTGCTGCCGACGCCACTCAGTACGAAGTGATCGGCCGGGCCCAGCTTGCTGCCATCGATGTTGAAGACTTCCAGTGCGCCACCGCTGCCGGTGAGCTGGATGCCACTGCCGTTGTAGGCCACGCTGCCGGTGTTGGCCCAGCCCGCGACGCTGGTCGACAGGTTGGTGAGATAGGTCTGGGCTTGCGCGAAGTTCACCGGCGAGCTGCCGTTCAGCACCTGGCCGCCGTTCAGGAACGTCACGCCACCGCCGAGGCTGCTGCCGCCGCCCACGTAGGCGTTGCCATACAGCGTGCCGGAGGTGTTCCAGTTCAGGCTGCCGCCCGTCACGACCGCGTATTCCTTGCCGCCGCTGCTGAAGGTGTCCTTCAGGCCCACGCTCCATGGGCCATTGAGCGTCAGGTTGCCGCCGGCGGCAACCGCGCCCTGGGCATCGGTGCCTGCGCCGTAAGGCGCGGTGGTGGTGAAATCGTTGAAGACGAAGGCGTTGAATTGACCCGCCACGCCGAGGTCGACCGCCAGGGCGTGGGCGCCGCCAGCCGATGTTGCGAGCAGGCAGGCCAGCAGCCAGCGCTTGTTGAACCGCATGTTGTCCTCCGGGACAAATCTGAATGTTGTTTTGTCGCTATGTATTTGAAGCGACAAGAATCTTTTGTGAACACCCGTGAGCAGGAAACAGGCCGAAAGTAATAAGTGCATGATGCGAATAAAGGTTTTCCTGTAGTGTTCGCACAAAAATAACGAATCTGTAAAAAACGCTGACGGGCTATTTGCGGGCTTCGGAGGGCTGGCTGGGGCACAATCCGGGCCGGAACACATGAACGGCGCCGCATGGGCGCCGGGGTGAAGGTCGCAATGAACAGGACAGCAATGCAGGTCGACATCGCCATCGTTGGTGCCGGTCTGGCGGGCGCCAGCCTGGCCTGCGCCCTGCGCGGCAGCCGCTACAAGGTGGCTCTGCTTGAGCGGACGCCGCCCGTCACGGCGGCCGGCTGGGATGCGCGGGTCTACGCCATCGCCCCGGCCAACGTGGACTTCCTGCGGCGCTGCGGCGTGTGGGATCTGCTCGACACGACGCGCCTGCAGGCCATCGAACGCATGGACGTGCATGGCGATGCCGGTGGTCGCATCGATTTTTCCGCCTACGACTGCGGCATGGATGCCCTGGCCTGGATGGCCGAGAGTAGCCGTCTGGCCAGCGAGCTGTGGGAGACCGCGCGTCGCCAGCCCAACATCAGCGTGCTGTGCCCTACCCAATTGCAGTCCCTCAGCCAGGATGCCGACGCGGTGCGACTGCAACTGGCCGATGGCCGCGAGATCGCCGCCCGCCTGCTCATCGGCGCGGACGGTGCCAACTCCTGGGTGCGTGCGCAGGCCGGCATCGCTGCCGAGACGCGTCCCTATGCCCAGCATGGCGTGGTGGCGAACTTCGAGACCACGAAGCCTCACTTCGGCACCGCCTGGCAGTGGTTCCGCCGTGACGGTGTGCTCGCCTGGCTACCCCTGCCCGGGAACCGCATCTCGATCGTCTGGTCGACACCCGAGCAGCACGCGCAGCAATTGCTGGCGATGTCTGCGGACGAGTTGTGTGCCGCGGTGGCTGCTGCTGGCCAGGGCACGCTGGGGCAACTCAGCCTGCTGACGCCGGCGGCTGCATTCCCGCTGCGCTGGATGCGGGTGAAGGAGCCGGTGGCACCACGGCTGGCGTTGATTGGTGACGCCGCGCATGCCATCCACCCGCTGTCCGGACATGGCATCAACCTGGGCTTCCAGGATGCGCGCATGCTGGCCGACGAATTGCTGGCCTTGCCGGCGATCCGTGACGTGGGCGATGTAGCGGTGTTGCGCCGCTACGTGCGCAAACGGGCGGAGGAAGTCATGCTCGTGCAGACCGTGACGGATGGACTGCAGAAGTTGTTCGAGCCGGACTCCGGGCCGCTGGGCGCGTTACGCAACCTCGGCATGAGTGTTGCGGGCAGACTGCCGGTGTTGCGGGCGGCGATGGTGCGGTACGCCGCCGGGTTGATGTGAGATACACGTGAATGCACGTGAGATGCAGGCCTGATACAAGGCCGAGAGACAAACAGGGTTGATGGAACATGCCTGTCCGCAGGCACTTGCAGATGAACGGAGACAGAACTTGAACGTGATGATGCGGCGCGCCCTGGTGGCCTGCCTGGGTGTGACGATGTTGCAGGGCGCGGCCTTTGCGAACGACGTGAAGGCGGACCCGAAAAAGGCTGCTGCCAAAGAGGTGGTGAAGGAAGGTTCGCCCGAAGCCACGGTGCGTCAGGCCGTTGCCGGCATGCTGCCGCAGGGCGTGGAGATCACCCAGGTCAACAAGACCACGTACGGCGGCCTCTACGAAGTGGTGCTCGCCTCAGGCGAAGTGCTGTATTCGGATGCCGCGGGTTCCTTCTTCGTCGTCGGTACGCTGTACGACATGAAGACCCGCGCCAACGTGACGCAGGCGCGCATCAACGAGATCAACCGCATCAACTTCTCCGACCTGCCGCTGACGCAGGCCATCAAGCAGGTGCGCGGCAACGGCAAGCGCGTGCTGGCCACCTTCGAGGATCCGAACTGCGGCTACTGCAAGAAGCTGGCGAAGGATCTCACCGAGATGGACAACGTCACCATCTACACCTTCATGGTGCCGATCCTGTCGCCTGACTCGAACGACAAGTCCAAGAACATCTGGTGTGCGCCTAACCGCTCCAAGGCCTGGAATGACTGGATGGTCGAAAACAAGGTGCCGCCCAAGGCCGAGTGCAACGATCCGATCGCCAAGAACAGTGAACTCGGTAAGAAGCTGCGCGTCAGTGGCACGCCCACCATGTACCTCGCCGACGGTAGCCGCATCGGTGGCTATGTGCCCACCAGCGAGCTGGATCGCATGATGAATGACGCCGAGGCCAACAAGGCCAAGGCCGGCAAGAAGTAAGCAGCAGCCGGGCCGTCGCGGCAGGCATCAGATCAAGAAGGCGCTCTACGGGGCGCCTTCTGCTTTTGAGCGAGAACAGGGGAGAACACGCCATGCAGAAGCTTCCACCACCCGCGTCACCGGACGCCTATGCCAATGCGCTGAGCGGATGGCAGGGCGAGTACCTGCGCGCATTGCGGGCCTGTGTGCTCGCCACCGCGCCGTTGCAGGAGGTCGTCAAGTGGGGCCACCTTGTCTACCTCTCCGGCGGGCCGGTACTGCTGCTGCGTGCGGAGGAGGAGCGCGTGCTGTTCGGTTTCTGGCGCGGTCAGCGCCTGCGCGACATCGAGCCGCGCCTGCGGCCCGGCGGCAAGTACCAGATGGCGACGCTGGAGCTGCACCAGGACACGCCGCTGGAGCGCGAGGTCGTCGAGCGCCTGGTCCGCGCCGCCGTCGAGCTCAACCGCACGCTGGGTGACCCGACCGCCATGGCCTGAGCGGCTGTGTGCGTCGTCGCCCGGTCAGGGCACGATCGCCAGGAACAGGAAGGCCGCGAACAGCACCAGGTGCACCGCCCCCTGCATGATCTGCGTGCGGCCACTGCCCAGCGTCACCGCGCTGACCACGAAGGTCAGCGTCAACAGCGCGATCTCGGTGTTCTCCAGTCCGAGCACCAGCGGCAGGTCGAACAGCACCACCGCGATGACCACCACCGGCACGGTCAGGCCGATGCTCGCCAATGCCGAGCCGATCGCCAGGTTGAGACTGGTCTGCAGGCGGTCGGCGCGCGCTGCACGCGCGGCGGCGACTGTTTCGGGCATCAGCACCAGCAGCGCGATAGCGATGCCGATGACGGTACGTGGCGCGCCGGCCACTTCCACGATGTGTTCGATCGTCGGCGACAGCATCTTGGCCAGTCCCACCACGGCCACCAGCGACACCAGCAGCAGGCCGAAGCTGGCCCACGTCTGCTTCACGCCCGGCGGCGGTGCGTGTTCTTCCGGGTTCGACGCCGCAACGGGCAGGAAGTAATCGCGGTGCCGCACCGTCTGGATGAACACGAAGATCGCCCACAACGACGCGGATGACACGGCGACGAACCACAGCTGCGCATCGTTGTAGGTACCGTTGTCGCTGCTCGTCGTGAAGCTCGGCATCACCAGGGTCAGCGTCACCATCACCATCAACGCGGCGAGGCCCGAGCCACTGCCCTCTACACGGAAGTTCTGCTCGCGGTGGGCAATCCCGCCGGCCAGCAGGCACATGCCCACCACACCGTTGCAGATGATCATAACGGCCGCGTACATCGTGTCGCGCGGCAATACCGCCGTGTCGGCACCACCGGCCAGCATCATCGACAGGATGAGCGAGGCTTCGATCACCGTCACCGCGAGTGCTAGCACCAGCGTGCCGAAAGGCTCGCCGATGCGGTGGGCGATCACCTCGGCATGATGGACCGCGGCAATCACGGCGCCGCCGAGGCCAGCTGCGCACAGCACGACGATGAAGGTGGAGTCAGCGCCCAGCGATGCTGCAAGGATCAGCAGGGCCAGGGCGGCGGCGGGGACCAGTGAAGTCCATGTGAGCATCGGATCCTCCTTGATGTATTCGGGCGAGCCTAACGTAGATGCTTCATGAAAGGTACGTGCGGTTGAAAACGCCAGGCACGCGTCCCGCGTCGTCGCCGTTATCCGTCAGTGTCAATGGCGGTGCTGAGCAGCCGCGGGGTCTGGTCTGAAGTGCTGTAGGACGAGACTGATCGATACGTCATGTTGCGGCATCTACAACGTAATCAGGCGGGCATCGTCGTCCGCCTCTGCTGCGGGATGGCGCGGCCCGCAACGCATACCGTGGTCCGGTGTGCCGGGTTACGCGGAAAAGGAGTGCATAACATGAACAGAGGCGGAACGAGGATTGCCGTGCTTGTTGCGGCGGTGAGTGCTGGTCTGCTCGGGCAAGGCGCAGCGAATGCAGCGGACGTGGCCAAGCAGAAGGCCGAAGTCCGCAGCATGTGCGACGAGGCGCTGGCCACCTTGTACAAGGCAAAGCCGGGTGTGAAGGAAGTGATTGCGAAGTCGGCGGGCTATGGTTGCTTCTCCAGCTTCGGCATCAGCTTCCTGGTGGGCGGCGCAGGTGGCAAAGGCCTGGTGCATAACGCTGCCACGAAGAAGGACACCTACATGAACATGGGCCAGGCCTCGGTCGGCCTGGATGTCAGCATCAAGGACTATCGCGAGGTGCTGGTGTTCAAGGACCGCAAGACGCTGGAGACCTTCGTCGACAAGGGCTGGGAGCTGACCGGCAGCGGTGGTGCCTCGGCGGGTGTCGAGGGCAAGGGCGGTACGGCCGAAAAGGGTGTCAATGTCAGCGACAAGATCGACATCTATCCGATCACCAAGACCGGCCTGTCGGCCGTTGGCGCGGCGGCCGGGCGCAAGTACTGGAAGGACGCCGATCTGAATTGAACGATCGGCCTTGAGCGATCTGAGCCGGGCGTGGGCGTGGGCGTGCCGCGTTGGCGCTACGCGCAGCGCGGCACCGTCCTCAGGCTTCGGTCGTTAGCGGTCCACTGGTGGTCACGGCGGTGAGCAAGCCGTCGCGGCGTACGAGGCGGATGGCCTGTGGATGTTCGACGAGCATGCAGGGCTTGCCGGTGCGCGAGCAGTGGTCCTGCACACGCCAGTAAGCGTCATGGCTGATGCAGCCGGTCTGGCAGATGACCAGATCGGCGCCGAGCAGGCTGGCTTCGAGATCGGCCTCGGTGCTCACGCGCATACCGGCGATGGCAGTGAGCTGTCCGCTGCCGTCGGCACGCAGGTCCTGCGCGTGCAGTGCGCCGGCTTCGTCCGGCGCCAGGCACAACACCGCGCGTGAGTCCGGCTCACCGGAGCGCGCTTCCGCCGCATGTGCGCGGCGCTGCCAGTACTGACGTTCTCGGATCAGGTCCTGTACGCGCTCCTGCGCGGAGGTGAGATCGCGTTGCAGTATGGCGCGCCGGCGCAGCCCCGGTGCGGCTGCTTCCAGTGCAGCACGGTCTTCACGCGCGTAGGCCAGCGCCGTCGTGCGGATGACCGCGGCGGCGCGGGCGCGCAACAGTTCAGCCTCCAGTGCATCGATGGCAAGCCGCTGCGCGGCAGCGAGCGCAGCGCACTCGGCCTGCACGCGCGCGTAATGCCGCATCAGCACCGCCAGCTCGTGGGCGAGCAGGTCGAAGTCGTCCGGGGCACTGCACATGGTGGATCAGGCGCCGGTGGCTTCGCGCCAGCGGCGCTCGACTTCCGCCCAGTTGATGACGTGGTAGAAGGCGGCGATGTATTCGGGCCGCTTGTTCTGGTAGCGCAGGTAGTAGGCGTGCTCCCACACATCCAGGCCGAGGATGGGAGTGTTTCCCTGCATCAGCGGGCTGTCCTGGTTGCCGGTGCTCTCCACGACCAGCTTGCCCTGCGGAGTGACGCTGAGCCAGGCCCAGCCGCTGCCGAAGCGGCTGACCGCAGCCTGCGTGAAGGCGGTCTTGAAAGCGTCGACGCTGCCGAGGTCGCGTTCGATGGCGGCGCGCAGCGCCCCGCTTGGCGCACCGTCGAATTCCTTCGTCATCACTGCCCAGAACAGGCTGTGGTTGGCGTGGCCGCCACCCTGGTTGCGCACGGCCGTTTGCAGCTTCTCCGGCAGGCTGTCGAAGCGGCGCAGCAGTTGTTCCACCGGCTCCTCTTCCAGCCCGCTGCCGGCCAGCGCGGCGTTCAGGTTGTTGATGTAGGTCTGGTGGTGACGGCTGTGGTGGATCTCCATGGTCTGCGCATCGATGTGCGGCTCCAGGGCGTCCACGGCGTAGGGCAGGGCGGGCAGGGTATGGGGCATTGTCGTTGTCTCGTGGCTGGGGTGAAGGCGGAAGAAAGTGCGTTCAGAGGTGTGCTCAGAGCGGCGCTCAATGCAGGGTGCTGACACCCGGCAGGGCGGCATGGGGGCCGGGTGGCAGGAGCACCGTGTCCGGCGCGCGTGCGCGACGGGCCAGCGTGGCGTCGATCCGCTCTGCCTGCTCGCCGTGTTGCTGGCGGAACTGCACAAGGGCCGTCCAGGTTTCGCGCAGGTGACGACCGGCTGCGCTGCGTAACGGCGACGGCAGGTCGGCGTCGGTAGCCGCTTCGGCCAGGCTGTTATGGATGGCGCACAGTGTGGTGGCCGCGACCTGCGGGCGACCCAGGCAGGCATGGGTGTCGGCGAGATTCAGGTAGCTGACCACCAGCGCGGCCACCGCATCGTCGGCCTGCGGCCAGTCGTCGAAATGCAGCAGCACGATGTCGCGGGCCTGTTCGTAACACTGCAGGGCCAGCTCGAATGCTTCGTTGCCGAAGAAGGCGTTGCCCCGGCGAGTGGTCTGCTTCCAGTGTTCGCCGGCTATCGGTTCGGCGGATGGGGTCTGGTGCATGGCGGATGGCCCTTGAAGTGCCGGCTCAGCGCTGGCAGGCGCGCAGTTGCGGCGCGGGAAAGCACTTGTCGAGGATGGGTGAGTACAGCTCGTTGCGGCAGCGCTGCACGGCGGCGTCTACTGCCTGCAGGGCAATCGGGTCATGCGGATGCAGCAGGGATACGACGCGCGCCTGTGCCGCGGGCGCATAAGCCAGGCACAGGCGGCGCCAGCGCCAGGGCAGGGTCGGATCGCCGGCACTGCGCAGCAGCGTCTGCAATGTGCGCAGCCGGGTGCTCACAGGGTCGCAGGCATGGCGGCGCAACAGCTCGTCGGCACTCGCCAGGTAGTCGTCGATCAGGCCGCCGTCGGTACTCGCCAGCGCGCAGCGCAACTGCCACTGCAAGTGCAGCCAGTGGGCGTGCAGGGCGGGCGTGGTCAGCGGGATCGACATGGCGTGGCAGCCCCGGCTCAGACCAGCGCGGTATCCAGCACCATCATCAACACGAAGCCGATGAGCAGGCCGGTGGTGGCATAGCGCTCATGGCCCTGGCGATGCGATTCGGGAATCACCTCGTGGCTCACTACGAACAGCATGGCGCCGGCCGCGAAGGCCAGGCCCCAAGGCAGCAGGGGCGCGCTATAGCTCAGGGCGGCGGCGCCCAGCACGGCGGCCACCGGTTCGACCAGCCCGGAGGCTGCACCGAGCAGGGCGGCTGGCCAGCGACGGATGCCGGCGCTCTGCAGCGCCAGGGCGACGACGAGACCCTCCGGCACGTCCTGGATGGCGATGCCGGTCGCGAGTGCAGCCGCACGCGCACCGTCGGTGCCGGCGGCGGACACGCCGATGGCCAGGCCTTCCGGAATGTTGTGCAGCACGATCGCGAAAATGAACAGCCACAGGCGGCGGATGCGCAGGCTGCTCTCGGCCCCCGCGCCGCCGAAGAAGTGTTCGTGCGGCAACTGCCGCTCCAGCAGCATCAGGCAGCCTGCGCCCAGCAACAGGCCAGCGCCGGTGATGAGGGCGGCGCCCCAGGCCCCATGTCCCTGACCTTGCGCGGCGCCGAGTGCCGGCACGATGAGGGAGAAACAGGTGGCCGCCAGCATCACGCCTGCACCGAAGCCCAGCATGGCGTCGTGGATGCGCCGGCCGGGCGCACGTGTCATCAGCATGGGCAGCACGCCCAGCGCCGTGGCCAGGGCAGCGATGCCGCCGGAAGCCAGCGCGGCACGCATCGCCGGCACGGCTGCGATGACCTGCCAGGCCTGCACGAGCAGGATGGCGGCGCCGGCCACGACGATGGACAGGCCGAAGGCGTGGCGGACGCGAGCGGAGGTTTTCATCTGGCGGCGGATCTGTGAATGCATGGTCGTGTCTCCAGCCCTCACGCTGCGAGCCAATGCGAACCAGTGCGTGGCGCGTGATGAGAACGCCTGCTATTTAAATACGAACTATTCGCATTTGCAATGTTTTCGCGAAAATTGTGGCAAGCAATGGGTCCCTGTAGGGACGGCAGCGCGACCGGAAAGCGGGCACGCGCCTTCGGCCGGTGTATTGAAGCCGGGCCTGCAGGCGGCGGAGCCGCGTGGGCTACCGCGCGTCTGCGGCTGGTGAGGGAGAGGGGCGGACGTTCAGGAAGGAACGAACGTCGTGAGGAGAGGAGAGGCGCGGCCGGGTGGTCGTGCGCCGGGGCAAGGCTCAGGTGCGCGCGGGTAGCCAGACCAGCAGTGGCGCCAGCCAGACCGGACGGGTGCTCAGCGTGAAGGCGATGATCAGTGCGGACGCAGCCAGGGTCATCACCCACACCAGCGAGGCCATGCTGACGTGGTCCACCGTCAGGCACAGGGCCAGGGATGCAGCCAGTGCGGTGCTGCCCAGCACCCGCAGGGTGACGATGATCTTTCGCGCAGGCGTGCCGCTGCGCAACTGACGCCAATGCACATCCATCGCCAGCGCCAGCCAGCCCATGCCGGCAATGCCGCAAAGCAGGGCTGCGGCGAGCAGCAGAGCATCAGGCATGGGCGGTCTCCAGAGGCGCGGGGGCGTCTTCCTTTGCGGCCGGCGCACCGGCCTGCTCGCGCAGGCGCAGTTTGCGTGCGGCGACGATGGCCAGCGCTGCGCTGGCGAGCAGCACCAGGTCGACGCCTGCGACCGGCCAGTAGCCGTCGGCAATCGTCTTGAACAGATGGTCGCCGGTGGTCACCCAGTTGAGTACGGCGGCCAGTCCCGCCAGTCCCGCGACTGCCCAGCACTGTTCGCGCCAGGCAGGTGCGATGCGTGCCTGCGCAACGGCCGCGGTGCGCCAGAAGGCATGTGCCATCGCCAGCCCCCAGGCGCTCCAGAAGATGCGCTCTTCCCATACGCCGCGTAGCGGCAGGTCTTCCGGCAGCAGACGGTTGCCGACCAGCATGGTGGCGGTGGCGATCAGCATGCCGGTCACCGTGGTGACGGCCAGTGCATCGACGATGCGCGCGCCTTGCGAACCCGTCGCGGCGTGCTGGCGCTTGCGTTTGCCGACGAAGAAGATGAAGCCGGTGGCGATGCACACGCAGCCGCTGATGCCACCGACGAAGTACAGCACGCGCAGCAGCCAGTGACGGAAGTGCTGCAGGTGCAGGCCGGTGACGAAGTCGTTGATGCCGGCGGCAGCGGTCTTGGGATCATCTTCGCGGATCACTTCGCCCGTGGGGCCTTTAAAGTGGATGCCCTCACCGGTCAGCGTCACGCGGTCGGTGCCGGCGCGATAGACGCTCACCGTGGCATTGGCGTCGCCCACATGGTGAATGCCCAGGAAGCCGACTTCACCCGCCATGCCGCGCGCCGCCCAGCGGCGCTGCGCTTCGGCCACCATGGCGTCTACCGAGGCCAGCGGCGCGGGAATGCCCGCGGCTTCTTCCGGCAGGCCGGTGCGCGACGCTTCAAGCTTCTGGTGCGCCTTGGCCAGCGGTTTCATCATCGTCTCGCCGACCGGGAAGTAGATGCCGGCAAAGACGATCAGACCCGACAGCGCGAACATGAAGTGGAAAGGCAGCGCCACCACGCCGGTCAGGTTGTGCAGGTCCAGCGCGCTGCGCTGGGTCTGCTTCTTCGGCCGGAAGGTGAAGAACTCGCGGAAGACCTTGCGGTGCATGACCACGCCGCTGACCAATGCCACCAGCATGATCAGTGCCGCCAGCCCGACGATCCAGTAGCCCAGTCCCAGCCAGTGGATGTGCAGTTCGTAGTGCATCGGATAGAAGAACTGGCTGCCGATCTTCAGTTTGTCCTCGCTGAGTTCCTGTCCGGTACGCGGGTCCAGCGTCATGACGCCGTACACGTGGTCGTTGTCCGGGTCCTTGGGCCTGGTCAGCTCGAAGCCGGACCACATGGACAGGACCGGATCGCGATGGGTCGTATAGGCGCCCCATTCGTGCAGCGGCAGCGTGTCGGGCAGGGGCTCCTCGTTGCGGGTCTGCGCCTCCTCGCGCGCTTCCTTGGTCAACTGGATGCGGCGGAAAGCCGGCTCCAGCATCCTGTCGAAGGACGGCATGGGCTGCGGCTCGAAGCGCGAGGCCGGAATCGCCCAGCGGTCGATCTCGCGGTCGTACACCGACAGCGAGCCGAAGAAGAAACACACCATCAGCACGAAGCCCAGCGCGAGGCCGAACCAGGTGTGCACCCAGGTCATCGAATGGCGGAAGGATTGGAGCATCGTCTTGCCTCGGTGTCAGAGGAGCCGGGGGATCAGCAGCCAGGCCAGACCCGTCATCAACAGGCCACCACCTCCCAGCACGGCCCATACGCGCACCAGGCTGGCGGCGGCGAAGGCCCAGCAGAACATCACCAGGAACAGGATGAAGGCCAGCAGGTACAGGGTGGTCGTCGCCTCGTCGTAGGGCATGCCGGCCGACATCAGCAGGGCGATGCCGAGCGTGACGAAACCCCACACGAAGACGTAACCGCCCAGCAGGCTGGCAGCCACGCGGGACACGACATGGAGGGTCGAAAGGGAGTGAGTGCTCATCGTGCTGGCTGGAGTGTCTGCGACGCGGCCGTCCGCGCGGCGAAGTAGCGCGGGGCAGGGCTCACGGCTACCGGGCTATGGGAGCGCGAGGCAAAAGCCCGGCCCGGCATTGAGAACAAGTCGCATTTTAGTGGGTGCCCGTCCAGGTCGCCAGTGTCCGCCTGCGCGTTGCGATCCGCGGAACCGTTGTAGGCATGCGCGGACGACGTTTGCCGCGCCCTCTTACACGCATGCCGCTCGCCGAAGCCCATATTCGAAGCTCCCGTAGCCACGTTCAGGAGATCGCCATGGACACCCGGAGTCAGGAAGTCATCGCCCTCGAGAACCGTTTCTGGCAGGCCATCAAGGAGGAGGATGCAGAGACGGCCGTGTCGCTGCTCGACGAGCCGGCGCTCATGGTCAGCTCGCATGGCGCCATGAAGTTCGACCATGCCGGTTACCGGAAGATGGCCGAGATGGGCCGCATGACCGTCAAGGACTACAAGCTCAGCGACATGCAGGCCGTGTTTCCGCGTGACGACATGGCAGTGCTGACCTACCGGGTCAGCCAGACCTTGTCGGTGCGCGGCAAGCCCGGCGAGATCCGGCAGGACATGGCGGACACCTCGGTATGGGCGCACAAGGGCGGCGCCTGGCGTTGCGTCATGCATACCGAGACGGCCATCGACAAGCCGTTGTCCTGAGCGATGCCGGTGTGCGGTGCCGCTGCCGAAGAAGATTCCGCGATGGTCAGCGCTCAAGGTTCCACACCATCTTCAGCATGCCGCGCGTCTGCATCGGCTCGTAGCGGCGCCCGTCGCCGGTGTAGCCGAGGCGGTCCAGCGAAAAGAACAGATCGGCGTCCGGCGTGAAGCGCCAGCGCAGGCGCGCGCTGGCACCGGCCTCGTGCGACACGTTGTCCCATTGCAGCAGCAGGCTGCTCGCCAGCAGCGTGGTGGGCGTGTAGTCGAGCCGCACGCTTGCCGTACGCACGGTGAAGCTACCTCCGGGCAGATCGATCGCGTTGCGCGCGAGGCCGAACTGCCATCCCCAGCGGGGGCCGGGTTGCCAGCCGAGGTTCAGGATCTGGTCGTTGCGGTTACCGTCGTAGTAGCCGCCGTGGCGCAGTTCGGCGTGCGCCCAGACGGGGCGCGAGCGCGCGGTCTCCATGTAGCCGAACAGGTAATGCCAGCGGTACTGGCCGGCTGCGACGTCTACACCCGGCAGCATGGCGTACGGCGAGGCCAGCTCGTCACTCTCGAAGAACATCTCGGCCATGAAGGTATCGCCGGCCGGCGTGGTGAACCCGACCTCCGGGTTCAGCAGCCATGAGTGTTCGCTGCCGTCGATGCGGCGGCGGAAGTTCCAGTCCACGCCCGGCGTGAAGTCGGTGCCGTCCGCTGTGCGATGCCACCATCCGATGTCGCCCTGGCCGCGCGTGACACCGGCCTCGGCGAGGTAGCCCAGCGCGGGCAGGAAGTGCTGCTCGATGCGCTGTACTTCCGCACTGCCCACCAGACCGAGGTTGGGGTACTCGACGCGCGCGCCCCAGGCACCATCGCGCCCCAGGCCCGCGTTGGTGGACTGCTGCCACCACAGGTAGGCGTCCAGCGTCTTGCCGCCCGCTGCGCCGCTCCAGCCGGGAGGGCTCCAGTCGGTGTCACGGAACTGGTAGTCCAGGCCCCAAAGGTGGCTGCCCGAGCTGCCTTCCGGATTGCCATGCGTGCCGATCAGGCCGATGCGATGTCGCGCGTCCAGCGGCCGCGCCAGGCGCAATACCGCCACGTCCGCTGAGGACTGGTCGGGTTGCCCCGGCTCGGTGGGGCCGCCCGCGACACGCGCGCCGAACACACCGTAGTCGAAGCCCGCGCCCTGGCCCGTCACCTTGAGGCCGGCGTCCAGGCTGCGCGCACGGCCGGTCTCATCCAGACCGATGCGGCGCGAGTAGTACGGCGTCACCGTGCTCGACACCAGACCACCGAAACTGAAGCGGCCGGCGTCCTGCAGGAAGAACTCGCGCTTTTCCGGCAGGAAGAGTTCGAAGCGGGTGAGGTTCACCTGGCGCTGGTCGACCTCCGCTTCGCCGAAGTCGATGTTGAACGCAGCGGTCGTGCGTACGCCACGCTGGCTCTCGTGGAACAACTCCAGCCCCGGCTCGAGCCGGTAGCGCTGCTCGCCGGTGCCGGACGCCAGTGCGGACTCGCCGGTCGCGCGCAGCGAAGGCTTGATGCGCAGACCCCAGCCCTCCTGTGGCGCACGCATTGCCGGCAAGGCCACGCCTTCACCCAGCGAGTACACCTGTCTGTCAGGCGAAATGCCGGTCAGCCTGACACGCTCGCTGCCGCGTGGCATCCAGCGCTCTGCATTGATGCGCCATTGGTGGATGCTGCCGGCATCCCTGCCGGGCTCGGTCCGCCCGAATACGGACAGCGGGATGGCCAGTTCGGCGCTCCAGCCCTCGGCGTCGATGCGGGCATCGCTATGCCAGCGCGCATCCCAGTCCTCGCGCATCTGGCCGCCGTCGAAGACCAGCGCATCGAACTGCGCGCCTTGCGCATTCACGGCGAACAGGTAGGCGTTGCGGCCCGCTCCCTCCACGTCGATGACCAGCGTGACCTGGTCCTCCGACAGGATGGATTCGGCATCGCGCCGCATCTGCCGCGCCACGATGCCCGCAGGCTGGTCGTCGAACGCACGCACCCGCACGCAGAGGCTGCGCCCGTCCTGCCACAGCATCGCTTCGGTACGCCGCCCCGGCGCCGCGCCGGTGACTGGCGCGGTCTGCACGAAGGCGTCCAGCACGTGTGGTACCTGCGTACCCATGGAGGGGACGCAGGCGTGGACGGGCAGTGCGGTGGCGAGGGCCATGGCAAGCAGGGCGTGCAGCGGTTTCAGCAAGGCGTCCGGGTCGTCATGAGTCGATGTATGAGTGCCGCCGCTTACAGGTCGAAGCTCACGGCTGCGCCGATGGTCCGCTTCGGAGCGAAATAGATCGTGCCGCGCTCCGATACGAAGTACTGCTTGTCCATCACGTTGTCGATGGTGAGGCGGAAGGTCGCCGGTTTGCCCAGGGCATTGGTGCGGTAGCGGACGCCGAGATCCACGCGCGTCCACGGGTCCAGCTGCTGCGTATTGGCCTCGTCGTTGTAGACGCTGCTGCTGTAGCTCAGGCCACCCAGCAGGGCGAGGCCGGCAACGCCGGGCACGTCCCAGTCGGCATAGGCATTGGCCATGAACTTCGCCGCGCTCACGGCGACCTTGCCGTCGTAGGTGCCGCCATAGGTCTTTTCCATTTTCGGGTCGAGGAAGGTGGCGCTGCTGTAGAGGCGCAGGCCACGCGTCAGCTCGCCGAAGAAGCTCAGCTCGACGCCGCGATTCACCTGGCGACCGTTGGAGCCCTCGATGCCGGTGCCGGGATCGGTCATGTAGCTGGCCTTGTTGATCTCGAACAATGCGATGGTGGCGGCGTACTTGCCGAAGTCGGCCTTGGCGCCGATCTCGATCTGGTCGGACGGCAGGGGCGGCAGCACTTCGCCGGCGTTGGTGGCCGGGGGTTGTACCTCGTAGCCGGAGTCCAGCGACTCCAGCCTGTTGGCATACAGGGACAGCCAGGGCTGTGCCTTGAACAGCAGGCCGTAAGCGGGTGACCACTTGGACTTCGCGGGGTCACCTTCCCAGCTGCTGCCGTTGTACGACTCGCTCTTGTACTTCACCTCGCGTGCACCCAGCAGGACATGCAGGCGGTCGTTGAAGAACCCGATGTCGTCGCTGAGGAACAGGCTGCTGTTGCGCGTGCGGCTCGTATAGCCGTCCGGCCATTCGGGGGCGGCGATTGCCGGTTCCGGGTAGTGCACCGGGTTGTAGATGTTGGACGCGAAGGGGATGTAGGTCGCGCTGTAGCTGCCCGCGTAACCGCTTTTCTCACCCCACTGGCCGACGCCGGCGGCCACGCGGTGGGTGACCGGACCGGTGTCGAACTGGCCGAGCACCTTCAGCTCGGTGGAATCGACGATGCGCTTCTGGCGGGAGTGGCCGAGGCTGCCGCCCCAGGCATCCTGCATGTCGCCGGCATTGTTGGTGATCTCGCTGACCTGGCTCTTGCGCTCCACCGTGTTCCACATGCGACCGTAGGCGGCGGAGACGGTCCAGCGCGGCGCAAAGTCCCATTCGCCGCGGGCGACGACGGTGTCCCACTGATCCTTGTAGAAAGCCCAGGGCTGGCGGAAATCACGACTGGCACGCTCCGCGTCCGGCACGTTCACGCCGCTGTTGATGATGAACCAGGTCTCTGCCGGCAGGCGGCGGTTGTTGCCCATGTAGTCCAGCGTGAAGCGGGTGTCCTTGCCGCGGAAATCGAAGGCCAGTGCGCGGGCGAAGTTACGGCGCTCGCCGTTGGTCAGTTCGGTGTCGCCATCGTTGTAGGCGAGATTGGCGCGGATGCCGAGGGCATTGTCCGGGCCGAAGCGACGGCTGGCGTCAACGGTGGTGCCGAGGATGGACTCGGTGCGGTAATTGGCACCGATGCGCAGCAGGGGTTCGTCGCCCGCGCGCTTGGGAACGATATTGATGTTGCCACCCACCGAACCGGGCTGTCCGTTGGCGAAGGCGTTGGCGCCCAGCAGCAGCTCGACGCGTTCCACCGCTTCAACCGGCGGCATGCGGCCGAGGAGGCCCGGCAGACCGTCGAAGGTGCCGTCGTAGGTACCGATGTTGAAGCCGCGCACGTAGATGATGTCGGTGGTGGGCACGGCGCCAGCCTGCGGCGTCTGCGCGGACACGCTGTACTTCAGCATGTCGGACACGGACAGCGCCTGGATGTTGTCGCGGAACTCGTCCGTGAAGGACACGACGCTCATCGGCACGTCCATGAAATCCGCGTTGCCCAGCGCGCCGATGCGCCCGCCGCGCGCCACCTGGCCACCGGCATACGCTGCCGGCAGTTCGCTGGGCGAGTGCATGTGCTGCGCCGTCACGACCACGGCAGGCAGTACGGCCTCACCACCGCTGCGCGTGCGCACCGCGTAGCTGCCTGTGCTGCCCGGCGTGGCCTCCAGGCCATGTGGCCCCAGCAGTTGTGACAGGCCTTCGGCGACGGTGAGGTTGCCGGACAGTGCCGTCGCCTGTTTGCCACGCGCGAGTTGCGGGTCGAAGCTCAGCGTGATGCCGGCCTGCCGCGCGAAGGCGTTCAACGCGTCTTCCAGCGAGCCGGCAGGTACGTTGAAGTTGCGTCGTGCCTCGCTGACCTGGGCGGCCGCAGGCAGTGCTTGCAGGGTGGTCGTCAAGGCGCCGGTGATCAGCAGGGCGTGCAGGGCGTGGGCCAGGTGGCTGCGGGCGGGGCGGGTGGAGCGTGAGGGGCTGCGCATGGGAAAGTCCTTTCGGGTTCGGGTGGTGGCGAACCGGTCATCGCTGTGTCGCGATTTCTGACCGCATGCCTCCATGCCGGACGAAGGACGTAAAACCCGTAAGCCTTGAGCAAAAAAACTGCGCGGCCTTGTCCGCGGGCTGAACGACACCGGTCTTCAGCGTGGGCTGACGCGCAGGCTGTCGTCGCCGGCGCTTCTGACGCGGATCGGCAGGCTGCGCGACAGCGCCTCCAGCGCGTGACGTGCCGGGTCGACGTGAGCGAGCTGAAAAACGCCGGAGACCAGCAGGCCGGCGACTGCCGGATCGCAGTCGAGGCGGCCGTGGCGGTAACGCGCCAGCTCGGCGACGAACGCATCCAGGCGCATCTGCTTGGCGACGAGCACGCCTTCCGCCCAGGCGGACGGGTCGAGTGCGGGGGCGATGGCCTGCACGGCATGCGCGCCGCCGCTGGCGATGCGCATCGTCTCACCTGCGCGCACGATGGTGCCGTCTGTAGCTCCCTCTGCCGGTCGGTGCACGGCCACGGCGTCCTGGATGACGTGCAGGGTCGTCGTGTCGGCGTCCTGCCGCACGGTGAAGCGCGTGCCCAGCGCTTCCAGCTGTGCCTGCGCGGTCTGCACGTAGAACTTGCGGCGGCCCAGCAGAGACGCCTTGTCCGCGCCGGTATCGATATGGATCTCGCCTCGCTGCAGGATGATCAGGCGCTGGCGTGGCGAGAACACCACCTCCACCGCACTGTCGGTATTGAGCTGCAGGCGCGTGCCGTCGGAGAGCAGCCACTGGCGTCGCTGCCCGACTGCGCTGGTGTGCGTTTCGCGCAGTAGCCATGGTGCTTGCGGCGCGATTGCCGCGCCCACGGCGAGGCCGAGTGCGCCGAGCCCCAGCAGCTTCAGCGCGCGTCGGCGCGACGTGCTTTGCTGGCGTGCGTCGCTGGCGGCATGCAGGGTCCGGTAGGCGAGGTGTGCGGGCAGGCTGCCGGGCAGGCGCAGGCTGTCGTCGATGGCCCGCACCTGCTGCCAGGCGCGTTCGTGCAAGGGGTCTGCCTGACGCCAGGCGGCGCAGGCACTGTGCTCGGCTTGAGTGGCCGCGCCGGATTCCAGCCGCACCAGCCAGGTGACGGCCGTGTCCAGCAAGCCGTCCGGCAGGAGCGTCGGGGCCGGTCCCGAAGTGGAAGTCGCCATGGTGTGCAGGGCTCAGGCCAGGCGCAGGGCGAGGCAGTGACGGATGGCGGTGGCCATGTATTTCTCCACCGATGACAGGCTGACCTGTAACTGCGCAGCGATCTCCGGATAGCTCAACCCCTCCAGGCGGGACAGCAGGAAGGCGGTGCGCGCCCGCGGATTGAGGCCGTCGAGCATGGCGTCGATGCGGGCCAGTGCTTCGATGAACTGCAGCTGCGTTTCGGGCGACGGGTGCTCGGCTTCCGGCAGCAGGGCCAGGGTGTCGAGGTAGGCGCGTTCCAGCGCGCGCCGCCGTGTCTGGTCGATGACCAGGCCCTGGGCAATGGTGGTCAGCCAGGCCCGTGGTTCGCGCAGCCCGTGGAGGTCGGCGGGGCGGCCCAGCACGCGCACGAAGGTGTCCTGCGCGAGATCGGCCGCGTTGTGCGCGCAGCCCAGCTTGCGGCGCAGCCAGCCCAGCAGCCAGCCGTGGTGGTCGCTGTACAGGCTTTCGATATCGGTCAGGGGCAGGCTTTGCTCGGGCGCGCGCATGGCAGGAATGGGCGACCGCCCGTTCTCGCAAATAAGAATCGATCGCAATTATGGAAAAGACCCGTCGCCTTGGCAATGCGTGAGATGTGGATCGCTGTGTGGCTGGCGACAGATTGCATCCGTCACCAGCCACGTCCGGGCCCGACTACCAGCGGTAGCTGGTGGTGCCGACGATCTTGCGCGGTTCGCCGTAGAAGCAGCCGTAGGTGCAGCTGGCCACGTAGGTCTCGTCGCCGAGGTTGGTGACGTTAAGCGCGAAGCGCCAAGGGCCGGTGTCGTAACTGACCATCGCGTCGAACAACGCGTAGGCCGGCACTTCGCCTTCGATCCAGGTGCCGCGGGTTTCGCTGACGTAGCGGGCGCCGCCGCCCACGCGCAGGCCGGGCAGGCCGAGCGCACCGAAACCATAATCCGCCCACAGCGAAACCTGGTTGTAGGGCACGCCGCCAGTGCGCTTGCCGGTGGCCTCCGGGGTCAGCGGGCTGCTCTCGGTGGTGCGTGCGTCAGTGTAGGCATAGGCGGCGATCAGGTTGCCGTAGGTGGCGAAGCGGGTGTGCGCTTCCAGCTCGAAACCGCGCGAGCGCACTTCGCCCTGCTGGATGGAACGGGTGGGATCGACCGGGTCGGTGACCAGCACGTTGCGCTGGGTCAGCTGGTACAGCGAGGCGGAAATCATGGTGCCGGAGCCGGCCGGCTGGTAGCGCGCGCCCACTTCGTACTGTTCACCACGCGTGGGTTCGAAGCGTTCGCCGAAGCGGTCCAGGCCCTTGGCCGGTTCAAAGGACTGGCTGAAACTGACGAAGGGAGCGAGGCCGTTGCCAGCAAGGTAGACGGCGCCCACGCGGCCGGTGAAGGCATTGGTCTTTTCGTCATCGGCAATCCAGTCCGGCGGGCTGCCGACCGGGTCTTCTGCTTCGCTGTATCGGCCGACGTCCTGGCGGCCGCCCAGCAGCACCACCCACTTGTCGGCGATCTTCATCTGGTCCTGCGCATAGATGCCGGCGCGTGTGCTCTTCACACGCCACAGGTAGTCGGAGTTCGGCGCGACCAGCGGTCGCCCATACACCGGCGCGTAGAGGTCCAGGGGTGGTGCGTCGCGGTTGTAGCGTTCGGATTCCAGGTCCTGCTTGGTGAAGTCGACGCCCACGAGGCTGGTGTGGGTGAGGCCGCTGCTGCCCCACTTGTACTGCAGCGAGACATCGGTCGTGATGGTCTGCGTACGGTCCTCGCGGTCCTGCGCACCACGGAAGGCGGTGGTGCGCTGGTCCGCTTCGAGGCCGGCGATCCACACCGACGGGAAGTCGTTGTTGGCATTCATGTAGCGCAGGCTGTGGCGCAGTTGCAGGCTGCTGCTGAAGTCGTGCTGGAACAGATAGCCGACGGTGTAGCGGGTGTTGTCGTAGTGGTCGTAGCCCGGTTCGCCGACGAAGCGGTTGCGCGCGATACTGCCATTCACGTTCGGTGCGATGGTGCCTTCCGCCGGCAGTGCGTACACGTAGGTGGTCTGGTCGCGCTGGTATTCGGAGAGGAGGGTCAGCGAGGTGAGCGCGCTGGGCTGCCAACGTAGCGCGGGAGCGAGATAGATGCGATCGTCATCCACGTAATCGACGAAGGTCTCGCTGTCGCGATACACACCGGTCACGCGTCCGGTCCATTCGCCGTCCTGGCTCAGCTTGCCGCCGAAGTCACCGGACACCTGCCTGCGCGCGAAATTGCCCAGTTCCACATTCAGTTCGCGGACGCCCTCCACCGAGGGGCGCTTGCTGACTGTGTTGACCACGCCGCCCGGCGCGGCCGTACCGAACAGCACGGAGGCCGCACCCTTCAGTACTTCGACGCGCTCCAGGCCGTACAGCTCCTGTTGGCCGTTGTAGAAGTTGGCCTGGTATTTGGCGCCATCGCGGTACAGGTTGCCCGAGGTGGCGCTGGCGCCGAAGCCGCGGATCATGAAGCCGTCGCCGGTGCGGTCGGCGCCTTCGTCCCGCAGGATGCCGGCGGAATACGACAGCGCTTCGACGAGATTCTGCGACTTCAGCGTCTGCATCTGGTCGGCCGTCACGACGGTGATCGACTGCGGGATCTCGATGATCGGAGTGTCGGTCTTGCTGCCGGTGGCACTGCGCTGTGCGACGTAGCCGTTCACCGGGCCGGTGGCGTTCTCCGCCGCGGCTGTGACGACGACGGTCGGCAGTACTGCATCGGCGCGCGTCGAGGGTTCGGCACTGCGGCGCAGCGTGTAACTGCCGTCGGTACGTGCCACCAGTTCCAGCTTGCTGCCGGCCAGCAGCGCATTGAGCCCGCCCTGCACCGAGTGGTTGCCCTGCAGGCCGGGGCTGCGCAGGCCGGCGGTCAGCTCGGCGGGGTAGGACAGCATCACGCCGGCCTCGCGGCCGAAGCGGGTGAGCGCCTCTTCCAGCGTGGTATCGGCCGGGATGTTGTAGCTGCGCGTGGCGCTGCTGCTTGCCGGCGCTTGTGCGCTTGCGGCGGTGGCGACGAAGGTGGGCGACAGGCCTAGCAGGGCGTGCGCGATGGTCAGCGCCATGGCGCTGCGGACAGGTCGGGGACAACGGCGGGGCATGGTGAAGAATCCTTCTCGGGGTTGCAGCGGGAGAGTCGATCGGTACGGCTTCACTCTCCATGTCCCGCGAGAAACGGAAACGGACCACCTTGCCGCGAAAAATTCCTGACCGGTTCCTAACCGTGCGGCGAACCGTTGCCGGTGCGCCGTGGCGCCAGTGTGATGCGGACGGTCTGCCAGCCCCACAGGCGGGTGACGGTCTCGATCTGCAGGTCCAGCGTGCTCGCGACTGCATGCAGCACGCGGTCGATGTCGGCGAGCGGGAAGGAGCCGGACACACGCACGTCTGCCACTGCCGGGTCGCAGCCCAGCGGGCGTGTGCTGTGGCGGTCCAGCTCGGCCACGAAATCCGCCAGCCGCATGCTGCGCGCGATGATGAAGCCGTCGGCCCACGCAGCGCGTTCTTCCTCGGCGGCATGTGCAGACTCGACCCCCAGGGCGCCGTAGCGCGCCTGTTCGCCAGCCTGCAGGACGAGCGCTGCGTGCGGTGCGCCGCGTGGCGTCACCCGCACGGCACCTTCGAACACCGCGATACCGGTGTGCTGTGCCTGTTGATGCACCGTGAAGCGCGTGCCCAATGCGCGGGCTTCGCCCTCTGTAGTCTCGACGAGGAACGGCCGGCCGGCGTCGTCGCGCGCGGTGCTGATGAGCACTTCGCCGGCGATGAGGCGCAGGCGCCGCTCGTGGGCGCTGAAGGCGACGTTGATGGCGCTGTCACTGTTCAGCACGAGCTGCGTGCCGTCGTCGAGCGTCAGGCGGCGGCGTTCGCCACGCGTGCTGCGATGGTCTGCCGTCCAGCTACGCCAGGTCGTGCTGTCGTGGCCGGCCCAGGCGACACCGCCGGCGAACACCAGTGCCGCCAGCGCGCCGAGCGCCTGGCGTCGGCCTGGCGAAGCCGGTGCGGTCAGTACTGCCTGGGCAAGGGCGGCACGCTCGGGTGCGCCGAGGTGGCGCAGCTTGCTGTTGACGGCCTCGATGCGCTGCCAGGCACGTTCATGTTCCGGGTCGGCCGCGCGCCATTGCTGCCAGGCTGCGACTGACGAGGGCGAAACGGGCACGCTCTGCAATGTGATCAGCCACTCGATGGCGCGTTGCGCCACGGCGGGGGACAGCGGCTGCGGCGGCGCGAAGCTCCGTGGGTCCTTGTCCTGCCAGGCAGCGCTGCCGGCGTGGGCGCCGCCGTTCATGGCGCGCTCCACGGCACGTCAGCGAAGTAACACTGCTGTGCTGCGCGGACGAGATGACGCTTCACCGTGGTGACCGAGATGCCCAGCGCCTCTGCGACTTCGGCATGACTGCTGCCATCGAGCTGGGTCATCAGGAAAGCGCGGCGCACTGCAATCGGCAGGCCGTCGAGCAGGCGGTCGATCTCGTACAGGGTTTCGAGCAGGATCGCCCGCGTCTCTTCGGAAGGGTGGTGCGCCTCCGGCAGGTTCGCCAGCGCTTCCAGGTAGGCCCGCTCCAGTTGCTGGCGCCGCCAGTGGTTGGCCAGCACGCGCTGGGCCACGGTGGTAAGGAAGGCGCGTGGCTCGTTGATCTCCAGCAGCTCCTCACGCGACAGCAGGCGCATGAAGGTGTCGTGCGCGACGTCGGCCGCATGATGGACGTCCCCCAGTTTCTTGCGCAGCCAGCCCAGCAACCAGCCATGGTGGTCGCTGTACAGGCTTTCGAGATTGGCGGTGTGCTCGGGCGCGCTCATGACGGATGACGACCGCCATGGGTCGATCCTGCAAATGGGAATTACTCGCATTATGTGGAAGGCCGAGGCTGCTGGCAATCGGCTGCGCACAACACCGGCAGGCTCTCGCCGGCGGGCCATAGGCTGGGTAATAGGATTCATTCTCATTTATACTCCGCCGCTGCCCAGGGATTTCTGCCTGGGCTCCTTGGCTCCCCGGCCAACCGCCTGCCGTCAGGCGCCTTCAAATCGACATGGACCAGCCGTGCTCGAGCGCTACCACCGCGAACTCCTGAACTTCCTGTTCCGCCAGGTTGGTGACCGTGACACTGCGGCCGACCTCGCGCAGGAGAGTTACGCGCGCGTGCTGGGTGTGCAGTCGGCCGGTCAGGCCGTGCTGGACATGCGTGCCTTGTTGTATCGAACGGCGCGCAACCTGGTGATCGACCAGCACCGCCGTGCCGGGGTCCGCCGTCACGAAGATCTGGATGCCATTCCCGAGGTGGAGCACCCCGCCGCGCCACAGCACCTTCAGCCAGAGGAGTCGCTGGCGTCGCGGCAGATCATCCGCGCCTACGTGGAGACGATCGAGGCGCTGCCGCTGCGTTGCCGGGAGGCCTTCGTGCTGCGCATCTTCGATGAGCTGAGTCACGCGCAGATCGCGTCGCGCATGGGCATCTCGGTGAGCATGGTGGAAAAGCATGTCGTCCGTGGCATGCTGGCCTGCAAGCTGTGCGAGCGCCGCCTGCGCGAAGGTGGCGACACCGTCGCTTCCCGATCGGGGGCGCAGGCCTGAGCCGGCAGACGTCCGTCCGGATGCGCTTTCCCTAAGCATTCCATCCGGATTGTCGGTGACGGTGGGGATTCGCCCGCCGTCCTGCGTCTACATCCCTGAGAGCCCGTCCTGTCCACCGCCATGTCCCCGATTCCGCTTCCTCCCGATAGCCGGCCCGGTGTGACGCACGTCGCTGATGCCGACGAGCGTGAGTTTGATGTGTTCGCCGCAGGTCAGGATCCGCTGGACCTGCTGGCCGCCACCTGGGCGGTGCGCCGGCGCGACGGGCTGGACGCGGAGGGCGAGGCGGCCCTGCAGGCCTGGCTGGCGTCCGACCCGCGCCACGCAGCAGCTTTCGAGGACATGGATGCCACCTTCGGCGAGGTGCAGCACCTGCCGGATGACGATGTGGCGGCCTTGAAGGCCGGCCTGCGTGCTCCGCCATCCGCGACGGATGCCACCACTGCCCAAGCCGCCCTTGCAGATGTCGTCCCCCGTGCGTTGCCCTCTGCGGCGGGACGCGCTCCGCGCTCCTGGCTGGATTCCTGGCTGGACCTGCAGTTCCTGTTTCCGCGGCTCGCCGCGGCCGCCATGCTGCTTCTCGTGCTGGGCGGTGGCTGGATCGGCTGGCGGTACTGGTGGCAGTTACCCGTTCACGAGCAGACCTACGCGACGGCACGCGGGCAGCAACTCGGCGTCTCGCTGCCGGACGCGCACGGCAACGCCGATGGCGAGGGCAGCCGCCTGCACCTGGACACGGCCACGCGGACCGAGGTCCGTCTCTACCGTGATCGTCGCGAGGTGCTGCTGCAGGACGGGCAGGCGCTGTTTGCCGTGCATCGCGATGCGCAACGGCCTTTCCACGTGCGTGCCGGCAGCCTGCGCATCACCGTGCTCGGCACCCGCTTTTCGGTGCGGCATACGCGCACGGGGCTGGAGGCGGGGCGCACCGTGGTGTCGGTCGAGGAAGGGCGCGTCCGCGTGACGCGTGTCGCTCATGAGCGTGTGAACGAGGGCGACGTGGCAGATGATCCGGCCACTGACGACGCCGGGTCGGGCTCTTCCCTTGAGCTGGTGGCGGGTCAGATGGTGGTGGCAGACGACGCGGGAAACCTGGGCGCCGTCGCCAGCATTCCGTCCGGTGCGATCGCGCCCTGGCACAAGGGGCGGCTGAGCTTCGACCAGACGCCGCTGGCCGAGGCCATCGCGGAGTTCGAGCGTTATGGCGCCACCGGTCTGGTGGTGCGCGATCCTGCCGTGGCGGCCTTGCCTGTCGGCGGCAGCTATAGCCTGCGGCAGTTCCAGCACTTCGCCGACACCTTGCCGCAGGTGTTGCCCGTGCGCATGGTCAAGCGGAGCGGCAGCACCGAGGTGGTGTCGCGCTGAAGCACTGGCGGGCATGTCGCGGGAAATTCCGGCGACGACCTGCGGTTCCGGACAAGTCGTGCGTCTTCATCGGTAGATGGCCTGCATCACGGTGCCGGCCCGGCAATCCCCCCTTAGCGCTCACTACCGATCGAGGAGTCATTACCCATGCGCGCATCGTCGCAGACCCGACGCTTCACCCCCACACCACTGGCGCTGGCCGCCGCCATCACACTGGCGCTGAGCGCCGGTCATGTCCAGCAGGCCCACGCCCAGGGTGCTGCGCCAGCAGCCACGGCGGCGCCGGTGTCGATCAACATTCCTTCGCAACCGCTGGGGCAGGCACTCAACGAACTGGCACGGCAGGCCAACCTGCAGATGAGTTTTCCGGCGGCATCGGTAGCCGGGAAGACCGCGCCCGCCGTGTCGGGCCAGATGACCGCGCAGCAGGCACTGGACCGGCTACTGGCCGGCAGCGGGCTGACTGCGGGCATCGAAGGCGGGGCCGCAGTGGTCCGGCCCGTGCCTGCATCTCCCACCAGCGAAACCATGCTGCCGGCGGTGCGCGTGACGGCGGCGAGCAGTGATTCCTCGCTGGACTACCTGCGCAAGAAGGCCGAGGCGGGCGCGCTCGGCGAGAGGTCTGTGCTGGACACACCGTTCTCGGTCGCTGTGGTCAGCAACGAGAACGTCGTGGAACGCGGCGCGCGGTCCATCGCGCAGATCTTCGCCAACGATCCCGCGGTGTACTCACCGACTTCGTCCTTCACGACGGACTGGTGGGGCACGCAGATCCGCGGCCTGCAGGTACGCAACTACTACGTCGATGACATTCCGATGATGCTGTACTGGGGTGGCGATTTCCCGATCGAAGTCACCGACAGCGTCACCGCACTGAAGGGCCTCACCGGTTTCATGTACGGTTTCGGCGAACCAGGTGGTGCGCTCAGCTACCAGCTCAAGCGTCCCAAGGAAGTGAACGAGACCACGCTGCAACTGGGCTATCGCAACCCCAGCCTTTTGTCCGCGGGGGTGGATACCAGCTACCGGCTGAACGACGATGCCGCCTTGCGTGCCAATCTCGTCGTGGAAAAAGGCACGGCCTACAACGAGAGCGAGATCGAGCGCACCGTCGCGTCGCTCTCCTACGACCAGAATTTCGGCGCCTCGGTGAAGTGGTTCACCACCCTGGTCTACGAGGACAGCAAGACCGAGGCTGAGCCGCTGCAGTTCTATTTCAATAGCTACGACGTGGCCGGCAGTGGCGGCGTGTTGCCCGCGGTGACCTATGACTACGGCAACGTGAACGTGGACGACGGCTACTACGGCGCGAAGACCGCGCTGGTGTCCACCGGCGTGCTGTGGCAGATCGATCCGCAGTGGAAGCTCAAGACCCAGCTCGGTTTCTCGCGCAAAGACCATGAGTCGAACAAGGCCTTCGCGAACCTCAACAACCGGGAGGGCGACTACACCGGCTACAGCTACCACTTCGCCAACCAGCTCGACAGCCTGTTCGCACAGACTGTGCTGCAGGGAACATTCTCCCTTGCCGGCATGAAGCACGAGATCGTCGGCGGTCTGGGTACCCAGGTGAGCAAGGAGCGCGCAACCGACTACAACTGGGAGCAGACCTTCAGCGGCAGCCTCTATCAGGAGCAGACCTTCCGCATGCCACGGCCGCGCGAGTACGCCCTGGGCCCCGTGAGTGCCGAGACGCGCCAGAAGTACGGGTTCCTGAGCGACACGCTGCATTTCAACGATCACTGGCAGGCCATCGTCGGCCTGCGCTACACCGACTATCACCTCAAGGACATGGACGGTGATCCGACCGTGGACTCGGCGTACAAGACGAGCCGTACCAGTCCGACCCTCGCACTGATCTACAAGCCCGTCGCCAGCACCAGCCTGTACGGCAGCTACGTCGAAGGCCTGCAGCCCGGCAGCCGCGTGGGGGCGCCGTATGCCAACGCCGGTGAGGTGCTGGGTGCGACGGTGTCGAAGCAGTACGAGCTGGGCGTCAAGCACACCTCGGCCCGGGCCGACTACACCGCCGCGCTGTTCCGCGTACAACGTGCCAACGAGATGGACGAATGGCGTGGCAGCGATCGCTACCTGACCCAGGACGGCGAGGTGGTGTATCAGGGGCTGGAGCTGTCAGGGGATTACAGGATCACGCCGGCATTGAACGTGGGCCTCGGCGCCGTCTATCTGGACGCGAGCATCGAGAAAGTGTCCGATCCGTTGCTGGAGGGGAACACGCCTGCCTATGCGCCGAAGTGGCAGGCCGTCGCCAACGTCCAGTACCGGGTGCCCGCGCTCGAAGGCCTGAAGCTGCAAGGCAATGTGCGCTATCACGGCACCGCGTATGCGGCCGACGAGAACACGCTGCAGGTGCCCGACCAGACGATCTTCAACGCTGGTTTCAGCTATGACTTCCGCGCACAGGGCCAGGACCTGACCCTGATCGGGAACATCTACAACCTGTTCAACAAGAAGTACTGGGCCGGCGGCGGCTGGGGGTCGGGCAATCTGGGCGAAGCACGCAATGTCTCGCTCAGCCTGATGGCGCGCTTCTGAGTACGCGCCGCAAACCTGCTGTGCGTCCGGTCCGGTGAACGGACCGGGCGTGCGCAGTTTCGTGGCAGGAGGCCGGGCCCATCACCCGGCGCTCAGTTGGCGCTTAGCTGGCCCTCACTTGACCCGCTGCTTCTCCAGTTTGCGGGCCAGCGTGCGCCGGTGCATGCCCAGGCGGCGGGCGGTTTCGGAAATGTTGAAACCGCTGGCCACCAGGGTCTCGTGGATGCGTTCCCACTCCAGGGTCTTCAGCGAGGTGGTGCGCTCGGTGAGTTCCACTTCCGCGTCACCTTGCTCGCGCGTGAAGGCTGCTTCGATGTCGTCGGTGTTGGCGGGCTTCGCCAGGTAGTGGCGGGCGCCCAGCTTGATGGCCTCCACCGCGGTGGCGATGCTGGCGTAGCCGGTCAGCACCACGATCATCATCGCGGCATCGTGCTGGTGGAGTGCCTGCACGCAGGCGAGACCGGAGTCGCCGTTCGCCAGCCGCAGGTCGACCACCGCGTAGCGCGGGCGATGCGCCTGCAACAGGCTGCGCACTTCGTCGAGCCGCGTGGCGCGCAGGACGTCGTAGCCGCGCCGCTCGAAGGAACGGATCAGGGTGCGGGCGAAGGCGTCGTCGTCTTCGACGATCAGCAGCAGGCGCTGCGTGGGCTCAGCGGTCGTCATCCCCGTCATCTTCGTGCGGGGGCGCCAGTGCTGCAAGAGGCAGGCGGATCTCCACTTCGGCGCCGCCCACGTTGCGGTTGCGCGCGGCGATGCTGCCACCCAGCGCGCGCACCACGTTGACGGCGAGGAACAGGCCCAGGCCGCCACCGGGCCGGCCCTTGCTGGACTGGTAGGGCTTGCCGAAGCGCTCCAGCATGGCGGGTGCGAAGCCGGCGCCTTCGTCGAGCACGCGCAGCACCAGCTCGTCAGCCTCGCAGGCCGCCAGCAGGCTGGGCGCAGAGTGGGGCGAGGCATCCAGCGCGTTGTCGACGATGTTGTCGATCATCTGGCGCAGCGCGAAGTCCGAAATCATCGGGAAGTCCGGCGTGCTGCTGCGGTCGTAGTTGAGGCCGAAGGGCGAGTTGCGGGTGCGTCGCCAGTGCGCCACCAGTTCGTCCAGGAAGGCATGCAGGGTGGTGACCACCGGCGCCTCGCCGCGTGCCTCGCCGGCGGACAGCAGGATGCCGCTGACGATGGTCTTGCAGCGTTGCAGCTGCACCTGCATCTCTTCCATCTCCTCGCGCAGCTCCGGTTCGCCGGCGAACGGTGCCATGCGCGACCAGTCGCCGAGGATCACCGACAGCGTAGCCAGTGGCGTGCCCAGCTCGTGTGCCGCGCCGGTGGCGAGCAGGCCCATGCGCACGATGTGTTCTTCCTCGGCGGCACGCTGGCGCAGGTCGGCGAGGCGGGCGTCGCGCGCGCGCAGGTTGCGGCCGATACGCACCAGGAAGATGGTGAGCAGGGCCGCGTTGAGCAGGAAGCACAGCAGCAGGCCGCCGGCGTAGTGCGCCGACACCGCGCCGTTCTGGATCTCCGGTTCCGGCAGCGGCTGGTACCACTGCGTCAGTGCGGCGAAGCACAGGCCGGTAACGCCAACAATGGTCCAGGTGTGATGCGGCCGCAGCAGCACCGAGGCCACTGCCACCTGCAGCAGGTACAGGAAGATGAACGGATTGGTGATGCCGCCTGCATAGTAGAGCTGGGTGCTCAGCACGCCGACGTCCACCAGCAGGCCGGCGAGCAGTTCGCGGTCGCCGATGTGCGAGGCGCTGCGGCTGCGCAGCCAGCAGGCCGCGTTGAACAGCGCCAGCACGCTCAGCGTGCCGAGCATGGCGCCCAGGGGCAGGTCGATGCCGAGCACGAAATGCACGGCAAGGATGGTCAGCAGCTGGCCACCGACCGCCAGCCAGCGCAGCTGGATGAGCTGCAGCAGGTTGTTGCGGCCGGCGAGGGTGTCGACGGCCTGGGTGGCTTCTCCCTGAGCGCTGCGCGGCGGAGGGGCGCTCAGTGGCACGTCGTCGACTTAGCGTCGTGCCGCCGCGCGACGGCGCTGTGCCCGGTGTTCGATGGCGACTGCGTAGGCCAGCGCGATGGCGGTCATCGCGGCCAGCACGAACCAGGTCAGCGCGTAACCCAGATGGCTGTTGTTGAAGTGCAGCACGGTCAGGCCGGCGCGGGGCCAGTCCAGCGGCGCATCGTTGGCGGCGGCCACGTCGACGAAGTAGGGCGCGATGGCGCCGCTGTGCGTGCCGCTGCCGAGTCCGCGGGCCTGGGCGATGGCAGCGACGTCGCGCGAGTACCAGCGGTTGTCGGTCGGCGCGTTGTCCTGCCACAGGCGGCCTCTCGGTTCGCTGAGGCGCAGCAGGCCGGACACGGTCTGCACGCCGTCGGGCGAGGGCTGGCCACGTTGCGCCGGATCACGCTTGTCCGACGGCACGAAGCCGCGGTTGACGACCACCCAGTAGCCTTCCTCGGTCTGCAGCGGCGTGAGCACCCAATAGCCGGTGCCCAGCGCGGTGGAGGCCTGCACCAGGGTTTCCAGATCGTTGGCGAAGCGACCACGCAGCGTGACGCGGCGGTACTCGGCGTCGGTGTCGGCCTGGATCTCCCAGTCGGCGGGGCCGGGCGCGGCGATCGGCGCAGCCTTCTGGTGCTCGGCGATACGGCCGATGAGGTCCGTCTTCCACGCCAGCCGGTCCAGCTGCCACATGCCCAGCGCGACGAAGCTGGCGAAGGCGAACAGACCGACCAGCAGCAGCGCGACCCAGGCCAGTGGCCGGCGTCGCGAAACCTCCAGCGCGTCCGCCTCTTCGGGGGTGTCCTGATCCAGCGGTGCAGTCGTCATGGCATGGCGCTCATGTCGTGGGTGGGCATCATGTTGGTGTTCAGGTGGTACATGACCCAGATGGAGCCGGCCAGCATGATGACCACCAGCGCAATCGTGAAGATGAACGCCAGCATGGACCAGCCGCCCTCGATCTTCGAGTTCATGTGCAGGAAGAAGATCATGTGCACCACGATCTGTACGGCGGCGAAGCCGAGGATCACGAAGGCGGTGAGACCCGGTGTCGGCAGCACCTTGCCCATCACCAGCCAGAACGGGATGGCAGTGAGGATCACCGACAGGATGAAGCCCTGGACGTAGCCCTTCACCGAGAAGTGGTAGTGGTCGTCGCCGTCGTGGTGGTCATGATGAGCGTGATCATCATGGCCGTCGCCGTGAGCTGCGTGCTCGTGGTGGTGTCCGGTGGCGCTCATTACAGCACTCCCATCAGGTAGACGAAGGTGAAGACGCCGATCCACAC
>JAVHYF010000005.1:7259-165287 GCA_031119205.1 Moraxellaceae bacterium | reverse complement strand
GAGCCTGCTGGTTCCGGGCCAAGCCCGTAAGGAGAGCGCACATGTACTCCAGCACACTCGTCGCCCCATCGGGCGCCACCCGACAATCCACCACGCCGCCCCGCTTCCAGCAGATCGCCACGCGGCGGCTCTGGCTCAACGCCTTCGTGCCGCTGCTGCTGGTCCTTGCCGTACAGGCGCTGATGTATGCCATGGCAGGCGCGAACAACCTGCCATTGCAGGAAGAAACCCCTTTCGCGCCTTCTCCCTGGCTCAGCCTGCTGGCGTGCGCGCTCATCTTCCCGATGTGGGGTGTCGCACGCTGGAAGACCTGGAGCAGCGGTGGCGAAGGCCGTCGTGAATCACGCTGGGTGGTCGCCCTGATCGCCTGGGGCCTGGTCCATCAGGCGCTGATGGTGAGTGCAGGAGCCTACGCCGCCAGCCTGCTCAATCTGGCGTCCCTGCTGATGGTGACCGCCACCACATGGCACGTTGCCAAGTCCTCGGCGGAAGCCGCGTGGTGGCTGACGCCATCCGTTTTGTGGGCGCTCTACACCAGCTTCGTGAGCTTCGCCGCCCTGGCCCTGCAATGAACCCCACCACAGGCTTGGCGACAGCCGCACTGACGACATGAACGAGGCCGACCTCTGGCAGCAGATCGTCCAGACCGTGCGCGCTGAATTCTCGGACCTGGACGACATCACCGAGCTCACCCGCGTCACCGTGCGGCTCTGCGTCGCCCTGCTGCTCGGCGGGCTGATCGGCCTGGATCGCGAACGCCATGACAGCGACGCCGGCCTGCGCACCCACATGCTGGTGGCACTGGGAGCCGCGATGTTCGTGCTGGCACCCGCGATGGCGGGCATCGCACCGAACGACATGAGCCGGGTCCTGCAGGGGATCATCACCGGCATCGGCTTCCTGGGCGGCGGGGCGATCATCAAGCTGAGCGAGCAGGAGAAGATCAAGGGCCTGACCACGGCGGCCAGCATCTGGCTGACCGCCGCGGTGGGCATTGCCGCCGGACTCGGCCGCGAAGTCACGGCCATTCTCGCTACCGTGCTGGGGCTCATCGTGCTGGGCCTGCTACCGCATCTGGAAAAGCACATCCCGCAGCGCAAGCGCGACGACAAACCCGCTCGCCGGCGCAGGGCCGACGACGCCAACGAGATCGATCAGACCTAGGGCCGGCTCACGCGGGCCCCTCAGCCTTTCAGGCTGGAGGGCAGTTCCGCGAAATCCTCGCTGCGTGCCATATCCGCCTGGGCGGCCATGATCAATTCGGGCGGTGCCACCAGTTTGCGCGCCTGCAGGTCCAGCCAGCCACCTGTGCTGGTAACCCGCGCCACCAGCGTCTCGCCCACCCAGAACAGGTTGCGCAGGCGGAAGCGGCTGCCGTCCGGCGACACACCGGCCAGCATCAACCCGACGCGCAAGTCCTGTAGCAGCTTCACTTCACGGAAGTACTCGATCTCGTCGCGCATCACCACCGGCCCGACGCGCAGGCGCATGAACTCGCTCATCGGCAGGCCATGCTCCGCAAAGAACATCATGCGCAGGTCCGCCGCCTTGTCGAGGTAGGCGGTGTTGCGCATGTGCGCGTTGTAGTCCATGTCGCCCCAACCGGCGACGAATGTCTTCTCGAACATCTTCCCTCCGCTTGCCGTATATCCGGCTCCGACTTCCTGGCTCCGACTTCCCGGCTCCGGTTTCCTGCAATCCCTGGCCCGGTGCGTCTACGCAAGCATGGCACAGCGAAGCGGGAGCCGCCCTGCCCCTCCGGGAGTTGCTCGCATGACATACGGGTCACGCGGGTCATCGTGGTCATGCGGGGCACAACCCAGCGCAACAACAGGGCCGCGTAGCCGGCGACCACGCGACGCACATGCGGAGACCGTCGATCCGCTGACGGCCGACGGTGGTCGATGAACATTCCGCTCATCCGCCCGGACGCATTGCAGTCGGTGCGGGGCTGGTCCAAGCTGAACCGGAGAGCCGCCACTACGCACCGGTAGCGCTCCGGAAGAACCCTTCCCCTGCAGCCAAGGAGTCACCATGTCCGGACTGACGACACTGGGTACCTTCCATACCGCGATCGCACTGGTTGCGGTGGCCGCCGGCCTGCTGTGCCTGCTGCGCGAACGCGACATCTCGCTGCACACCCGCGCCGGACAGGTCTACGTATGGACGACGGTACTGACCTGTCTGACCGGCTTCGGCATCTTCCAGCGCGGTGGTTTCGGCCCCCCGCATGTGCTCGGCATCCTGACCCTGTTGGTGCTGGCGCTGGCGGCCTGGGCAGGTAGCGGGCGCCTGGGCAAGCTGTCGCCTTATGTCGCGACGGTGAGCTACTCGCTGACCTTCTTCTTCCACATGATTCCCGGCCTGACCGAAACCTTCACGCGCGTACCGGTAGGCGCACCACTGTTCAGCGGGCCGGACGATCCGACCCTGCAGACGGTGGTAGGCATCATCTTCGTGTTCTTCCTGGCAGGCGCCACCCTGCAGGTGCGCCGCCTGCGCAGCGGTCGTGGTGGGCTGACGGCGGCTTAGGCTCGACACCTGGCACCGGTACGTTGGTGCCGGCATCAAGGTACCGACGATCAGCGACCGCGAAGACTCACGACACGAGTTCCGGCAGCCAGCGGTTCTGCCGCAGCCAGCCTTCGGCCAGCCCGGTCCACGCCGCCACCGTACCTTCACGCGCGAAGCGGATACCGAAGCCGTGGCCGCCACGCTGGAAACTGTGCAGTTCCGCGCTCACACCGGCCTGGCGGGCGGCGAGGTACAGGCGCACACCGTTCTCCGGCGGCACGGACGCATCGTCATCGGGCAGGAAGATGAACAACGATGGCGTATGCACATCCACCAGGCATTCCGCGCTGTAGCGGCGCGCGTGTATCTCGTCGCTGCCCAGCAGAGCCTGTCGCGATCCGGCATGGGCAATGGCAGCATCCATGCTGATCACCGGGTAGCCGAGCATGGCGAAATCCGGCCTTGCGGGAATTTCATCCGCGGCATCCACCGGGGCGTACACGTCGCGGGCGTGACAGGTCGCGAGCATCGCAGCCACATGACCACCAGCCGAGAACCCCAGCGCACCGACATGCGTGAGCCCCCATTCCGCCGCGCGCTGGCGGATCAGGCGCATCGCCCGCTGGGCATCCTGCAGCGGAACGTCGGCGCCCTGCTTGTGCCCTTCCGCCGGCAAACGGTACTGCAGCAGGAACACCGTAACGCCCAGCTCGTTCAGCCACGCGGCGATGTCCTCGCCTTCCTTGTCCAGCACGATGCGCTGGTAGCCGCCGCCGGGGATCAGCAGTACGCCGCAGCCATTGGGGCTGGCCGGACGGAACACCGTGAGCATCGGATGACGGACCTGACTCACCGCACGGTCGCGCACCGCAGGATGGGTGCTGCGCTCCACGCACAGCAGTTCGAAGTCGAGTCCTTGTGAACCCGGTGCATCACCAGGCCATAGATTGATAGTCGTGGTGTTCATGTGCTGCGCTTCCTGCCGATACTGCCTGGTCGCCAACTGCCCGGCGACTCCACTTCAGTGACTCAGCCCCAGCAGCTCGGCGGCGTGGCTGCGGGTGGTGTCGGTGATCTTCACGCCGCCCAGCATGCGTGCGATTTCCTCGACGCGGCCGGCGTCGTCGAGCTCGACCAGTTGCGAGCGGGTGACGTCACCCTCGGTGTGCTTGGATACGCGCCATTGCCAGTTGGCTTGCGCCGCCACCTGCGGCAGGTGGGTGACACACAGCACCTGGCGGAGCCCACCAAGCTCGCGCAGACGACGGCCCACCACTTCGGCGACGCCACCGCCGATGCCGACGTCCACTTCGTCGAAGATGAGTGTCGGCACGGATTGCGACTGCGAGGTGATGACCTGGATGGCCAGGCCGATGCGCGACAGTTCGCCGCCCGACGCCACCTTGGCCAGGGGGCGCAGCGGCTGGCTGGGATTGGCCGCCACCTGGAACTCGATGCGCTCGTTGCCGTTTGCGCTGCCCGCCGCCTCCGGCACCAGGGCGATCTCGAAGCGGCCGCCGGACATCGCCAGGTCCTGCATCGCGGACGTGACGGCCGCAGCGAGTTCAGTCGCAGCGGCAGCGCGTTGCTTGCTGAGCTTCTGCGCGGCTGCATCGTAGGTCTTGTGCGCCTTGGCTTCCAGCTCGGCGAGCTTCACGGGGTCGCCGGATTCGCCGATTGCTGTCAGTCGTACCGCGAGGTCCGACAGCAGGCCCGGCAGTTCTTCGGGCTGCACACGGTACTTGCGCGACAGGCCCAGCACATCGCCGATGCGCCCGTCTACTTCAGCCAGTCGCGCCGGGTCGAGGTCGACGCGGTCACTGTAGCGGCGCAGTTCATGTCCTGCCTCTTCCAGCCGGATCGCGGCTTCCGAGATCAGCTCGGCCATCGGCTTCAGCGCGTCGTCGTAGGCGGAAAGTTCATGCAGGCGGGCGGCCAGACGCTCTGCCTCCGCGGCCAATGGCGTATCGCCTTCGCTGACGGCATCCAGCGCCGCCGCTGCACCCTGCTGCAGCTCGGCTGCATTCGACAGGCGGGCCTGCTCCTGGTTGAGGGCCTCCCACTCGCTCGGCACGAAGGCGAGTGCCGTCAGCTCGCGGACCTGGAACTCCAGCATCTCGCGCTCGCGCGCCAAGCCGGCCTGGTCCTGCTCGGCAGCCTCGCGCGTGCGGCGGGCACTCTGCCACTCGCGGTACCAGGCCGCCAGCTCGCGCGCCTGCAGGGTCAGCCCGGCATGCGCATCCAGCAACTGGCGCTGGGCGTCCGGGCGCAACAAAGCCTGGTGCGCATGCTGGCCATGGATGTCGGCCAGCAGGTCGCCGAGCTCGCGCAGCTGGGTGGCGGTGGCGGCGATGCCGTTCACGTAGGCGCGCGAACGGCCGGCGCTGTCGATGACCCGACGCAGCAGCGCGACGCTGTCGTCGTCGCCGCTGAGGTCTTGCTCCGCCAGCCAGGCCCGCGCCGGTGCGGCGTCCGCCAGCTCGAATTCGGCAGTGAGATCGGCCTTGTCGCAGCCGTGACGAACCATCGCGGCATCGGCACGTTCGCCCAGCAACAGGGACAGCGCATCGAGGAGGATGGACTTTCCAGCCCCGGTCTCGCCGGTGAGCGCACCGAAGCCGGCACGGAAGTCGAGTTCCAGGCGGTCGACGAGGACGAAATCGCGGATCAGCAGGCGACGAAGCATGTGGTCGTTATCTGGGGAGATTCAGCGCGGGCTCAGCGGGGCCGTTGTGGCACGGCGCTCCAGTGGAGCTTCTCGCGCAGGACGGCGAAGTAACTGTAACCCTCGGGGTGCAGCAGCGTGACGGTTTGCGGCGAACGGCGCAGCACGATGCGATCGCCTTCGCGGGCATCGAACAGGGTCTGGCCGTCGAAGTGGATGCGCGCATCATGGCCCGGGCGGATCACCAGTTCGACGCTGCTGTCCTGCGCCAGCGCGAGCGGGCGGTGGGTCAGCGCGTGCGGACACAACGGCACCAGCACGATGCCAGCCAGGCGCGGATGCAGCAGCGGGCCGTTGGCAGACAAGGCGTAGGCGGTGGAGCCAGTCGGGGTCGCGACGATCATGCCGTCGGAGCGTTGCGAATAGATGTACTCGCCGTCGACATGCAACTCGAATTCGATCATGCGGCCGATTTCGCCCCGCGACAGCACCACATCGTTCAACGCGGTATCGGCAAAGACACGCTCGCCCTCGCGCAGGACCTCGGCTTCCAGCAGGATGCGACGCTCGCGCAGGTAGCGGCCGGTCAGGATCTCCCCCACCCGCTCCAGCATTTCGTCGTGGCCGACATCGGTCAGGAAGCCCAGTCGGCCAAGGTTCACGCCCAGCAAAGGCACGGTGTGGGGCGCCACCCGGCGGGCGGCCATCAGCATGGTGCCGTCGCCGCCCAGCACGATCACCAGATCGGCAGATTCGCCGATGCGTTCGAAGCTGGCGGTCTCCTCGCGATCGGTCAGACCGGTGGCGGCAGCCGTTTCTGCCTCGATCCACACCTCGGCGCCGGCCTGCCGCACGAAGGCCGCCAGGCGGGTCAGGGTGTCGGCAATGTCGGCGCTCTGGTACTTGCCAACCAGCGCGACAGTGTTGAATTCCAGACTCATGGCCCGCATTTTAACCACACCGGAATGCCGGGACACCGTCTGGCGCCCTTTGCCAGCTTGCGCCGCGTCATTAGAATGACGCTTGCTCATGAATGCCCTCGATCACCGCTCCCAGGTCTTGCTCAAGACGCTCATCGAGCGTTACATCGCCGACGGCCAGCCCGTCGGCTCTCGCGCACTGTCACGCCAGTCCGGCCTGGAGCTGTCGCCCGCGACCATCCGCAACGTGATGTCCGACCTCGAGGAGGCCGGGTTCGTCGCCAGCCCGCACACCTCGGCCGGCCGCGTGCCGACGGCGCGTGGCTACCGTCTGTTCGTCGACACCCTGCTGACCGTGCAGCCGCTGGAGCACACCCAGGTGCGCGAGCTGCGCAGCCAGCTGCAGCCGGACGAGCCACGCCGCCTGATTTCGGCCGCCTCCCACCTGCTGTCGGACCTGACCCGCTTTGCCGGCGTGGTGATGACCCAGCGCAACGACACGACGACGATCCGCCAGATCGAGTTCGTCAGCCTGTCCGAAACCCGGGTGCTGCTGATCATCGTGACCACCAAGGGCGATGTGCAGAACCGCCTGCTGATGACCCAGCGACCGTATTCGGCCTCCGAACTGGTCGAGGCCGCCAACTTCCTGAACCACCATTTCGCCGGGCTGGACCTCGCCAACATGCTGGCCAAGCTGCGTGAAGAGCTGCACCAGCTGTCCGCGAACATGAACGAGCTGATGACCGCCACCGTGCACGCCGGCGAAGAAGCCCTGGGCGCCGACACCAGCGTGGTGATTTCCGGCGAGCGCAATCTGCTGGAAGTGGACGAGCTGTCCACCAACATGGGCCGCCTGCGCGAGCTGTTCCGCCTGTTCGAGCAACGTACCGGGATGCTGCAACTGCTCGACCTCTCCCATCGTGCGGAGGGCGTGCAGATCTACATCGGTGACGAATCAGGGCTCGCACCGCTGGACGAATGCAGCGTGGTGACCGCGCCCTACGAGGTGGATGGCAAGGTCATCGGCACGCTGGGCGTCATCGGCCCGACCCGCATGGCCTATGAGCGGGTGATTCCCATCGTGGACATCACGGCGCGCCTGCTGTCCTCGGCGCTGTCGTCCAATAACTGAGGCATGCCGGCCCGCTGGCTGTTGCTGGTCGCGATCCGCGGCTACAAGCGCTTCGTTTCACCGTGGAAAGGGTTCCGCTGTGCCTACGGCGTGCACACCGGCCACGCCAGCTGTTCGACGCTGGGCCTGCGTGCGGTGCGACGCCATGGCGCGCTGAGAGGGCTGGGCATACTCGATCTGCGCCTTGCGCGTTGCGCTGAAGCACACCGTCGATACGGCCAGTCGTCCCCACCACAGCGCCGGCCACTTGCCGCGCAGCGCGGTGATTGCGACCTGCCCTGCGACACCGACTGTGACCTGCCCCGCGGCGCAATGTCGCGGCTCACCAACCTGTTGAGCTGCGCGGACTGCTGCACCTGCGATCTGCCGGGGCGCCGGAACAAGCAGGACGACAAGGCGCGTAAAATCCACGTGCCGCCGCGCCGGCGCGCTGCCTGAGCACCTTCCCGACCCTGTGTCCCCCTATGCCCCCATTCCTGCCCGAACCTGCCCACCGTCACGGCAGCAGTGAACGCTTCGGCATCCTGCTGGTGAATCTCGGCACGCCCGAAGCTGCCACGGCACCGGCGGTAAAGAAGTACCTGCGCGAATTCCTGTCCGACCCGCGTGTGGTGGAGATTCCGTCCATTGCGTGGAAGCCGATCCTCCACGGCATCATCCTCAATACACGGCCCGCGAAGTCGGCAGCCAAGTATGCGCAGGTATGGACCAGCGAAGGCTCGCCACTGGCCGTGCACGCGGAACGCCAGGCCAAGCTGCTGCAGGGCTACTTCGGCCATGCCGGTGAACAGCGCGTGCGGGTGATGCATGCGATGCGTTACGGCCGGCCGGCCATTGCCGACGTCATCGGCAAGCTGAAGGAAGAGCAATGCACCCGCATCCTGGTGCTGCCGATGTACCCGCAGTACGCCGCGAGCACGACCGCCAGCGTGATGGACGCGGTGGGTGCAGCCCTGTCGAAGATCCGTAACCTTCCCGAAGTCCGCTTCCTGCGCAGCTTCCACGACGACCCGGGCTACATCCGGGCGCTGGCCGCCAGCGTGCAGGAACACTGGGCACGCAACGGCCGCGGCGAAAAGCTGGTCATGAGCTTCCATGGCCTGCCGCGCTTCTCGCTGGACCGCGGCGATCCGTATCACTGCGAGTGCCACAAGACGGCGCGCCTGCTGGCCGAGGCGCTGGGGCTGAAGACGGATGACTACGTCGTGACCTTCCAGTCCCGTTTCGGCCGTGCCGAATGGCTGCAGCCCTACACGCAGCCCACGCTGGAGAAACTGGCCGGCAGCGTGAAGACGGTGGATGTCATCTGCCCCGGCTTCGTCGCCGACTGCCTGGAAACCCTGGAAGAGATCGCCATGGAGTGCAAGGCCGCCTTCCTCACCAAGGGCGGTCGCGAACTGCGCTACATTCCAGCGTTGAACGAGCGCCACGAATTCGTCGCAGCCCTGCACGCCATCGCGCGGCGTCAGATGGGCGACTGGCTGGCCCGTCCCCAGCCTTCCGCCGAAGAACTCCGCACGACTGAAATCCGCGCCAAGGCCCTTGGCGCCTCCCGCTAGGAAGCCACCACCATGATGTTGCTGATCCGCTGGGCGCTGGGCGCCCTGGCCCTGATGGTCGTGCCGGAGATCGTGAGCTCGATCCGTGTCGAAAGCTATCTTGCCGCGCTGGCCGCCGCCCTCCTGCTGGGCCTGGTCAACGCGCTCATCCGTCCCATCCTCATCCTGCTGACCCTGCCTATCACCATACTGACCCTCGGCATCTTCGCCCTGGTCATCAACGCCCTGCTGTTCTGGGGCGTATCGGAACTGGTGACCGGCTTCCGCGTCGACGGCTTCTGGGCAGCGATGTGGGGCGCGCTGGTGTACGGCGTGCTCACCTGGATGATCAACCTTGCCCTGGCAGACCGGAAAAAATGACCATCACCATCTACGGCATCAAGAACTGCGACAGCATGAAGAAAGCCTTCACCTGGCTGAAGGAAGCCGGCGTCGCCTACGAATTCCACGACTACGCCCGCCGCGGCATCGACGAGGACACGCTGAAGCGCTGGGCCGCCAATATCGGCGGCTGGGAAAAGCTCATCAACACCAAGGGCCTGACCTGGCGCGGCCTGTCCGATGCCGAGAAGAGCAACCTGTACGAAGCGAAGGCCTACCAGTTGATGATCGCCAAACCCAGCCTGATCCGCCGCCCCATCGTGGAACGCGATGGCCAGCTGATGATGGGTTTCGACCACACGCGCTTCGACGAGTTTTTCAATCAGTGAGCTTTCGGTGAGCCTCCGCCGGCCACGGCGGACACCTGAAGCCTGGACCACGCGCCCATGAGCAACAACGTGCAAAGCAATCACGTACAACGCTTCCTGCTCGAAGAGCTGGACATCCGCGGCGCCGTCGTGCGCATCACCAACACCTGGTCCCTCATCCAGGCGCAGCGCGACTATGACGCGACCACACGCTCCTTGCTGGGCCAGATGTGCGCCATCGCCACGCTGATCGCAGCCAACCTCAAGCAACCCGGCCGCCTGACCTTCCAGTTGCGCGGCCACGGCGCGCTGTCACTGCTGGTGGTGGATTGCACCCAGGCCCTCAACCTGCGCGGCTACGCCCAGACCGAAGGCCGGCTCGACGCCGCCACGCCGCTGCAGGAACTGCTTGGCGATGGCCGCCTGATGCTGACGCTGGATGCCGACAGCATGCGCCAGCCCTACCAGAGCTTCGTACCTGCGGAAGGCGACTCGCTGTCCGAGATGTTCGAGAACTACCTGGCGCAATCCGAGCAACAGCCCGCCCACCTGATCCTGGCTGCCGACGAGAACACCGCGGCCGGCTTCTTCGTGCAGAAACTGCCCGGCGCGGATACCCGCGACGAGGACGGCTGGGCCCGCATCGAACAACTGGTGAACACCCTGTCCGCCCAGGAGCTGCTTGGCACGTCCGCCGAAACCCTGCTGACCCGGCTGTTCCACGAAGAGACGGTGCGCGTGTTCGCGCCGCGCGAAGTGACGCACGACTTTCCGCCCGACTGGGAAAAGGTGCGCAACGTGCTGCGCTCGCTCGGCACGGACGAAGTGGAGCGCATGCTGGGCGAACACGGCGAGGTCGTCATCCGCGACGATCTGTCGAACCACACCTACCGCTTCACTCCGGATGAAGCACGGGCCGCCGCCAGCAGCAGCGACCCGACGCGGCACTGAGCCAGCTTGCCTGGGTCAGTCCAGCCTCGGTCCAGCCTCAGTCCAGCAACTCGGCGAACTTCAGCTCGCGCAGTGGCGGAAATATCTGCAGGTAGCGCGCGGTGCGCATGTTGATGAGCAGCGAGAAGCGCTGCAGGGTTTCCACCGGCACGTCACCGGCGTAGCGGCCCTGCTTGAGGATCTGCTCTGCCTTGTAGGCCGCGAAGCTGCCGGCGTTGTAGTAATTGGACACCAGGCCCAGCATCGCGCCGTCCTTGCGGATCGGCGACTCGGTGGCCGAAACCACCGGCACCCCTGCCGCGGTGGCCGCCGCCACGATGACGTCGGCCTGCTGGATCAGCGAAGAGTCCGACGGCAGGTAGAGGAAATCCACCCGCTGCTCGAGCACCTTCCGCACGGCGTCCGAGATGGCCAGCGCACTGGGCTTCTCACCCTTCTCGATGGCAAGGCCCTCGGCCACCAGTTCGAAGCCGAACTGCTTCTGCGCGCTCTTCAGATCGCTGACGGCCAGCGTCGAATTGGCCTCGAAGGGATTGAACACCGCACCAAGGCGGCTCACCGGCTTGAAGCGCTGGATGGCGGTGAGTTGGGCCGGCATCGGCACGATGTGCGATACGCCGGTCAGGTTGCGACCTGAGCCCCGGAGCTCACGGGTCAGGCGGGCGCCCACCGGGTCGGCCACGATGTTGAAGATCACCGGAATGTCGGTGACATGGCGGCTGCGGTCCACCTGGTCGTGCGCGCCGACCATGTCCAGTGTCACCGTCGTGCCGAAGGTGTAGATCAGGTCCGGCTTCATCACCTTGGCTTCGTCGACGAAGCCGGCGATACGGCTGCGGTCTTCGGCGGCGTCACGCATCACGAAGTCCACCGGCAGGCGGGTCTTCAGCGCGTCCATGAAGCCACGCTCGGCGTCCGTCACGCCGCGGTAGGTGACGATCATGACGCTGTAGCGCTTGTCGGCGGCCTGCGCAACGCACAGGCTGGCGCCGCACAACAGGGCCAGGAAGCTCTTCAGGAGGATTGCCGCAATGCGTGAGCCCATCATGCCTCCTTCACGCTCTTGTCTCCGCCACGCTCGAAGCCGAGGAAGAGGAAGGTGAATGTCAGCGTGGTGATCAGGGTCAGCAGGGCGACACCCATGAAGGCACCGTTGAAACCGAAGTTGGCGATCAGCACGCTGGCGATCAGGGGGCCGGATACGTTCCCCAAGCGCTCCATCAGCCGGAAGATGCCCGTGGTGGTGGCCTGCCCCAGCTGGTTGACCGCATCCCGGCAGTAGTCACTGACCAGCGCAAGCTGCGGCGACACCCCGATGGCATGCGCCACCCCCAGGCAGACGATGCCGATGAGCACGCCTACCGCGCTGTCGTTGAAACTGGTCACCGCCATGCCCACCGCTGCCGCAATGCCACCCAGCGAGACGAACCAGCGCCGGTTGCCCAGCATGTCGGCCAGCCGCGCGATATGCGACGACAGCAGGATGATCGCCAGACCATAGGCCATCATGATCCGCCCGATGTCCGACTGCGAGGTGCCGATGGTCTTCAGATACAGCGGCACCGAGTAGTACAGGAAGCCGGTGAGCGCGATCTTGGAGGGCACTGCCGCCAGGAAGGTAATGGTAGCGAACTGCTTGTGCTGCAGCAGGGTCCAGATCTGCGCCATGCCCAGCCGCTTGCTTGCCGCGCTGGCAGCAGCCGGCTGGCGTGCGGTCAGGAAGCGCATCACGAAGATGGCGGCCAGCGCCGACAGTACGGCGGACACCAGGAAGGTGTTGTCGTAGCCCAGGCGGTCGGCCAGGATGCCGCCGATGGATGCACCGGCAAGCGAGCCGGCGAAGAAAGTGCTGAGGAACACCGCCATGCCACGGGTGCGTTGTTCCGGCGGCGTGTGGCTGGTGATGTAGCTCTGGGCGGTGACGAACACGGCCCCGAAGCCGATGGCGGTGAGCGAGCGCCACAACAGCAACTGGTAGAAATCCTGCGACAGGCCGGTCAGCACCAGACCAAGCGTCGTGATCCCCGCCCCCACACCGAAGGCCTTGCGATAGCCCACGCGATCGCACCAGCGCCCTGCCCACAGCATGGACAGTGCCCACACCAGCATGAACAGCGAGATCGGCAAGCTGACCAGCAACTGGTGCGAGATGCCGATGGCCGGATCGTAGAACTTGCCGGCGAACAGCGGAAAGAAGGACAGCGACAGCGAGTCGGCGAACACCAGCAGGAAGAACGGCCAGCGGATGTAGTCGACCTCGGACAGCGCCAGGGTGTTGCTTTCGGTACGCGGCTGCATGTCGAAGGCCAGCTGCGCTGGCGCCACGCCGGCGGCTTCGCACTTCTTCAGGTACTGCTGGTGGTTGAAGCGAAGCTGGGTCAACACCCGGTTGAACTGCACGTTGAGCCGGCCCACGCCGCCGACGATATCGCGCGGCAGGTAGTGCGACAGGTCCCCCTGCCGCACATAGTCGAAGAACTGCCCGAGCAGCAGCAAGGGTCGGCTCACCGCTAGTGCCAGCAGCAGACGCAGCAGTTCGAACGCGATCAGCCCGGTCACCAGCAGCACGGTCAGGATGTCCATGACCACGCCACGCAGCATCTGGACCGACACGTCAGCGCGTTGACCGACGTGCAGCCAGCCGATCTGGCGCCCCTCATGCATGATCGGCAACGCCGTGTTCATGTAGTCGCCGATGGTGGCGCTTTCGCCGGCCTTGCCGTTCCAGGTCGCGATGCCGGGACTCAGGCGGCGGTCGTTGCTGACATCTGCCGCCCGGCTGAGAAACAGCGTCTGACCAGCGGTATTCGTCACCCACAGGTACTCGAGTCGGGGGTGATCCTTGCGCATGTCGTCGAAGTAATCCTCGACGCCGACCAGGGCTTCGAACGGCACGCCGTGCTTCATGGCGCGATCGATCAGGCCCAGCACCGAGGTACCGATCTCGCGGTCGGCAGCCTGCAGCTGGGGCGTCAGGGTGTCATCGAAGTGCTTCAGCGACAGCACTGACAGCAAGGTGGCGGCAATGAGCAGCACCAGGCCAGCCAGGATCATCAGACGGGTTCGCAGTTGCTTCATGAGGACACCCGTCGCGCCAGCGCCTCGAGCTGCCCGAAGGCGCGCCGTACGGCATGGATGAAATCCGGAATGCCCTGCCCCACCTCCGGCCCGAGCACCTGGTAGTCGGCGGTGTGCACCGCCTGCTTGTCGAGTGCGCAGGCCACCGTCTGGCTGGCCGCCTCCAGTCCGCGCTCGAGATGGCGGGTCAGCGCCCAGACACCCGCCAGGATCAGCACCATCACCAGCGCCATCACCAGCCCGGCATCACGCAACAGCAGGAAGCGGGTCTTGGCGGTGGCCGCGTCGATCACGCCACGGTCATAGCCGACCAGCAGCGCACCCACCGGCCTGTCGAAGCTGTTGCGATAAGGCAGGCCCACCTGGTAGCTACTGCTGTCGCTGGTCTGCCAGTGGTCCTCACCCTCGGGCAGATTGCGCGGTGGCCCCCAGGGCGACGTTCCGTCAGGCGGCTCGCCCACGCTGCGCTGGATGCGACCCGCTTCGTCCACCACCGCGATGAAGCGGATGCTGGGCAGCTGGGTCAGCGCGCTTTTCAGGACCGGGTCGAGCTGCGCGTTCTCGCGCGGCGCCAACCCGACGGACAGGCCGACCTCGATGGTCTGGCGCAAATCCTTGCCGAGCACGAGATAACGCGCCAGCGTCAGCTGATGGAAGCTGCGGTAGTAGTTGTAATAGTTCAGGAAGACGATGAGCCCGACCGACAGCCATACCACCAGCGCAATCGGCACCCCCAGCCTCAACCAGAATGGCAGGGCTCTCAGGCGCGCGCGTATCCAGGACATCGTGTGACTCCAGCTCGGGTTGTGGCCGGACGAGGCGACGTCCGGGCCGTGCGCCAGTGGTCAGACCAGTGCACGGCGTTTAGCCGGGCGAGTACATCCGATAGCCAGTTGCTCTGTCAAGCGCACAAACTCACGCTCTCCCCCCGATTTACATGCAAGGGTGTCTGACCCTGTTCTATCCTCCGAACCCAGCCGTAAAGGGCGGAGTTACGAGGGTTTGCGCGAGCATCTCGGCGCGTAGACTTGCCTCTCGTATCTGCTATACCTTACGCACCCGTGTTCGTGGCAAACCGGCTTGCAGACTGGCTTGCAGCCGAACCCCGCACACGTACAAGCCCACAACTGCAACATCTGGCAGCGGCCCGCCCGGGCCCATAAAAGGGGGATTCACAGCATGGCGAATGAAAGCAGGCAACACACGCTCGACCGCGTGCGCGCGCCGCGCGTGCAGATCACGTATGACGTCGAGGTGGGTGATGCCGTCGAGAAAAAGGAACTTCCCTTCGTAATGGGTGTGCTGGGCGACTTTACCGGCCAGCCGGTGGAACCCCTGGCCAAGCTGAAGGACCGCAAGTTCGTCAACATCGACCGCGACAACTTCAACGACGTGCTCAAGGGCATGAAGCCCCACCTGGCCTACCGCGCCGACAACACCCTGGGTGAAGACGGCTCGCAACTGTCGGTCGACCTGTCCTTCCGCAGCATGGCCGACTTCGAGCCGGCCAACGTGGCGGCCCAGATCGAACCGCTGCGCAAGCTGATGGAAATCCGCAGCAAGCTCTCCGACCTCAAGAACAAGATGTACAGCAACGAACGCCTCGGCGAAGTCCTGCAGGAAATCCTGGAAGACGCCGGCAAGCTGCAGGCACTGGGTAAGGAAACCGGATTCGGCGCTGAGGAGACCAAGTAATGGCTGAGCAACAACAGGAAGGCGCCGCTGGCGCAGCAGCAGGCGAACTGAGCCTGCTCGACAGCATCATCGACGACACCCGCGTCGCCCGTTCGGACACCGAAAAGGAACGCGCCAAGGACCTGATCGGCGGTCTGGTGAATGAAATCCTGGGCGGCACGGTCACCGTGTCCAAGGACCTGATCGCCAGCATCGAGGCGCGCATCGCGCAGATCGACGCGGCCATGTCCAAGCAACTGTCCAGCGTCATGCATGCCCCCGAGTTCCAGCAGCTGGAATCCTCCTGGCGCGGCCTGCACTACCTGGTCCACCAGAGCGAAACCAGCACCACGCTGAAGATCCACGTGCTGAACGCCTCCAAGAAGGACCTGGTCAAGGACTTCAAAGGTGCGGCCGAATTCGACCAGTCCGCCCTGTTCAAGAAGATCTACGAGGAAGAGTACGGCACCTTCGGTGGCGCACCGTATGCTGCCCTGATCGGCGACTACGAGTTCAGCAACCACCCGGAAGACATGTTCCTGCTGGAAGAAATGTCCCACGTGGCCGCCGCCGCTCACGCCCCGTTTTTCAGCGCGGCCAACGCCGGCATGTTCGGTCTGGATTCGCTGACCGACCTGTCCAAGCCGCGCGACCTCGCCAAGGGCTTCGATACGGTGGAGTACGCCAAGTGGAAGTCCTTCCGTGCCTCGGAAGATTCCCGCTATGTCGGCCTGACCCTGCCGCACGTGCTGGGCCGCCTGCCCTACGGTTCCTCAACCGTGCCGGTGGAAGCCTTCAACTTCGAAGAAGACGTCAGCGGCAAGGAGCACGACAAGTACCTGTGGGTGAACGCCTCCTACTCGCTGGGCACCCGCCTGACGAGCGCGTTCGCCAAGCACGGCTGGTGCGCGGCGATCCGTGGCGTGGAAGGCGGCGGTCTGGTGGAAGGCCTGCCGACCCACACCTTCACCACCGATGACGGCGAAGTCGCCCTGAAGTGCCCGACCGAACTGGCGATCACCGACCGTCGCGAGAAGGAACTGGCCGACCTCGGCTTCATCCCGCTGGTTCACTGCAAGGGCACCGACTACGCCGCGTTCTTCAGCACCCAGTCCGTGCAGAAGGCCAAGGAGTACGACACCGACTCGGCGAATGCCAATGCACGCCTGTCGGCCCAGCTGCAGTACGTCATGGCCACCTCGCGCTTCGCGCACTACCTGAAGTCGATGGTGCGCGACAAGATCGGCAGCTTCATGTCCCGTACCGAGTGCGAAGCCTTCCTGTCCCGCTGGATCAACAACTACGTTGTCGGTTCCGACGAAGCAGGCCAGGAAATCAAGGCCAAGTACCCGCTGCGTGAAGCCCGCATCGATGTCAGCGAGATTCCGGGCAAACCCGGCTTCTACAAGGCTGTGGCCTTCCTGAAGCCGCACTTCCAGCTCGAAGGCCTGACCGCCAGCCTGCGCCTGGTGGCCGACCTGCCGCCGCCGGCCAAGTAACACCCGCGAAATACCTGTTATCGCCTGAGGAGTCCGTCACTGTGGGGGTGACGGACTCGTGCTGTCTGCTGTTTCCCAGAACTGCATTTCCCTGACTGTGTTTCCTTGATTGTGTTTCCTGTATCCAACCGGATCTGAACAACTACACGGAGTATTGACATGGCATACGATTCCTACCTCCTCCTCGGCGACGTCAAGGGCGAGAGCACCGACGACGCACACAAGCAGTGGATCGAGCTGTATTCCTTCAGCCTCGGCATCAGCAACCCGGTTACCGTCGGCAGCGCTACCGGTGGCCTGACCGCCGGCAAGGCAAGCTTCTCGTCCTTCAACGTGATGAAGAAGTACGACTCGGCTTCGGTCGCGCTGGCCTCCGCCTCCGCCTCCGGCAAGCACTTCGAGAAGGCCGAGGTCGAGCTGTGCCTGACCACTGGCGGCAAGCACACCTACATCAAGTACGTGTTCGAGGACTGCATGATCGAGAGCATCCAGTGGAGCGGCAGCGCCGGTGGCGACGACCGTCCCACCGAAAGCCTGTCGATCGCCTACGGCAAGGTCACCTGGGAATACACCCCGATCAAGCACGACGGCACCAAGGGCGACAAGATCGGCCCGCAGGGCTGGGACATCACCAAGAACGTCAAGGTCTGATGCCTGGCGGGGCACTGCCCCGCTTCGCAGCGGGCGGGTCGCAAGCCCGCCCGCTGTTCATCTGCAGCCTGCGCAACAAGATCATCGGGGGAGTCATGTCGTCAGCAGGACCGCTTCACACGCCGGGACGCGCGCTTGTGCGCACGACCCTTTGCCGCATGCTGGATTCGTGAGCTGTCGCCGGCCACATCATGCCCAGCACGGTCATCAATCCCCGCATCATTCCCTCGGTGCTCGATCGCCTGTTCGACGACGCGCCGGCGGAACGCAACGAACATCCGGCCGATTTCCGCCAGAGTCTCGCCAACCTCAAGCAGGCCGTGGCGCGTGACCTGGAAACCCTGCTGAACACCCGCAGCGACGGACTCACCGACCTGAGCACATACCCGGAGGCCGAGCGCTCATTGCTCACCTATGGCTTGCCGGACTTTTCCAGCCTCAGCCCGAGCAGTGAAGTGGACCGCAACCGGATCCGCAGCAGCATCGAGCGGGCCATCGCCTTCTTCGAGCCGCGCCTGCAGCGCGTGCAGGTCAGCCTGCACACCAGCGACAAGAACGCCTCGCAGTTCAACTTCCACATCGAAGCCCTGCTGAAGGTTGACCCGGTGCCCGAGCCGGTGGTCTTCGACGCGGTGCTGGAAGTCTCCACGCAGCTCTACAAGATCGAGTAAGCGGCGCGACCATGCACAACGACCTGCTTCCCTATTACAACCGCGAACTGGCCCACCTTCGCCAGCTCGGCAAGGAATTCGCAACCCAGTTTCCCAAGGTTGCCGGCCGCCTGTTGCTGGAAGAGGGCGTCTCAGAGGATCCGCACGTCGAGCGTCTGCTGGAAGGCTTCGCCTTCCTCACCTCGCGCATCCATCACAAGCTCGACACCGAGTTTCCGGAGATCACGGATGCGCTGCTCAACATCCTGTACCCGCACTACCTGCGCCCGATTCCGTCGATGTCCGTCGCACAGATGCGCATCGACCCGAAGCAGACCAACCTGTCGGCGAAGCTGACTCTGCCGCGTCACACCCAGTTGCTGTCGCGCCGGGTCAACGACATGCCCTGCCGCTTCCGCACGGCCTACCCGGTCGAACTGTGGCCGGTGGAAGTCGCCAACGCGCGCTTCGAACCGATCCAGCGTACCGATTTCGCTCTGCGTCGCGAGGACACCGCGGCAGTCGTGCGCATCCGCCTGCGCACCTTCCCCGGCCAGTTCTTCAACGACCTCGGCATCGACCGCCTGCGCTTCTTCCTGCAGGGCGAGCCGCCGGTGATGCACGCGCTGTACGAACTATTGTTCAACAACGTGCGCGAAGTGACCCTCGGCGCCGGCCCGGCCATCACCCCGCTGCCGCGTGACTGCATCCGCCCGGTGGGCTTCGAGCCGGACGAAGGCATGCTGGACTATGACAGCCGATCCTCGCTGGCCTACCGGCTGCTGCACGAGTACTTCATCTTTCCGGACAAGTTCATGTTCTTCGATCTCGAAGGACTGCACACCGCCCCGCTGCCGCCGGCCTGTCGCGAGATCGATCTCGCCATCCACATCAGCGAGTTCGAACACGCCGAGCGGATTGCCAAGCTGGCCGACACCATCGACGCCGACACCTTCCGGCTTGGCTGCACGCCCATCGTCAACCTGTTCAAGCAGAACGCCGAACCGCTGCAGATCACCCACACCAAGACCGAGTACCAGGTGATCGCCGACATCCGGCGCCCCTGGGGCATGGAGATCTATTCGGTCGACCACGTGCGCAAGCTGGTCCAGGAAGAAGGTCGCGCCTCGCTCGTCGAATACCGCCCCTACTTCGGCCTGCACCACAGCGAGGACGGCGTCGAGCAGGAAACCTTCTGGATCGCCGCCCGCCGTCAGGCCGAGCGCAGCGACGACCCCGGCACCGATGTCTACCTCTCGCTGGTCGACCTGAACTTCGACCCCAACCTGCCGGCCAGCGATGCGCTGTCCATCGAGGTCACCTGCACCAACCGCGACCTGCCGGGCCTGCTGCCCTTCGGTGGCGAGCAAGGCGACTTCGAAGTAGACGGCGGCTCGCCGGTCACCCGCATCCACTGCCTGCGCAAACCGACCAACACGCTGCGCCCGCCGATGGGGCGCTCCGCCATGTGGCGGCTGATCTCGCACCTGTCGCTGAACCACCTGTCGATCGCCGATGGCGAGAGCGAGAGCACCGAGTCCTTCCGCGAGCTGCTGGGCCTGTACAACTTTGGCGGCTCGGCCGCGACACGCAAGCAGATCGAGGGCGTCGCCAGCGTGACCAGCCGACCGACGCTGGCGCGCATGGGCAGCCGCGGCCACGCCGCCTTCGTGCGCGGCATCGAAGTCACGGTGGAATTCGACGAAGAGCAGTTCGAAGGCTCCGGCGTATTCCTCATGGCCAGCGTGCTCGAACGCTTCTTCGGCCTGTACAGCAGCATCAACAGCTTCACGCAATTCGTCGCCAAGACCCGCCAGCGGGAGAAAGCCCTCAAGACATGGCCAGCGAGAACGGGCAGCGCCACACTGGTGTGACGGCGGCGCTCTTCGAGCGCCCCTTCGCCTTCGACTTTTTCCAGGCCGTTCGCCTGCTGGGTGTATTGCAGGCACGCGGCACGATCCGCGTCGGCGACGACGAACCGGTGCGCTACCGCACCCTGCTGTCGCTGGAAGCGCCGGCCAGTGCCGTCTACGCGCTGACGCCGGCAGCGAACCGCCGCGCGCCGACCATGACGGTCACCTTCATGGGACTGGTCGGCCCCTCCTCCGCGTTGCCGGTGAGCTACACCGAACTGCTGCTGGAGCGGCGCTACCGCTTCAAGGACCAGACAGCCCATCACTTCGTCGACCTCTTCAACCACCGGTTGCTCGCGCTGTTCTACCAGGCCTGGCGCAAGCACCATGTGTTCGTCGACTACGAGCGCGGCGCGCGTGACGACTTCCGCCGTCATGTGCTGTCACTGGTTGGCCTCGGCACCCCCGGCCTGCAGAACCGGCTTGAGAGCGACGGCGTGGACGACCAGGTCTTCGCCTACTACAGCGGCCACCTGGCCGGCTCTGCCCGCACGCTGGAAGGCCTCACCGCCATCCTGCGCCAGCACTTCCGCGTGCCCATCGAGATCCAGCAGTTCCGCGGCCAGTGGCTGGGGCTGCCCGAACGCGATTGCTGCCGGCTCGGCGTCGTCAACTGCACGCTCGGCGAGGAGCCGATGCTGGGCAAGTATTTCTGGGACCACGCCACCAAGTTCCGCGTGCGTGTCGGCCCCCTGCCGAGCAAGCGCTTCTACGACTTCCTGCCGACCGGTCGTGCCTACCGCGCGCTGCGCCGCCTCGTGAAATTCTTCGTCGGCCATGGCCTGGAGTTCGACGTGCAGCTCGTCCTGAAACGCGACGAAGTGCCTTCCTGCATGCTCGGCAAGCTGGGCGACAACGCGCCGCGCCTGGGCTGGACGACCTGGCTGAACCGCTCCACGAAATATGGCCCCGACGCTGCCGACGTCGTGCTGCCTGAACACGCGCTTCGACTAGCGAGTTAGCGAATATTCAAATGGCCACGCTACTCAGCGGCTCAATCACTCACTATCAGAACGCCGTCGAGGCTTTGGACATGCTCGGCAGAAGACTAACTATCCGAAACAAACTGAACACTGTTCGCAGTCGCACGTTAGATCCAACGCTTAAAGGACTTGTCGATGACCTCATCAAGAAATTCGACGAGACCGATGCCAACACCGAGCACACATCCATCATGAGCCGACGCGCTTGTAATGCCGCGGCGTCGGCACTGAAGGAATACTGTGACTCAATGATCAAGCAGCTCGTGAAACAACAACCGACATAGGAAAGACTCGCATGGCTTATGACCTGAAGTCCCTGGTAGGCAAGCTCAACCCGGTGTGCCGCGGCGCGATGGAATCCGCCGCCGGCCTGTGCATCGCCCGCACACATTACGAGATCGACGTCGAACACTTCCTTGCCAAGCTGATGGAAGTCGACAACACCGACCTGGCAGCCATCCTGCGGCACTACGGCATCAACCCGAGTCGTTTCGAGCGCGATCTCACCGACGCGCTGGACAAGTTCAAGAGCGGCAACGCGCGCAACCCGACGCTATCGCCCAACCTGCCCAAGCTGTTCTCCAAGGCCTGGCTGGTCACCTCGGTGAACTTCAACGAGACCAAGGTGCGCAGCGGTCACGTGGTGCTGGCCCTGCTCGGCGACGAAGACCTGGCGCAGATCATCAAGCAGTGCTCGAAGGAACTGGCCGCGGTGTCGGCCGAGGACCTGCAGAAGAACTTCGACGCCATCACCGAGAAATCCAAGGAGGCCGCGACGGCCACCACACTCGGTGCCGGCGGCAGTGGCAGCGATGCGCCGGCCGGCGCCAAGCTCGGCAAGACACCGGCGCTGGACCAGTACACGGTGAATCTCACCGAGCGCGCCCGCAAGAACCAGATCGACCCGGTGCTCGGCCGCGATGCCGAAATCCGCCAGATGATCGACATCCTGACGCGCCGCCGCCAGAACAACCCCATCCTCACCGGCGAGGCCGGCGTCGGCAAGACCGCCGTGGTGGAAGGCCTGGCACTGCGCATCGCGGCCGGCGACGTGCCGCCGGTGCTGGCGAATGTCGAACTGCACATGCTGGACCTCGGCCTGCTGCAGGCCGGCGCCAGCGTGAAGGGCGAATTCGAGAACCGCCTGAAGTCGGTGATCGAGGAAACCAAGGGCAGCGTCAAGCCGATCATCATGTTCATCGACGAGGCTCACACCCTGATCGGCGCCGGTGGTGCGGCCGGCCAGAACGATGCGGCCAACCTGTTGAAGCCGGCGCTCGCACGTGGCGAGATGCGCACCATCGCGGCCACCACCTGGTCGGAGTTCAAGAAGTACTTCGAGAAGGATCCGGCGCTAGCCCGCCGCTTCCAGGTCGTGAAGGTGGACGAACCCAGCGAGGATGGCGCCGTCATCATGCTGCGCGGCCTGCTGGAGAAGATGCAGCAGCACCACAACGTGCGCGTGCTGGACGAGGCGCTGGTCGCCGCCGTTAAGCTGTCGCACCGCTACATCACCGGTCGCCAGTTGCCGGACAAGGCAGTCAGCGTGCTGGACACCGCCTGTGCGCGCATCGCCATCGGCCAGTCGGCCACGCCCGCGCAGGTGGAAGACACCCGCCGCCGCATCGATGGCTACACCACCGAGATCCGCGTACTGAACAAGGAGACCGCCAGCGGCGGTAGCCATGCCAAGCGCCTTGCCGAAGCCGAAGCCGCCAAGGCCGCAGCGGAAACCGAACTCGCCGCGCTGGAGAAGCGCTGGGAGGCCGAACGCGACATCGTCGGCAAGATCCGCGACGTGCGTGATCAGCTGGAAGCCAACAGCGATCTGCCCGAACCGGATGCGGGCAAGCGCGAGGAGCTGCTCGCCAACCTGAAGAAGTACGGCGACGAGCTCGCTTCGCTGCAGGGTGACCACGCGCTGGTGCAGGTCTGCGTGGACGCGCAGACGGTTGGCGAAGTGATCTCCGGCTGGACCGGCATTCCGCTGGGCAAGATGGTGAAGAACGAACTGGCCACCGTGATGAAGCTTGCCGAGACCATGGGCGAGCGCGTCATCGGCCAGGACCACGCGCTGGACGCCATCGCGCAGCGCATCCGCATCTCGCGCGCCGGGCTGGAAGATCCGGGCAAGCCGATTGGCGTGTTCATGCTGGTGGGCACCAGCGGCGTCGGCAAGACTGAAACGGCACTCGCGCTGGCCGACATCCTGTACGGCGGTGAGCGCAACATGATCACCATCAACATGTCGGAGTTCCAGGAAGCGCACACCGTGTCCAGCCTGAAGGGCTCGCCCCCGGGCTACGTCGGCTATGGTGAAGGCGGCATTCTTACCGAAGCGGTGCGTCGCAAGCCCTACAGCGTGGTACTGCTGGACGAAGTGGAGAAGGCCCATCCGGACGTGCTGGAGATGTTCTTCCAGGTCTTCGACAAGGGCGTGATGGACGACTCCGAAGGCCGCGAGATCAACTTCAAGAACACCATCATCCTGCTGACCTCGAACGCCGGCACCGACATCGTGATGGACGCCTGTCGCAGCGCTGCGACGCCGCCTTCGGTGGAATCGCTGCGCGACGGCTTGCGCGACGAGCTGAACAAGGTGTTCAAGCCGGCCTTCATTGGCCGCCTGCAGGTAGTGCCCTACTACCCGGTGAAGGACGAGGTGCTGAAGCAGATCGTTCGCCTGAAGCTGGGCAAGATCAAGAAGCGCGTGGCGATCAACCACAACGCGGCATTCAGTTTCGACGAGAAGCTGGTGGACGCGGTGGCCGCCCGCTGCACCGAAGTCGACTCCGGCGCGCGCAACATCGACAACATCATCTCCGGCACCCTGCTGCCCGAGGTGGCCGGATCGGTGCTGGCCCGGATGGCAGAGGGACGCACGGTGGAGAGCATTTCGGTGTCCGTCGGCGACGACGGTCAGTTCACCTACGCAGTCGCCTGAACAGGAGCACCAGGAACATGGCAGCAGATATGTGGCGCGTTCCCTCGTCGAAAGTCGTGAAGAGCGGCAGATTCTGTTTCGTCGAGGACAAGGGGATGTTGCGCAAGGCTTCATCCGCGGGCAACGGGAATTTCCTGTTCTCGGAGGTCGGCGCCGGCGTCGAGCCGCTTGCATTGGTCGGCATGTACCACGAGGTCCAGCACTTCCTCGAGCGCTACGCGCGCTATGCGATCGAGAACCGTATCGGCAGCCTGCCGGATATCTACATGGGCGTGGCGTACTACATCCCCGGCAAGCGCTACAAGGTGCTCGACCCGGTGGGTGAGACCGCCGTGGCGCTGGCCAAGGGGCTCGCCGATTTCGTGCCCGGCAACGCGATCACCGATGTCGCCGGTGCGGGCAGCACCATCTTCGAGCAGCTGCGCTCGATGTTCGGTGGCAAGAAGAAAAAGCCCAAGCACAGCATTGCCAGCACGCCGCTGTACATCAAGTTCACCTACCTGGAAGAAAAAGGCATGGACAAGATCGGCAGCGGCCAGGTGACGATGGAAGCCATCAAGCTGGCGCTCAAGCGCTACCTGCCGCAGATCAGCTGACGCCACCCACGCCATGAAACAGGACCTGCGCGCCTTCAGCAGCACCGCGAACTGTTATGCCTTCGCGGTGAAATGCGTCAACCCGGTCGGTGGTGGTACCGCTCGCCCGGGCGGCGCGACCTCGAATGGAGACGTTGCGGCGTACTGCGCCGCACTGATACGCGGCGTCCAGGCAGACGGCGGCAACAAGGTGCGCTTCATCGCCGAGTACGCGGCGCAAGGTCTGCTCGCCACGGATGTTCCCGCCGCCCGCAATGACTGGTACCTGATTGCGATGCTGGTCAAGGCGGAGGGTTTCCATTTCGTCCGCCGCCAGCGCAAGAGCGCATTCGGAGAGCCTTTCTGGAAATGGAAGGAAGGCAATGGCGGCCTGGAAGAGCGCAGCGCCTATGAACTGTCCAGCAACGACAACATCCGGATTACCGACGCACGGCTGCCGGACCTCGTGAAGGGTGGAACACTCGTGACAGCCCACCCAAGCTACGTGGGCTGGCAACGGATTGCCTTCTTCGAGGTACACAAGGACGGATTCACCGTCACCGCCTGACATTGCCCACGACACTGACGACACCATGCCCATCGACGACAGCAAACGCCTGCTCGCCTTCACCTCACCGCTCGGCGACGACGCGTTGCTGGTGGAGCGCTTCAGTGGGGAAGAGCGCGTGTCCGGCCTCTTCGCCTTCGAGGTCGACCTGCTGTCGGAGCAGGACAGCATCGACTTCGGTGCGGTAGTCGGCAAGCCGGCGGCGATTCGCCTGAAGCTGGCCGACGACAGCGACCGCTACCTGCACGGCATCATCGCCCGCTTCGCACAGGTCGGTTCGGAAGACCTGCGCTACCGCTACCGTGCAGAGCTGCGGCCCTGGTTCTGGATGCTGCAGCACACCTCGGACTGCCGCATCTTCCAGTCGCTGTCGGTACCCGACATCCTGGAGAAGATCTTCAAGGCACGCGGTTTCAACGACTTCCGCAAGGCGCTGTCAAAGTCCTACAGTCCGCGCACCTACTGTGTGCAATACCGCGAATCGGACTTCGACTTCGCCTGCCGGCTGATGGAAGAAGAAGGTATCTACTACTTCTTCGAGCACGCTGCCGACAAGCACACCCTGGTACTGGCCGATGCCTCGTCTGCCGTACAAGCCTGCCCGGTGAAGTCTTCCCTGCCCTACCGGCCGGCTGCCGGCATGACCGAAGGCGACGACGTGACCGACTGGTTGCGCTCGCTCACCATCGTGCCGAACAAGGTGTCATTGCGCGACTTCAACTTCGAGCAACCCAGCACCGACCTGACGGCCTCCAGCGCGACCATCGCCGCCAAGGCCAAGCAGAGCCTGCTGGAGCTCTACGACTATCCCGGCGGCCATGCCCAGGTTGCCAACGGCGAGGCCTACGCCAAGCTGCAGATGGAAGAGTGGGAGGCTCGCCAGGCGCGCATCGAGGGCCGCGGCGATTGCCGCACGCTGGCCGCGGGCTACAGCTTCACGCTGACCCAGCATTTCCGCGCCGACAACAACGGCGACTACCTGCTGCTATCCGTACAGCACCAGGCGGTCAACAACCTGCCCTGGCAGAACGACGACGGCAGCTACCAGAACCGCTTCGTGTGCCAGCCCAAGGCCACCGTATTCCGCCCGCCGCGCGTAACGCCGCGCCCGCTGATGCATGGGGCGCAGACCGCCACCGTCGTCGGTCCAAGCGGTGAGGAGATCTACACCGATGCCCATGGCCGGGTGAAGGTGCAGTTTCACTGGGACCGCGTCGGCACGAAGAACGAACAGAGCTCCTGCTGGATCCGCGTCTCGCAAGGCTGGTCCGGTGTGACCTGGGGCGCCATCCACATCCCGCGCGTAGGCCAGGAAGTGATCGTCGACTTCCTGGAGGGCGACCCCGACCAGCCGCTCATCACCGGGCACGTCTACAACGCCGAGAAGACGCCGCCCTACTCCCTGCCCGCCAACAAGACGCAGAGCGGCATCAAGAGCCGCAGCACGCCCAACGGCACGGCAGAGAACTTCAACGAGCTGCGCTTCGAGGACAAGAAGGACAACGAGGACGTCTTCTTTCATGCGGAAAAAGACTTCCATCGCGTCGTGAAGAACGACGACGACCTCAAGATCGGCCACGACCAGACGGAAGAGATCAAGAACAACCGCACGACGACGGTCAAGGAAGGCAACGACATGCTGACCGTCGAGAAGGGCGACCGCTCGGTCACCGTCAGCGAAGGCAATTTCAGCCACACCGTTACGAAAGGCGCGCAGACCGTCACGATCGAGGGCGACGACGCCTGTACGGTGAAGACCGGCAAGCGTACCGTCACGGTCGAAACGGGTGACGATACCCATCAGGTCAAGACCGGCAAGCGCGTGGTGCTGGTGGATACCGGCAACGACCAGAAGGTCGTGAAGACCGGCAACCGTACCGTGGAAGTCTCGCTGGGCAACGACGAGCTGACCGTGAAGACCGGCAACCAGGTCACCAAGGTGAGCGTCGGCTCGAGCACCACCGAGGCACTGGGCGGCATCGAACTGAAAGTCGGCCCTAACAGCGTGAAGATCGACTCCAGCGGCATCACCATCAAGGGCATGAACGTGAAGATCGAAGGCCAGATCCAGGCCGAGGTCAAGGGCGCGATGGCCAAGGTGACCGGGGACGGCATGCTCACGCTGAAGGGCGGCGTGACGATGATCAACTAGCAGTATTTCGCAGCATTAACGTACGGCGCCCTGCGCGTCACGACACGAGATACAAGAAAAAGGGGGAGGTCCCATGTCGCTTCTGATCAAGAGCAAGATCGCCAGTTTCGAGCAGGTCAACGTCATGTCTTCGCGCGTCGGCCTCAACAAGGCAGCGTCACATGGCGCCTGCCACTGCATCTCGCTGAACTGGCTGTCGCTGATCCTGCGCAATCCCGGCCAGGCCGCCAAGGAACGCATGACCGAGCTGTCGCGCGGTGATGGCAAGCAGAACGCCATCCTTCAACTGGCCTTCGGCAATCGCTGGGCGAGCGACCCGGAAGGCATGGACACCGCGGACCAGTTGCCGCTGCAGAACTACCGCCTCAAGTCGAATACCGTCATTCCCTACCAGACCTTCAACCCGGCATCCGTGAAGGGCAAGTTCGGCGGCGCCGGTCAGGGTTTCGTCTACAGCTTCTGGTTCGACTTCGTCGTCGCTGTGCAAGGTGCGTCCGGTGGTGCCCACAGCATCGCGTTCTATGTGAATGCACATGGGGGAAGTCTCACCGCCAATGTGTTCGATCCGAACTTCGGCGAGTTCCTGGTGACGGGTGACGAATTCCTGCCGCTGTTTGCCGAGCTGATGGGCCAGTACGGCACAGGCAAGGCGCACCGCATGGCTCAGATCACCGCCTGATCCATCCGGAAACCGACAGCAGAGAGGACGACGCGACATGGCAGGAGGCTTGAACAAGAGCTTCATCAACAACCCCACCGGGTTCATGGCCAGCAATTTCATCCATGTGCCGGTGGGTGCAGGCGGCGGTGCGCTGATGCAGGGCGTCAGCCAGTTCGGCCTGACGACCATCGGCGGTGGTGGCTGCATCCTCGGTAACTTCGCCAGCAACTCTTACTTCGCGCATCCGATCCACGCGTTCTTCCTGCTGGCGAATCCGAACGCCTACAACACCCAGGTATTGCCGCTCAACGCCGACGTGATGTTTACGAACCACTTGAACGGATGCCAGTTCCTCGCCTACGGACCGGATCGCAACAACGTCACCGTGGAGCACAACAACTGGCTCAACGGACCTGCGTCGAATTACACCAACCGCGCTGCAGCGATTGCCGGCGCCGGCCACGGTTTCTTCTTCCAGCTGCGCCCGGGCATCGAATACAACGTCATGGACGGCGCCAACGTGGTGGGCGTCAGAGGCCCCGGCGGCTGGCAGTTCTATGTACGGCACGACGCCAATGCCAATCCCGGTCCGGTCACCGGCCCCCACTGACGTCTGCCCGAGTTCGAATACGAATACCGTTCCGCCGATTGCCCATCAAATGTCAGAACCTCTGCAAGCACTGAGCACCCTGCAAGCAAGCGACGTCGCCGCGCGCTTCGCCCTGTCCGATGACGGCAAGGCACTGCTGGCGGCGGGCGACAGCGTCGCCACCGCCAGCGAGAAAATGGCCGCCGCCGCACTGTGGCCCGAGGCGCTCGGGCTCGTGGCCTACGCCTTGCCGAAGCTCGCCGCAGTCAGCTGGGCACGGCAATCTGCCATGACGCTGGCCGAGCACAACGGCCCGGCCCAGCAAGCTGCGCTGACAGCGGTTGAACAGTGGATGAAGACGCGCGACGACACGCTCCGCCGCCAGTGCTTCAGCGCGGCGGAAGCAGCCGGTCTGGGGTCTGCCGCGGGTTGCGCGGCTCTGGCCGCGTTCTGGAGCGAAGGCAGCATCTCGCCCGCTGACGCGCCCGCCGTGCCGGTACCGCCGCATCTGTGCCAGCATGCCGCTGCCTGCTCCGTGCAACTCGCTGGCGTGGCGCAGCCGGAACTGGCGGCCAGCTACTACCGCCAGTTCATCGCGCTGGCGACAGCCATCGCCGAAGGCAAGCATCCGGTCTGAGGAAACGACACCATGGGACAACCCGCTGCCCGCCTTACCGACATGCATGTGTGCCCGATGCAGACGCCGGCCGTGCCACCGATTCCGCACGTCGGCGGTCCGATCACCGGACCGGGTTCGCCCACCGTGCTGATCGGCAACATGCCTGCTGCCTGCCTGGGCGACATGGCCACCTGCGTAGGCCCGCCCGACTCCATCATCAAGGGGTCCGCCACCGTGCTGCTCGGCGGCAAGCCGGCAGCGCGCATGGGTGACAGTTGTGCACACGGCGGCACCATCGTCGCCGGTTTTCCCACGGTCCTGATCGGTGGCTGATCAGACTGCCCGAAGTTCGATCTAACGGAGTCAGGAGGAACTGGATATGCCGAAAAATGCAGATCTGAACTGGGGGACGCTCAACCCCGTCGGCCAGACCAAGGACGAAGTCCATCGCGCGTTCAAGTACAGCAAGGCCGAACTGCGCCTGATCCCCGCGGGCAGGAAGATCTGTCGCCTGCACGGCTACAGCGGTCTCGCGCCCGGCATGAACAACGACAGCCTGCTGACCGCGTGGTGGTCTCCGTACGACGCATACGACTGGGACGCCGGTATCGAGCAACGCTTCAAGATGGCTGCCAACCTGCGTGTCTCGGTGCGCGAGCTGTCCCGCGTCGTGATGGCCGTGCGCGAGGACTGGAACAGCCTCGCGTATCTCTGGGTGGCAACCCTGCCCGAGCCGATCAATGTCTTCTTCGGCATCGTCGCCGGACAGGAGCGTGGCTCGATCACCGAGAGCAAACGTGACGGCGCCGTGGAGAAATCCAGCGGCAGCGCACGCCTCGCCGGTAACAATGCGCAGTTCTACATTCCGAACCTGACGCTGGGAGACATCCGTGATTCCCAGTTCATTCCCCTCTGATCGCTGACCCCTGACCCGCTTCCGTTCCCAGATGAGCACCATCGACCTCGACGCATTGCTGGCCCCGATTCCCGGGGCCAACCCTTCCGGCGCGGACATCGGCTTCGAGCCGGTCTTCGACGAGATCAAGGAGGCGCGCCGCGCCGATGACGACTACCTGAACCAGGGCGACTGGAAAGCCGAGATCAAGGTCGCCGAATGGGGCAAGGTCAAGTCGCTGGCCTCCGCCGTGCTCAGCGAACGCAGCAAGGACCTGCAGGTAGCCTGCTGGCTCACCGAGGGGCTGTCCAACCTGCACGGCTTCGCCGGCGCCCGCGACGGCTTCCTGCTGCTGGACGGCCTGCTGCGCCAGTACTGGGACACGCTCTACCCCGAGCGCGACGGTGATGACATCGAGGAACGTATCGGTCGTCTGAGCTGGCTGGACAACAACCTCTCCAGCACCCTGCGTCGCCTGCCGATGACCGGCCCGGCCGGTGACAGCAAGGGCTATGGCTATGACCGCCTGCTGCAGGCCCGCGAAGTCGACAACCTGGCCCGCGGCAACGAGGACTCGGCCAAGCAGGCGCTGCGTGACGGCAAGATCAACTCCGAGATGTGGAACGCGGCGGTCACGGGCACGCCGGCCAGCTTCTACGAGAAGCTCTTCGCCGACACGGCTGGCGCACTTGAGGCTTTCAAGACACTCGCGAAGACCATCGACGAGCTGTTCAGCTACGACGCCCCCAGCGTGTCCCAGCTGCAGGAAGTGCTGACCAGCGTCGCAAAGCAGGCAGCAAAGATGGCCGAGGAAAAAGGCGTACAGACCAGCCCCGCGGAAGCTCCCGCATCTACCGGAGACGAAGCGGCGGACGGCAGTGCGCCGGTAGCAGCCGTGGCTGTGCAGCAGGTGCAAGGCGGTCCGCCGCGCAGCCGCGAGGAAGCCATCAAACGCCTGCGCGAAGTGGCCGAGTACTTCCGCGAGGCGGAGCCGCATAGTCCCGTGGCCTATCTGATCGAGAAGGCCATCCGCTGGAGCGGCATGCGCCTGGACTCCTGGCTGCGTGAAGTGGTGCGTGATGACAGCACCCGCGACAAGCTGAAGGACATGCTGGGCTACACCGAAGAGTGAGCAACGCCCTCCTCCGCACCGCGCTCGGCCTCCTGCTCGCAAGTCAGTTGCTGGCTGGCTGCAGCCTGAACTCGATGCTGGGTGGCAATACCGAGCGCGAAGCCCTCGCTGCCCTGGACTGGAGCTTCGAGTCACGGGCTATCGAGGCACGCGTCGATACCGCCCCGGCCCTCAACCGCTATGACGATCAGGCCCACAGCCTGGTGCTGATGGTCGTGCAGAGTGCCGACGCGGATGCGGTGCGCAAGCTGTTCGCCGATGAAAGCGCTTTGACGCGCGCCCTGCTCAGCGGCCAGACACCCGCCGGACTGCTCTCCGTATCCCGCTACGCGCTGGTCGAACCCGGCCGCCAGGCGCGCTTCGCGCTGGATCGCCAGACCAAGGCCCAGTACATCGGCGTGGTGGCGGCCTACTTCGGCAAACCCCTGCAGGAGGGCTCGCGCCTGTTCCAGATCCCTGCCGAGGTCGACAAGAGTGGCCTCGTCAGCAGCACGTACAGCGCGCGACCGGCCCGTGTGATGCTCCGCCTGCGCCTGGGCGCCGACATGATCCTCCAGGCCGATCTGGACAAGCTGCCCGCGAGCCCCGCGGGAGCCCCCTCACCAGCGGGTCCGCCGGCCCCCGAAGCGGCCATTCGTCTCGACAGCCTGACGAGCAAAAAAGATTGAAAAAATACGGAGATGCGTGCGATTTCTCATCTGATTTCGCAAATTCGCGCCCACCTCAGGCTATGATTCGCCGGCCATCGTGGCTCACTGTGTCACGAGGCTGGCGACGGGCTGTCTGCAGACAGCCGGATGGGTCGCGCAAGGCGTCGTGCGATGGGGTCGCGTGAGAGACGACAATGGAAATCAAGAAACCAATCTACTGGCACCAGGGGCTGTTCCTTCAGCCCCAGCATTTCCAGCTCACCGACCTGCATTCACGCTTCCGCCTGAAGCCTTTCCTGGAAATCGGCCTGCCGTATTTCTATGGCATCGGCGACCTGAAGATCAGCGAATCGGCACTCGCCAACCGTGTCTTCGAAGTGGAAACGGCCACGGTACTGTTCCGCGACGGCACCTACCTCGAATTCCCCGGCAATGCGGTATTGAAGCCGCGCAGTTTCGAAGGTGCCTGGAAGGATCCGCACAAGCCGCTGCGGGTGTACTTCGGTATCAAGAAGCTCTCCATGGTGGAGCCGAACGTCACCGTGGTGCGTGCCCTGCAGGACGGTGCCGATCTCAACACCCGTTGCGTCAGCACCTTCGAGGCCGAGGAGTACCGCGACATCCACTCGGACGGTCCGCCGGCCGAGATCAAGAGCCTGACTTATGTGATCCGCATCCTGTGGGAAGACGAGATCGCGAGCCTCACCGACTATGAACTGATTCCGGTTGCCCAGCTGGAGCGCAACGGCGAGGCCATCAAGCCCTCGCCGCGCTTCATCCCGCCGTGCTTCGCGCTATCGGGATCGCCGGCACTGTTCAACCTGATCAAGGAAATCCGCGACGACATCTCTGCACGCGCCCACCAGCTGGAGCAGTACAAGAGTCCTCGCGAAATGCAGAAGGCGGAGTTCGACGCCAGCTACATGGTGTTCCTGCTGGCGCTGCGCACGCTCAACCGCTACACGCCGCTGCTGTACCACTACATCGAATCGCCACAGGCGCACCCCTGGGCCATCTATGGCGTGCTGCGCCAGATCGTCGGCGAGCTGTCCTCGTTCTCCGAGCGCGCCAACATGCTGGGCGAACTGGAAGACGGTACCCAGGCACTGCCTGCTTACGAGCACCACGACCTCGGTCACTGCCTGTATGGCGCGCAATCGCTGATCGGCCAGTTGCTCAACGAAATCACCATCGGGCCGGAGTTCCTGGTCTTCCTGGAGCCGCGCGACGGTTTCCTGATGGCGGACCTGCCGAAGCAGTTCTTCACCGGGCGCAACCGTTACTACCTGGTCCTGCGCAGCGAAGCCGATCCCGACGCACTGGTCGACGCTTTCGCCACCAGTGCCAAGCTGGGCGCCGCCGACGAATTGCCGACGCTGGTGCGTCGCGCCTTGCCTGGTGCCGAACTCATCCACATGCCGGTAGCGCCGCAAGGCCTGCCGCGACGCTCGTACTCCTTCTACTTCCGGATCGAAACAGCCGACAGTGCCTGGGAGGCCGTCGAGAAGAGCGCGAACGTCGCGCTCTACTGGCCCGATGCGCCCGACGATCTGAAGGCGGAACTGGTCGTCCTGCGACGCTGAACGAAACCAAGGCTACGGACACCTGCCCGCGATGCACCTCTCCGACATCTTCGTTGCCACGCTGACCTACGTGCGCCTCTTTCTCGACGCTCCTCAGGGCGACGAGACAGTGTTCCGCATGCAGGTGGAGAGCCATCTCTCGCAGGCGCGCATGGCGGCGATGGACGCCGGTTTCGAACGCGAGGACATCGACGCTGCGGTGTTCGCGGTCGTGGCCTGGATAGACGAAGCGGTACTGTGTTCAAGCTGGGATCGCGCCGGCGCCTGGAGCCGCCGCCCGCTGCAGAAGACTTACTTCAATACCACCCGCGCCGGTGTCGAGTTCTTCACCCGCCTGGATGCGGTGGCCAGCAACAACGCAGCCGTGCGCGAGGTCTTCTTCCTCTGCCTGGCACTGGGTTTCAAGGGGCGCTTCGCGGCAGATGGTGGCCGCATGGCACTGGAAGAAATCAAGGCGCGCGAGTTCAAGGCCCTGATGGGCAAGGAAGGCGAAGCCCTCTCCAAGCTGTTTCCGGACGGCTACGGCGACATCACCATGGCGCCCGCAAAACGCCGCTGGCAACCCAGCAAGACCGAACTGCTGATCTTCGGTGGTCCGCTATGCTTCCTGCTGTTCCTCTACCTGGTCTTCTACTTCGTACTGCAAAGCCAGGTGAATGACTTTCTGCGCATGATCCAATGAAGAAGCTCATCGGCCCCCTCATCTGGATCGTCGCGCTGCTGCTGCTGGCCCTGGCATGCTGGGGCATCGCGCTGTGGAACGACTGGCCGCTGTGGTCGACCATCGTGTTGTTCATCGGCGCGATCGCGCTGTGGTTCGTTGGCCAGTTCCTGTGGCACCTGTGGTCCGGCTGGCGCGAGCGCAGCCTCACCGCAATGCCGGTCGAAAAGCCGGAGCCCACCGTCAGCGCGGAATCGCAGCTCAAGGCCAAGTGGCGTGAAGCCATCTCGCTGTTGAAGAATTCCAACCTGCGCCAGCGTGGCAACCCGCTGTACGTGCTGCCCTGGTACATGGTCATCGGCCGCTCGGGCTCGGGCAAGACCACGGCGCTGACGCGCGCGCGCCTGGCCTCGCCGGTCAAGAAGGTGCAGCAATCGGCCGCCATCCCCGAGCAGACGCTGAACGTCGACTGGTGGTTCTTCGACCGCGCCGTGGTCATCGACACAGCCGGCCGCTACGTCGCCCGCGAGGACATCGAGGAAGACCGCAAGGAATGGGACAAGCTGCTCGATCTGCTTGGCCACTACCGCTCGCGCGAAGGCGTCAACGGCATCGTCCTGGCCATCCAGGCTGACCGCCTGCTCGAACCGGACTCGGATGCACTGGCCGAGGAAGGCCGCGTCATCCGCATGCGCATCGAGCAGTTGATCCGCCTGTTCGACAAGCGCTTCCCCATCTACGTGATGGTCACCAAATGCGACCTGCTCTATGGCATGGAGGCCTGGACGCGGCTGTTGCCCGATGGCCTGCTCAACCAGGCGATGGGTTACGTCGACAACGCCAGCCAGATGGGGCGCCTCGACGAGTCGGAGTTCGTCGGCAAAGCCTTCGAGAGCGTCGGTACGCAGCTGCGTCACCTGCAGTTCGCCATGCTGCGCCGGACCGACAACCCCGATCCTGCGCTGCTGCTGTTCCCCAACGAATTCGCCCGTCTGCGCCCGGGTCTGTCGCAGTTCCTGCGCCATGCACTCGGCGACAGCCCCTATCTCGAATCCCCGTTCCTGCGCGGCCTGTTCTTCTCCAGCGGCCTGCAGGCAGGCGGTGCGGTGTCGGCCATCCTCAAGGAGATCGCCCCGCGCGAGAAGGAACACACACCCAGCTATCGCGGCCTGTTCCTGCAGGACATCTTCGATCGCGTGCTACCCGCCGACCGCTATCTGCAACGCCCGGCTGCGGTCATCAACCGCTGGCGCAAGACCAGCCGCCACCTCGGCCTGATCGCCTGGGGATTGTTGGTGGTAGCGACCGCCGGCTACCTGACTTTCTCGTTCGCGCACAGCCAGAACACGCTGAACACCATGCGCGAGACCTACCCCAAGGACATCAAGCTGGTCGGCCAGCTACGTCACGACGTCGAAGCGCTGGAGCGCTTCCGTGGCTTCGCCTACTGGCTGGAGCGACGCGAACAGCAATACGCCAACCACCTGCTGGCTTATGACAGCCACATCGTGCAGGCGGAAGAGAAGATCAAGAAGAACTACATCGACAACTTCCGCAAGTACATCCTGCCGGGCCTCGACGACGCGCTGAACCGCAAGATCGCCGAGCTCACCTCGCTGGGCCGCTCGGATGAACTGGCGGACTACATCCAGACCTTCGTGCGCCGGATCAACATGGTGCAGACCGTACTCGCCGGCGGCACTCACGAAGACCTGCGCAAGATGCCGCCGCTGTCCGGGGCCGTTCTCTTCGAGATGGACCAGACGATGTCGCCGGAGGCGGCCAGCCACTTCAACGAGATGTACGTCGCGCTGCTCGCCTGGCAACCCAACGACATCTTCCGCCTGCAACGCCTCGACGCGCTGAAGAAGGAACTCAACCGCATCGCGCTGGAGAGCAGCAACCTGGAATGGATCGTCAGCTGGGCGGACGCGCAACCCGAGACGCCTGCCGTGCAGATGAACACTTTCTGGCGCGGCTCGCGCCAGGTGGACGATCTGCCGCAGGTGACGCCGGCCTTCACGCGCACCGGCAAGAAGAAGATCGACGACTTCCTCGCCGAGGTCGCAAAGAGCGCGCCGGTCACGGCCGATTTCGCCGACAAGCAGGCCCGCTTCAATGTCTGGTACCAGAGCGAGAAACTCCGCCAGTGGCAGGAGTTCACCTGGCGCTTCCCCTATGGTGAAGACACCCTGCGTGGCGAGAGTGAATGGCGCGCCGCACTCGCGCGCCTGAACACCGCCGACAACCCGTACTCCCAGCTTGCCAGCAGGTTGGTCAACGAATTCTCCGACACGCCGCAGGAGGCGCTGCCGGGCTGGCTGACGCTCAACCAGCGCTTGGTGACGCTGCGGTTGCGCGCTGCGCGCCAGGGCTCCGTACCGGTCGTCGGCGCCATCAACGACATCGGCGGCCGCTTGCTGAAGGATCTGGCCGCCAGCGGCGACAGCGGCCGCGCCCGTCAGGAGCTGGAAGCGCAGATCGCCGCAGGTCGCTTCTTCCAGGCCTACGGCACTGCGCTCACATCCGGCGTCGGCGAAGCAACCGGCGGAATTGCCAAAGCCACCAAGCTGTCCGCCGACTTCCACAACCTCGACCGCGATCCCCAGGGCAAATCAGTCCTGCATGACGCCTACGCCCGCGTCGGCGATCTGCGCCGGGTACTCGGCAGTAGCGATCCGACCGATCAGGTCGCATGGGGCCTGCTGACCGGCCCTGTGCAACTCGCCACGCGCTACGCCGACACCCAGGCGAGCTGCAGCCTGCAGAAGGACTGGGAGACTCGCGTGATGTGGCCGATGCAGTCGGCGGCGAGCATGCAGGAGCTCTCCGACAAGCTGTACGGTGACAGCGGCACGCTGTGGGCGTTCGTCGACGGCCCCGCCCGCCCCTTCCTGCAACGCACAGCTGATGGTGTCGAAGCAAAGCAGACACTTGGCCAGCAGCTGCCCTTCACGCCTGACTTCCTGCCTTTCCTGAATGGTGCCGTCGGCCGTCAGGTGCAGCAGAAGCTGGCGGTGAAGCAAACCGCGCTGGGCACCCAGCAACGCGAGCTGAAGGATGAGCAGCAGAAGCTGGCCCTGCAGAGCCAGAGCCAGACTGCCGATACACGCATCGGCGAGCTCACCAGGTCGCTCGATGCCCTGCAGGCGGCGGTACATCCCGTCAGCATCACCGGACTGCCGACCGGCCTCAATGAGGAGGCTCGCCAGAAGGTCATCTCGACCGAACTGAACGTCCAGTGTGCAGGCAGCCCGTTCCGTCTCAACAACCTGAACTTCGGCGTCACCGAGACCCTCAACTGGTCACCGCGCAGCTGCGGCGATGCCGTGCTCACCGTCCGCTTCGCTGACTTCTCGCTCACGCGGCGCTATGCCGGCAACCAGGGCTTCGCCGCCTTCATGCAGGACTTCCGCAGCGGCCAGCACATCTTCAACGCCGCAGACTTCCCGGCCCAACGCACCCGCCTCGAAGCAGCCGACGTGCGCCAGGTGATCGTGCGCTTCAGCTTCGACGGCCAGGACGCCATCCTCGATGCGACCGAGCAGCATCGTCGCCTGACCGACCAACGCAACACAGCCAACGCCGACAAGCAACGCGCCCAGCAACAACTCGATGCACTGAGCCAGGGCAACCTGCAGGCTCGCCTACAGGGTCTGGGCACCGAGCCCAGCAGCGAGGTCAAGCTGCCGGGCCGGATCGCCCTGTGCTGGAACAGCGACCCGACGCTGGTGCGTTCCAGCGAGCGCCCCGTGCGCATGCTGATCGAGGAACTGGTGGCCAGCGCGCACCCGGCCGCTGCACCTCCGCCAGCTCCGGTACCCGCATCAGCGCCCGCGCCCGCGCCGGCACCAACTCCAGCTCCACCGCCGGGCCGCATCGTGCTTGAGTTGACCGACAGTACCCCGCAGCTCCAGGCCGCCGTCACCGCCGCCGAACGCTGGCTGGTCCGTAACGAAAGTCGCCATACCCTTCAGGTCTGGCTGGCAGACAGCCCGGCCGCCGCGGAACAGATGCTGAAGCGCCTGGGTAGCGCAACCGCCTCGCCTGATCGCCTGTTCGCCTACCCAACGCGGATCGGTCAGCGGACGGTCATTGCCCTCGCATACGGCGACCTTGCCGGCAGCGCAGAAGCTGCCAGCGAACGCTCGAAACTGCCCGATTTCGTCCAGCAGCAGCGCCCGATGATCCGCAGCAACAGCGGCATACGTGGTGAGCTGGAACGCTTCCAGCTCTGGCGCTGAAACGCCGGGCCAGACAGAGACGCTCGGCGCCGATCTCATTCCAGCTGGTCAGGGCGCGCGCAGAAACGACCCTGCACGGCCCTGTAGTGCGCCCGGTTTTGCTGTGACCTTGCCTGGCGTGCGATTGACGCAACCGGGGCCGCCCCGCATATCGCACTGCACCTGCCATCGCACGACGTGCTGTGCCCACGTCCCAGCATGCCCTGGAATGCGTGTCTGTGCGCACGGCGCTCTTCATTCGCCAAGCCGCAACGCACGCTTGCTCCGCACCCAAGTACGCGCTGAAAGAGAAACGGCCCGCATCGCGGGCCGTTTTGTCTTTGCGCCAAGCAGCGCGGCTTACTTGGCCTTTTCCGGCGGTGCCACCGGCGTCACAGCGGGAGCCGAGGCATCGGCAGTCGGCGTCACCGGCTTGGTCTGCACCGGCAGACCTTTCAGGTGATTGAGTGCCTGCTCGAACTGGAAGTCACCCTTGGTACCGAACTCGATCGGCGGAGTGTTCTCTACCTTCGCGGGCGGCTCGGCGCGCGGTGCTTTCTCTTCCACAGCCTTGGGGCTCGCCGGTACGGCAGCGCCGTCCTTCGGGTTGGACAGGTGACCCTGCAGGTCGGCCTCGCGCAGGCGCGGGAAGTTTGCGCCGGCGGTCTCTTCGACCAGCAGATCGGGCTCGATGCCCTTGGCCTGGATCGAGCGGCCATTCGGCGTGAAGTAACGCGCCGTCGTGATCTTCACTGCGGTACCGCCAGGCAGGTCGATGACACTCTGCACCGAGCCCTTGCCGAAGGTCTGCGTGCCGAGGATGGTGGCGCGCTTGTAGTCCTGCAGCGCGCCGGCCACGATCTCCGAAGCGGAGGCCGAGCCACCATTCACCAGCACCACGATGGGCACTTTCTTGGCTTCGACCGGCAGGCCCTTCAGCGGATCGTCACCGCTGTTGTCAGCACGGTAGTAGTCCAGCGAAGCGAAGAACTTGGTCTTGGCGTCCGGGAGGCGGCCATCGGTGTAGACCACCAGTGCGTCCTTCGGCAGGAAGGCCGCCGACACGCCCACGGCGTTGTTGAGCAGACCACCCGGGTCGTTGCGCAGGTCCAGTACCAGACCCTTCACCGGGCCCTGCTTGTAGATGCGATCCAGGTGACGCACCAGGTCGCTGGTGGTGTTGCGCTGGAACTGGGTCAGGCGCACGTAGCCGTAGCCCGGCTCGATGAGCTTGGACTTGACGCTCTGCACCTTGATGACCTCGCGGGTCAGGGTCACCTCGATGGGCGCCTCGGCCCCCTTGCGGGCGATGGTCAGGTTGATCTTGGTGCCTGGTTTGCCACGCATGCGCTTGACGGCGTCATTGAGCGACAGGCCTTTCACGGACTCGTTGTCGAGACGGACGATCAGGTCACCCGCCTTCACGCCAGCACGGAAGGCCGGCGTGTCCTCGATCGGAGAGACAACCTTGACGAAGCCGTCTTCCATGCCGACCTCGATACCGAGGCCGCCAAACTCGCCGCTGATCGAGACCTGCAGGTCCCGCTTCTCTTCCTGGTCGAGGTACGTGGAGTGCGGATCCAGGCCGGACACCATGCCACTCACCGCATTCTTGACCAGTTTCTTGTCGTCGACCGGGTCGACGTAGTTCTGCTTGATTGCCTCGAAGACCGTGGCGAAGGCTCGCATCTCTTCGACCGGCAGGGGAGTCGGCCCTTCGCGATCGGCACGCGCGGAGAAGTGGAGACTCAACAGGACGCCGACGACGACGCCGCTCATTACCAGACCTGCCTGCTTGAACTTGCTGCTCATTATTTCTCCGTTGCGCCTGTGGGTGGGCACACCTGCATCAGCGCCCCGTCATCCATTTGACGGGGTCTTGCGGCTGACCGCGATAGCGTATTTCAAAGTATAAGCCGGATTCTTCCGCGCCCCCGGTGGCGCCTACGCTGGCAATCGATTCGCCTTGTCGCACGGGCTGGCCCGGCGACTTGAACAGCGACTCGTTGTTGCCGTAAATACTCATGTAACCCTCACCGTGGTCCACGATGATGAGGTTGCCAAAACCCCGCAGCCAGTCCGCAAAAGCCACACGGCCACCGGCCACCGAACGAACCTCGCTACCACCTGCGGCGCGGATCATCACCCCCCGCCAGCTACCACCTTCCGCTCTTTGAGCACCGAAGCGGCCCAGTAGTTCGCCACGCACCGGCCAACGCAGCTTTCCACGCTGGGCAGCGAAGGCCCCGTCACCGCCATCTTCAGGCCTTGCCACGTCGCTGGCGATGCCGGTGACCCGCTCGCCGGCAGCCGGCTGCGATGCCCCGGCCTGCGCGGGTCTGTTCACGGCGGGATTGCGTGGTTTTGCAGGGGGCGGATTGCTGCGGGCGATGCGGTCCAGGCCCTGGATGAGCTTTTCCATGCGCGCTTCGTCGCGCTGCAAGGACTTCATCTCGCGCCGCTGGGCGCGCAGTTTCTCGGCGGCCGCGTTCAGCACGGCGCGTTGCTGGGCGCGCTGGGCGCTCAGTTCCTTCTGCTGCCCCTTGCGCTCGGTCTCCAGCGCCAGCAGCTGGGCACGCTTGGCTTCCACTTCGGCCAGCACGGTCTGCAGGTTGCTCAGCGATACCCGGGCCTCGTCGATGGCGCGCGCGCGTTGGCGGGCGATCTGCTCCAGGTAGTAGGCATCGCGGGCGAGCTGGTTGGGGTCGTCCCCGCCGAGGAAGCGACGCGCACCGGCCTGCCCCCCTTCGACGTAGATGCGGTACAGGGTGTCACCCAGGCGCTGGCGCTGGGCATCGACCTCGGCCTGCAGGCGGGCCTGCTCTTCGACCAGGCGGACGATCTCGGCGTCCAGCCGGCCGCGCATCAGCTGGATTTCGCGCAGGCGGCGCTGGGCACCGGAAATGTTCCGCTCGACCTCCGACAACAGGTCGGCAGCGTCTTCGCGGACATCCTCGCTCTGGGAGATTTCGGCCTGCAGGGCGCCGATCTGCGCCCGCAGGCCTTTCAGTTCATCGCGCCGGTCATCGATCGGCGCGGCATGCGCCACGCCGGCCACCAGGAAGATGGCCAGCAGGCAGCGCATGCGCAGGCGATGCATCAGGCCTTGGCCTTGCCCTGGTTGGCGACGGCGGCCATGGCGGCAGCGATCGCATCGGCATCGCCGAGGTAGTAGTGCTTGATCGGCTTCAGATCGGCATCCAGCTCATACACCAGCGGCTGTGCCGTCGGGATGTTCAGTTCGACGATGTCGCCTTCGGACACGTTGTCCAGGTACTTGATCAGCGCGCGGATGCTGTTGCCGTGGGCGGCGATGATCACCTTCTTGCCGGACTTGACCACCGGAGCGATGGTTTCCAGCCAGTACGGCACGAAGCGGGCAACCGTGTCCTTCAGGCATTCGGTGCGCGGGAATTCGCCGTCCTTCAGGTTGGCGTAACGCGGCTCGTTGGTCTCCAGACGGGCATCGCCATCTTCCAGCGCGGGCGGCGGCACGTCGTAGGAACGACGCCACACCTTCACCTGATCGTCGCCGAACTTGGCCGCGGTCTCGCCCTTGTTGAGGCCTTGCAGGGCGCCGTAGTGGCGCTCGTTCAGGCGCCACGAATGTTCGACGGGAATCCACAGCTGGTCCAGTTGTTCCAGCACGACGTTCAGGGTCTTGTTGGCGCGCTTCAGGACGGACGTGAAAGCGATGTCGAAGGCATAGCCTTCCTTCTTCAGCAGCTTGCCAGCGGCAATGGCTTCGTTGACGCCGTGCTCGGTCAGGTCCACATCGGTCCAACCGGTGAAGCGGTTTTCCTTGTTCCAGGTGGACTCGCCGTGACGCAGCAATACGATCTTGTACATGGGTTCTAACCTATTCGGAGGGTTGCAACAGCAGGGGGAAAGAAGGCCTGGCGCCAAAGATGATATTGTATCGGATTGCCCGAGCCGCCAGACCGGCAGGCAGATTCTGCTTCCCTTTCCGCTTTTCTTTTTTGTCCCTGCGCATGGAATTCCTGACCCAAAACGTTTTCTGGATCGTGATCGCACTCGTCAGCGGCGGCATGCTGCTGGCCCCCATGTTTCGAGGTGGCGGCCGCTTCGGCGTATCGCCCGCCCAGGCCGTCACACTGATCAATCGTGAAGACGCCGCCGTGATCGATGTACGCGAAGCTGCCGAGTTCGAACGCGGCCACCTGCCCAACGCCCGCCACATCCCGCTCGGTGAGCTGGAAAACCGCGCTGGCGAGTTGAACAAGCTCAAGAACAAACCTGTCATCGTCGTGTGCCAGAGTGGCAACCGCTCCGGCGGAGCACGCGCAACCCTCGCCAAGCTTGGCTTCGAACGCGCCGTCAACCTGGACGGTGGCATCGATGCCTGGGCGCAGGCCAGCCAGCCGCTGGTCAAGGGCCGCAAGTAAGCGCCATGCCGCGCATCATCATGTACGCCACGGCCGTGTGTCCGTACTGCGTGCGCGCCGAGCAACTCCTGCGCCGCAAGGGAGTCAGTGACATCGAGAAGATCCGTGTCGACCTGGACCCCGGCGAGCGGGACACCATGATCGAACGCACCGGTCGCCGCACCGTGCCGCAGATCTACATCGGCGACACGCATGTCGGCGGCTGCGACGACCTGTACGCGCTGGAGCACGACGGCAAGCTGGACGCACTGCTGGCCGGCGCCAGTTCCGGCAATAGCTGAAACCCGAACCGCAACAACCATCAACGAGACAACTGAAATGGCTGACGAGCAACAACAACCCCTGTTCAACATCGAGAAGATCTACGTCAAGGACCTGTCGGTCGAAGTGCCGAACGCACCGGCGATCTACCTCGACCGTACCCAGCCGGAAGTGAACGTCGAACTGTCCACCGCGGCCAATGCCATCGAGAACGGTTTCTTCGAAGTCACCCTGAAGAGCACCGTGACCGCCAAGGCTGGCGAGACCACCATGTTCCTGGTGGAAGTGGCACAGGCCGGCATCTTCCAGCTGCGCAACATTCCGGAAGCGGAGATCGAGCCGGTGCTGATGATCGGCTGTGCCAACATCCTGTTCCCGTATGCCCGCGAAGCGATTTCCGACGCCGTCACCCGCGCCGGCTTCCAGCCGGTGCTGCTGAACCCGGTGAACTTCGAAGGCATGTACCACGCCCGCCTGCAGCAACAGCAGCAGGCTGAAGCTTCGCCCATCATCCAGTAAGACCATGCGCGGCGCCCTGTTGCTGATCGCCGGTCTGTTCGTCTCCAGCGCCGCCCAGGCGCTGGAGTACCGCAGCCTGACCGACAACGCCATCGTCTATGACGCCGGTTCCCGCCAGGCCAAGCCCCTGTTCATCCTGCTCAAGGGCACGCCGGTGGAAGTCATCGTGTCGCTGGAGGGCTGGATCAAGATCCGCGAACAGGGCGGCGGGCTTGGCTGGGTGGAACGCAACCTGCTCGCCACCCAGCGCCAGCTGATCGTCACCACACCCAGCGCTGACGCTCGCCTGACCGCCAGCGACACGGCGCCCGTCGTGTTCTCCGCCAGCAAGGATGTCGTACTCGAGCTGCTGGAACCGCCGGCGAATGGCTGGGTGCGCGTCCGCCATCGCGATGGCCAGATCGGCTTCGTGCCGCTGAAAACCGTCTGGGGCCTTTGATGGCGCGTATTGCCGTACTGGGTGCAGGCGCCTGGGGCACTGCACTCGCCCTGACCTACGCACCGCAACACGTCGTCAGCCTGTGGTCGCACGAGGCGGATCATGTCGCCGACATGGCACGCAGCCGCAGGAACGAACGCTACCTGCCCGGGTTCGAGCTGCCCGCCAGCATCAGTCTGCATGACGACCTGGCAAAGGCCTGCGCGGAGGCAGAGCTCGCGCTGGTGGTGACACCGGTAGCAGGCCTGCGACCTACGTTGCACAGCCTCGCTCGTCTGCCCGCCTGCCCGCCGGTACTCTGGGCCTGCAAGGGCTTCGAAGCCAGCACGGCCTTGCTGCCCCACGAAGTCGCCGATGCCGAGCTGCCTGCCGGCGTGCCGTACGGCGTGCTGACCGGCCCGAGCTTTGCCGATGAAGTAGCGCGCGGCCTGCCCTGCGCCATCACTCTCGCCGCTACGGATCTTGGCTTCGCCACGCACTGGGTCCAGACCCTGCACCACCCCCGCCTGAGGTTGTACGCCAACGACGACGTCGTCGGCGCCGAGATCGGTGGAGCGGTCAAGAACGTGCTCGCGATCGCAGCCGGCATCACCGACGGCCTGGGCTACGGCCACAACGCCCGTGCGGCGCTGGTGACCCGCGGCCTGGCCGAGATCGCCCGTCTGGCCGAGGCACTTGGCGGGCGACGTGAAACGCTGATGGGGCTCGCGGGCATGGGCGACCTGATCCTCACCAGCACCGGAGACCTGTCGCGCAACCGCCGGGTTGGCCTGATGCTGGCACAAGGACTCGCGCTTCCGCAGATTCTCGAACAGCTGGGACACGTCGCCGAAGGCGTGCTCACCTGTCGCGTTGTCGTTCAGCGCGCCGACTCTCTCGGTGTAGAGATGCCGATCACCCGTGCGGTTTCGGCAGTGCTGGACGGAAAGATATCGCCGCGCGATGTCGTCGAACACCTGATGATGCGGGACCCGAAGGTCGAGCGCTGAATCGCGCTCCTGCCGCGCACGGAGCAAAGACAAAGGGCCGCTTTCCAGCGGCCCTTTGTCTTTGTCCTGATCCGGCTCGGATGCCGGTCTCAGCGCTCGAACACTTCCGGATACTGGCGTGCGATCTCCGGCAGCGACTCCAGGATTTCCTCCAGGTGCGCACGCATACCGGCCTCCGCCGCATCCGGATTGCGCGCGGCAATCGCATCCACGATGCGCTCATGCTGGGCAATCAAGCGCTCCACCGGCGTTGCCGCCTCGTAACTCAGGTAGCGGACGCGGTCCATCTGCGCCTTGATGCGATCGACCGCCTGCCAGGCAGAGCGACGCCCCGCGGCGTGCGCCAGCTCCTGGTGGAAGGCTTCGTCCAGCGCGAGGAACGCATCGTTGTCGCCCACCTCCACCTGTCGCTGGCACTCGACGAGTTCGCGCAATGCGTCGACCGCAAGCCCGGACGCAACGCGGGCCGCCTCGCGCACGACCGCGACTTCCACCGCCTCACGGACGAAACGCGCGTCCATGACTTCCTTGACCGAGATGCGCACGACGAACGTCCCGCGCTGCGGCTGAATGCTGACCAGGCTGTCGTTGGCCAGCCGGATGAAAGCCTCCCGCACCGGCTGGCGGCTGATGCCGTAACGGGTGGAGATTTCACTCTCTGACAGGGCCTGCCCGGGAGCCAGGGCGCCGCGCACGATGTCTTCCCTCAAGCGGCGGTGGATCTGGGCCGCAATGGAGGACTGGTTGTCGGGACGCAGGGGAAGAATGGTGCTCATCTGATGCTCGCTGCAAACTGGCCCGCGCATTTTGCTTGACGCGCCGACCACGATAAATATACTACCATACAAGTTATAAACCAGCCCGGAAGTTACTGCTCTGCCCTCACGGCGGTAGCGCTACTTCCGCCTTCCTTCCCTATATTGGAATTGCCGATCAACAGGCAATGCCCGAGGAGCGCTCCATGAAAATGACATTCCGCTGGTACGGCGAGAACGACCCGGTCAAGCTGGAATACATCCGCCAGATTCCCGGCATGTACGGCATCGTATCCGCTATTTACGATGTGCCGGTGGGCGAAGTGTGGTCCCTCGACAAACTGCAGGCGCTGAAGGCGCGCATCGAAGGTGTCGGCCTGAAGTTCGACGTCGTCGAAAGCGTACCGGTGCACGAGGACATCAAGCTCGGCAAACCGACGCGAGACCGCCTCATCGACAACTTCTGCCAGAACATCCGCAACTGCGCGGCCGCTGGCGTGAAGGTCATCTGCTACAACTTCATGCCGGTCTTCGACTGGACCCGCACCGAAATGGCGATGGAATTGCCGGACGGCTCGCTCACGCTGGCCTTCGACGCCGATGCGGTCGCGAAGATCGACCCCGAGCAAGGCATCTCCCTGCCGGGCTGGGATAGCAGCTACAAACCCGAACAACTGAAGTCCCTGCTCGATGAGTACAGGAACGTTGGCGAAGATCAACTGTGGGCCAACCTGGAGTACTTCCTCAAGCGCATCATTCCAGTCGCGGAGGAAGTCGGCATCCGCATGGCGATGCACCCGGACGATCCGCCCCGCCCCATTTTCGGCCTGCCGCGCATCGTGAAGAACCACGACGACCTGATGAGACTGGTGAAGATCGTCGACACCCCCGCCAACGGCATCACCCTGTGCTCGGGTTCGCTGGGCGCAGACCTGTGCAACAACATCGTGTCGCTGGTGCGCGAGTTCGGCGGCATGGGCCGTATTCCCTTCGGCCATCTGCGCAATGTAGCCGTGCAGGAAGACGGCACCTTTTTCGAATCCGCCCACCTGTCCTGCGAAGGTTCGCTGGATATGGCCGAGATCATCAAGGCTTATCATGACGTCGGCTTTGAAGGCTACGTCCGCCCCGACCACGGCCGCATGATCTGGGGCGAGACCGGTAAGCCCGGCTATGGCCTGTATGACCGCGCTCTCGGCGCCGTCTATCTCAACGGTCTGTGGGAAGCCGTCAGCAAACTTTCCCCGAAGCAAACCAAGGAAGCCGCCACCGCATGAGCGCACTCCCGTTTTCCATTGATCTGAACAACAAGGTTGCCGTCGTCACCGGCGGCGCCGGCATCCTGGGCTCCGCGATGTGCCGGGCGCTGGCCGCTTGTGGCGCGAAGGTGGTCATCATCGGTCGCGATCTCGCCAAGGCGCAAAAGCTGGCCGGCGAGATCGAAGCCAGCGGCGGCATCGCCACCGGCGTGAGCTGCGACGTACTCGACCGCGCGGCACTGGAGCGCACGGCGCAACAGATCGCCGACACCTACGGTGCCTGCGACATCCTGATCAATGGCGCAGGCGGCAACCATCCGAAGGGCGTCAGCAACCTCGAGTACTACGATGCGGAGCAGGCTGAGGCCGACCCCGCCAATACCACCTTCTTCGACCTGGACATGGAGGGCTACCGCTTCGTGTTCGACCTCAACCTGCTGGGCACCCTGCTGCCCACCCAGGTGTTCGCGAAGCAGATGCTCGGTCGCAGTGGCTGCACCGTCATCAACATCTCCTCGATGAGCGCCTTCAAGCCGCTCACCAAAGTGGCGGCTTACAGCAACGCCAAGGCCGCGGTCAGCAACTTCACGCAATGGCTCGCGACGCACCTCGCACAGAGCGGCGTGCGGGTGAATGCGATCGCGCCCGGCTTCTTCATCACCGAGCAGAACCACAAGCTGCTGATCCAGGACGACGGCGAATTCACGCCGCGCGCGCGCAAGGTCATCGCACAGACACCGATGCGCCGCTTCGGCGAAGCGGACGAACTGATCGGAACGCTGCTGTGGCTGGTGGAGCCGAAAGCGTCAGGTTTTGTCACAGGCACCATCGTGGCGGTGGATGGCGGTTTTTCCGCTTATGCGGGCGTCTAAGCAAGCGTACAATTAGTCAGACAACTTTCGTCTGTACTGCAGTTGGAGACTTAAAGCATGGCCAAGAACTTCATGGACGAGCATTTCCTGCTCGAAACCCCCACCGCACAGAAGCTCTATCACGAGTTCGCGGCGCCGCAGCCCATCATCGACTACCACTGCCACCTGCCGCCGGTGGAAGTCGCCGAGAACAAGCAGTACCGCAACATCACCGAGATCTGGCTGGGTGGTGACCACTACAAGTGGCGCTTCATGCGCTCCTCCGGCATCACCGAGGACTTCATCACCGGCAACCAGCCGGACCAGGAAAAATTCCGCCGCTTCTGCGCCGCCCTGCCCTACGGCGTGGGCAACCCGCTGTACCACTGGAGCCACCTGGAGCTGCAGCGCTACTTCGGTACGAAGACGCTGATCTCCGCCGCCACCGCCGACGAGCTGTGGGAAGTGACCAACGCCCAGCTGCCCAAGCCCGAGCTGCGCGCCCGTGGCCTGATGGAGCGCTCCAACGTGCGCGTGGTGTGCACCACCGACGACCCGGTCGACGACCTGAACTACCACAAGGCGGTGGCCGCCGATTCCGGTTTCAAGGTCAAGATGCTGCCGACCTTCCGCCCGGACAAATCCTTCAACATCGATCGCGTCGGCTTCCAGGACTACATCCGCAAGCTGGCCGACGTGTCCGGCGTCGCCATCAACAGCTTCGCCGACCTGCTGAAGGCGCTGGATGCGCGTCTGGACTACTTCGCTGCCAACGGCTGCAAGCTGTCCGATCACGCCATCGACCTGGCCTTCTTCGCGGAAGCGTCGGAAGCGACGCTGAGCGCCACGCTGGCGCAAGCCATGGGTAACCAGCCGGTCAGCAAGCAGCAGGCCGACGAGTTCAAGACGGCGATCATGCTGCACCTGGGCCGCGAGTACGCCCGCCGTGGCTGGGCCATGCAGTTGCACATCGGCGCCCAGCGCAACAACAACACCCGCCAGTTCAAGAACCTCGGCCCGGACACCGGCTGGGACTCGATCGGCGACGACCTGATCTCCGCCAAGCTGGCGCGCTTCCTCGATGCACTGGATGGCGACGACCTGCTGCCGAAGACCGTGCTGTACTGCCTGAACCCGATCCACAACGAAGTGCTGGCCACCATGATCGGCAACTACCAGGACGGCAAGGTGCGCGGCAAGATGCAGTTCGGTTCCGGCTGGTGGTTCAACGACCAGAAGGACGGCATGATCCGCCAGATCACCGCCCTGTCGCAGCTGGGCAACCTGGGCGCCTTCGTCGGCATGCTGACCGACTCGCGCTCTTTCCTGTCCTACACCCGCCACGAATACTTCCGCCGCATCCTCTGCAACATGATCGGTGGCTGGGTCGAGAACGGTGAATTCCCGCAGGACTGGAAGCTGCTGCGCGAGATCGTCGAAGGCATCTGCTACAAGAACGCCGACCAGTACTTCGGCCTGTAACACGCTGCGCTTCACAAAGGGCCGGTTCGCCGGCCCTTTTGCATTCCGACATCACATCCCGACCAAGAGGAATCCCCGCATGTACTTCGAAGACCTCAAAGGCAAACGCATCCTCATCACCGGCTCCACCATGGGTATCGGCCTCGCCGCGGCACAGGCCTTCGCCCAGCTGGGCGCAAAGGTCGGCCTCAATGGGCGTCGCAAGCCGGAGAACCTCGACACCCTGCTCGCCGATCTGCGCAGCAAAGGGGGCGAAGCCGAGTTCTTCCAGGCCGACATCGCCAGCACCGCCGATTGCGAACGCATGGTCAGCGAATTCGTCGCTCGCTTCGGCGGCATCGACGTGCTGATCAACAATGCCGGCGGGCTTGTCGCGCGCAAGCCGCTGGATCAGATCGACGATGCTTTCTTTGCGGATGTCATCAATGTAAACGTCCGCTCTGCCCTCATGACCACCCGCTTCGCGCTGCCGCACCTGAAGGCTGCCGCGCAGGCGAGCGGCAAGACCTCTTCGGTGATCCTTGTCGGTTCGATCGCCGGTCACACAGGGGGCGGCCCCGGCGCATCGCTGTATGGCGCCACCAAGGCAGCCCTGCACAACGTGCAGAAGAACTGGGTGGACTACCACTCGGGCGACGGGATCCGTTTCAACACGGTGTCTCCCGGCACGGTGGACACCGCATTCCATGCCGACAAGACAGCCGAGACCAAGGCAAGGATCGCCAGTGGCATCCCGCTGGGTCGTCTCGGGCAAGCGGAAGACATTGCGCCGGCCTTCGTCTTCCTCGCCTCGCATGCCGCCAGCGGCTACATCACGGGCCAGATCATCGACGTGAACGGTGGTCAGTTCATGCCCTGAAGTCGGCGGCCCGCAAACAGAAAAGCCCGTCGAAGGACGGGCTTTTCTGTTTGCACTTGCAAGCTTCAGAAGTTGTAACTGAAGAACACGCCGACGTGGCTACCGTCCGCCTTGCGCACGTTGGAGACGTTGAAAGAAGAATTGCCGTAACGCGCGGATTCCAGTTCGTACTCTTCGCTCACGTAACGCAGGCTCACCCAGCCATTGCTGAACGCCTGGTAGCCCGCCTCGACGACAAAACCCGTCGTGTCCTTGTACTCCAGCTCCGTGTCGGCATAGCCATCCTGGTGGGCTTCCGCCTCCGGGCTCATCACGTAGCGCACGCCGGCGCCGATCCGCCAGTCCTGATGCGGCAGATAGAAGCCGATCAGCTCCAAGGGGAAGCGCGTGAAGCTGGAGTCGCCGTCGCGGGCAATACTCCCATCCGAGTGGAAGTTGATCGTTGCCTGCAGGGCGAGCGGCAATTTCGACGGTTGCCACAGCACGCCACCGCCCATCTGCACCAGGCCACCCGCCTTGGTGTCGTAGGACCGCCCGTTCGTGTAGTTGGTGGTGATCAGCGTATCGCCGCCGAAGGTGAGGCCGCCGGTGACGACGAAACGCAGCGGTCGCTCCTGCGCCGATGCCACATGCGTCAGCAACAGCGCACCCAGCACGGCCGCACACAGAATCTTTCTCATGAAACCCCCGTCAGTCGTTCAGCGGTCCGGGCGGACGCGCCACCACGGCGTGGCGCCGGGGAGTCTAGCGCATGCCGGATGGGAGAGAGCCCGCAGCAAGCCGCCCCGACTGACGGGACGGCACGTCCGGAGACGCTCAGGCGAGGTTCTTCGCGAAGAAGTCCAGCGTGCGCTGCCAGGCCAGTTTGGCCAGGGTTTCGTTGTAGCGGGCCGCGCTGGTCTCGTTGTTGAAGCCGTGGATGCCGCCCTCGTAGATATGGGCTTCGTACTTCTTCCCGGCGGCCTTGAGCGCGGCCTCGTATCCCGGCCACCCCTTGTTCACGTTCTCGTCAGTCCCGGCGTAGTGCAACAGCAGCGGCGCCTTGATGTTCGGAACCTCGGCCAGATTGGCCGGCACGGCTCCGTAATAGGCCACCGCTCCACCGATATCCGCACCGGACGCCGCGAGGCGGTTGGCTTCACGCCCTCCCCAGCAGAAGCCGACCACGCCGACTTTCCCTGTCGAACGTGCGTGCGCCTTCAGGTACTGCACGGCCGCCTGGCTGTTGCCCAGCACCTGTGCCGGATCCAGCTTCGAAATCAGCTCACGGGCGCGGTCTTCGTCCGCCGGCGTGCCCCCCACCGGGGTCAGATAATCCACGGCCAGCACCAGGTAGCCTGCGAGGGCCAGACGGCGTGCCACGTCCTCGTTGTGCGGGTTGAGGCCACGGTTCTCGGGAATCACGATGACTGCCGGCAGCTTGCCGGTCGCCGTCTTCGGGTAGGTCAGGTAACCACGCAGATCGCCGCCGGCACCCGGAAAACTCACCCGCTCGTACGCAAGACGGGTGTCGTCACCTTTCACCAGTTGCGCCTGTGCATAGTTACTCTCCAGCAGCGGCAACACGGTGTACGCCGCCGCGGTACTGCCGGTGATCGCGGTCAGGCGCTTCATGAACACCCGTCGCTCCAGAGGCGCGTGGGTGTATTCGTCGTACAGTGCGATGACTTCCTGGCTGACCAGGGGTGCTGCAGACTTCTGACTCATGGCGGACATCCTCCGTCGATTAACGATCAGGAATATTTGCGGCCTGTTTTCGCTGTCTGTTCTTGATGCCTGTTCTTGCTACCTCATTCTTGCCACCTATTACAGACGCGGCCTTTTGACGTCAAAGCGTAAGCCAAAGTTCTAGGGCAGCCGCACCCCATACGTACCTTTACACTCCTGCCGTGCCTGCCCCGTATCGCCCGACCCCGCTTCTGCCTGCCCGCCTGAAATACCGGGACGGGACCCCCTATTCCGCTGCCTACGGCGATGTCTTCCATACCCGGGCAGGAGCCCTGGCTCAGGCCGAGAGTGTCTTCCTGAGGGGCAATGACCTGCCGACGCGCTGGCAAGGGGAAGACCGCTTCTGCATCGTCGAGACCGGCTTCGGGCTTGGCCACAATTTCCTCGCCACCTGGGCAGCCTGGCGAGACGACTCCCGACGTTGCGGGCGGCTGCATTTCGTCGCCACCGAGAAGCACCCGTTCCCCGCCGCGGATCTCGCCCTGGCCCACCGCGACGCCGGTGTTCCTGCGGCGCTGAGTGCCGAGCTGTGCGAGCGCTGGCCGCTGCTGGTACCCGGCTTTCACCGCGTCGAGCTGGATGGAGGCCGAGTAGTGCTGAGCCTGCTTTTCGGCGACGCCGCAGACACCCTGCCGCAACTGGTCGCCCGGGCGGACGCGATCTACCTGGACGGCTTCGCGCCGGACCGCAACCCGGACATGTGGAGTCCGCCAGTCTTCGCAGCACTGGCCGCCCTCGCGCGTCCCGGCTGCACGCTGGCCACCTGGTCGGTGTCCTCGGCAGTTCGCCGGGGCCTGGCCGAAGCCGGCTTCAGCACCGAGAAACGCCCCGGCTTCGGTGGCAAGCGCGACATGCTGGTGGGCCAGCGCGATGGCACGGCCAGCGCATCGCCCCCGGTGACCCGGCATGCGCTCGTCATCGGTGCCGGGCTGGCTGGTTGCGGAATCACCGAGCGTCTGGCGCTACGCGGCTGGACGGTGGACCTGGTGGATGCCGCTGACGGTCCCGCACAGGCGGCCTCCGGCAACATCGCCGGCGCCTTCCGCCCCGTGCCCAGTGCTGACGACAAACCGCTGTCACGCCTCACCCGCGCGGGCTTCAGCTTCGCTCTGGGTCATTTCGCCCGGCTGGCACAAGCCAGCCACACGGTTCGCGGCGATAGCTGCGGCGCTCTCCATGTAGCCCGCGACGAACGTCAGGCTAGCAAACAGCGCGAGGCCATCGCTGCACTGGCACTCCCCGCCGAGTTCGTACGCTGGGTGGATGCAGCAGAAGCCGCCACCCTGTGCGGTCAGCCTTGCGCACAGGGTGGCTGGTGGTTTCCGCATGGCGGCTGGATACAGCCCGGCAGCCTGTGTAACGCCAGCCTGGCGGCAGCCGGCGCCCGGCTGCACACTCACTATGACAGCCGGGTCGCCCGCATTCACCTCCTCGACGGAGCATGGCAGGCCATCGACGATGACGGCCGGCTGATCGCCGCGGCACCGAACCTGATCCTTGCCAACGCCCACGATGCGCGTCGCCTCGGCGGTTTCCCGCGCCTGCCACTTCGGCCTGCCCGCGGCCAGGTAAGCCATCTGCACGCCGCAAGCGTCGCCACGCTGAAGAGCGTCGTCTGCGGGCAGGGCTACGTCACCCCTGAGGTCGATGGCCTGATCCCCACCGGCGCGAGCTTCCTGGTGGACGACCTGGACATGACACTGCGCGACGATGAGCACGCCGAAAACCTCGACAAGCTGCAGCGGATGCTGCCCGGATATGCCAAAGGGCTGCCCCCCACCGGTCTGTCCGGCCGCGTCGGCCTGCGCCCGGTGACGCTGGACAAGCTGCCGGTGGTAGGCACCGCCGGCCAGCCTGGCTTGTCCCTGCTCAGCGGCTTCGGCGCACGCGGCCTCGTATGGGGCAGCCTGTGTGCCGAATTGCTGGCCAGTCAGCTGGAGGGCGAGCCACTACCGCTGGAGCAGGCTCTCGTCGCCCAGCTGGCGCCGCAGCGCTTCGATCTATCCACGTCTGCGTCTACTTAGGCCGCTATCACCTGCCCCTTAGGGCAAGGCGACTTCAGCCGCCTGCAGGCTCGTCGTAGACAGTTGCTCTGGCATTCCATGACAAAGGAATGACTGCGGCTTGGTCATGAGCTTTCATGAATGCCTCCTCTGTCCGTGACAAGGAGGGTCCATGTTTTCCAACATGAAGATCGGAAGCCGGCTTGCAGCTGGCTTTGGTGCAGTCCTCACCTTGCTGGTCGTGCTCATCGTCGCCGGCATCATGAGCATGGCGGCAATCGAAGCGCGGCTGGAGGGCATCGTCACCGTCAACAACGAGAAGACGCGCCTGCTCAGCGAGATGTCGGAATCGGTCCACATCGTTGCGCGGGTGATGCGCACCATCGTGCTGCTCGACGACCCCAGCGCGCAGGCGACGGAACACAAGAAGATCGACGATGCCCGGGCGCACTACAACACCGCCCGTACGGCACTCGAGCAGTTTCCGCCGCCCAGTGACAAGGCCAAGGCCATCCGCGCACGCATACATTCCAGCGAAGAAGAGGCACGGCCGCTCAACAACAAGGTTCTGGAACTCGCGATGACCAGGAAGGACGTAGAGGCCCGCAAACTTCTGGTCGAGAAGGCTGCGCCGGCGTCGACGCGGTGGCAGGACGCCATCGACGAAAACCTCGGCCTGCAGGAGGAAGCCACCAAGGTCGACCACGATTCGGCCCTGCAGCAATATCACACCGCCCGGCTCTGGATGTTCTCTCTGGGCGCGGTTGCCCTGCTATTGGGTGGCGGCATTGCATGGGCCCTTACCCGCAGCATCGTGCGGCCACTGCAGGAAGCCGTCAGCGTTGCGAACCGACTGGCGCGTGGCGATCTCAGCATGCAGATCGACAGCTCCTCGCGTGATGAAACCGGCCAACTGCTGTCCGCGATGCGCAACATGGTGACCCAGCTCCGCCAGGTGATTGCCAGCCAGCAAGCCGTGGTGGAGGCGGCCAATCACGGTGACTTCAATGCCCGCGTGGACACGGCAGGCCTGGAGGGCTTCCAGAAGGACATGGCAGACGGGCTCAATCGCCTCACGACGACAACCGGCGGCAGCATTGCCGACGTCTTGCGTGTGATGCAGGGTCTGTCGGAAGGGGACCTGACGCAGCATATCGACAAGCAGTACGAAGGCGCCTTCGCGGATCTGAAGGAGTACGTGAACAACACCGTCAACAAGCTAGCCCAGGTGGTGGGCGAGGTAAAACGCGGTGCCGAGTCGATCACCGGCGCGTCGGAGCAGATCAGCCTCACCTCGCAATCGCTTTCGCAAGCGGCCAGCGAGCAGGCAGCCGGCGTCGAACAGACCAGCGCCTCCATTGAAGAGATCACCGCGTCGATCACCCAGAACACGGAAAACGCGCGTACCACCAACGGCATGGCAACCGCTGCTGCCAGCGAGGCCAGCGAAGGAGGCGACGCCGTCCGCTCCACCGTCACCGCCATGAAGGAGATTGCCAACCGCATCGGCATCATCGACGACATCGCTTACCAGACCAACCTGCTCGCGCTGAACGCGGCCATCGAGGCTGCCCGCGCTGGCGAACATGGCAAGGGATTCGCAGTCGTGGCTGCCGAGGTCCGCAAGCTGGCGGAGCGCAGCCAGGTGGCCGCGCAGGAGATCATTACCGTGGCCGGCAACAGCGTGGAGCTGGCCGAGCGCGCCGGCCGCCTGCTGGAGCAGATGGTGCCCAGCATCCGGCGCACCTCCGATCTGGTGCAGGAGATCACCGCTGCATCATCGGAGCAGACTGCGGGCGTGCACCAGATCAATTCAGCGATCAGCCAGCTCAGCCAGACCACGCAGCTGAATGCCTCCAACTCGGAAGAGCTGGCAGCAACTGCCGAAGAGATGAATGGTCAGGCTGAAGAGCTGCAGCAGATCATCGAGTTCTTCAAGCTCAAGAACCATGGTTCTGCCGCCGCAGCCGCACGCAAGCCGGGCCGGCGTCGCAGCGAGCAAGGCGCGGTGCTCGACCCGGTGAACGAAGCCGCGTTCACCCAGTTCTAGACGGCTGGATCCTGCGTGCGGCCAGAGCCGCCGCAGGATGGTCCTCCTGCCCTCAGCGCAGGCAGACCTTTCGCACCTGCGCCATGTCGGTAAGGCCCTGCAGCACCTTCTCGATACCGTCCTGGCGCAAGGTCCGCATGCCATCTTCCAGTGCCGTCACCAGCAGGTCGCTCACCAGCGCACGCGTCTGGATCTTGCGCTTGGCGTCGTCGGTGCCGAGCATGAGTTCGTGCAGGCCGACCCGGCCGCGGTAACCGGTGTTGTTGCAGTCGGCGCAGCCTGCAGAGCGGAACAGGCGCAGCTTGCCTTTGTCGTCGGCAAAGCGTGCCAGCCAGTCGTCAAGCACCCTCTCGCGCTCCGCTTCGGCATTCGCGGCAAAGGCGGGAATCTTGCGCAGATCTTCGCAGTACTCGTCGAGCAGCGCGTCGATGTCCGTACCTTCGGGTTCGTAGGCCTCACGGCAACTCGGACACAGGCGCTTGGCCAGGCGCTGGGCAAGGATGCCCAGCAGCGCGTCGGCGAAGTTGAACGGATCCATGCCCATGTCCAGCAGGCGCACCACCGACTCCGGCGCACTGTTCGTATGCAGCGTGGATAGAACGAGGTGGCCTGTCAGGGAAGCTTCGAGGCCGATGGAGACGGTCTCCGCGTCCCGCATTTCGCCCACCATGATGACGTCAGGGTCGGCCCGCAGGAACGCGCGCATCACGGTCGGAAAATCCAGTCCCGCCTTGCGGTTGATCTGCACCTGCCGCAAACCACGCTGGGTGATTTCCACCGGATCCTCGGCGGTCCAGATCTTGGTGTCCGAGGTGTTGATGTACTTCAGCACCGAGTGCAGCGTGGTCGTCTTGCCGGAGCCCGTCGGACCGCACACAAAGAAGATGCCGTAGGGCTTGGTCACCGTGTCCTGCAGGCGCTTGAGGTTGTGCGCCGAGAGGGCCAGCTTGTCCAGCGGCAGCGGTTCGCCCTGCGCCAGCAGGCGCATCACCACGTCTTCCATGCCACCGGCAGTCGGCACGGTGGCGACCCGCAACTCGATGTCCAGCGGACCGTACTTGCGGAACTTGATCTTGCCGTCCTGCGGTTTGCGACGCTCGGAGATGTCGAGGTCGCACATGATCTTGATACGCGCGACCAGCGGGCTCCGGTAACTGGCCGGCACCTCGACGTAGGGCACCAGCGAACCATCCTTGCGGAAGCGCACGATGGTCTTTTCCTTGCCCGGGCGCGGCTCGATATGGATGTCGGAAGCGCCCTGGCGATGTGCGTCCACGATGATGCGGTTGACCAGCTTCACCAGCTCGTTGTCGGACGCCGCGGAGAGTTCGTCGCTCTGGCTCGGATCACGATCGTCGTCACCGAGATCGGACAGCAGATCGCCTACGGCAATGTCGTCCATCTGCAGGTCGAAGAACTGGGCGACCGTCTGCTCGAACTCACGCTCGGTGGTCACCCGATAGCTGAGCTTCGAGTGATGGAACACGTTCTGCGCAACGCGGCTACCGATTACCTGCTCGGGGTCGGGTGACAGTACCACCAGGCCCTCGGGGCCGTCTTCCAGCGGCACCCAGCGGCTTTTCATGGCGTACTCGCGCTTGATGTTGCGCAGCAGGTCCATGGGCTTGATGCGGTCCGGCTTGAAGGGCTCGTACCCAACGCCGTAGAAGCGCGCCATGGACTCGCCGATATCCGCCAGGCTGAGCTTGAAATCGTCGATCAATGCCTGCTCGACAGGAATGCCACGCTGGCGCGCCGCTTCGCTGGAAGTTTCCAGTTGCGCACGGTTGAGGCGTCCAGAAACCACCAGGTAGTCATAGCGCGAGCGCAGTGGCTCCTCGGCACGCATGCGTTGCGCCAGCGCGATGGACAGTGTCTGCGCCAGTCCCAGGGCGCCCTCTTCCTCGATCTGCGCGAAGGGTTTGCCGTGCACGGTGTTGATCAGCTGCATGACGCCAAGCAGCTCGTCGTCCTCCACGTTGAACAAGGGCGCGACCAGCATCTGCTTGCTGCGGAAGCCGCTGCGTTCGTCCACCTCCTTGCGGAACTCGAGTCCGGGGGAGATACGCTTCAGCTCTGCATCGTCGTAGACATCCTGCACGCTCAGCATCATGCGGTGCATGGCGCAATAACCGGCGATGCTGCGGTCAGAGATCGGCAGGCGGATGGTCTTGGCAACGTGCAGGCCGGTCTTCACGCGGGAGCTGATCGTCGTCTTCGTCTCATCCACGGTGTAGATCGTCACCCGCTCGGCACCGAACAGGCTGCACACCTCGGTCGACACCTCGAAGATGATCTCGTCGATGTTCTGGGTGGCGTGGATGCGCGCAGTGAGCGACTGCAGCCCCTTGAAGAACGCGAGGCGGCGGGAAAGATCTCCGCCGGCCTTGGCGGCCGGCGTGGCACTGGGAGTCGACATGGGCTACTCGCTTGAGCGCGGTCCTGGCGCTCTTGAAACGGAATCAGTTGTTGTCCGCCAACGCTTCACTGCGCCGGCACCACACATTCAGATACGGAAAACCTGGTCGTTCGCCAGAATTCGAGGCCGCAGGCGACCGGTGTAGGCCAGCACCTCTTCGGCCGTACGCTCGACAAAACCAGGCTTCAGGTGGGTGACGTACACCTCGGGGTCACCGGTCAGCCGGTCCAGCAGACGATGCAGCATGCTGGGGCACAGATGCCGTGCCGCCATCGCCAGGTCCTGCTGCGAATTGGAGAACGCAGTCTCGATCAGCAGGTAGCGCAGATCGTGGATGCGATTAACCGCTTCGATCATGCTCTCCGAAATCGTGGTGTCACCCGAGAACACCAGGCTGCCACCTTCGGCCTGCAACCAGTAGCCTACCGCCGGCACCGAGTGCAGTGCCGGGATGGCGGTAATGCGACGCCCCCCCAGCTCCACGGCCTCGCCGACCCGCAACGGCTGCATGCGCAGGTAGGGATTGACGCGGTCGGGAATGGCGGTGAAATCCGGCCAGATCAGCCAGTTGAAGATATGCGAGCGGATCAGCTTCAGCGTCGCATCGGTGGCATACAGCGTGATCGGACGTTCCCGCAGGTCGCCCACCGTATCCACCAGCAAGGGCAGCAACGCGATGTGATCGAGGTGGGCGTGAGTCAGGAAAACATGGTCGATACCGACCAGTTCGTCAACGCTGAGGATGCCCGCACCGGTGCCGCAGTCAATCAGGATGTCGCGGTCGACGCGCAGCGAGGTCGTGCGCTGATCCAGCCCACCGATGCCGCCACTGCAACCCAGGACCTTCAGCTCCACCCGCTCTCCTCACCCGTCAACCATGACCGGGCCGCAACGCATCGGAAAACGCCCGCAATCAGGCGCCCATCATCCGCATTCTGGCAAGCCGCGCCGCGCGCCGCATCCCGAAAGCTCGTGACGGCGTGACGCCACTCACGCCGCAGGGCGCAGGTAGAACTCCATCTTCACGCCAGCGATCTCGATGACGTCGTGATCGCTGAGCAAGTGCGCCTGGGCATCGAGTTGCTTGCCGTTGAGAATAGGAAAGCTGTCGCCTTCCACGTGGGTAATGAAATAGCCGTGCGGACGACGGGTAATGACCGCCACCTGGAAGCCGGGCTTGCCCAGCGTGGTGAGCGACTTGGACAGGTCCAGCTCGCGCCCTGCGTTACGACCGGACAGGATCTGCACGACCCCTACCGGCTCGCCGGCAGCCGGCGTGGCCGGGGCGGCCTGTTGCTCGCCCTGGGCGGCCGACCACCCACCGCTGCTGGTCGAAGAGGCTTCGGTCAGCGTGGTCTCGGGCTGGAAGCCCAGCATGGTGTCGGTGTGAGTCTTGGCGGAGGCGCCCAGCTTTGCAGCTTCCGGCGCCGCCACGAATGCCTTCTCGAAGGTACTGCCGGCGGAGAAGTCCGGCGCGTCCTTGAGGAATTTCAGGCGGTACTTGCCCAACTCGACGACGTCGTTGTCCTTCAGCACATGCTTCTTGATCGACTGACCATTGACGTAGGTGCCGTTGGTGGAATTCAGATCCTCGAGAAATGCATCGTTCAGGATGGCAACGATGGCCGCATGCTCGCCACTGATCGCCAGATTGTCGATCTGGATGTCGTTGTGCGGCTTGCGACCGATGGAGGTGCGCTCCCTGGTCAGCGGGATTTCCTTGAGCACCAACCCGTCCATGCTCAGTATCAGCTTTGCCATGTCTGTCCTTGAACCCCTGTGCATCCACCCTCGTGGAGCCGCACGGAATGTCAGTAGGGTAACGCCACGCCGACACCTGCGGCGCTCGCACGCTGCAGGATTGCTGCCCCGAGCGCGATGTCCTGCAGGGCCATGCCCTGCGATTCGAACAAGGTGACCTGCTCGTTGCCCGTGCGTCCAGGCCGGAAGCCTGCCACCACTTCTCCCAATTCAACCACGGCCCCGGGCAACAGTCGCCCCTTCTCGATCAACGGCAACAGGTCGCCCGACTCCGCAAACGCGCTGGCGCGACTGTCGGCACAAACGACCTCCGCGCGCCTCACGGCGGCCTCGTCCAGCTCGCGGCGGACGAGGGAATTGGAGCCTACCGCGCTTACATGCATGCCGGGCGCGAGCCAGGCACCTTCCAGCACCGGCTTGGGCGAAGTCGTCGCAGTAATGACGATATCCGCCCCTTCAACTGCTGCTTCCGCGGAATCAGCCGGCTCCATCGGAACACCGGTTTCTGCGGCCATTTCCGCGCAGAATGCTTCCAGCTTATCGGATCGGCGCGCGAAAACCTTGAAGGACGTGACTTCACGTACTGCGGCCATGGCCAGCACCTGGCTGCGCGCCTGCCAGCCCGCGCCGATCAGTGCCACCCGGCGCGCATCCTGCCGGGCCAGATAACGTGCCGCCACGCCGCTCGCCGCGCCGGTACGGAGCATTCCCAACCGGTCCGCCTCGATGACGGCCAAGGGCTCCCCGGTACTGCTGTCGAACAGGTGGAGCCAGAAACGCGCGCCCTGGGCCGAACTGGTGTAAGCCTTGTACCCCATCACTCCGCGCGCGGGCCAGCCGGCCTGAAGGACATGCTGCATCGCGCTGCCGGTGCGTACCCGCTGACGCGGGATGTCCATCGCCTCACCGAGTGCCAGCGCACGGTGGGCGGACTCCACCGCATCCAGCGCCAGATGGATGTCGGCCAGGCGGCCGACATCCTGTTCGGTGAGGTAGAGCGCCATGCGCCTCAGGAAGGCGCCTTGTCAGCCGCAGGCTTGCCGCGGCCCGCCAGCGCCTTGCCGATCGCCAGCACCAGCAGCGCGCCGCCGATCTCGAAGACGTACTTCATCACATCGGTCTGCGGTACGTACGGGACGATCGCCGGATCGGTGTAGGCCATGTGACCGGCAATCCAGCCCAGCAGCATGCCGCCCAGGGTGATGATGATCGGGAAGCGGTCCATCAGCTTGATGACCAGCTGGCTACCCCAGACGATGATGGGGATGCTGATGACCAGACCGAAGATGACCAGCGCGACCTGATGGTCACCTCCAGCTTTCTGGGCAGCTCCGGCAATCGCGATGACGTTGTCCAGGCTCATCACGAAGTCAGCCACGATGATGGTCTTGACGGCCGCCCACAGGCGATCGCTCGCTGCGATGTTCGCGTGATCCTCGTCATGCGGCAGCAGCAGCTTGATGCCGATCCACACCAGCAGGATGGCGCCGACCAGTTTCAGGAACGGGATGGCCAGCAACTGCATGGCGAAGAAGATGAGGATGACGCGCAGGATGATGGCGCCTGCTGTACCCCAGATGATGCCCTGCATGCGTTGCTTGGCCGGCAGGCCGCGACAGGCCAGCGCGATCACGACGGCGTTGTCGCCGCCGAGCAGGATGTCGATCAGGATGATCTGGAATACAGCGGTGAGGAACTCGGGTGTCAGGAAATCCATGGCTGGCCTGAAGTAAGGAAGAAGACGAAAGACGCGATTATTGCACTTTGGTTCGCTGCGGATGCCCAGCGAAATCAACTAGCACCAAAACAGAACACTGCGGCGGACAACAAAAACCCGGCTGACGCCGGGTTCTTGTCGAAGCATGTGTTGCTTACAGCACCGACTTCAGCAGCTTGCCCATCTCGGACGGGTTGCGGGTCACCTTGAAACCGCACTCTTCCATGATGGCCAGCTTGGCGTCGGCCGTATCGGCACCACCGGAGATCAGCGCGCCAGCATGGCCCATGCGCTTGCCGGCCGGAGCCGTCACGCCAGCGATGAAGCCGACGATCGGCTTCTTCATGTTGGCCTTGCACCATTGCGCGGCTTCGGCTTCGTCCGGACCACCGATTTCGCCGATCATGATCACGGCATCGGTTTCGGGGTCGTCGTTGAAAGCCTTCATCACGTCGATGTGCTTCAGGCCATTGATGGGGTCACCACCAATACCGACGGCGCTGGACTGACCCAGGCCGATTTCGGTCAACTGCGCCACGGCCTCATAGGTCAGCGTGCCGGAACGCGACACGACGCCGATGCGGCCCTTGCGGTGGATGTGGCCCGGCATGATGCCGATCTTGATTTCGTCCGGGGTGATCAGGCCGGGGCAGTTCGGGCCCAGCAGCAGGGTCTTCTTGCCACCCTTGGCTTCCTTGGCCTTCATGCGGTTGCGCACTTCCAGCATGTCACGGACCGGGATGCCTTCGGTAATGCAGATCGCCAGATCCAGATCGGCCTCGACGGCTTCCCAGATGGCGGCGGCGGCACCTGCCGGCGGCACGTAGATGACCGACACGGTCGCGCCGGTGGCGCCGGCAGCTTCCTTCACCGAACCGTAGATGGGGATGTTGAAGATGGACTCGCCGGCCTTCTTCGGGTTCACGCCGGCCACGAAGCAGTTCTTGCCGTTGGCGTATTCCTGGCACTTTTCCGTGTGGAACTGGCCGGTCTTGCCCGTGATGCCCTGGGTGATGACCTTGGTATCTTTGTTGATGAAAATCGACATTTATTGAACTCCTGATGGCCCGGCTTACGCCACGGCAGCAACAATCTTCTGGGCGGCTTCTGCCATGGTGTCGGCAGCGATGATGGGCAGACCGGACTCGGCCAGGATCTTCTTGCCGAGGTCTTCGTTCGTGCCCTTCATGCGCACCACCAGCGGCACGGCCAGCTTCACTTCGCGGGCAGCGGTCACCACGCCGTTGGCGATGGTGTCGCACTTCATGATGCCGCCGAAGATGTTGACCAGGATGCCCTTCACTTCAGGGTTCTTGAGCATGATCTTGAAGGCTTCGGTCACCTTCTCGGTCGTGGCGCCACCGCCAACGTCCAGGAAGTTGGCCGGCTCGCCACCAAACAGCTTGATGGTGTCCATAGTGGCCATGGCCAGACCGGCACCGTTCACCAGACAACCGATGTTGCCGTCCAGCGAGATGTAGGCCAGATCGAACTTGGAGGCTTCGATTTCAGCCGGATCTTCTTCTTCGATATCACGCAGCTCGACGATTTCCGGGTGACGGAACAGCGCGTTGGAGTCGAAGTCGAACTTGGCGTCCAGCGCCTTGATGTTGCCGTTGCCTTCGAGGATCAGCGGATTGATTTCCGCCAGCGAGGCATCGGTTTCCATGTAGCAGGTGTAGAGCTTCTGCAGGCAGTCGATCGCTTGCGGAATCGAGGCCTCGGGAACGCCGATGCCGGCAGCCAGTTCGCGCGCCTGTTCAGTGGTCAGGCCGGTTGCCGGATCCACGAACACCTTCAGGATCTTTTCCGGCGTGTTGTGCGCGACTTCCTCGATGTCCATACCGCCTTCGGAAGACGCCATCATGGCAACCTTCTGCGTGGCGCGGTCGGTCAGCGCGGCAACGTAGTATTCCTTCTTGATGTCGGCGCCTTCTTCGATCATGAGGCGACGCACCTTCTGACCTTCGGGGCCGGTCTGGTGCGTGATCAGCTGCATGCCGAGGATCTGGCCTGCGATCGTGCGCACTTCATCCTTGCTACGAGCCAGCTTGACGCCACCGCCCTTGCCACGGCCACCGGCGTGGATCTGGGCCTTCACCACCCAGATGTTGCCACCGAGCTGGTCAGCAGCCGCAACCGCTTCATCGACGCTGAAGCAAGGAATGCCGCGCGGCGTCACGACGCCGAACTTGCGAAGGATTTCCTTGGCCTGATATTCGTGAATCTTCATGTTTGCCCTTCGAACGGGAATGCCGCGCCTGCTTGCGAAGGCCGGCAGGAGAGTGGGTTGCCTGGCGGTTTGAACACTCCGCGGCCCTGCATGCACAAGGCCCGGAAGTCAGCCCGCGATTGTAACGCAATGAGACTTCTTTGCGTCGCGGTGCACAAGGTCTGGTGACCTTCATGGCGCCAAAGCCGCCGCCTGATGGCATTTTCGATGCAATAAGACACGGGAAGGGCCTTAATTCGCCGCAAGACGGCGCGATGACTGCACTAGAATCCTGCTTTCATGACAAGCCCGCGCCGCGTCACCCTCCCTGCAGCGCCACCGCCCCTCACGCCGACGGTTGAGCACCGTCCGGCCAGAGCCCACGTACCGCTCCCCGGACGACTGGCCCTGGCGCTGCTTGCGGCCTGGCAAGCAGGCCCGGCGATCGCGATCGGGCTCGGCGAGGCACGCAGCAGCAGCCGGATCGGCGATCAGCTGCGCGTGGAAATCAGCGTACAACCCGGCCCGGGCGAGAGCATCGAGCCGGATTGCTTCCGCCTCAGCACCGCCGGGCCGGCCGGCGAGGGATTGCCCGGCCTCGTGGATGGCCGGCTGAGTCTGCAGAGCATCGGCGGGACGCCCACACTGGTCATCACCAGCGCACGGCCGGTCTTCCATCCGGCGCTGGCGTTCGCTGTGCGCGCCAACTGCGGCGCGCAACTTCGGCGTGACTACACCTTGCTGCTCGATCCGCCAGCAGCATCGTCGATCGCCCCTGCCACCACGGAGCCTGTCGCCACTGCGGTAGCGCCCACCCCGCCTTCCCCCGTTCCACCGGCGGGCAAGCCGGCCACCGCCAGCAACTGGATCACCGTCGAAGGCGAAAGCCCTGCCAACATTGCCGCCGTCCTGTACCCGGACGACCGTCGCATGCAGCGGCGCTTCGTGCAGGCCTTGCGGACGCTCAATCCCGGACTGCGCGGCAGCGCAGACAGCCCGCTGCCAGCGGGCTCCGAACTGGTGATCCCGGATGCACGCGCCGTGGCACGCGCCACGCCCGCGCCGGCGCCCGCAGCAGCCCCCGGAGCAGTGACAAGTTCTCCCGCCACAAGCCGCCCCGAGACCCGCACCACCGAGCCCCCCGCGCGACGCAACCAGCCTGCGCCTGCCCCTGTCGAGGCCTCTGGCGCAGATCGCCTGCGTGTCGATAGCGGAGGGGACGCCAGCCTGCGTCTGTCCACCATCATCGAATCACGTCAGGAGCTCGGCGAAACCGAGCGGGAACGCCTGCGCACCGAACTCCAGCTCATCGCCACGCTGGACGAAAAGATCACGACCCAGCTGGAACTGACCGAAAAACTGCGCCAGCTCGAAGCGATGCAGGCACGGCTGCAGGCTGACGCTACTCGCCTCGAAACGCAGTTGCAGGCCCAGTCGCAAGCAGCGCCAGTCGTCGCGCCGGTCGGCGCACCGGTGCCGGCGCGCACATCATGGATGCCGGGCTGGCTGACTGCAGATGCCACGCGCTACGGCCTCTTTGCGGCTTTGCTTGTCGCCCTCCTCGGCGGGCTGGGCTGGCGCAGCTATCGCCGGCGCCGCGATGCGGCGGGTCCGGCAACCATCCCTTTGCCGGTTGCCAGCCAGGCCAGCACGGAGCCGGATCGCGACGAAGATGTCCTGCTGGCTCCGCTGACCGCAGCAGATATCTGGCCCGACCAGCCCCAGAATGCCAGCCCGGTTGCCACCGCCACTTCGACAGCCATAGACGGCGCCGTCGGCCCGCTGTCGCAAGCCAGCCTGGGACCCGCGTCCGTATTGCAGATCGAGGACGCGGCGGAAGAGCACGACTCCGCGGTCGAACTGGCCGAGATCATGATGTCTTTCGGCCGCGTCCATGGTGCGGCACAGACACTTGCCGAGTTCATCCGCGCCAACCCGAAGCAGGCAGTAAAACCCTGGATCAAGCTGCTGGAGGTGTACAAGGCCGCTGACATGCGCGCCGAGTTCGAAGCGCTGACCGGGCAGCTCAACAAGACCTTCAACGTGAAGCCGGTGACCTGGGACGATTTCGAGGTGGCCCTGCGCGCGCCGGAATCGCTGGAGAACATTGCGCACATCCGCGACAAGGTCTGCGCGACCTGGGGCAAGCCGGAATGCCAGGCCTATCTGCACGAGCTGCTGCGGGACAACCGCCAGGGCACGCGCCAGGGGTTCCCACTTGCCATCGTCGACGAAATGCTCCTGCTGCTGGCGATCCTCGAAGGCCAGCTGGGCGCATACCGACCCGATGCTCCATCAGACTCCCCCGCGCTCGAGGCAACACCCGCGACGCCTACGCTGCCAGTACCCGCGGCCGCCGTCGGCACCAGCGCCTGGATACCGACCAACAGCAAGACGCTGGACTTCGAGCTGGATATGTCCGAACTGTCCAACACGCTCAACATCAACCTGGACGACCTCGATCCGCTGGAGCCAGACGAGCCGCCCAAGCCCTGAAGCGCCGGGCACACCTCACCTTCAGGCAGGGTTGTCGATATCCACGAAGCGTGCATCCAGCCCCAAGCTGTCGCGCAGATACTGCGCCAGTGCGCGGATGCCGTAGCGCTCGGTCGCATGATGGCCGGCCGCGATGTAGGCCACGCCCGTTTCCCGCGCGAGGTGCACGGTCTTCTCGGATATTTCGCCGGAGACGTACAGGTCCACGCCGGCTTCGACTGCGTCATCCAGATAACCCTGAGCCCCGCCGGTGCACCAGGCCAGGCTGCGCACCGGACGATCCGCATCCCCCACCAGCAAGGCCTCGCGCCCCAGCCGCTCGCTGATCAACGCCTGCATTTCACCCAGCGTAAGCGGACGCTCCGGCTCACCGATGAAGACCAGATCCTGCTCGCCGCGGCGCCCGGTAATCCGCCAGTCCAGCACCTGGGCCAGCTGCACGTTGTTACCGAGCTCGGTGTGCAGATCCAGCGGGAGATGGAAAGCAAACAGGTTGATATCGTGCGCCAGCAAAGCCGCGAGCCGTTGCTTGCGCACACCGAGGATACGGCTGTCCTCGCCACGCCAGAAATAGCCGTGGTGCACGATGATGGCGTCCGCACCTTCGGCGATCGCCTGATCGACCAGCGCCTGGCTGGCCGTCACCCCGCAGACGACCTTGCGGATCTGCTCGCAACCTTCCACTTGCAGACCGTTTGGACAATAATCCTTGACGCGGGCGCAATCAAAAAGCTTGTCCAGAAAATCCCGCAAGGCCGCGCGCGCTATGCCCTGGCCCTTCTCCTGATTCATACCTCTGTCCTGTCCAGATCACATTCCGGTAGCGATTATGCAGCGCCTGTGGCTCATCTTTGCGCAGTCCGTCACCGTGGCCCTGGCCCTGCTTTTCGTGGTGAGCACCTTCAAGCCCGAGTGGCTGGGTCGCCCGAATGGCAGTGCTCAGTCCGCGGTACCACAACTGCCGTTCTCCATCACCGGCGCACCGACCGCGCCCGTCGTTGAACGTGGTGGCGCCGTCCCGAGCTATGCCGAGGCTGCACGACAGGCACTGCCCTCCGTCGTGCACGTTTTCACCAGCAAGGAAGTGAAGGCGCAGCGCCACCCCTTCCAGAACGACCCGCTGTTCCGCCATTTTTTCGGCGATCGTGGTGGCGAGACACAACCCGAGCGACGCGCCTCCGGCCTCGGTTCAGGCGTAGTGGTCAGCCAGGATGGCTACATCCTGACCAATAACCATGTGGTAGAGGCCGCCGACGAGATCGAAGTGGCCATGCACGACGGCAGCAAGCATCTTGCAAAGATCGTGGGCCGCGACCCCGAGACCGACCTGGCCGTGCTGCGCATCGAGGCGGGCAAAGCCCTGCCGACCGTCACCTTCGCGCAGAACGACGACCTCAAGGTGGGTGATGTCGTGCTCGCCATCGGCAACCCCTTCGGCGTAGGCCAGACCGTGACAATGGGGATCGTCAGCGCGCTGGGGCGCTCGCATCTGGGCATCAACACCTTCGAGAACTTCATCCAGACCGACGCGGCCATCAATCCGGGCAACTCTGGCGGCGCACTCGTCGATGCCAACGGGAATCTCGTCGGCATTAACTCCGCGATCTATTCCCGCTCCGGCGGCTCGCTCGGCATCGGCTTCGCGATACCGGTTTCGCTCGCCCGCAACGTGCTGGACCAGATCGTCCAGACCGGGGGCGTGACGCGTGGCTGGATCGGTGTGGAAGTGCAGGAGATCACGCCCGAGCTGGCGGAATCCTTCGCCTTGCCGCGCGAAGGTGCGCTGATTGCCGGTGTGATGCGCGGCGGACCAGCGGCTCAGGCAGGCATCGAACCCGGTGACGTGCTGGTGAGCGTGGACGACCGCAACATCACCAATCCGCAGCGCATGCTGGAAGCGGTCGCGGCACAGGCGCCTGGCCGCAGCGTCAAGGTTATCGTGGTGCGCAAGGGCAAACAGTTTGAAACGCGCCTGCAGGTGGCGCGTCGCCCGAACAGCAGCGAACGCTGAAACCGCCGGAGGCCGGTCAGGCCTTGGCGGTCTCGCCGCGCTGGATCAGGCGGGACACGATGATGCCCACCTCGTAGAGGATGCACATCGGGACCGCCAGCATGATCTGCGAGGCCACATCCGGCGGCGTCACCACTGCGGCGATCACGAAGGCACCGACGATCACGTAAGGACGGATCTCGGTCAGCTTCTGCACGGTGACGATGCCGGTCTTGACCAGCAGGATCACCGCGATCGGCACTTCGAAGGTCACGCCGAAGGCGAGGAACATCGTCAGCACGAAGGACAGGTACTGTTCGATGTCCGGCGCAGGCGTGATGCTCTTCGGCGCAAACGACGCGATGAAGTGGAACACCGTCTGGAACACGAAGAAGTAGCAGAACGCCATGCCGGCGATGAACAGCAGCGTGCTGGCCACCACCAGCGGCAGTGCGAAGCGGCGTTCATGTGCGTACAGGCCTGGTGCGATGAAGGCCCATGCCTGGAACAGGATCACGGGCAGAGCAATCACGAATGCCGCCATCAAGGTCACTTTGACCGGCACGAAGAACGGTGTGATCACGCCGGTCGCGATCATCTTCGTACCTTCCGGCAAAGCGGCCATCATCGGTTGCGCCAGCAGGTCGTAGATGTCCGACATCCACGGCGACAGGCATGCGAATACGACAACCAGCGCGATGACTGCCTTGACGACGCGGTTACGCAGTTCGATCAGATGCGACAGGAAAGAGTCTTGCGGAGCGTTCACAGGCTGGCTCTGGCAGAGGGTCAGGAGCGGGAAACCGGCTCAGCCGGTACAGCGGGAGTGGGCGATGCAACGCCGAACAGATCCAGCTGGTTCTCGTCACGCGGCTCCTGTTCGGACCCGGCCTCGGGGCCAGCGCTTTCTGGCAAGGCCGCCACGGTGGTGTCCGCCGCAGGTTCGACTGCAGGCTGGACCTCGGGAACGACGGCGGGTGTAGACAGCGGGTCGTGCAGGCTGGCACGTGTATCCGCCAGAGCGTCGCCGATCGGTGCAACCGCGTCACGCATCTCCTGATCGAAGGCATGGGCCTGATCATTGATGCTCTGCTCGAAGTTACGGGCGGCGTCCTGCACTTCATCTTTCATGCGATGAAGCTCGGCCAGTTCCATTTCGCGGCTGATGTCGGACTTCACGTCCGACACGTAGCGACGCAGACGGCCAAGCAGGTGGCCGACGGTCCTCGCCACACGCGGCAATTCCTCGGGGCCGATGACGATGAGAGCCACCAGCCCGATGATGGCCAGTTCAGAAAAACCGATATCGAACATGGGAGTCGGAGATCAGACAGCGCTTGCAACAAGCGCTGTCTGATGGAGAGGAAGGCTCAGGCCTTGTCCTTTTCGCGGGCGGGAGCATCGATGGTCTGGCCACCGATCTGTTCGGTCTTGCTGTCCACCGCGGCATCACCGTCCTTCATACCCTGCTTGAAGCCTTTCACGGCACCACCTAGGTCTTCACCCAGGTTTTTCAGTTTCTTGGTACCGAATACCAGCAACACGATGACCAGAACGATCAACCAGTGCCAGATGCTGAAGGAACCCATTTCAAAATTCTCCGAGAATCAATACTTGAGCATGCCCGGAAGCGGCGTGTCGCCACCCAGGATGTGCAGGTGAAGATGATACACCTCCTGCCCACCCACCCTTCCGGTGTTGATGATGCTGCGGAAGCCGTCCGTGCAGCCCTGTTCGGCGGCAATCCGCGGTGTCACGGCGAGCAGATGGCCGAGCACGCCACTATCTTCGCTGCGAACGTCCGACAGCGTAGCGATATGTTGTTTCGGAATGACGAGTATGTGCACCGGCGCTTTCGGCGCGATGTCCTTGAAGGCGAAGACATGCTCGTCTTCATACACTTTCGCCGCGGGAATTTCGCCGCGCACGATGCGGCAGAAGATGCAGTCACTCATCGTCGGGCTCCGGTCACTTCTTGCCGCGCGCGGCCTTCTCGTCGATGCCCGAGATGCCTTCGCGACGGCGGAATTCGGCCAGCACGTCGTCGGCCGACAAGCCGAACTGGGCCAGCAGGATCAGCGAGTGGAACCACAGGTCGGTCACTTCGTAGACGATGTGACGCAGCTCGCCATCCTTGGCCGCCATGATGGTTTCGGCCGCCTCCTCCGCCACCTTCTTGCAGATGGCGTCGGTGCCCTTGGCGTACAGGCTGGCGACGTAGGACGAATCGGCAGACGCGTTCTTCCGCTCTGCCATCGTGGCAGACAGACGTTGCAGGATTTCGGGGTCGATCATGTCGGGACGCTCCGCGTCAGTCCTTGCGGTAGATCTGGTCAGGCTCTTTCAGCACCGGCTCGACGGCCTCCCAGCGACCTTCGCTGAGGTACTGCTGGAAGAAACAGCTATGGCGACCGGTATGGCAGGCAATGTTGCCCACCTGCTCGACCTTCAGCAGCACCACGTCGTTGTCGCAGTCGATGCGGATGTCGCGCACCTTCTGGATGTGCCCGGACTCTTCGCCCTTGTGCCACAGCTTGCGGCGCGAACGTGACCAGTACACCGCTTCGCCCCGCTCTGCAGTCAGCGCCAGCGCTTCGCGGTTCATCCAGGCGAACATCAGGACATCGCCACTCGCCGCATCCTGGGCGATCACCGGCACCAGGCCCTGATCATCCCATTGCACCTGGTTCAGCCAGCGGTCACTCACAGCCGCACCTCGATGCCACGGTCCTGCATGAATTCCTTGGCCTGGCGTACTGTGTACTCGCCGTAGTGGAAGATGCTGGCCGCCAGCACGGCATCCGCACCGCCCTGCGACACGCCATCGGCGAGATGCGACAGGTCGCCCACGCCACCACTGGCGATCACCGGAATGCCGACGGCGTCGGCCACGGCGCGTGTGAGGGTGAGGTCGAAGCCACTCTTGGTGCCGTCGCGGTCCATGCTGGTCAGCAGGATTTCACCCGCGCCCAGCGACTCGACCTTGCGGGCCCATTCGATGGCATCCAGGCCGGTGTTCTTGCGACCACCATGCGTGAAGACTTCCCACTTGCCGGGAGCGGTCTGCTTGGCGTCGATGGCGACCACGATGCACTGGTTGCCGACCTTGCCGGAAGCCTCTGCGACGAGGTCCGGATTCTGCACGGCGGCACTGTTCATGCTGACCTTGTCGGCGCCGGCATTCAGCAGGCGACGCACGTCGGCCACGCTGCGTACACCACCACCCACGGTCAGCGGAATGAAGACCTGCTCGGCCACTTGCTCGACGATGTGCAGGATGATGTCGCGCTCGTCGGAACTGGCGGTGATGTCGAGGAAGGTAAGCTCGTCGGCGCCTTGCTCGTTGTAGCGCCGCGCGACTTCCACGGGGTCTCCCGCGTCGCGCAACTCCAGGAAATTCGTGCCCTTGACGACCCGGCCGGCGGTGACATCAAGACAGGGGATGATGCGCTTGGCGAGCATGGATCACGCGGCGCTCTTGGCGTCCGCCCTCTCCTGCGCAGCCTTGAAATCCAGCTTGCCTTCGTAGATGGCGCGGCCGGTGATCGCGCCGGTGATGCCTTCTTCCTCGACGGCGCACAGCGCGTCGATGTCGTCCAGCGAGCCGATACCACCGCTGGCGATGACCGGAATGCGCAGTGCCTGGGCGAGCTTCACCGTGGCCTCGATGTTCACGCCGTTGAGCATGCCGTCACGACCGATGTCGGTATAGATGATGCCTTCCACGCCGTAGTCTTCGTATTTCTTGGCGAGGTCGATCACGTCGTGACCGGTCATCTTGGACCAGCCATCCACCGCCACCTTGCCGTCCTTCGCGTCCAGGCCGACGATGATGTGGCCGGGGAAGGCGCTACAAGCGTCGTGCAGGAAGCCGGGGTTCTTCACCGCGGCCGTGCCGATGATGATGTAGGTGATGCCGTCATCGAGATAGCGCTCGATGGTGTCCAGATCGCGGATACCGCCGCCGAGCTGGATGGGAATCTCGTCGCCCAGCTCCTTCACGATGGCCTTGATGGCCGGCTCGTTCTTCGGCTTGCCGGCCACGGCACCGTTCAGATCGACGAGGTGCAGACGACGCGCGCCCTGGTCGAGCCAATGTCGGGCCATGGCACCCGGGTCTTCGGAGAACACGGTGGCATCCTGCATGTCACCTTGGCGCAGACGGACACAGTGGCCGTCCTTGAGGTCGATGGCGGGGATCAGAAGCATGGCGGAGCGGAGGTCGGACGAAAGGCGAAGGTGTGGGATCGGAAGGCGCGGTTTGAATGTGCTAGGGCTTGCGTGTCGTGAGACTCAAGGCTGCCAATTCATGAAGTTGGCGAGTAGTTGCAAACCCGCGCGGGCGCTCTTTTCCGGGTGGAACTGGACTGCGACGATATTATCTTGCACCACAGCACAGGTAAAGGGCAGGCCGTAGCGGGCCTGGACCTTGATGGCGCCGGCTGTGGCGGGCGTGTCGAAACGCGGGTCGCAGTAATAGCTGTGCACGAAATAGAAGCGCTCGTTCGCGTCCAGCCCCTGCCAGACCGGGTGGCCGGCGGGGATCTCCGCCTGGTTCCAGCCCATGTGCGGCACCTTGAGGCGGTTGCCGGTCTCGTCGCTCATGCCGTTGGGGAAGCGGCGGACGCGGCCCGGCAGGATCGCCAGACCTGGCGTATCGCCCTCCTCCGAGTGCTCGAAGAGCATCTGCATGCCGACGCAGACGCCCAGGAAGGGCTTGCTGGCCGCCGCCTCCTCGACGCACTGGCGCAGATCGCGGGCGAGGAACTCACGCATGCAGTCATGCATGGCGCCCTGCCCCGGCACCACCACGCGGTCGGCGGCGCGCACCACAGCGGCATCGCTGCTGACGACGACCGAGGCTTCGGGCGCAACGTGCTCGATGGCTTTGGCGACCGAGCGGATGTTGCCCATTCCGTAATCGACGATGACGACTTTCATTTCAATACTGGCCAATGCTGGCTGGGGTGAAGGCGGGAAGCGCCGCGGGCACCTCCCCGGGAAACAGCGACGCGCTCAGAGCGTGCCCTTGGTCGAAGGCATCTGGCCAGCCGCGCGCGGATCGCGCTCCAGCGCGAAGCGGAGCGCACGGGCGAAGGCCTTGAACACCGTTTCGCACTGGTGGTGAGCATTGATGCCGCGCAGGTTGTCGATGTGCAGCGTCACGCCAGCGTGATTCACGAAGCCCTGGAAGAACTCGCGGGTCAGGTCCACGTCGAAGTCGCCGATGCGCGCACGGGTGAAGTCGACGTTCATGGTCAGGCCCGGACGACCGGAGAAGTCCACCACCACGCGCGACAGCGCCTCGTCCAGCGGCACGTAGGCATGGCCATAGCGCAGGATGCCGCGCTTGTCGCCGACCGCCTTGGCAATCGCCTGACCCAGCGTGATGCCGGTGTCTTCGACCGTGTGGTGGGCGTCGATGTGCAGGTCGCCCTTCGCCTCCACCTCCAGGTCGATCAGGCCGTGGCGGACGATCTGATCGAGCATGTGGTCGAGGAAGGGCACGCCGGTATCCAGCTTGCCGACACCGGTGCCGTCGAGGTTCAGGGCGACGCGGATCTGCGTCTCCAGGGTGTTGCGGACAACTTCCGCGGTGCGTGCGCTAGCAGTCATGATTGAAGGTAAGTCGTTCAGACGAGTTCGCCGAGTACGGAAAGGAAGGCATCGTTCTCGGTCGGAGTGCCTACGGTGACGCGCAGGCAGTCGGCCAGCATCGGGTGGCTGCCATCCAGGTTTTTTATCAGAATCCGGCGCGACTTCAAACCCGCATGGATGCGGGTGGCGTCCGCGACGCGGAACAACAGGAAGTTGGCCTGGCTGGGAAACACCGTCACGCCCTTGGTCGCCGCCAGCTCCCGCTGCAGGCGGGCGCGTTCTGCCACGATGGCGGTGGCCTGGTTGTCCAGCGCCTCGCGGGCGTCCAGCAGGCGGGTGGCGATGGCTTGCGACAGCGCGCTGATGTTGTACGGCAGGCGCAGCTTCTCGAATTCGTCCATCCACGCCGGCGCGCCGACCATGTAGCCCAGCCGCAGCGCCGCCAGACCCATCTTGGACATGGTGCGCATCACGACCAGATTGTCGAATTCCGCCACCCGGGGCATGAAGGACGCGCTGGCGAAGGGTGCGTAGGCCTCATCCACGACGACCACGCCCGGCGTGGCGCGGATGATCGCCTCGACGTCCCGCTCCGGAAACAGGTTGCCGGTCGGATTGTTCGGGTAAGCCAGGAAAACCACGGCGGGTTGCTCACGGCCAATCACTTCCAGCATGGCCGCCGCATCCAGCGAGAAGTCCTCGCGCAGCGGCACGCCCACGTAGCGCAGGCCACAGAAGGCGGCGATCTGGCGGTACATGACGAAGCTGGGCTCCGGTGCCACCAGCACCGCGCCGGGCTTCGCCAGCGCCATGGCGACGATCTGGATCAGCTCGTCCGAACCATTGCCCAGCACCAGCCCGCTCGCCTCGGGGACTTCGAAAGCCTTGCGCAGTGCGCCCTTGAGCTGGCTGCAGGAGGCATCCGGATAACGGTTGAGCGACACCCCGTGCACGATGTCCGCCAGCGCGTCGCGCAGGCGCTCGGGCAGATGGTAGGGATTCTCCATCGCGTCGAGCTTGATCATCCCGGTGGCGGGCGGCACGTGATAAGCCGTCAGCGCGAGGATTTCGGGGCGGACGAGGTCTTGCGGGCGCGTACTCATGATTTCAGTTCAGGGCTGGCGTTCAGGCGGGCAGCCAGTGAGCTGCCTTGATCCGGAAGGTATCAGTCCGCGTGGCCTTCCGCGCGCATTTCGGCAGAACGCGCGTGCGCCTGCAACCCTTCCCCGTAAGCCAGCGTGGCGGCCACCGGGGCCAGTGCGCGGGCACCGGCCTGCGACATGTGGATCAGGCTGCTGCGCTTCTGGAAGTCATACACCCCCAGCGGCGACGAGAAACGCGCACTACGCATGGTCGGCAGTACGTGATTCGGGCCGGCGCAGTAATCGCCCAGCGCTTCCACCGAGTGGTGGCCGATGAAGATCGCGCCGGCGTGGCGGATCTTGTCCACCCAGGGCTCGGCATCCGCCAGCGACAGCTCCAGGTGCTCTGCCGCGATACGGTTGGCGATCTCGCAGGCTTGGTCGAGCGAGGCCACCTTGATCAGCGCACCGCGGTTGCGCAGCGAAGCAGCGATGATGTCCGCGCGCGGCATGGTCGGCAGCAAACGATCGATCGATTCGGCTACGCGCTCGATGAAGCCCGCATCCGTGCACAGCAGGATGGATTGCGCCACCTCATCGTGCTCGGCCTGCGCGAACAGGTCCATCGCCACCCAGTCCGGTTCGCCGGTGCCGTCGGAGATGATCAGCACCTCGGACGGACCGGCCACCATGTCGATGCCGACCGTGCCGAACACGCGGCGCTTGGCCTCCGCCACGTAGGCGTTGCCGGGACCGACGATCTTGTCCACCTGCGGAATGCTCTGCGTGCCGTAGGCCAGCGCGGCCACGGCCTGTGCGCCACCGATGGTGATGACGCGATCCACGCCGGTGATCGCCGCGGCGGCCAGCACCAGCGGGTTGCGCTCACCGCGCGGCGTCGGGCTCACCATAATCAGCTCGCCCACGCCCGCCACCTTGGCCGGAATGGCGTTCATCAGCACGGAGCTGGGATAGCTCGCCTTGCCGCCCGGCACGTACAGGCCGACGCGATCCAGCGGCGTGACTTTCTGACCCAGACGGGTGCCGTCGGCCTCTTGAAAGGTCCAGGACTGCAGCAACTGGCGCTCGTGATAAGTGCGCACACGCTCGGCCGCGGTTTCCAGGGCGGCGCGCTGCTCTTTCGACAGGCCGTCGAGTGCGACCTGCAGTTCGCGGCGCGGCAGGTCCAGTGCCTCGATGCCGGCAACATCCAGCTTGTCGAAGCGGCGCGTGTATTCCACCACCGCCGCATCGCCCTGCTTGCGCACCGCCGCCAGCACTTCGGTCACCGCCTGCTGCACGGCATCGTCGGTGCCTTGGTCGAAATGCAGCAAAGCGTCCAGTTGCTGGTCGAAACCGGCAGCACTGGCGTCGAGGCGATGGATGCGGCCCGTGCTCACTTGGCCGGTGCTCACTTGATGGCTCCCGCAAAGGCGTCAAGGATGGGTTGCAACAATTCGCGCTTCACCTTCAACGCAGCCTGGTTCACGACCAGACGCGAGCTGATCGGCATGATGTCTTCCACCTCGACCAGATTATTGGCGCGCAGCGTGCCCCCGGTGGACACGAGGTCGACGATGGCGTCCGCCAGTTCCACCAGCGGCGCCAGCTCCATCGAGCCGTACAGCTTGATGAGGTCGACGTGCACGCCCTTGGCGGCGAAGTGCTCGCGCGCGGTCTTGATGTACTTGGTAGCCACGCGGATGCGTGCGCCTCGACGGATGGCCGCCTCGTAGTCGAAGCCCTTGGGGGCCGCTACACACAGCCTGCACTTGGCGATGTTCAGGTCCAGCGGCTGGTACATGCCGGCACCGCCATGCTCCAGCAGCACGTCCTTGCCGGCGATGCCGAGGTCCGCCGCGCCGTACTGCACGTAGGTCGGCGTATCGGTGGCGCGCACGATCACCAGGCGCACATCCGGGCGGTTGGTGCCGATGATGAGCTTGCGCGACTGCTCGGGATTCTCGTCCGGCACGATGCCGGCGGCCGCCAGCAACGGCAGGGTTTCTTCGAAGATGCGGCCCTTCGACAGGGCCAGGGTGATACCGGTATTCACGCGTCGTTCCGTCGTTCAGCTGACGCGGCGCACATTGGCACCGAGCGCAGCAAGTTTGGTTTCCAGTTTTTCGTAGCCACGGTCGAGGTGGTAGATACGATCCACCAGTGTCTCCCCGTCGGCCGCCAGACCGGCAATGATCAGGCTGGCCGAGGCACGCAGGTCGGTCGCCATGACCGCCGCGCCCATCAGGCGCTGCACACCCGTCACCACCGCGGTGTTGCCGTCGATCTTGATGTCCGCGCCCAGGCGCTGCAGCTCAACCGCGTGCATGAAACGGTTCTCGAAGATGGTTTCGCGGATCACCGCCGTGCCATTGGCCACGCAGTTGATGGCCATGAACTGCGCCTGCATGTCGGTCGGGAAAGCCGGGTACGGCGCGGTGCGGATGCTCACGGCGTTCAGACGCGCCGGTGCCTTGAGGCGGATCGCGTCACGCTCGATAGTGACCTCGCAACCGGCGTCCATCAGCTTGTCGACCACCGCATCCAGGTAGGCTGCGGAGGTGTTGGTCAGGCGGATGTCGCCGCCGGTGGCAGCGGCCGCACACAGGTAAGTACCAGTCTCGATGCGGTCCGGCATCACGGCATGCGTCGCGCCATGCAGGGCTTCGACACCGCGGATGCGGATCTTGTCGGTGCCGGCGCCGGAAATCTGGGCGCCCATGGAAATGAGGCAGTTGGCGAGGTCCACCACTTCCGGCTCACGCGCGGCGTTCTCGATGATGGTTTCGCCGTCGGCCAGGCAAGCCGCCATCATCAGGTTCTCTGTGCCGGTCACGGTCACCATGTCGGTGAAGATCCGGGCGCCCTTGAGGCGACGTGCCGTGGCATGCATGTAGCCGTGCTCGACGCGGATGTCCGCCCCCATGGCCTGCAGTCCCTTGATGTGCTGGTCCACCGGCCGTGCGCCGATACCGCAGCCGCCCGGCAGGCTGACCTGCGCCTGGCCACAGCGGGCCACCAGCGGGCCCAGCACCAGCACGGACGCACGCATGGTCTTGACCAGTTCGTAGGACGCCATCGGGTTGGTGATCGCGCTGGCATCCAGGCGCACGGTGTCGCCTTCACGCTGGGTCTTCACACCCATCTCTTCCAGCAGCTTCAGCAGCGTGCGGGTGTCGTTCAGCGCCGGCACATTGGTGATGGTGACCGGCTCGCGCGTCAGCAACGCAGCGCACAGGATGGGGAGCGCGGCGTTCTTGGCGCCGGAAATCGCGGTTTCGCCGTTCAGGCGGGCACCGCCGGTAATCAGGAGTTTGTCCATGTTTCTGTATCAGCTCGCGGACGGCACAAGCCGCCCTGCTCGTTCATTCACCCAGCTCGCGCTGGAAGTCGGCCCATTGGGCCGGCGTGTAGGTCTGCAGCTGCAGCGCGTGGATCTCGTTGCCCATCAGCGGCCCCAGCGTGGCATACACCGCCTGGTGCTGGCGCACCCGCAGCTTGCCCTCGAAGCCGGCGCTGACGACGATGCCCGAGAAGTGCACGCCATCGTCGCCGACGATCTCGACGTAGTCGCAAGGCATGCCCTCTTCGATCAGGCGCTTGATTTCAGTTGCTTGAAACATGTCGATCCAGTGAGTACGCAACTTCAGCCGCGCAGTTTGTAGCCACGCCGCAGCATTTCGAGACAGATCAGCGACAGGAAAATGAAGCTGCCCCCCACGACCAGCAGGCTGAGCCAGGGGGAAACGTCCGAAACACCGAAAAAGCCGAAGCGGAAGCCGTCAATCATGAAGAAAAACGGGTTGAAATGCGAGACGGTCTGCCAGAAAGCCGGCAGGGAATGAATGGAATAGAACACGCCGGACAGCATGGTCAGCGGCATGATAATGAAGTTCTGGAAAGCGGCGAGCTGGTCGAACTTGTCTGCCCAGATGCCGGCGATGATGCCCAGCGTGCCCAGAATGGCACCGCCCATCAGCACGAAAGCCAGCACCCATACGGGGTGGACCATGCCGATGCTGGCGAACGGCAGCGACGCCAGCCACACGCCGATGCCGACCACCACGCCACGGGCTACCGATGCCAGCACATAGGCGCCGAAGAACTCGCGATAGGACAGTGGCGGCAGCAGCACGAAGATGATGTTGCCGGTGATTTTGCTCTGGATCAGAGACGAGGAGCTGTTCGAAAACGCGTTCTGCAGCACCGACATCATCACCAGGCCGGGCACCAGGAAATGCGTGTAATTCAGCGCGCCATAGACGGTGACCTTATCGGACAGCACATGCGAGAAGATCGCCAGGTACAGGATGGCGGTCAGCACCGGCGCAGCGACAGTCTGGAAGGCGACCTTCCAGAAACGCAGCATCTCCTTGTACAGCAGGGTGCGGAAAGCGGTCATGGGTTCAGTCCCGCTTCAGGAGGTCGACGAATACCTGCTCGAGATCCGGCTTCACCACCTCGATCTCGGACGGCACCCCGCAAGCTTCACGCAAGGCGGCCAGCAGAGGCTCGACCTCGGCGTAGTCATCGAACGCGAAGCTATAGCGGCCACCTTCCATCAAGGGTTTGCGCGCCAGCAGTGCGGCGGGCAGTTCGACAGGGCCGGCATAGCTCACCCGCAAGGCATGGCTGCGCAGGCGGCTCAGCAGGTTGGCCGTCGTGTCCAGCTCGATGACCCGTCCCGCCTTCAGCATCGCGATGCGGTTGCACAGGGTTTCCGCTTCTTCCAGGTAGTGCGTGGTCAGCACGATGGTGTGGCCCGCCGCATTCAGCTTGCGGATGAAGGCCCACAGGCCCTGGCGCAGCTCCACGTCCACGCCCGCCGTGGGCTCGTCCAGCACGATCACCGGCGGCTTGTGCACCAGCGCCTGAGCCACCAGCACGCGGCGCTTCATGCCGCCCGACAGCGCACGCATATTGGCGGTGGCCTTGCTGGTGAGGTCTAGGTTGGCGAGCAGCTCGTCGATCCAGTCGTCCTGGTTGCGCAGCCCGAAATAGCCTGACTGGATGCGCAGCATTTCGCGCACGGTGAAGAAGGGATCGAACACCAGTTCCTGCGGCACGACGCCCAGCATGCGGCGGGCGTCGCGGTAGCCATTGACGACGTCGTGGCCCATCACCGAAATGCGGCCGGCCGTGAGACGGGTCAGGCCTGCCAGCGCAGAGATGAGGGTCGTCTTGCCCGCCCCGTTGGGACCGAGCAGGCCAAAGAACTCGCCCTGCCGGATGTCCAGATCGACACCGGCAAGCGCCTGCAGGGAACCGTAAGACTTCTGTGCGCCCCGCACCCGGATAGCCGGGATGTCAGTGGCGGTCGAGGACATGAGTGAGATCGTCAGCCGGCGCAGTGGCTTCGTTCAGGAGATCATCGATGCCGTACAGATCCGCCAACGCACTGAGCGTGCCTGGCAGATTCAGCACGCGCAGGCGTTCGCCACTGGCATTGGCACAACGCATCCAGGCAACCAGTACAGCCAGGGCTGTCGAGTCCATGGCAGTCACTGCCGAAAGATCCAGCGTATAGCCGGCCTGCGCGAGCAGCCCCGCACCCTCATATAGCATCTGGCCGACAGTCGCCTGGGTCATGGGCCCCTCGATGAAGAGGCTGCCCTCGCGCACAACAATCATTATTTTTTTGCTTGCTCCGCAGAGCGGTTCTTGTCACGCAGGGATTTGATCAAGCCGTCGATGCCATTGGCACGGATCTCACGACCAAACTCTTCCCGGTAGTTGGTGACCAGACTGACACCGGCGACGGCGACGTCATAGATCTTCCAACCATCGGGCGTCTTCATCACGTTGTAGTCAATCGCCACTGGCTGTGCGCCGGGCTGACGCACATCGGTACGAACCAGGACGTCCGTCTCTTCCGGCTTCATCTTGAAAGCCTTGAAGACGATCTGCTGGTCACGATAGTTCGAGAGCGCCCCGGCATAGCTCCGGACCAGCAATGTCTTGAACTCCGCACCCAGATCAGCCTGCTGCTGGGGGGTAGCGGAACGCCAGTCCCTCCCGACAGCCAGAGATGTCATGCGAGTGAAGTTCACGTGCGGCAGCATCTTGGCGTCCACCACCTCACTGATGCGCTTCATGTCGCCGGCCTGGATGGCCTTGTCGCTGCGAACAATCTGAAGCACCTCGTCACTGACCTGCTTGATCATCGCATCGGGCGCAATGTCGTTCGCAAACACCGGGAAACTAACGGCGGCCAGAAGGCTTACACAGGCTTTCAGGAATTTCATGCTTTGTCCTTTCATCACTCCTCCTCGGCTTCACGCGGCGGATTGCCGTCGTAGACTAGGTAGGTGCGGCGCTTCAGGTAGAAGTCGCGCGTATAGGTGTACTTGTCGAGTGCCGCGGTTTCAAGCACCCGATCGGCGCCCAGCAGTTGGGAGCGCGTGTTGACAACCCGCAGGCCGCCGATGACGTTACGTACCGGGACGCTGTGGTAATAACCGACCGGGTCCGCGTAGAGATCGACGACCAGTGCCGAACCGTCGCGCGCGGTGCGCGGCCCGAGCAAGGGCAGCACAAGGTAAGGCCCATCCCCCACGCCCCAGACTGCCAGCGTCTGACCGAAGTCCTCTTCGTTCTTCTCGAGTCCCATCTCGCTGGCTACGTCGAAGGTCCCCAGAATGCCCAAGGTGCTGTTGATCAGGACGCGACCGACATCGCTGGCAGCATTGGCCGGTTTTCCTTGCAGCAGGTTGTTCACCGCGGTCCATACGTCACCGATATTGCCGACGAAATTGGACACCCAGGTCCGTGCCGGCAGCGGCACCGCCTCCGTATAGCCGACTGCCACGGGTCGGAGGAAGTAAGCATCCATTCCATCATTGAAGGCATACACCCCCCGATTGAACTTCTCCCAGGGGTCGCGCGGATCACGAAAGCCCTCCTGGGCGGAAGCGCCTCCCATCAATCCGAACAGGAAACAGAAAACCAGCAGTCTCCGGCAAATTGTCATTTTGGCGCCGCTCCCTCTGCCGCCTTGTTGAACATGAACTGGCTGATGAGCTTCTCAAGCACAACGGCAGACTGGGTCTTGATCATCGTGTCGCCTGGTTGCAGCAGAGCCTCGTCGCCGCCAGGCTCCATGCCGATGTATTGCTCGCCAAGCAGGCCGGATGTGTTGATGGTGGCAAAGGTGTCCTTGGGGAAGGAGTAGCGGTGGTCAATGTTCATGACCACGACGGCCTGAAAGCGTTCGCTGTCGTAATCGATATGGTGCACGCGGCCCACGACGACACCGGCACTGCGCACGGGCGCGCGCGGCTTCAACCCGCCGATGTTGTCGAAGCGGGCCTGCAACTCGTAAGGCTCGACGATCTCTGTGCCGCGCAGATTGCCGACCTGTACAGCCAGGAAGAACAGCGAAGCGATGCCCAGCGCTACGAAAATGCCGACCCACAGATCAATGGTTGTGCGTTTCATCGGGTATCGATAGTCCGATCAGGTCTCAGAACAGTCAGAACAGGAAGGCGGTCAGGATGAAATCCAGGCCAAGAATCACTAGCGCGGAGGTAACCACGGTGCGCGTCGTGGCGCGGGAGACCCCCTCTGCGGTGGCTTCGGAGTCGTAACCCTCGAACACCGCAATGAGCGCCACGGCGAATCCGAAGACAACGCTCTTGATGACGCCCGCGAGGATATCGCGCTCGACATCAACCTGGGACTGCATCTGCGACCAGAAACTGCCCGGATCCACGCCGATCTGCACCACCCCGACGAGGTAGCCGCCCAGCACCCCCATGGCAGAGAACATGGCCGCCAGCAAGGGCATGGCAATGACCCCGCCCCAGAAGCGTGGCGCCACCACCCGGGCCACCGGATTCACCGCCATCATGGCCATGGCCGACAGCTGTTCGGTAGCTTTCATTAGACCGATTTCCGCCGTGATGGCCGACCCGGCGCGGCTGGCGAACAACAGCCCGGCCAGCACAGGCCCCAGCTCGCGGGTCAGCGACAAGGCCACCAGAACGCCCAGCCACTCCTCCGAACCATAGCGACTCAGGGTGTCGTATCCGTGCAGCGCCAGCACCATGCCGACGAACAGGCCGGACACCAGGATGATGATCAGCGACAGCACCCCGGAGAAATAGATCTCCCGCATCAGCAATGCCGGACGGCGGAACGTCGCCCCCGACATCATCAGGATCGCGCCGAGGAATCGCGACGCGAACCCCAGACGCCAGATGCCGGACACCACGGAATGGCCGAGCCGGATGAAGGGGCGCAGCAACGCTTCAGGCATCGGCGCTCCCCAGCAATGCTTCCCGATACGGGCGGGCCGGGTACTGGAACGGGACCGGCCCGTCCGATTCTCCCCAGACGAACTGGTGCACCCACGGATCCGTCGAGGCACGGATCTCGTCCGGTGTCCCCTCGGCGGCAATGCGCCCCTCGGAAACGAAGTAGATGTAGTCGACGATCTGCAGCGACTCCTGCACGTCGTGGGTCACCACGATCGAACTCGCACCCAGCGCGTCATTCAGGCGCCGGATCAGCTGACCGATGACGCTCAGGGATATCGGATCGAGCCCGGTGAACGGTTCGTCGTACATGATCAACTGGGGGTCCAGTGCAATCGTACGGGCAAGTGCGACGCGACGCGCCATGCCGCCGGACAGCTCGTTGGGCATCAGGTGTGCAGCGCCGCGCAAACCGACGGCGTGCAGTTTCATCAGCACCAGGTCACGGATCAGTTCTTCCGGCAGATCGGTGTGCTCATGCAGGGGAAAGGCCACGTTGTCATAAACCGACATGTCGGTGAACAACGCACCAAACTGGAACAGCATGCCCATGCGACGGCGCAAGTCGTAGAGGCGCTCGCGATTGATATCGGCTATCGATTCACCAAACACCTTCAACTCGCCCCCGCGCGGACGCAGCTGCCCGCCGATCAGGCGCATGAGGGTCGTCTTGCCGCAGCCGGAGCCCCCCATGATCGCCACGACCTTGCCGCGCGGCACGCGCATGTTGATGCCACGCAGCACATCGCGTGCGTCGTAGCGGAAGTGGAGATCTCGGATGTCGACGACCGGAGCGAGGTCGGGCGAAGGACTGGTCAAGGAGTTGTCCGTGTGACGGCTTATGGCTTTTCGGCGCATTTTATCACGGCCGCTGCGCCGCTCTGGCACCGCAACATGCGCTCACAACTTCGAGCTCGCCAGCGGGCACGCCACCTGCTTTACTCGAAGTGAGGCAACGACGCCCGCGGCTTCGACAATGTCGGTGACGGGTGACGAAACTCCTGACTCAAGGCATGCGTCCAAGAGCCGTAAGTCCTGATGACGCCCCGCGCGTTTCTACCCGGTGACGTGCGCGGTTTCACACAACCGATGGAGGTGGCAGATGAGCATTTTCAGCGCGTACCAAGCCCGTTTCGAAGCCAGCAAGGAAGAGGAGTACTCCCTGCAGGAGTACCTCGAAATCTGCAAGAGCGACCGCTCGGCCTACGCGACGGCAGCTGAACGCATGCTGATGGCGATCGGCGAGCCTGAGATGGTCGACACCCGCCTCGATCCGCGCATCTCGCGCATCTTCTCCAACAAGGTCATCAAGATCTATCCCGCCTTCCGCGAGTTCTACGGAATGGAGGAAGTGATCGAGAACATCGTGGCGTATTTCCGCCACGCCGCGCAGGGGCTGGAGGAAAAGAAGCAGATCCTCTACCTGCTGGGCCCGGTCGGCGGCGGCAAGAGCTCGCTGGCCGAGAAGCTCAAGTCGCTCATCGAGAAAGTCCCCTTCTACGCGATCAAGGGCTCGCCGGTGCACGAGTCGCCACTGGGCCTGTTCGACCCGCTGGAGGACGGCAAGATTTTCGAGGACGACTACGGGATTCCCAGCCGCTACCTCAACACCATCATGTCGCCCTGGGCCGTCAAGCGCCTGCACGAGTTCAACGGTGACGTCACCAAATTCCGCGTGGTGAAACTGCGGCCGACCGCGCTGACCCAGACTGCAGTGGCAAAGACCGAACCGGGCGACGAGAACAACCAGGACATCTCCTCGCTGGTCGGCAAGATCGACATCCGCAAGCTGGAGCAGTACTCGCAGAATGACCCGGACGCCTACTCCTACTCCGGCGGCCTGTGCCTCGCCAACCGCGGCCTGCTGGAATTCGTGGAAATGTTCAAGGCGCCCATCAAGGTGTTGCACCCCTTGCTGACCGCCACCCAGGAAGGCAACTACAAGGGCACGGAAGGTTTCGGTGCCATTCCCTTTGACGGCGTGGTGCTGGCGCACTCCAACGAGTCGGAATGGCAGCAGTTCAAGAACAACAAGAACAATGAGGCCTTCCTCGACCGCATCTTCACCGTCAAGGTGCCCTACTGCATGCGCCTGACGGATGAAGTGAAGATCTACGAGAAGCTACTGATCAACAGCTCGCTGTTCGAAGCGCCGTGCGCACCGGACACGCTGAAGATGCTGGCCCAGTTCGCCGTGCTGTCGCGCATGAAGGAGCCGGAGAACTCATCCATCTTCTCCAAGATGAAGGTGTACGACGGCGAGAACCTCAAGGACACCGACCCGAAGGCCAAGAGTTACCAGGAGTACCGCGACTACGCAGGCGTGGACGAAGGCATGACGGGTCTATCCACCCGCTTCGCCTTCAAGGTGCTGTCGCGGGTCTTCAACTTCGACCACCGCGAAGTCGCCGCCAATCCGGTGCACCTGATGTACGTGCTGGAACAGCAGATCGAGCAGGAACAGTACGCACCGGAAGTCGAAGCGCGCTACACCGCCTACATCAAGGAATACCTGGCGCCGCGCTACGCCGAGTTCATCGGCAAGGAGATCCAGACCGCCTACCTCGAGTCCTACTCCGAGTACGGTCAGAACATTTTCGACCGCTACGTGACCTACGCCGACTTCTGGATTCAGGATCAGGAATATCGCGACCCGAACACCGGCGAGATCTTCGACCGCTCGGCACTGAACGACGAGCTGGAAAAGATCGAGAAGCCCGCCGGCATCAGCAACCCGAAGGACTTCCGCAACGAGGTGGTGAACTTCGTGCTGCGGGCGCGCGCCAAGAACCATGGCAAGAACCCGAGCTGGACGTCTTACGAGAAGCTGCGCGCGGTGATCGAGAAGAAGATGTTCTCCAACACCGAGGACCTGCTGCCCGTCATCTCCTTTACGCCCAAGGGCAGTGCCGACGAGCAGAAGAAGCACCAGGACTTCGTTAACCGCATGAAGGAGAAGGGCTACACCGAGAACCAGGTGCGACTGTTGTGCGACTGGTATCTCCGCGTGCGCAAGTCGTCCTGAGCCGTCCTGACGATCGACGCGCCCCGGTGAGGGTGGCGCAAGCCGCCCTCACCTTTCCCTTCCTCTCGCTGGGTAGGCCATGGCAAGAATCATTGATCGCCGCTTCGACAGCAAGAACAAGAGCGCTGTAAACCGCCAGCGCTTCATGCGCCGTTTCAAGGGACAGATCCGCCGCGCGGTGGCCGATGCCATCGACGGTCGCTCGATCAAGGACCTCGACAACGGCGAGTCCGTTTCCATTCCGAGCCGCGACCTCTCCGAACCGCACTTCCAGCATGGCAGTGGCGGCATCTGGGAGCAGGTCTTCTCCGGCAACGACCAGTTCTCCACCGGTGACGAGATCCAGCGCCCCATGGGCGGTGGTGGCAGTGGCGGCCAGGGCAAGGGCGCCAGCAACGAGGGCGAGAGCGAGGATGACTTCGTCTTCCAGCTGTCGCGCGAGGAGTTCCTCGATGTCTTCTTCGAGGACCTGGCGCTGCCCAACCTCGTGAAGACCCAACTGGCGCAGATTCCCGAGTACAAGTCGCAGCGTGCCGGCTACGCCAACGATGGCGTGCCCACCAACCTCAACCTCGTGCGTTCCATGCGCGGCGCACTCGGTCGTCGGCTGGCACTGGGTGCGCCGTACCACGGCAGGATCCGCGAGCTGCAGGCCGAGATCGACGAGCTGCTGAAGACCCGCGGCCCGGAAGACGAGGAAGTGAAGCGTCTGCAGCACGACATCGGCGTGCTGCGCGCGAAGATCGAGGCCATTCCCTTCCTCGACACCTTCGACCTGCGCTACAACAACCGCGTGAAGATCCCGCAGCCCTCCACGCGTGCGGTGATGTTCTGCCTCATGGACGTGTCCGGCTCGATGGACGAGGAGAAGAAAGCGACCGCCAAGCGCTTCTTCATGCTGCTCTACCTCTTCCTCACCCGCACCTACGAACACATCGACGTGGTGTTCATCCGCCACCACACGGTCGCAAAGGAAGTCGACGAGGAGGACTTCTTCCATTCGCGCGAATCCGGCGGCACGGTGGTGTCCAGCGCGCTGGACCTGATGCGCGACGTCATCCAGGAACGCTACGCCACCGGACTGTGGAACATCTACGGCGCCCAGGCTTCCGACGGCGACAACTGGGAGAACGACTCCCCGCGCTGCCGCGAGCTGCTGGCGCAGAGCATCCTGCCCTACATGCAGTACTTCGCGTACATCGAGATCACGCCCGGCGAACCTCAGAACCTGTGGCGGGAGTACGAGAAGCTGCAGGGCACGACTGCCAACTTCGCCATGCAACGCATCGAGAGCTACGCCGACATCTACCCGGTGTTCCGCGAGTTGTTCAAGAAGACCCTGGTCTGAAAGGCAAACATGGTTGCCAAGAAGCGCGCCCGCAAGCCCCTGCCCTCCCCGTCGGAGTGGACCTTCGAGCTCATCGAGGAATACCACCGCGAGATCGCCCGCGTCGCTGCCGACTACGGGCTGGACACCTACCCGAACCAGATCGAACTGATCACCGCCGAGCAGATGATGGACGCCTACTCGTCCGTCGGCATGCCGGTGAATTACCACCACTGGAGCTTCGGCAAGCAGTTCATCTCCACCGAGAAAGGCTACCGCCGCGGCCAGATGGGTCTCGCCTACGAGATCGTCATCAACTCCAACCCCTGCATCGCCTACCTGATGGAAGAAAACACCATGCCGATGCAGGCACTGGTGATCGCCCACGCGAGCTACGGGCACAACTCCTTCTTCAAGGGCAACTACCTGTTCCGCACGTGGACGAATGCGGACGCGATCATCGACTACCTCATCTTCGCGCGGAACTACCTCAGCCATTGCGAGGAGCGCTACGGCGAAGAAGAAGTGGAGTTGCTGCTGGACTCCTGCCACGCGCTGATGAGCGTCGGCGTGGACCGCTACAAGCGCCCGCCCAAGCTGTCGCTGGAAAAGGAACAGATGCGCCAGAAGGAGCGCGAGGAGTACCTGCAGTCACAGGTCAATGCGCTGTGGCGCACGCTGCCGCAGATCGAAGCCAAGGCCAGCGCCCAGGCCGAACGGCGCTTCCCGGCCGAGCCAGAAGAGAACCTGCTGTACTTCTTCGAGAAGCACGCCCCGCTGCTGGAACCCTGGCAGCGCGAAGTGGTGCGCATCGTGCGCAAGGTGGCGCAATACTTCTTCCCTCAGCGCCAGACCCAGGTCATGAACGAGGGCTGGGCCACCTACTGGCATTACACCCTGCTGAACACGCTGTACGACGAGGGTCTGCTGGCCGACAACTTCATGATCGAGTTCCTGCATTCCCACACCAACGTGGTGATGCAGCCGGCCTACAACACGCCCTGGTACCGCGGCATCAACCCCTACGCGCTGGGCTTCGCGATGTGGACCGACATCCGTCGCATCTGCGAGCACCCTACCGAAGAGGACAAGCGCTGGTTCCCCGAGATTGCGGGATCCAACTGGCGTGAGACTTTCGACTTCGCGATGCGCAACTTCAAGGACGAGAGTTTCATCGCCCAGTACCTGTCACCCAAGCTGATGCGTGACCTGCGCCTGTTCGCCATCATGGATGACGACCGCGAGAGCCGCCTGAAGGTGTCCGCCATCCACGATGACCGCGGTTACGCCAGGGTGCGCGAGATCCTTTCCGAGCAGTACAACCTGGGCTCCCGCGAACCCTACATCCAGGTGTGGGACGTCGACCTGCGTGGCGACCGCTCGCTGACCCTGCGCCACCAGGCCTACAAGCGTCGGCCCATGGGCGATGCCAGCGACGAGATGCTGCGTCACGTCGCCCGCCTGTGGGGCTTCAATGTGCGGCTGGAGACGGTAGACGACGCGGGTGATCTGCTCTCCACCCGGGAGTGCCGCGTCGAGCGGCCACAGAAACTGCCTCAGGTCGCCTGACATCCATTCCCGGAGAACCGGGTCGCTGGCGACGGCGACCCTACGGGGATGTCAGGAGAACAAGGGGCGTGTGCATCAGGTGGCCACACGCCCCACTCGCAGATTCAAGGGCCAGCGGATGCTGCGCAACTGATATGGATCGCCCCACAGGGGAAGCAGTCGCTCAGCCAGCGCCACCGTCGGGTCCACTCCATTGTTGGCTGCGATGTAGCGTGCTGTCGCCGACCAGCCACCCAGATAGCCCAGTAGCTGCGGCAGGGTCCATGTGACCTCCATGTCGAAGGCCGGCGCGAGCTCCTCTGCATAAGGAAACGGCAAGTCGCGGTAGCCGCTCTCGACATGACGCCGCCGCGTCAGCCAGTAGGGGCCGACAACCTCTCGATGGAAATGCTGGACGCTTTCGTCCAGCGGCCCCTCCGGCAGCCGCAACACGCCATAGCTCCAGGCCGCGAAGACGCCGCGCGGCGCCAGTACGCGCTGCACTTCGGTATGAAATGCCTCCGGCTCGAACCAATGCAGGGCCTGGGCGGCACACACCAGATCGACACTGCCAGCCATCAGCCCGCTGTCATGCGCCGTGGCCTGCCGGTAGCTGACGTGCGGATGCGCAACGGCTACCGCAATCTGCTCCGCGCTGACATCGGTGCCCAGCACGTTGACGAAGCGATCCGCCAGATCCACGGTTGCCTGCCCGCCGCCACAGCCGACATCCCACGCGAACTGCCTGCGTGGCGCCAACGCTGCCAGGTAGTCGAACAGGGCAGCCGGGTAACGCGGCCGGAACCGCGTATACGCCCCTGCCTGAGCAGGCAGAACCGGAGCGTGACTCTTCGCATCGTCCATGCTTCACCTCCAGGCGTGCATGCACCACCAGCCAAGCCAGGTCATCAGCAGCGAGCCGATGACATGCAAGGCAATCGTGATTCCTGCCCAGGCATAAGCCTGGCGCTGCAGCAGATCGAAGACCTCCCCCGAGAAGCTGGAGAACGTGGTCAGCCCACCCAGGAAGCCGGTGGTCAGCAGCAGCTTCTGCGCGACGGGCAATGCTGGCATCGCTTGCAACAAGGCAAGAGCAATACCCATGAGGAAGCCGCCCAGCAGATTGGCGACCAGCGTCCCCAATGGAAAGGCCGCAAGCAATGGGTTGAGCCATAGTCCCAGGCCCCAGCGCAGCCATGCCCCCATCGCTGCGCCACCGCCTACTGCCGCAAAATTGCTCCACGCTGTCATGTTCTGTCTCAGCCGCCTGTGGCGGTCTCGTTTCCTGTGTACCGATTGTCTTGCCAGAGGCTTACTGGCAGCTTAGCGCAGCCGCCCCGCTCAACCGCGCGGGCAGCAATCACGGAGGCGAGCCGAAACCCCGCGTGAAGCGGGGTAAGGTTTGCCCATACGCCCCGGTCTCCTACGGCAGGCCCCCACCCTGAATCACATGCCATCCCTGCTCCGTCACAAGCGATTCGACCAGGTTGTCCGCGCCTACAGCGGTGAGCTGTTCCGCTTCGCCTACTGGCTTTGCCGTGACCGCTTCGTCGCAGAAGAGCTGGTGCAGGAAACCTTCACGCGCGCCTGGCGAAACTGGGATGCATTGCTGGACCCGGACAACCCGAAGCCCTGGCTGGTCACCATCCTGCGTAACGAACATGCACGTCTGTATGAACGGAAACAGCTCGACTACGTTGACGCGCAGCCCGAAGAACTCGAACTACCCGCCGAGCACCAGCCGGTCGAACTCTACGAGCTGGAGGATCTCATCGGCAGCCTGCCCCTGTCGCTTCGTGAGCCCTTCCTGCTGCAGGTGCTGGGCGGTTTCTCCTGCGCAGAGATCGGCGCGATGCTGGACATCAGCGAAGGCGCCGTCATGGTGCGCCTGACCCGCGCCCGCCAGAGCCTGCGTCAGCACCTTGACGCTGCACCAGGCACACAAGCGGCGAGGAAGTCCTCATGAGCACACCGACCAAGCCGCCCGAACCCGCAGGCTATGCCTGCCTGGACTTCCGTCGCGACAAGCTCGCCACACCCCGGCATTTGCCGGCAATTGCCCGGCAGCATCTGGCGGATTGCCCGCTCTGCCAGACCTTCGCAAGACGTACCGACACACTCGAGTCCCGCTATGCCGATGCGCTGCAGATCGCGGTGCCGGAGGGGCTGGCCGATCGGGTGATCCTCCGCACACGACGCGTCCATCCACTCCGGAGCTGGAAATTCATGGCACTGGCGGCAAGTGTGGTCCTGAGCGTCGTCGTCAGCCTGCGCTTCGCCCCCAAATGGTCATCCCGCGGGCCGGATGCGGCTGAATACGCCATCCGCCACGTGATGCATGAACCGCAGGCCTTCCACACACACATCGACGTGGATCCGGCACGCATCCAGACCGTGCTCGCGAGCTTCGGCGGCGAACTACAGGCCTCTCTGGGCAAAGTCCGCTACATCCGGCTGTGTCCGATCGAAGGCGCGGGTACGGGTTGGCACATCGTGTTCGAGACACCACACGGACTGGCCACCCTGTTGCTGGTACCGACCGATGGCCAGCAGGCCAGTAGCGGCAACGCACAGGGCGAAGGCATGCAGGCGCTGGTGCGGCCCGCTGGACAGGGCTACTACGCCGTCATTGCCGATTCGTCCGAGAGCATTCAGAGCATCGACGAGGCGATGCGTCTCAGGGTGCGCTGGAAGTCCTGAACAGCATGAAGGCCACACGCATGAGGACACCCCATGCGTGTGGCCTTCGTCATCGTATATCTGCGGTCAGGCCTGCAGGCCGCGCAGCAGGTCAGCCTGGATGTCGGCCACGGCCTCGAGGCCGACCGCCACCCGCACCAGACCCTCACGGATACCCGCTGCTTCGCGCGCTTCCGGCGACACACGTCCATGCGTGGTCGTAGAGGGGTGCGTGATGGTGGTCTTGGTGTCGCCGAGGTTGGCTGTGATCGACAGCAGCTTGCAGTGGTCGATGACACGCCACGCTGCTTCGCGTCCCCCCTTCACCTCGAAGCTCACCACCGCACCGCCCGCCTTCTGCTGGCGCTTCGCCAGTTCGTGCTGCGGATGCGAAGCCAGCCACGGGTAGTTCACACGCTCGACCTGCGGCTGCTTTTCCAGCCACTGCGCAATCGCCAGCGCGGACGCGGACTGCGCTTCCACGCGCAGGCGCAGCGTCTCGATGCCACCGAGCGCCACCCAGGCGTTGAACGGCGACATGGACGGACCGGCCGTGCGCAGAAAGCGGAACACCTCCTGCATCGGCTCCTTCGGCCCCAGCACCGCACCGCCCAGCACGCGCCCCTGTCCGTCGATGAACTTGGTCGCCGAGTGGATCACGAAATCCGCACCCAGCTTGATGGGCTGCTGCAGCGCCGGCGAACAGAAGCAGTTGTCCACCGCCAGCCAGGCGCCGGCAGCATGCGCCACCTCGGACACTGCCGCGATGTCTACCAGCTCGGTCAGCGGATTGGACGGTGTCTCGACGAAGAACAAACGCGTATTCGGCTTCACGGCGGCGCGGAACGCTTCGACATCGGTGGCCTGTACCCAGCTCGTCTCGATGCCGAACTTGCCAAGGATGTTGCCCAGCAGTTGCTGGGTCGCACCGAACATGCCCTGAGCTGCCACGATGTGGTCACCCGCCTTCAGCAGGCCCATGCACAGCGACAGGATGGCGGACATCCCGGACGCCGTCGCCACGCAGAACTCCGCGCCCTCCAGGGCCGCCAGACGCTCTTCGAAGGCACTGACCGTCGGATTGGTGAAGCGCGAGTAGATGAAGCCCGGCGCTTCGCCGGAGAAGCGTTTTGCCGCTTCCGCCGCATTCGGTGCGATGAAGCTGGAGGTGAGATACAGCGCTTCGCTGTGCTCGCCGAACTGGCTGCGCGTGATGCCGGCGCGGATGGACAGGGTGTCCGGATCGCAGCCGAGGAGAAAGTCATCCATGTGTCGTACTCCTGAAAAAGCAAAACCCGTTCAGCCAAAGCATGAACGGGTTTCGCGTTCGCTTTAGCTGTATTTATCAAGCGCCCGCAAGCTGAGACTCAAATCGGCGCCAAAACGGAAACTACTCCTGCAACGGGCGCCCGGTCAAGCCTGCGCGCTGCCGACGAGGTTGAGATCGAGCTGCTCGTTCTCGGACTCCTCGCCACCACTCCAGCCCTTTTCGCGCTCGCCCTCGATATTGCTGAGGTATTCCGGCGTGATGTCGCCGGTGACGTAGCGGCCATCGAAACAGGACGCCTCGAAGTCATCGATCTTCGCGTTGAAGGAGCCGACCGAACGCTTCAGGTCTTCCAGATCCTGGTAGATCAGCGCGTCGGCACCGATCTCTGCACAGATCTCTGCCTCGTTACGGAAGGAGGCGATCAGTTCGGCGCGCGTCGGCATGTCGATGCCATACACGTTGGCATGGCGCACCGGCGGCGCAGCGGACGCCATGTACACCTTGGTTGCACCCGCTTCGCGCGCCATGTTGATGATCTCGCGGCTGGTCGTGCCACGCACGATCGAGTCATCCACCAGCAGCACCTTCTTGCCGGCGAACTCCTGGTGCATCGCATTCAGTTTCTGGCGCACGGATTTCTTGCGCACCGCCTGCCCCGGCATGATGAAGGTGCGGCCGATGTAGCGGTTCTTCACGAAGCCTTCGCGGTACGGCACGTTCAGGCGCGTAGCCAGCTCCATCGCCGCCGAACGGGAGGAGTCGGGAATCGGGATCACGACGTCGATGTCGAGATCGGCGTAATCGCGACGGATCTTGTCGGCGAGGAATTCACCCATACGCACACGGCTGTCGTACACCGACACGCCATCGATCAGGGAATCCGGACGTGCGAGATACACGAACTCGAAAATGCACGGTGCATGCGGCTTGGGCTCGGCGCACTGGCGCGCCACCATGTTGCCATTGGTGTCGAACAGCACAGCCTCACCCGGCGCGATGTCGCGCAACATCCTGAAGCCCAGCACGTCGATGGCGACGCTCTCGGAGGCCACGATGTACTCATTGCCCTCCGGCGTTTCATTCACGCCCATCACCAGCGGACGGATGCCATAGGGATCACGGAAAGCCAGCAGGCCATAGCCGGCAATCATCACCATCGCCGCATAGGCGCCCTTAGCACGACGATGCACGCCCGCCACGGCGCGGAAGATGGTGTCCGGATCGAGGCGGAACGAACCCTGCGAAGCCTCCTGCAGCTCGTGGGCCAGCACGTTGAGCAGCACCTCGGAGTCCGAGTTGGTGTTCATGTGGCGCAGGTCGGCGAGATACATCTCGCGCTTCAGCGCCTCGGCGTTCGTCAGGTTGCCGTTGTGGGCCAGCATCAGGCCGAACGGCGAATTCACGTAGAACGGTTGTGCTTCGGCCGGGTTGTAGGCCGAGCCGGCAGTCGGGTAACGGCAGTGACCGATGCCCCAGTTGCCTTCCAGGTTGCGCATGTTGCGCGTGCGGAACACGTCGCGCACGAGGCCCGGCCCCTTGTGCATATGGAAACGCCCGGCGTCTGCCGTGCAGATTCCCGCCGCGTCCTGACCACGGTGCTGCAGGACCTGCAGGCCGTCGTACAGAAGTTGATTGACCGGCGATTTCGCCACGACTCCGATGATTCCGCACATACCTTCACCCGTTACCGATACTTCAAGCGTTTGGCCAAGTCATCCGGCAAACGCGGCTTGAGCGCGATCACCATCGTTTCCAGCGGTGGAGCGAATACTGCGTCGCGCCACCAGGGCTCCTTCGGCAGTGCGGTCAGCCCTGCCAGCAGAACCAGCACCAGCGCGATCAACACACCTCGCACGGCACCGAAGATCGAACCCAGCAAACGGTCACTGGCGCTGAGTCCGGCCGACTTCAACAGTTCCTTCATCAACCACCGCACCAGTGCCATGAGGATCAGGCACAGCACGAAGATGGCGATGAAACCCAAGGCCCAGCGAGCCCATTCGTTCTCCGCGACGCCAGCCAGGTAAGGCACGGCCAGCGGCGCACCTTTCCAGGCCAGCACCAGCGCCAGCACCCAGCCGGCCAGCGACAGTACTTCGGACACCAGTCCGCGCCACAGGCCCAGCAGCGTGCTCAGGCCAAGAATGGCGAGGAATACATAGTCGAAAACAGTCATGTGGGGGCGGCCGCGGCCGGATTCAACGTACCGGTGCCACCACAGCCGCCAATCCGGCCTTCTTCAGTTTCGCCACCGCGGCATCTGCGGCGGCACGCGTCTTGAAGGGGCCGATACGCACACGCGTGCGATCACCCACTTTTTCAGTGCTGGCGCTGTAGCCGACATCCTTCGCCTTGGCCTGCACGCTGCGCACGTTGTCCTGCTCGCGATAGACACCCAGTTGCACGTAGAAGCTGCTGGCGGATGCCGCATGCGTTTGCGTTTCCTTGCCTTCAAGAATGGCGAGTGCGCGATCCGGCTCGACAGGCTTCGCGGCCGGCGCCGGCTTTTCAACCACAGGCTTTTCAACGACAGGTTTGTCCTGGGCAACAGGCGCCGGGGGCGGTACCGGCGCAACAGGAGCGGCAGCGGCCGGCTCTGCTTGTGCGGGGGCTTGCGGCGCAGTCACCGCAGGAGGCGCAGGCGGCTCGACAGGCGCAAGCGGCGCCTGTGTGGTCGTCGCGGAATCAGGACGCGCCGTGATCAGGCGCGAGGCGTAATTACCGCCCTCCTGGCTCGGAATGCGGATCTGCAACTCGTTGCCGCTGGGACGCGGTTCCTTGTCCATCACTACGGGCAGGATGATGGCGGCAGCCATCGCGAGTGCTGCGGCACCCACCAGGCGGCGGCGGGCGCGTTTCTTGAGTTCGAGCTGGGCGTCGTTTTCCGGCATGGATCAGGCGCAAATCAGGCGCTGGACACTAGTTGCGCAGGGCGTTGCGCATCACGTCGGCGACTGTCAGGAAGGAACCGAAGGCGACGATTCTATCACCCTCGCCTGCCCTCTTCCGTGCGGCACTCATCGCTTCTGCAGGACTTGCGAAACACTCGACCGACGCGGCACCCATGGCCTGCAGGCGCTCGGCCAAGGCCTGCGCGCTCAGGCCACGTGGCCCCGGGAGCGCGCACACCAGCCATTTGTCGACGCGTGAAATCATGTGCCGCAGGCTGCCTTCCACATCCTTGTCGGCGAGCATGCCGCACACCGCCCAGGTCTCCGGGAAGAAACCCATGTTGGCGAGATTCTCGGCCAGCACGGCCACCGACTGCGGGTTGTGGGCAACGTCCAGCACGATGGAAGGACGCCCCGGCAATACCTGGAAGCGGCCCGGCCACTCCACGAGCATCAAGCCCTGGCGCACCGCCTGCATCGGCACCGGCAGACGGCTGCCCAGCGCTTCGAGCGCGGCCAGTGCACCGGCAGCATTCAGCAACTGGTTGGCGCCACGCAGTGCGGGGTACGCCAGACTGTTGCGCTTCTGGGTGCGGCCGACGTACTGCCACTGCTGGCGATCGCCAGCGAAGCGGAAATCACGGCCCTGCAGCCACAGGTCCGCGCCGATGTCAGCAGCGTGGTCGAGCAGACTCTTCGGCGGTTGCGGATCGGCGCAGATGGCCGGCTTGCCGGCGCGATAGATGCCGGCCTTTTCGAAACCGATGGCTTCACGCGTGTCGCCGAGGAACTCCATGTGATCCATCGCGACGCCGGTGACGATGGCACAGTCCGGCTCGAAGACATTCACGGCGTCCAGCCTGCCGCCCATGCCGACCTCCAGGATCACCACGTCCAGCTTCGCGCGACAGAACAGCCACCAGCCCACCAGCGTGCCGTACTCGAAATAGGTCAGCGGCACAGCCGGCGACAGAGAAGCGCGCGCGGTTTCGACAGCCGCGAAGGCTTCGCACAGGGCGGCATCACTGGCGTTGTCGCCATCGATGCGCACGCGTTCGTTGTAGTCGAGCAGATGCGGCGAGGTGTACAGGCCGACGCGGTAGCCGGCGGAGCGCAGCATCGCCTCCAGCATGGCGCAGGTGGAACCCTTGCCATTGGTACCGGCGACCGTGATGACCACGGCGTCGCTGTGCGCAGCCAGCGCATCGCGCACGCGCGCGACGCGCTCCAGCCCCAGGTCGATAGGGCGGGCATGCTGTTGCTCGACCCAGGCCAGCCAGCCGGCCAGGGTGTCAGGTAGAGCCATCAGGAGTGTCTGGTGGGGGTTCGGCGCGGGGGTGTCGGCGCGAGAGATTCAGCGCAGTGGTTCAGCCTGTCAGGCGGCGACAGAGGGCTGACGCGACAGCAGGGTGAGCACCTGGGCCAGCTTGTCCGGCAACTGACGGCGGTCGACGATCATGTCGATGGCACCCTTCTCGAGCAGGAACTCGGAACGCTGGAAGCCTTCCGGCAGTTTCTCGCGCACGGTCTGTTCGATGACGCGCGGACCGGCAAAACCGATCAGAGCACCGGGTTCCGCCATCACCACGTCACCCATGAAGGCGAAGCTGGCCGACACACCGCCCATCGTGGGGTCGGTCAACACCGTGACGAAGGGCAGACGCTTGGCGGACAGGCGCGTAATGGCCGCAGTGGTTTTGGCCATCTGCATCAGCGAGAACAGGCCTTCCTGCATGCGTGCGCCACCGGTCGCGGTGAAGCACACGAAGGGCAGGTTCTGCTCCAGCGCAGAGGTGACGCCGCGCACGAAGCGCTCCCCGACCACCGAGCCCATGGAGCCACCCATGAAGTCGAATTCGAATACCGCGATCACCACCGGTACGGTCTTGACCGCACCCTGCATGACGACCAGCGCATCGGCCTCACCCGTATCTTCATTGGAGGCTGCCAGGCGTTCCGGGTATTTCTTGCTGTCCTTGAACTTCAACGGATCGACCGGCACGACTTCGGCACCGATCTCGAAACGGCCCTCAGCATCCAGCAGCATGTCCAGACGCTGACGCGCACGGATACGCTTGTGGTGGCCACACTTCGGGCACACGTACTGGCTCGCATCCAGATCGGAGCGGTACAGCACGGCCTCGCAGGCCTCGCACTTGATCCACAGGCCTTCCGGAATGGATTTGCGGACCGGCGCATCGCGCTTGATCTTGGGCGGCAGCAGTTTGGTAAGCCAGCTCATGCCTGCACTCCCTCTTTCACCTGGTCGATGGCCTGGCGCAAGCCGGCCACGAGATTCTGGACACGCGCAACGACTTCGCCGCGCGGGGATTGTTCGATCTCTTCGATGATGCGGCTGCCGACCACAACAGCATCCGCAAAGCCGGCGACGCCTGCAGCGGTGGCCGCATCACGAATGCCGAAACCAACGCCGACCGGCATGCCCACCTTCTGGCGGATCACCGGAATGCGGCGCGACACTTCCTGCAGATCGAGGTGACCGGCGCCGGTCACGCCCTTCAGCGACACGTAGTAGATGTAGCCACTGCCCGCCTCGGCCACTTCGGCGAAACGTGCGTCGACCGAGGTCGGCGCCAGCAGGAAGATCGGGTCGATGGACACAGCCTTCAACTTTGCCGACAGCTCGCGGCATTCCTGCGGCGGGTAGTCGACGATCAGGACACCATCCACGCCGGCGGCCTTGGCCTGCGCGACGAAGTTGTCGACGCCCATGGCCTCCACCGGATTGGCATAGCCCATCAGCACCACGGCGGTGGCGTTATCGGTTTCGCGGAAGCGGCGCACGATGTCCAGCACGCCCTTGAGCGACATGCCGTTCGCCAGGGCGCGTTCCGACGCACGCTGGATGGTCGGGCCATCAGCCATCGGGTCGGAGAACGGCACGCCCAGCTCGATGATGTCGGAGCCAGCGGCAACCAGGCCGTGCATCAGCGGCAGCGTCGCCTCGGCATCCGGATCACCGGCGGTAATGTAGGGAATGAGCGCCTTGCGGCCCTCGGCAATCAGTCGCTCGAATACAGCGGCAATACGAGACATAGATTCACCACGAGACGCGGGGCTGCGTCATGGAGGCAGCCCCGCTGTCGGTTCAGAAACGGATGCCGGATTTCTCGGCGACGGTGTGCATGTCCTTGTCGCCACGACCGGACAGGTTCACCAGCAATACCTTGTCCTTCGGCAGGGTCGGCGCCAGTTTGGCCGCATAGGCCAGCGCGTGGGACGACTCCAGGGCCGGGATGATGCCTTCGGTACGGCACAGCGTGTGGAACGCGGCCAGCGCTTCGTCGTCGGTGATGCTGACGTACTGCGCGCGCTCGATGTCCTTCAGCCAGGCGTGCTCGGGGCCGACGCCCGGATAGTCCAAGCCGGCAGAGATCGAATGCGTCTCGATGATCTGGCCGTTCTCGTCCTGCAGCAGATAGGTGCGGTTGCCATGCAGCACGCCGGGGCGACCCGCCGTCAGCGTCGCGGCATGCAGCCCGCTGTCGATGCCATGGCCCGAGGCTTCGACACCGATCAGCTTCACGTCCTCGAACGGAATGTAGGGATGGAAGATGCCCATGGCATTGGAGCCACCGCCCACGCAGGCGATCACGTAGTCCGGCTGGCGTTCTACCAGCTCCGGCATCTGCTCGATGCATTCGCGGCCGATCACGGTCTGGAAGTCACGCACCAGCATCGGGTACGGGTGCGGGCCCGCCACGGTACCGATGATGTAGAAGGTGTTGCCGACATTGGTGACCCAGTCGCGCATCGCTTCGTTGAGCGCATCCTTCAGGGTCTTGGAGCCACTCTCCACCGGCACAACGGTCGCACCCAGCAGCTTCATGCGGTAGACGTTGGCGGCCTGGCGCTTGACGTCTTCCGAACCCATGTAGACCACGCATTCCATGCCGTAGCGGGCGGCGACGGTGGCAGTGGCCACGCCGTGCTGGCCGGCGCCGGTCTCGGCGATCACACGCGGCTTGCCCATGCGACGCGCCAGCAGCGCCTGGCCGATGCAGTTGTTCACCTTGTGCGCGCCGGTGTGGTTCAGGTCTTCGCGCTTCAGGTAGATCTGTGCCCCACCCAGCTCGGCGGACCAGCGACGGGCGTGATAAATCGGGCTGGGACGGCCGACGAAGTGCTTCAGTTCGTATTCGTACTCGGCGATGAAAGCCGGATCCTTCTGGCAGGCCTCGTAGGCCTCGCGCAGCTCTTCGAGCGCAGGAATCAGGGTTTCGGCAACGAACACGCCGCCATAAGGGCCGAAATGGCCGACAGCGTCAGGGTACTGGTAGGGAATATCAGGCATCTGCATGGCGAACTCCTGCGACAAAGTCCCGGATCAGCGCGGCATCCTTGATGCCTTTGGCGGCTTCCACGCCGCTGCTGACATCCACCGCGAAAGGCCGGACGCGGCGCACCGCCTCCTCCACGTTCGCCGGGCCCAGACCGCCAGACAACACGATCGGCAACGGCAACGCGGAGGGGATCAGGGACCAGTCAAACACGCGACCACTGCCGCCGTAGCCTTCCGCGAAGGCATCCAGCAACAACCCGGCCGCAGCGCTGAATTGGGCGGCGTAGTCTACCAGATCGAGCCCCGGCCGCATCCGCGCGGCCTTGAGGTAAGGGCGGCCGAAGCCCTCGCAATCGGCTGCTGTTTCATCGCCGTGGAACTGGAGCAGGGACAGCGGCACCGCATCCAGCACGGCCCGTATCCGTTGCCGCTCCTCGTTCACGAAGAGCCCCACCGTACTCACGAAGGGCGGCACGTGACGGCAAAGCTCGGCCGCCTGCTCGATCGTCACGGCGCGCGGGCTGGGCGGATAGAACACGAAACCGATGGCGTCAGCCCCGGCCTCCACGACAGCCTTCACGTCCTCGACACGCGTCAGGCCGCAGATCTTGATACGGGTTCTCAAGGTGACTCTCAGGAAAGAGGAAGATGGACAGGCGCGATGATGCGCCCACCGCCCGGCAGAGACCAGTGATCCGGGTAGGTCACGCCGCAAAGGTATAGCCCTGCAGGCGAAAAGGTGGGCGGGGAAAGGCGCCGGTCGCGACGGGCGAGCAGCTCGGCAAAACCATCCTTGTCCAGCGCGCCCTTGCCGACATAGACCAGTGCGCCGACCAGGTTGCGGATCATGTGATGCAGGAAGGCATTGGCCTCGAAGTCAAAGCTGATCCAGTCCCCCTGGCGCTGCACCGACACCTCCCGCATGTCGCGGACCGGCGATCTGGCCTGGCACTCCGCGGCGCGAAAGGCCGAGAAATCATGCGTCCCGACCAGCATCGCAGCCGCCGCTGTCATGGCCGTTGCGTCAAGCGGTGTATGAAACCAGCCCGCCCTGCCCGCCTGCAAAGCCGGGCGCACCGGGCGGTTGAGCAGCAGATAGCGATAGCGCCTGCCGGTCGCAGAAAAGCGCGCATGGAAATCGTCCGCAACGGGAACTGCCCAAGTCACGGCAACGCTATCCGGTAGATGCGCATTCACGCCACGTACCCACGCGCTCAGGGGCCGTTCTGCCGTGGTGTCAAAATGCACGACTTGCGCCGTGGCATGCACGCCTGCGTCCGTGCGCCCGGCGCACAGGGTACTGACCGGCGCATCCGCAATGACGGTCAGCGCCCGCTCCAGCGCGTCCTGTATGCCTGTGCCACCCGGCTGGGTCTGCCAGCCACTGAATGCGCGCCCGTCGTATTCCACACCTAACGCGAGCCTCACGCCTGCACCTCGCGAATCAGGCACCGGCAGGAAAACCAGGGAGCGGATGAAAGGAAAAGTGGCTGCATGAAAGACAACCGGCCGCCCCACAGGGCGGCCGGCAACAAGGCAGGATCGACCGGATCAGCCCAGGCGCGCAAGAATCTGGCGAGCCTGGTCCTTCTGTTGGGAAGCACCGTCGCTTACCACTTCCTCCAGCAACTCGCGCGCACCTTCCAGATCACCCATCTCTTCGTAAGCACGCGCCAGTTCCAGCTTGGTGCTCACTTCTTCGTTGAGATCGATGCTGTCCGGAACGTCTTCCGACGTCGCGACCGTTACCGACGGCGGCACAGCGATGCCGCCGGTGCTCTGCATGTTTCCGTCAGTACGCAGACCGATGTTGCTGAGATCAACACTGCGATCCGGCATCGCCGTGCCACGCTTGGCCTCGTCGCCCAGTTCGAAGTCGAAGTCCAGCAGATTGCCCTCGAAGTTGGTCTTTTCCAGATCGACCACGGCCAGACCGTCATCCTCTAGATTGCGTTCGATACCCAGATCGGCATCAGTCAGCGAGGTCGGCAGGGATTCCGCATTCAAGGCGCCGATACCCTCGGGCAGGGTGCGGCTCATGGCTGCATCGGACGACAGGGACTTGCTGCCCAGGTCACCGATGTCGAATTCCAGCGGGGCCGACTCGTCGGCTGCGACTTCGACGGTCTGCTCGTCGAGCGGGCGCAGGATGTCCTCATCGGCGTCGCGCGCCTCCATCCGGGTTTCCGGTTCATCCTCGTTCGGCAACTCGAGATCGAGGTTGAAATCCAGATTCAGCGGCTCAGGAGACTGGGCAGTTGCGACCGGCTCAGGCGAAATCTGCGGCACGCCATCGGCGTCGTTGGTGAATTGATTGATCTCACCCGGCACCGTCCAGGTCGCGCGCATCTGCGACACATTGTTAGTGCCGAAGGTCACCGCAGGCGTGGCTTCTTCTTCAAGCGGATCGGGAATGGTCAGCGGCGCGACGGCAGCAGCAGCTGCTGCTGCAGCTACCGGCGTCGGCACACTGGGAGCAGCCACCGGCGCGGCAGCAACGGGGGCTCCGTTACGGTACAGCCCGTTCTCGGGATCCAGCGCGACACCCAGCGCCGCAGCCTTGGCCCAGTCATCGCCAGCACCACCGGTCTGCGTAAACAGATCGGTAGCAATGTTCTCGAACTGCTTGACGCTGCGACGTTGCGAATAGATTTCCAGCAACTTCACGTAGATGGCAGTACGGCTGGGGTCATTCTTCAGTGCGTCGAGGAGGATTTCCTCAGCCTGAGCATCACGACCGTAGGCCATATAAACATCAGCTTCAGCCACCGGATCGACACCTTCATCGGTATCGATTGCCGACAGGCCGGACTGGCTGAAGTCGGTGTGCAGCACGCTGGTGCCGGTATCTACAGTCTGCCCACCTGCATTACCGAACACCGAATTCGGACTGGTCGAAGCCTCGGTCAGCGCAGTGGTATTCAGCGACGAGTTCTTGTTCTGCTGCTGCTTCTTGCGCCACAGCAGGCCCCCACCCAGCAGGGCGGCCGCAGCGAGCAACATACCCAAGGTGCCACCCGGGAAGCTCGACTCTTCCTCGACCACAGGTTGCGGGGCGGGCGGCGGAGCCGGTTGCTGGGCAGCAACCTGGGGAGCAGGTGCCGGTGCAGAGGCCACCTCTTCAACCGGCGGAGTTTCGACAACCGGTTCCGACGCAGCCGGAGCGGCCACCGCTGCAGCGGCAGATTGCGCAGCAGCCAGTTCCGCGGCGGCCTTGGCCTCTTCCGCAGCCTTCTGTTCGTCGGCAAGGCGCTGGGCTTCTGCGGCCTTACGCGCTTCCTCAGCCCTCTGTTCTTCAGCCAGGCGAGCCGTCTCGGCCTTCTTGGCGTCGTCAGCGGCCTTCTTTGCGTCTTCGGCAGCCTTCTTGGCGTCGTCAGCAGCCTTCCTGGCCTCTGCCGCCTTCTGCGAATCAGCAGACTTGGCCAGCGCATCCGCCTTCTTCTGGGCTTCCTGCGCGGCCTTTTCAGCAGCGGCAGACTGCTTCTGGAGATTGGCCAGATTCTCGTCCTTCATCTTGACGAGGTCCTGCAGGCCCTTGATATTCTTTTCCAGCTCGGCGACGCGGCTACGCGCTTCCTTCAGGGCCTTGTCACGGCTGGCAATATCTTCTTCCAGCGCCTGGATGCGACCTGCAGCAGCCTTGCCGTCTGCAGCGCCAGCGGCACCTGCGGCGGCGACTTGCGTCTTGGCGATCTTCAGCTTGTCTTGCGTGCTGGCTTGAGCGGGTGCGGTTTCCTGCACGCGCGGCGCAATCTGGCCGGACGAAGACTGGCTACCGGATGCTTCGCGAGCCGGGCCGACCTCTGCAGCGGCGGCAACCTGATTGCGGTAGGCATCGAAGTTCGAGGCCTTCAACACGATCTGACGAGCTTCACGCGGCGCAATAGCCTTCGCGTCCTCGGCCGTCGGCACGCTGAGAATCCGTCCAGCGCGCAGGCGGTTGATATTGCCGTTGGTGAAAGCCTGGGTATTTGCCTGATAGAGCGCGGCCAGCATCTGGTCCTGCGTAACGCCGTCACCCCTCAGATCGGTCGCGATGGACGACAGCGAATCACCCTTCTGCACTTCATATTCGCCATCGGTCGCGATCTTGCGCGACTCGGTGGACGCGGCCGGCGCTGGCGTGGCAGCGGCACGGCGCGCCGGTGCTGCAGCGGGAGCAGTCGTCGTACTCCGCGGGGCCGACACGCTGGGCGCAGGCGCTACCGGCGCAGCCACTGCGGGGCCGGGCTCGCCAGCCAAGGGACGTACGGCGTTTTCGGACGGATCCAGCAGGAATGTGTATTCACGCAGCAGACGGCCACCAGCCCAGTTCAGCTCGATCAGCATGTCGACGAACGGCTCGTTGAAAGGCCGATCCGACGTCACACGGACGATCGCGCTGGCACCGCGGCGCTCCACCGCCATACGGATTCCGGTAAGCGATCCCGCGTACTCGATATTCGCGCGCTTGAATGAATCCGGCGACGCAAGCCGCGCCGACAGGGTTTCAAGCTCCTCGGGCGAGGCTGCAACTTCCACCTCTGCCCTCAGGGGTTGCCCCAGTGATGAAAGAACGGTGATTCGGCCGAGGCCGGCTGCGTTTGCATGGCCGGCAGCAGCAATCAGCGCTGCGATCAGGGTGCTACGAAGAATCGGTTTTTTCATCTTGAGTATCTGAGGCGCTCTGATGGCGATCTTAGTGAATAGTCCCTAGATCAAAATAACATCAACAAGTTATGCCTGCAAGCTAATCTATTCCCTGAGTTATCGACGCTAAATGCAAAAACAAAACGGGGCAGCTTTGGCTGCCCCGTTGCTTTTATGCATCAAGCAGGATCCGCAACATGCGCCGCAAAGGCTCCGCTGCTCCCCACAAGAGCTGGTCGCCAACGGTAAAGGCTGCCAGATACTCAGGGCCCATCGCCATCTTGTGCAGACGACCAACCGGTACGTGCAGATGGCCGGTCACTGCAGCAGGCGTCAACTCGCGTTCCGAGCGCTCGCGCTCGTTCGGCACGACGCGCACCCAGTCATTGGCGCCCGCCAGGATGTCATTGACTTCATCCAACGGCACATCGCGCTTGAGCTTGATGGTCAGCGCCTGGCTATGGCAGCGCATGGCGCCGATGCGCACGCACAGACCATCGATGGGAATGCTGCCCGGCGTACGGAAAGCAGGCTTGCCGAGAATCTTGTTGCACTCGGCACCGCCCTTCCATTCTTCCTTGCTCTGGCCATTTTCGTAGGCCACGTCGATCCATGGAATCAGGCTGCCGGCGAGCGGAACACCGCGGAAATTCTGCACCGGCATTTCCGCCGAACGGATGGTTTCCGCGACCTTGCGGTCGATATCCAGAATGGCCGATGCCGGGTCTTCCAGCAGATGCGCGACCGAACCATGTATCTTGCCCATCTGCGCGATCAGCTCGCGCATGTTCTGGGCACCCGCGCCGGAAGCCGCCTGATAGGTCATGGATGTCGCCCATTCGACCAGATCATTCTGGAACAGGCCACCCAGCGCCATCAGCATCAGGCTGACCGTGCAATTGCCGCCTACATAATCCTTCACCCCGCGCACCAGGCCGTCCTTGATGACGTTCTGGTTGACCGGATCGAGGATGATGATCGCGTGATCCTTCATGCGCAGCGCGGACGCCGCATCGATCCAGTAGCCCGTCCAGCCGGCAGCGCGCAGTTGCGGGTAGATCTCGTTCGTGTAGTCACCACCCTGGCAGGTGATGATGACTTCCATCTGCTTGAGCGCCTCGATACTCTTCGCGTCCTGCAGTGCCGGCACGTCGCGGCCGATGTCGGGACCTTTGCCACCGACATTCGAGGTCGTGAAGAACACCGGATCGATCAGCGCAAAGTCGTTCTCTTCGCGCATGCGTTGCATCAGCACAGAGCCGACCATGCCGCGCCAGCCGACGATACCTACTCGCTTCATGATGAATTTCCTTGAATGAACCTGTCCCCGCCTTGTCTTGGCCCCATCTCCGCTGCGGCGGAGACAGGCGCAGTGGCGACAGGACTAGACCCCAAAGGTGGTTTTGGTAGTCGTTTTCTTGGTGGACAGGGTAATGACGGTGGTCACACCGCGCGTGCAGGCCACAGCATCCGCGGCGCGGATGCTGTTTTCAAAGGCCTGTGCGAGCTTGTTCATGTGACCCCGTTTCCCGTCTTACAGCGCCGCGATGACCGCGTCGCCCATTTCGCGCGTACCAACGCGCTTGCAACCCTCTTCCCAGATGTCGCCGGTGCGCAGGCCTTGGGCCAGCACCTTCTTGACGGCATCTTCGACGCGGACTGCGGCCGCTTCATTAGCGCCACTGTAGCGCAGCAGCATCGCCACGGAAAGGATGGTCGCCAGCGGATTGGCCACGCCCTTGCCGGCGATGTCCGGAGCAGAACCGTGGCAAGGCTCGTACATGCCCTTGTTGTTCTGGTCCAGCGACGCGGACGGCAGCATGCCGATGGAGCCGGTGAGCATCGAGGCTTCGTCCGACAGGATGTCGCCGAACATGTTGCCGGTGACCATCACGTCGAACTGCTTCGGTGCGCGCACGAGCTGCATGGCGGCGTTGTCGACCAGCATGTGCGACAGCTCGACGTCCGGATATTCCTTGGCGACTTCGATCATCACGTCGCGCCACAACTGGGTGGTTTCCAGCACGTTCATCTTGTCGACCGAGCACACCTTCTTGTTGCGCTTCTGGGCAGACTTGAAGGCGACGTGACCGATGCGGCGGATTTCGTCTTCGTTGTAGATCATGGTGTTACGGCCGACGCGCTTGCCGTCTTCGGTCGTGATACCGCGCGGCTCGCCGAAGTAGATGTCACCGGTCAGCTCACGCACGATCAGGATATCCAGACCGGACACGACTTCCGGCTTCAGCGACGAAGCATTGGCCAGTTCCGGGTACAGCATGGCCGGACGCAGGTTGGCGAACAGGTTCAGATCCTTGCGGATACCCAGCAGGCCACGCTCCGGACGCTGAGGACGCGGCAGCACGTCCCACTTCGGGCCGCCGACGGCGCCCAGCAGCACGGCGTCAGAAGCGCGCGCCAGCTTCTTCGTCTCTTCCGGGTAGGGCTCGCCGGTGGCATCCACCGCGCAGCCACCCAGCAGGGCGTTTTCCATCTCGACCTTGAGACCGTCGCTACGCAGGGCTTCCAGCACGCGCACGGCTTCGGCGGTGATTTCGATACCGATCCCGTCGCCGGGCAACACACAGATCTTCATGCTTGTTTTCTTTGTTCGTTCGGGAATCAGAAACAGATCAGGACGCGAACAGCCAGGGCTGCTCGGTACGACGCTTGTCTTCGAAGGCGCGGATCTTGTCGGCGTGACGCAGGGTCAGGCCGATGTCGTCCAGCCCATTGAGCAGGCAGTACTTGCGGAACTGGTCGACCTCGAAATGAATGACCTTGCCGTCCGGACGGCTCACGGTCTGCGCATCCAGGTCGATGTGCAGCTTGAAGCCCGGCGTCGCTTCGGTCATGGCGAACAGCGCATCGACTTCTTCCTTCGGCAACACGATCGGCAGCACGCCGTTCTTGAAGCAGTTGTTGAAGAAGATGTCGGCGAAGCTGGTGCCGATCAGCGCACGGAAACCATAGTCTTCGATGGCCCAGGGCGCGTGTTCGCGGGACGAGCCGCAGCCGAAGTTGTCACGGGTCAGCAGGATGCTGGCGCCTTGATAACGATCCTGGTTCAGCACGAAATTCGGATTGCGCGGGCGGTTGGTGCAATCCATACCCGGCTCGCCGTGGTCCATGTAGCGCCACTCGTCGAACAGGTAGGGGCCGAAGCCCGAACGCTTGATCGACTTCAGGAATTGCTTGGGGATGATGGCGTCGGTGTCGACGTTGGCGCGATCCAGCGGTGCGGCCAGGCCATCGAGAACGGTGAACTTGTTCATTGTTTACTTGCTTCCACTACGCTGGATGGAGTCGCCGACCTTTTCGACGTCCTTGCCGAAGCCGTGCCAGGTGTTGCAGGCGCTCAGACCACTGGCCATAACGAACAGGGCGACAAACTTGACGAAAGTCTTCATGACGATGTCTCCAGTCAGGGTTGAACGGATCAGAGGATTTCGCGTACGTCGGCAAAACGACCGGCGATGGCTGCTGCTGCGGCCATCTGCGGACTGACGAGGTGGGTGCGTCCGCCCGGGCCCTGACGGCCTTCGAAGTTGCGGTTCGAGGTGGAAGCGCAACGTTCGCCCGGGGACAGGCGGTCGTCGTTCATTGCCAGGCACATCGAGCAACCCGGCTCGCGCCACTCGAAGCCTGCGGCCTTGAACACTTCATGCAGGCCTTCGCGCTCGGCTTGCTCCTTCACCAGACCGGAGCCCGGCACGACCATCGCCAGCTTGAGGCTGGCCGACACGTGACGCCCCTTGACCACCGCTGCTGCTGCACGCAGATCTTCGATGCGCGAGTTGGTGCAGGAGCCGATGAACACCTTGTCGATCTTCACGGTGTTGATCGGGGTGTTGGGGTTCAGGCCCATGTACTCCAGCGCGCGTTCGACGCCGGTACGCTTGACCGGGTCTTCGATCTTGGCCGGGTCCGGCACGATGCCGTCGATGCTCAGCACCATCTCGGGCGAAGTCCCCCAGGTCACCTGCGGGATGATCTTCGCAGCGTCGATCTTGATGACCTTGTCGAACTGCGCGCCTTCATCGGAGTGCAGGGTGCGCCAGTAGGCAACAGCCTTGTCCCAGTCGTCACCGCTCGGGGCGTAGGGACGGCCCTTCAGGTAATTGATGGTGTTGTCGTCCGCCGCGATGATGCCGGCGCGGGCACCGGCCTCGATCGCCATGTTGCAGACGGTCATGCGGCCTTCGATGCTCATGTTGCGGATGACGCTGCCGCCGAACTCGATGGCGTAACCGGTGCCGCCGGCGGTACCGATCTGGCCGATGACGTATAGCACCACGTCCTTGGGCGTGACGCCCTTGCCAGGCTGACCATCGATCTGGATCAGCATGGTCTTGCTCTTCTTCTGCAGCAGCGTCTGGGTAGCCAGCACGTGCTCGACTTCCGAGGTGCCGATACCGTGCGCCAGCGCGGCGAAGGCGCCATGCGTGGAGGTGTGCGAGTCACCGCAGACGACGGTCATGCCCGGCAGGGTCACGCCGTTTTCCGGGCCGATGACGTGCACGATGCCCTGCTTGCGGTCCTTGAACGGGAAGTAGGCCAGCGCGCCGGTCTGGCGGATGTTGCTGTCCAGGGTCTCGACCTGCTGACGGGAGATCGGGTCGGTGATGCCCTGATCCCAGTTCTTCGTCGGCGTGTTGTGATCGGGCACGGCCACGATCGAATTCGAGCGCCAAGCCTTGCGGCCGGAGATGCGCAGGCCTTCGAAGGCTTGCGGGCTGGTCACCTCGTGGATGAGGTGGCGGTCGATGTAAATCAGCGCCGTGCCATCCGATTCTTCATGGACAACGTGACTGGACCAGAGCTTGTCGTACAGGGTCTGCGGCATTGCAATTCCCGAAACCGGAGGAAAACCTCAATTATTTCACAGGGAAGGGCCGCATTGCCAGCCGCCACCGGGCATTCCGGTGGCTATTGCAACAATTAAATCTCGTCGACGTAGCGATTGGTGATCGGCTGGCGCCAGTCTTTGCCGAATCCACGGGGGGTGACACGGATGCCGACCGGGGACTGGCGGCGCTTGTATTCGTTGCGCCGGAGCATGCCCACGACCCGACGGACGTCGTGCTCCGGATAGCCACGGGCCACGATTTCACGCGGACTTTCGTTGCGCTCCATGTAGGCCTCGATGATCGCGTCCAGCACCTCGTAGGGCGGCAAGGTGTCCTGGTCGGTCTGATCCGGCTTGAGTTCGGCCGACGGTGCGCGGGTCAGGATGTTCTCCGGAATGACCGGCGACAGGCTGTTGCGATAGCGGCACAGGCGGTAGACGAAGGTCTTGAAGATGTCCTTGATGACCGCAAAACCGCCAGCCATGTCGCCATAAAGGGTGGCATAGCCAACCGCCATCTCGCTCTTGTTGCCGGTCGTCAGCACGATGACGCCGAACTTGTTGGACAGCGCCATCAGGCTCATACCGCGGATGCGCGCTTGCAGGTTTTCCTCGGTGGCATCTGCCGCCCGGCCCTCGAACAGTGGTGTCAGCATGTTCTCGAAGACATCCATCGCCGGCTGGATGGCCAGTTCGTCGTAGCGCACACCCAGCGCGGCAATCAGTGCGCGGGAGTCATCCAGGCTCATCTGCGCGGTGTAGGGCGACGGCATCATCACCGCGCGCACCTTGTCCGCGCCCAGCGCATCGGCGGCGATACACAGCACCAGCGCCGAGTCCACGCCACCGGACAAGCCGAGCAGCGCACCCGGAAAGCCGTTCTTGCCCAGATAGTCGCGCACGCCGACCTTCAGCGCTTCGTACACCTCGGCCTCGATGGATTGCGGCGACGTCACTTCGCCGCCGCGGATGCGGCCGTGGGCGTACTCCAGCACATCCAGGCGCTCGACGAAGAGCGGCGCCTGGTAGGCCAGCCCACCGCCAGCATCCAGGGCGAAGCTGGCGCCGTCGAACACCAGCTCGTCCTGGCCACCCACGAGGTTGCAGTAGATTGCCGCCATGCGCGCGTGCGATATGCGGTCGCGCAGCACCTCGTAGCGGCTGGCCTGCTTGTGCATGTGATACGGCGAGGCGTTCAGCACCAGCAACAGTTCGGCGCCGCTGGCCGCTGCCGCCTCTGCAGCCCCCTCCTCCCAGACATCGGCGCAGATATTGATACCGACCTTGACGCCCCGGATGTCCAGCACGCAAGGCGCCGTACCGGAATCGAAGTAGCGCAGTTCGTCGAAAACCTCGTAATTCGGCAGACGGTGCTTGTGGTAAGTCGCCACGACACGGCCATCGCGCAGCAGCGAGGCCGCATTGAAGCGGCGACCGCCGCATTCGTCGGGATGCCCCACCAGCACGTCGATGCCGGCGGTCGCTGCGGCCAGCGCCCCCAGTTCGCGGTCGCAGGCGCGGAAGAAGTCGTCGCGCAGCAGCAGATCCTCTGGCGGATAGCCGCACAGGGCCAGCTCAGGCGTCAGCAGGAGATGGGCGCCACGCGCCTTCGCCTCTTCGGCCGCCTGGCGGATGCGTTGCGCGTTGCCGGAAATATCGCCGACCACGCAGTTGATCTGCGCCAGCGCGATCTTGAGTGTTGCCGTGTTCGATGTTGCGGTGTTCATGGGGCCGAACTATACCGCGCCTCATTGCGCCCACTGGCGTCAAGTCAGGGTGCACCCGCCATGGTTCGTCGCCGTGGCAGTGCTACCCTGCCCGCAACCCGTCGGGCCATCCTGCGCATCGCCTCCTGGCCCGGACCACTGCCGTTCGTGTCATGTCGTTCAAGGAGATATGCCGATGTCAGCAGCACTGTGGTTGTCGCTCGGTTGTGCCGCCCTGGCCATCCTCTATGGCGCCTGGTTCACGCGCTGGATACTTGCCCTCCCGCCCGGCAACGCACGCATGCAGGAAATCGCCCTGGCCATCCAGCAGGGCGCCTCGGCCTATCTCAACCGGCAGTACGTCAGCATCGGCGTGGTCGGGGGAATCCTGTTTCTGGTCATCGGCTTCGCGCTGAGCTGGGCCAGCGCCATCGGCTTCGCCATCGGTGCGGTCCTCTCCGGGATGGCCGGCTACATCGGCATGCACGTATCGGTACGGGCCAACGTGCGCACGGCCGAGGCAGCAAGACAGGGGCTCGATGCCGCGCTCACGGTCGCCTTCCGCGGCGGCGCCATCACCGGCATGCTGGTCGCCGGCCTCGGCTTGCTGGGCGTCGCCGGCTATTACGCCTGGCTGATTGCACATGCTGCGCCCGAAACACCCTTGCTGCAGGTACTGAAACCCCTTGTAGGTCTGGCCTTCGGCTCCTCGCTGATCTCGATCTTCGCGCGCCTGGGTGGCGGCATCTTCACCAAGGGCGCAGACGTCGGCGCGGACCTCGTCGGCAAGGTGGAGGCCGGCATCCCGGAGGACGATCCGCGCAACCCCGCGGTCATCGCCGATAACGTCGGCGACAACGTGGGCGACTGTGCAGGCATGGCGGCCGACCTGTTCGAGACCTACGCCGTGACGCTCATCGCCACCATGCTGCTGGGGGCCCTGCTGCTGGTGTCCGAGCCCGGCGCTGGCGTGCTCTACCCGCTGTCCCTGGGCGCGGTGGCCATCGTGGCGTCGATCATCGGCTCGCTGTTCGTGCGCTCGGCCCAGAAGGGGCACATCATGGCCGCGCTGTACCGCGGGCTGGCGGTCGCAGGTGTCATCGCGCTGGTGAGCTTCTACTTCATCACCCGCTGGCTGGTGCCGGACTCAGCGCTGGCCGACGCCATGGGCCTGCAGAGCGGCGCGCAGATGCGGCTTTACGGTGCGGCGGTCGTCGGCCTCGTACTCACCGCCTTGATGGTTGTCATCACCGAGTACTACACCGGCACCGACTTCAAGCCGGTCAAGCATGTTGCCGCCGCGTCGGAAACCGGCCATGCGACCAACATCATTGCCGGTCTCGGCGTATCGATGAAGTCCACTGCCCTGCCGGTGCTGGCCGTGTGTGCAGCCATCCTGATCGCCTTCGAACTGGCCGGCCTGTACGGCATCGCCATCGCGGCCACTTCCATGCTGTCCATGAGCGGCATCATCGTGGCCCTGGATGCCTACGGCCCGATCACCGACAACGCCGGCGGTATTGCCGAGATGGCCGAACTGCCCGAGTCGGTCCGCGGCATCACCGATCCGCTGGACGCCGTCGGCAATACCACCAAGGCGGTGACCAAGGGTTACGCGATCGGGTCCGCCGGGCTCGCCGCTCTCGTGCTGTTCGCCGACTACACGCATGCGCTGGAAAGCCGCGGCCAGACAGTCAGCTTCGACCTGTCCAACCACATGGTCATCATCGGCCTGTTCATCGGTGGCCTGGTGCCCTACCTGTTCGGCGCCATGGCGATGGAGGCAGTCGGCCGCGCAGCCGGCGCGGTGGTCGTAGAGGTGCGCCGCCAGTTCCGCGAGATCGCCGGCATCATGGAAGGCACGGCCAAGCCCGACTACTCCCGCGCGGTGGATATGCTGACCAAGTCGGCCATCCGCGAAATGATGATCCCGTCCCTGCTGCCCGTGCTGGTGCCGATCCTCGTCGGCCTGCTGCTGGGCCCGCAGGCCCTGGGCGGAGTGCTGATGGGCACCATCGTCACCGGGCTCTTCGTAGCGATTTCGATGACCACCGGCGGCGGTGCATGGGACAACGCCAAGAAGTACATCGAGGACGGCCACCACGGCGGCAAGGGCTCGGACGCCCACAAGGCCTCCGTCACCGGCGACACGGTGGGCGACCCCTACAAGGACACGGCGGGTCCGGCGGTGAACCCGCTGATCAAGATCATCAACCTGGTAGCGTTGCTGATCGTGCCCTTGCTCTGAGCACACCCAAAAACGAAAAGGCCTCGCGATTGCGAGGCCTTTTCTGTTTCCGCTGCGCGTGCGCAACGACAACCTAGAGCGATGAGTAAGGTCGCCCGTCCCGCGTAAAACCGCGTGCACCACTGCGGATGTCGTACACATTGCCTTTGTACGGTGGCTGCGGCGGCACGATGATCCAGCTGCGCGTGCTGGCGGTGATCGGATCCAGCGGCACATTACGCAGGTACTGCCGCTGCACCAGCTCGCCCAGACTCTCCGGATAGCGGCCGTTGTCGCCGTAGAACTTGTCGATCACCTCGCGGGTGATGCGCAGGTTCTCCATAAGCACCGCGTCCTTCGAACGATCCAGCCCCTGGAAGTACTTGGGCACCGCCAGCGTCAGCAGCATGGCAACGATGGCCATCACCACCAGCAACTCGACGAGCGTGAAGGCGCGCTGCCAGCCGGGGGCTGTCGCCCCCGGGCGCACGCCCGGGGCCCGCCTCAGTGCCAGCAATTGCATCCCCGACACCGGATCAGTCTTCGTCACGCTCGCGACGCGGGCTGGACTGCAGCGGGATGCGGATCGCCTCGATCTGCGCGCCACCCTGCTGGAAGTTGCCATTGTCCGCACCGAATGCCCCGGTTCCGGCGGAGTCTGCACTGGCGCCGAACTCACCACCACCCGGGCGACGACCACGCAGGCTGGAGCCCGTGCCGGCGGAATACTCGGCGTTGTCCGGACGCGTGATGCCACGCACCAGACGCGGCGTGATCGACAGCACGATTTCCTTCTTGTTCTTCTGATCGCTGTTGGTGCCGAACAGGCGGCCGAGGACCGGCACGCTGGACAGCCAGGGCAGGCCCGTCGTCTGCTTCACATCCTGGTCCTGGATCAGGCCGGCGAGGATCTGGTTCTCGCCATCCTTCAGGCGCAACGCGGTGTTCGCATTGCGGGTGCTGATCTGGTAGGCAGTGGAACCGTTCGAAGTGCTGACTGTTGCCGGCTGTGCCGAGCTGACTTCCAGGCCGATGCGGATGACCACTTCGTTGCCGGCATAAACCTGCGGCTCGAACTCCAGCTTCAGACCGACTTCGATGTAGTTGATGCTCTCCGCTGCAAAACCGGTGTTGTTCAAGGTGGTCGTGATGTTGGGCAAGCGCTCGCCGATCAGGATGCGTGCCTTCTCGCGGTTCTTGGCGCGGATGCGCGGATTGGCCAGCAGGTTGAGGTTGCCGTTCTTGTCCTGGGCGTTGATGCCCAGCTTGAGATCGGACACGCCGATGCCGCTGGAATTGAGCTTCATCAGGTCGTTCAGGGTCAGCTTGCCGGCATTCTCCGCGGTCGGCACCGAGAACGAGACGCCGGAGGGCCAGCTCACGCCGAGGTTGCGCAGGTAGTCGACGTTCACTTCGAGGATTTCTACCTCGAGCATGACTTCGGGTTCCGGCACGTCCTGCAATGCCACGATCTTCTCTGCCATGCGGATGACTTCGACGGTATCGCGCAACATGATCATGTTGAGCTTTTCGTCGACCACCATGTTGTTGGCCTTGAGAACAGTCTTCAGGCTGTTCGCCACCGCCTTCGCGTCAGCGTTGCCAAGGTGGAAGGCGCGCACCAGCATCTCGCGGTGGTCATGCTGCTTGGCCGGGTCATCCGGGAAGATCAGCAGGGTGTTGTCGTCGAGATTGCGCTTGTTGAGCTGGGTGGTGATCAGGATCTTCTCGATGGCCGCAGCCACCGTGGTGTTCTTCAGGAAGATCGAGGTCTTCAGGTCCTGCGGTACGTCCTTGTCGATGATGACATTCAGACCGGCCGTCTTGCTGATGACGTCGAACAGCGAGCGCACCGACGCATCCTTGAACTGCATGGAGATGCGGCGGTTGAGACCTTCTTCCACGTTGTTGGCCATGCCACCGGCCGTTGCCAGCGCGGCGGGCTTGGGCGCGGGTGCTGCCGCAGTTGCAGGGGGACGCACAGCCGTAGCGGCAGGAGCCGCGGCAACGGCAGGCGCTGCAGCGGGTGCGGTGGCAGCGGGAGCGACAGGCGTGGTGGTGGTCGGCGGCAAGGGCGCCGCTGCAGTCGCAGGCGCCTTGGCAACCGGCTCACTCACCGCCACCGAAGCGGCGTGGCCGCGCGCGGTCTGCACACTGGAGAGCCCGGACTGCGCACGCGCAGTCTGGCCTGGCAGGCCGGCCAGGACGTTGTACAGCGCCTCGGCATCGTCGTAGCGCTTTTGCGTCGTCGCCTCGCTGGCGGCGCTGCTCAGCAGACCCGAGTAGCGTTCGAGCGCCACCTTGTATGCGGCACTCGTTTCCACGCTTCCCGGGTACTGGGAATGCAGATCGGCCAGGCGCGTATAGGCTTCCTTGACGCGGCCGGTGTTCATCAAGGCACGGGCGTGGTCCAGTTCGCCCTGCATGGGTGCGGTGGCACATGCAGCGAGCATGCCGGCCGTCAGCACGAGCATGCCGGCCCTTCGCATCGCAGCAGTCAGAGTTGTCGTTTTCATGTCACTGCGCATTGTCGATGTCGATGTTGATGATCTGCTTGCTGGGCACGTGGAGTACCAGCATCTGCGGCGGTTTGATCGATTGCACGCGGAAGTCGTTATCCACCACCGCACCGGTGCTGACGATCAGGGTGGAGTCACCCTTCTCGAAGAAGGCCTGCCAGTCCTGGCCGTCGTACTGCTTGCCGATGAAGGCGTACGGGAACTGCGGCGGCGGTTGAACGGCTTGCTGCTGCTCCTGTTGCTGCTGTGCCTCCTGAGCGGCCCGCTCCTCCGGCGAAGGGCCGACGCCGTGGGCGAACAGATCGGGGCCACCGGCCGTGGCGAGCTCTGCCAGCTGCGCACGCGGTGCCGGCGGGATCACGCCCGACGCGTCCGGCTCCTGCGAGAAGCGGGGCGCGGCGACCGGTTGGGACGCAGTAGAGGCTGGTTGCCCCTGGCCTACCGGCTCGATCGGCGTGGTCCGCGCGACTGGCGCAACGAGCTCCTCCTCCGGCGTCTTGTCGGCGAAGAACGCCAGGTAGGCTGCGATCAGCAGCAAGGGCAGCATGAAGAGGATGCGCTGGTTCCTCATCGCGCAGCTCCTTGCGGTGCTTGCGCCACCGCGGCCCCCGGCACCGGCTGCTGCCAGACGGACAGGATGAACTGGCCTTCCACCTCGGGACCGCCGGAGTTTTCACGCCGAAGGTTGATCTGGTCGATCGAGATCGACGGTTGGCGCGCGAGCAGCAACAGCGAGAAACGACGGATCGAGGAGTAGCTCCCCCTCACCGGCAGCGCCACCTGCATCTGCGAGTAGGCCCCGCTTGTGTCACCCAGGCGACGATATTCCGCCTGGGCGAGCCGCACACCGGCTTCCTGCGCAATGTTGAAGATCTGCCGGATAGTGACGTTTCCGTCTTCAGGATCGCCCAGCAGCTGGCGGAATGCAGCCAGTGCAGACGGCCGGCTGGCCGCCGCTGCGGCGGCGTTGGCACCGCTTTCGGCAAGGCGTTCGGCAGCCGCCTGGCGCTCTTCCACTTCTTCAAGACGTCGGTTTTCGGCCGGGACCAGCACGGCCCAGACGACCACCGCCAGCAGCGACAAGCCCACGAGCAATACCGGCGCCAGACCCTGGCGCCAGAACCAGATTTCCGCAGCGGTACGCCAGTAGGCCGCCGAGCGATCACGCAACGCGGTCATGGCCGAGCCCCCGGCGCGCCTTCACGACGCACGACATCACTGCTCTGGACATCCAGCGTGAAGCGCAGCAGGTTGGTGTCGGTGGATACCACCTCCTGGCGCATCAGCACCACGCCGCCGACTTCCGGCTGGCCGCGCAGGCCTTCCACGTAATTGAGTGCATGTTCGACACTGGGCGCGTCGATGATGATCTTGGCGCCCTGCCGCGCCATGCCGACCTCCACCGAGCTGATCACCACGTCAGGCTGCAGGCTCTTTTCGAGTGCCTCGAAAACCATTCCCCAGGGATAGTTGAGATGGCGTACGGCCAGATTGACCGCTGCGACACCTTCCGCCGACAGACCGGCATCGCTCGGCACCTGGGCCAGCCGGACCTGCTGGTCCTCCACCTCGGCCAGCGACTGCCGGGCCGCGGAGGTCTTCGCCTGCAGGTGCGACCAGGTCGCCACACCTGCCAGCACTGCCAGCAAGGCCAGCAGCAACACGCCCAGCATCGCGAAGTCGCGCGGCGACCCGCTGGGCAGCGTGCGCAGCGGCGAACGGCCGGAAAAATCGATGCGCATCGGTTTCATTTGACCCACCCCGAGAACGCCAGCAGGCTGGCCTCTGCCGTCACGCCCTGACCCGAGCGCGGACGCAGTTCCGGCATGGCGTCGAAGCGGCCCAGCACCTTCAGCTTGAAGCTGCCGACTTCACCCTCACCCTTCATCTGGGTCTGCCCCGCAAAATAGGCCTGGCGTGGTTGCGGCAGGCCTACGCGGAGGGATTCGGACTCCAGGCGGGCCAGCATTTCAGTGGTGTCCGGCTTCTGGTCGAAGCGGAACTGGCGCACGTGCACGACCTGCCCGCCTTCGTACAGCACCGCACAGACACTGCGCTCACCGAAGCTGCAGAACCAGCAATCCCCTGCCATGCCGTCTGCATGGCGGTTGAACCAGCGTACGGCAGCCGGGGCGACCGTGCGCAAGGTGAGTCCGGAAGCTTCGGCGGAAGACCTCAGCGCATCCACCAGCTCGCGCGGCATGGCGCTGGCCAGCATGCTGCCGCTGGCACGCCAGTCGGCTTCCACCACCCAGTCGGTCGTCGTCACACCGAACAGTTCTTCGAAACGCGATTGCGCAAGCGCACGCAGTTCGCCAAGGCTGCCCAGCCCTTCGGGGGCCTGCACACGCCAGTAACGCACCCAGTCGTCGGCGACGCTGACATCGACGGTCTTGACCTTGCGGGCGACGTCCGCCATCACGGTCGCGAGCGGCGCACCCCAGTTGCGCACCTCCGGCATGCCGCCCGTGATGGACGGATCCAGCGGTGCCACGGCCAGCACGTCGGCAGGCTTGCCGCCGTGGCGGGGCTCGATGCCCACCACTTCGCGCAGCCCCACGCCGACCAGACAGGCATTACGTAGCCAGCGTGACACGCCTTACCTCCTCCAGGGTTGTTTCGCCGCGCGCCACCAGGCGCAGGGCGTCTTCGTACAGACTGCGCGTGCCGTTGCGGCGCGCAGCTTCCATGATCTGGCGCACCGAGCGGCGCTCGACGATCAGCTCCGCCAGCTCCGGGTTCATCGTCAGGACTTCCGCCACCGCCTTGCGGCCACGGTAGCCAGTGCCACGGCAATCACCACAGCCGCGTCCCTTCACGAAGCGGAAGCCCTCGACCTGATCGCGCGTCAGGTTGGTGAGCGTCAGTTCCTCGTCACTCGGCTCATAGGGTGCGCTGCAATGCTTGCAATTGACACGCACCAAGCGCTGGGCGGTCACACCATTCAAGGCAGACACGAAGGAATACAGGTCCACGCCGATGTGCGTGAAACGCTGGAACACGTCGTACACGCTGTTCGCGTGCACCGTGGACAACACAAGGTGGCCCGTCAGCGCGGACTGCACCGCGATCTCGGCAGTCTCCTTGTCGCGGATTTCGCCGACCATGATCTTGTCCGGGTCGTGACGCAGGATGGAGCGCAGGCCACGAGCGAAGGTGAGGCCTTTCTTGTCGTTCACCGGAATCTGCAGGATGCCGGGGAGCTGGTACTCGACCGGATCCTCGATGGTGATGATCTTGTCGCGACCGGAATTGATCTCGGAGATCGCGCCGTACAGCGTGGTGGTCTTGCCGGAACCGGTCGGACCGGTCACCAGCACCATGCCGTAAGGTTCGTTCACCAGGCGGCGCATGATCTGCAGCGTCTGGCCGTCGAGGCCCACTGCATCCAGCGTCAGCGAACCGTGCTGCTCCACCATCGCCCGCTTGTCGAGGATACGGATCACCGCGTCCTCGCCGTGGATGCTGGGCATGATGGAGACCCGCAAGTCGATCTCGCGGCCACGCGCCTCGACGCGGAAGCTGCCGTCCTGCGGGATGCGACGTTCGGCGATATCCAGTTCGGCCAGCACCTTGATGCGCGAAATGACCTGCTCGGCCAGTGCGATGCCGTTGATGGTCGCCACCTGGTCCAGTACGCCGTCGATACGGTACTTGGACACCATGCCGCTGGGCGTGCTCTCAAGGTGGATGTCGGAGACACCCAGCTTCAAGGCCTCGTACAGGGTGGAGTTCACCAGCTTCACCGCCGGGCTGGCGGCGTCGCTGACCGACGCGAAGGTCAGACTTTCCAGCACCTTGCCTTCAGCGGTCGACTCACCGGAACCCGAGGTCAGGGAATCCAGCGCGCTGACGTTCTCTTCCTGCTTCGACAGGTAGGCCTGGATGTCGGCCGGCAGTGCGAGGCGGTATTCCAGCGAGCGGCCGGTCAGGTTGTCCAGCCAGACCTGCAGGTCGCTATCGAAGGGGTCGGACACGACGCCTGTCAGTCGACCGGCGGCACCATCCGGCAGACGCAACAGCAGGCAGTTGCGCTGTTGCGCACGTGCCAGCGGCAGCATGTCGAAAGCCGGCAGGGAATCGAGCATCTCGGCCGTTTCCATGACCGCGTAACGCAGGCTGGCCGCGAGTGCATGCAGCAGCTCGCGCGAATCCAGCCCCGTGGCCAGCTCCAGCTCGGTCATGACACTGCGGCCGGACATGCCTGCTGCCTTGCGTGCGGCAGTCAGTTGTTCGGGCGTGATGCGGGTGTCGCGCGCGTTCATTGCAGCGACCCCGCCAGATCGAAGATCGGCATGTACAGGAGTACCACGATGAGGCCCACGACGAGGCCGATCAGGGCCATCAGCGCGGGCTCGAATGTCTTGCTGAAGCGGTCGATCCAGCGCGCGCTCTCGCCTTCGTAGAACAGCGCCGAGCGCATCAGCATGGTGCCGAGCTGGCCGGAGCGCTCTCCGACACGCAGCATGCGCAGCGCGATCGGAGTCACCAGGCCGTTTACCTCGAAGGCCTTCGACACCGGATCGCCATGCGAGATGTCGGCCCGCGCCAGCGCGAGGCTCTTGCGCGTATTGGCCGATACCGTGCCACTGACCATCTCCAGCGTACCGACGATGGGGATACCGCCTTCCAGCAGCATGCCCATGGTGAGGTAGAGGCGCGACAGCTCGATGATGCGCACGCGCTCGGCGATACCCGGCAGCTTGGAGAACAGCTGCCCCCAGCGACCTTCCCGGTTCATCTTCTGGATGCCCAGCACGATGCCGACGATCAGCACCGCCACCAGGCCCAGCACGATGGTGACGTGCTCGGACAGGAAATTGCCCCAGGACAGCAGGATCTGCGACGCCCACGGCAGGTCGCGACCGCTGTCCTTGTACACCTCGGCGAACTTGGGCACCACGAAGCCCATGAGGAAGAGGCCCACCAGCCCACCGACCGAGAACAGGATGGACGGATAGATCATCGCGCCGACGATCTTGCTGCGCACCGCGTCCAGGCGGATCTGGTAGTCGATGAAGCGGGTCAGCGCCCGCGGCAGGTCGCTGGTCTTTTCGGCCGCCTTGACGATGCCGATATACAGCGGCGGGAAGTATTCGGGCTGCAGGGCGATGGCATCGGAGAAGCGCAGACCCTCCCGCATGCGGCTGAGCAGGGACTCCATGATGCCGCGCGCCACCGGCGAGCTTTCCTTCTCGACCAGCGCCTCGATGCCTTCCACCAGCGTGAGGCCGGCCTCCAGCAGCGCCAGCAATTCCTGGCTGAACAGCACCAGCGAGAATGCCTTGCTCCGTCCGCGTGCCCCGCCCTTGGCCTGGACACGACGAACGGTCACCGGGCGCAGTTTCTGCGCCTCGGCGGCACGACGGGCCGACTGCTCGTCTTCCGCATCGAGCAGGACCGTCTGCAACTGGTTGGCGGCCGACAGGGCCCGGACTTCGAAACGCATGACGCGTCTCCGAGTAAGTCGCTCAGTCCATCACGTCGGCAGCGGTGTCAGCGCCACCGGGCTGACCGTCGCTACCGTAGGAATAGACATCGAAGTCACGACCCTCGGTGCCGGGGAAGCGGTACATGTACACCTTCTTCCACGGATCCAGCGGCACGCCCTTCTTTTCCAGGTACGGGCCCTTCCAGCCGCTGACACCACCCGGCTGCTGCAGCAGCGCGTTGAGGCCCTGCTGGGTGGTGGGATAGGTGCCGACATCGAGGCGGTAGAGCTTGACCGCATCCGTCAGCAGCTTGATCTGCGCCTTGGCCGACTTCTGCTCGGTATTGCCCAGCACGCCGAAGTACTTGGGGCCCACGTAGGCGGCCAGCATGCCGATGATGGCCACGACCACCAGCAGCTCCAGCAGCGTGAAGCCACGAGTTGCACGAACTGCACGCGTTGCACGACCTGCGCGCACGGCGCAGCGATGACCCAGGCCCGACGTCCGGCCCGCCGACTGCTTCTTCATTGCCACAAGCTCCTCCTGCCTACCATCCGTGTCTCTATATCGGCGCCGGTGTGTCTCAATTGATGAGCGCGCCGTATTTATTATGTGCGGGCCGAGATTGCCACAAGGTTATCTGTGGGCCAACGCAAGGGGGTGCATTACATCACGAATCACTGCGCGCCACCTTCGCGCCCGCAGCAAAGCTCCGCGCAGGTAAAATGAGCGCCGCCGGAACGCACCGCCCCGCTCCTTCGGCCTCCCCTGTACAAATATCGTTCCCCACAAAGACCATGTCGCCGTCGCCCTACAAAAAGCTCCCGCCCGTCCCCAGCCTCATCTTTGCCAGCCGCTGGCTGCAATTGCCCCTGTATGTGGGCCTGATCCTGGCCCAGGCCGTCTATGTCGTGCATTTCTGGGTGGAGCTGGTCGACCTGATCGGCGCCGCCTTCGGTAACGCCGACGCCCTGGCGCACATCACGCAGTCGGTCGGCTACGGCGCCGACAAGGGCAAGCTGACCGAAACCACCATCATGCTGGTGGTGCTGGGCCTGATCGACGTGGTGATGATCTCCAACCTGCTGATCATGGTCATCGTCGGCGGCTACGAGACCTTCGTGTCGCGCATGCACCTGGAAGACCACCCGGACCAGCCGGAGTGGCTGTCGCATGTGAACGCCTCGGTGCTGAAGGTGAAGCTGGCGACGGCAATCATCGGCATCTCCTCGATCCACCTGCTCAAGACCTTCATCAACGCCGAGGCCTACTCGGAGAAGGTGCTGTGGGCACAGACCGGCATCCACCTGGCCTTCCTGCTGTCGGCCATGGCGATCGCTGCCTGCGATCGCCTCATGACGCCGGCCATCAAGCACGACAAAGACGCACACTGACCGACGCGCGCCCAGACAGTCACCGGGCGCGCGCATCATTCCCAGAAGGACTTCGCCATGAGCACCATCCGCCAGAAAGACCTGATCGACAGCGTGGCCGCTGCACTGCAGTACATCAGCTACTACCACCCGGTCGACTACATCACGAACCTCGCCAGAGCCTACGAGCTGGAACAGAGTCCGGCCGCCAAGGACGCCATGGCGCAGATCCTGATCAACTCCCGCCTGTGCGCCGAGGGCCATCGCCCGATCTGCCAGGACACGGGGATCGTGACGATCTTCGTGAAGGTGGGCATGGAGGTGCGCTGGGAAGGCTTCCCCGGCTCACTGGATGACGCCATCAACGAAGGCGTTCGCCGCGCCTACAACGACCCGGACAACAAGCTGCGCGCATCGATCCTGGCCGACCCGGCTGGCGGCCGCAAGAACACCAAAGACAACACACCGGCGGTGATCCACTACGAGATCGTCCCCGGCGACAAGGTGGATATCACCGTGGCGGCCAAGGGCGGCGGCTCGGAAAACAAGAGCAAGATGGTCATGCTCAACCCGTCGGATTCCATCGTCGACTGGGTGCTGAAGACGGTGCCGACCATGGGCGCCGGCTGGTGCCCGCCGGGCATGCTGGGGATCGGCATCGGCGGCACGGCGGAAAAGGCCGCGCTGCTGGCCAAGGAGTCCCTCATGGACCCGATCGACATGCCGGAGCTGATCGCCCGCGGCCCGCAGAACCGCATCGAGGAACTGCGCATCGAGCTGTGGGAGAAGGTCAACGCACTGGGCATCGGCGCGCAGGGCCTCGGCGGCCTGACCACCGTGCTGGACGTGAAGATCCTCGACTACCCGACCCACGCCGCCAGCCTGCCGATCTGCATGATCCCGAACTGCGCGGCGACCCGTCACGCCCACTTCACGCTGGACGGTTCCGGCCCGGTCTATCTGGATCCGCCGTCGCTGGACGACTGGCCGTCGATCACCTACGACACCTCCAAGGGCCGTCGCGTGAACCTCGACACGGTTACCCGCGAGGAAGTCGCCTCCTGGAAACCGGGCGAAGTGCTGCTGCTCAACGGCAAGATGCTCACCGGCCGCGACGCGGCGCACAAGCGCATCGTCGACATGCTCAACAAGGGCGAGCAGCTGCCGGTCGATCTGGCTGGCCGCTTCATCTACTACGTGGGCCCGGTCGACCCGGTACGCAACGAAGTCGTCGGCCCCGCCGGCCCCACCACCGCGACGCGCATGGACAAGTTCACCGAACAGGTGCTGGCGCAGACCGGCCTGCTGGGCATGATCGGCAAGTCGGAGCGTGGCCCCACCGCCATCGAAGCCATCAAGAAGCACCAGTCGGTGTACCTGATGGCCGTAGGCGGTGCCGCCTACCTGGTGTCAAAAGCCATCAAGGCCTCGCGCACCGTCGCCTTCGCCGACCTGGGCATGGAAGCCATCTACGAATTCACCGTGGAGGACATGCCGGTGACCGTGGCGGTCGACTCTGCCGGGACCTCGGTGCACAACACCGGACCGAAGGAATGGCAGGCGAAGATCGGCAAGATCCCCGTCACTGTCGCCTGACCGGCTCGCGTGTTCCGCAAGTTCCGCATCGCGATCCTGCTGATCGTCCTCGCCACCGTCGCCCTGGGCAGCTGGCGCGCGCAACAGCGCGCCACGTCCTGGGAACACACCCTGCATGTCGCGGTGTATCCCATCAATGGCGACGGCAGCGCGGCGAGCGAAACCTACATCCGCAGCCTGCAGCCGGATAGTTTTGCGGACATCACCGATTTCATTGCCGAGGAGGCAAAGCGGCACGGCGTGGAGGTGCTGCGTCCGATCGATGTCGCACTCGGACCCGCCACCACGGTGAAGCCACCGCCTGCGCCGACCCTGGCCAGCGCCTTGTCGGCCATCATGTGGAGCCTCAAGTTGCGCTGGTGGGCCTGGCGCAACACGCCGGCGACGTCGCTGAAGCCGGACGTGCGGCTCTACGTGCAGTACTACGACCCGCAGAGCCACGCGGGATCGCTGCATTCGCACGGTTTGCAGAAAGGCCAGATCGGCGTCATCAATGCCTTTGCCTCACGCGCCATGCGCGGCAGCAACGCGATGGTGATCGCCCACGAGTTCCTGCACACGCTGGGCGCTACCGACAAGTACGGCCCGGACCTGCAGCCGCGCTGGCCGGACGGCTTCGCGGACCCGCAGGCGCAGCCGCGTTATCCGCAACGGATGGCCGAGCTGATGGCCGGTCGCATTCCGCGCAGCGAGTCCGAATCGGATATCCCGCGCTCGCTGAACCAGGTGTTGATCGGCCCCGAGAGTGCGGCCGAGATCGGCTGGCTGAAACGCCCCTGAGAGGAAGCACCAGAAGAGCGGCTACAGCGTAGCCAGGGCGGAATCCTGCGCTGCGCCCGTGCCGGCGCCGCCCTGTCCGCCTGCCATGGCTTCGGCCAACTGCATCAGGAGGCGGCGATCCCCCTCATCCAGCGTCGCGCTCTGCAGCACCAGCTCACGCGACAGTTTCATGAGCCGCCAGGCGATCTCGTCCAGCACGCAGCCGGCTTCGAACTGGAACTCGATGAACTCCTCGTCGCTCATCGCCATACCCAGCTCGGCCAGACCAGCCACGCCCGTGCTGGCAAATGCCCGCTGGACCCGCACGAAGCGTTCAAAGACGTCATCCAGGAAGCCGCGCGCGCGCGCCGACATGCCGCGCCCCTGCACCTGCACCATGTCATGAGCGGCCAGCACCCGGGCTATCCGCATGAACACATCGTGAATGGATGCCTGGATGTCGCCCAGCGTCTCCAGCCTGTCACGCCCCTCGATGCCCACCTCGTCGATGAGATCCGACACCAGGCTGACCAGTTCGGGCTCGTACTCCCCGGGCATGATCTTCAGGGCGATATCGATACGCCGGCACGGCGCCTGTTTCTGCACCAGCGCCGACAGCGTCTCGGCCAGCGCGACCAGGCGCCCGGCAATCGAAAAGCCGTCTTCACGCAGGCTGCGCGGATAGCCGAAGCCGTCCAGGCGCTCGTGATGCTCCAGGATGCCGCGCTGCACCAGGCTGTCGAAGCCACCCACCTCGCGCGCCAGCGCCGCGCCGATGATGGGATGCGCGGTATAGGACATCCACTCGCGCGGGCTCAGCGGTCGCTCCGCCCGCAACAATGCCGGGTCGACATAAGCCTCACCGACGTCATGGAACATGCCGGCGATGCCGACCGCGGCCAGCAACTCCGCGTCGTTGTAGCGGTATACATTGGCCAGGCCCATCCCCAGCAGTGACACCAGCACGTCATGACTGCGCATGCCAGGCATGCGTTGCTCGGCCACGGCCAGCAAGGTCGCGGCCTGCGGCGAGAAACGCATCTCTGCCAGCATGTCGACAGGACTGACGCGTCCATGTGACCAGTCGCAAATGCAGCGCACAAAGGGAAACGTGTCGAGCAGTCGCTCTGCCTCACGCCGGTAGATTTCCGGCCCCGGCAGATCGGCTGCGACCACCGATGTCTCGATCGGCCGCGCCAGCTTGTGGTTGGCCACCCGCTCGTAGAAACCGGCGTCGACGCGACTGCCACGCGCCACCAGCTTCGTGCCGTTTTGCGCGCAAATGTCCTCGACCACCTCGACGTCACGATGACGCGCAAGCTGGATCAGGCCGTGCAGGAAATATTTGTTGGAATGCGCTGGCAGCGACAGATCGGGCATGGGGGTCGGCTCTCCGGGCGGACACGACGGCAACCTGTCCCATATCGGCGCAGGCATGCGGACATTGAGGGCCACCCGCCCGTCGGCATGGCAGACGGCATGCGCGTCGCCGTATATGCCGGCCGCAGGCTTCGTTTAGAATCGGCATGGCAGACCATCACCGGCGACACCGCGTACTGGAATCCAAGATGTCCTCCGACCGACCGATCCTTCTCGTCGAAGACAACCCCGATGACGAAGCGCTGACCCTGCGCGCCTTCGGCAAGAACCGCATCCCCAACGAGATCGTGGTGGCGCGGGACGGCGTGGACGCACTGGACTATCTGTTCGGCACCGGGCGGCATGCAGGCCGCGACATGGGCATCATGCCGGCCGTGGTGCTGCTGGACCTAAAGCTGCCGCGCATCGACGGCCTGGAAGTGCTGCGCCGCATCCGCGCCGACTCGCGCACGGCCCTCCTGCCGGTGGTCGTGCTGACGACTTCGCGCGAACAACAGGACATCCACGAGGCCTACAGCCTGGGTGCCAACAGCTATGTGCGCAAGCCGGTGGACTTCGAGAAATTTCTGCAGACCGTTGGCCAGCTGGGTCAGTACTGGTTGAGCCTCAACGAGGTGCCGGAGTCGCGGTTCGAGTAGGCGTCGCCGGAAGCGACAAACAAAAAAGCGAGGCTTGCCTCGCTTTTTTGTTTGTCGGTTGAGCGACCTCTGCCTCAGTCGCGCTCTTCGATCCACGCTGCCTGGATCGCCTCCAGAATGCGCTCTCCACATCGATTGGGGTCGTCGTCGAAACCGGGTAGCGCCATCACCCAGTTCATCAGGTCCACGAAATTCACGCGCGTGGGGTCCACATCGGGATGGGTCTCGGCCAGCTCGATGGCGATGTCCAGCGTGTCGGTCCACTTCATGAGCGCTTGCCTCCCTCGGACACCATGTTGATCGTGTAGCGCGGAATCTCCACCACAAGCGGCGTTTCCGTCACGATGGCCTGACAGGACAGGCGGGAATTCGGCTCGAGGCCCCAGGCCTTGTCGAGCATGTCCTCTTCCAGATCCTCGGCGCTCTCCAGAGAGCGAAAACCTTCACGCACGATGACGTGACAGGTGGTACAGGCACAGGATTTCTCGCAGGCGTGTTCGATATCGATGCCGTTCTCCAGCAGGCCATCACAGATGGACTCGCCGGGCGCGATCTCGAGCACTGCGCCTTCGGGACACAGTTCGACGTGGGGAAGTACAACGACTTGGGTCATGGGTTCTCGTGCTTTCAGACAGGCAGATTGTCGATGCGACTGCCGGTGAGTGCGTTACGGATGGCCTGATCCATGCGGCGTGCCGCAAAGTCCGCCGTCGCCCGTGACAGGGCTTCGATACCGGCCTTGATGGCCAGATGATCTTCGCCCTGGCGCAAGGTGCGCAACGCGTCGATGGCCTGATCGATGGCGCTGCGCTCCTCTGCGGACAGCAACGCGGCGTCTGCGGCCAGCGCCTGCCGGGTCGCGTCGACCAGGCGGTCAGCCTCAACCTGCTGCTCGCGCAGTGCACGCTCCTGCATGTCGGCCGTCGCGTGCTCAGCGCCAGCCTTCAGCATGGCGGTGATTTCGTCGTCGGACAGACCGTAGCTGGGCTTCACGCTGACGCTCGCCTCCACGCCACTGGTCTGCTCGCGGGCGGACACAGAAAGCAGGCCGTCGGCATCCACCTGGAAAGTCACGCGGATGCGCGCCGCGCCGGCCGCCATCGGCGGAATGCCGCGCAGTTCGAAACGCGCCAGGGCACGACATTCGCTGACCAGGTCGCGCTCGCCCTGCACGACGTTGATCGCCATCGCCGTCTGGCCGTCCTTGTAGGTGGTGAACTCCTGCGCCTTGGCGACCGGAATGGTGGAGTTGCGGGTGATGATGCGCTCCACCAGCCCCCCCATGGTCTCCAGCCCCAGCGACAGCGGAATCACGTCCAGCAGCAGCCAGTCCTCGTCAGCACGACGGTTGCCGGCCAGCACATTGGCCTGGATGGCAGCGCCGATCGCGACCACCTTGTCGGGGTCGATGTCGGTGTGAGGTGTGCGGCCGAAGAAAGCCTGCACTGCGTCACGCAGATGCGGCATGCGGGTCGCACCACCGACCAACACCACCGCCTCGATGTCCGGCGCCTTCAGGCCGGCATCGCGCAGCGCTTTCTTCACCGGCGAAAAACAGCGCTCGATCAGCGGTTTCGTCAGCGCATGGAAATGCGTTGCACTGACTCCGATGTCGCGCTTGCCACCGCCCAGCAACGGCACCTCGGCCGTAACCGTTGCGGAAGCAGTCAACGCCTCCTTCACGCGACGCGCTTCGGCCAGCAAAGCGCGATGCGAACCACAATCCAGGTCTGCGCCGCGCGTTTCGGCATGCAGCCATTGCGCCAGCGCTTCGTCGAAGTCGTCACCGCCGAGCGCCGAGTCGCCACTCGTGGCCATCACTTCGAATACGCCCTTCGACAGTCGCAGCACGGAGAAATCGAAAGTCCCGCCGCCGAGGTCGAACACCGCGTAGACGCCCTCCGCACCTTCGTCGAGCCCGTAGGCAATGGCCGCGGCAGTGGGTTCGTTGAGCAGGCGCAGCACGTTCAGGCCAGCCACGCGCGCAGCATCCTTGGTGGCCTGGCGCTGGGCGTCGTCGAAGTAAGCGGGCACGGTGATCACCGCGCCCACCAGCTCGCCATCCAGCGTTTCCTCCGCGCGGGCACGCAGCACCTTGAGAATCTCGGCGGAAACCTCGACCGGGCTCTTCTCGCCAGCCACGGTCTTGATGCGCACCATGCCACCAGCGTCAGCCAGGTCGAAGCGCGCGCGCATCGCCGGGTCGGCATCTGCAAGACCACGTCCCATCAGGCGCTTCACGGATGCGATGGTGTTGCGCGGGTCCTGCGCCTGCACGGCCAGCGCATCCGCGCCAACCGTCACGCTGCCCTTGGCGTAGCGGACCACGGAGGGCAACAAAGCGCGGCCCTGCTCGTCCGGCAGACACTCGGTGAGCGAATGGCGCACCGTCGCCACCAGCGAATTGGTGGTTCCGAGGTCGATACCCACCGCCAGCCGACGCGTGTGCGGCGCGGGGGATTCACCCGGTTCGGAGAGTTGCAGCAAGGCCATCAGCGTTCCGCTCTCGGCAGTCCAGTTACATCAAGCATGTAGCAGGCAGATCAGTCTTCGAGCTGCGCGATCGCATCGTCGATCTCGCTACGCAGCTTTTCCATGAACATCAGGCGGCGCACCAGCTCGGCCGCCTGGGTATTGTCGCTGGCGTCGTCCAGCGCATGTTGAAGATCGTCAAGCATGACGCCTTCGTCGCGCAGCAAATCCTTCTCCAGCCTTCTTAGCGCAGCAACGTCGCCTGCAGCCTCTTCCACCGCCTCGCGCCACGCCATCTGCTGCATCAGGAAGGCGTGCGACATACCGGTGTTGCGTTCGGCGTCGATAGTCGTGCCACGCCGCTCCAGCAGGTAACGTGCACGCTCCACCGGGTTGCGCAACGCGCGATACGCCTCGTTGGCATGCGTTGCCCACTGCATTGCCACGCGTCGCTCCACTTCCGAGCGATGGGCAAAACGGTCAGGGTGAACCTGCGCCTGGACGTGCCGGTATGCGCCTTCCAGCGCGCCCAGATCGAGCGCGAATCTTTCCGGCAACTGGAACAGAGAGAAATAGTCCTGGATCACGGCTACAAAGAAAACGGGCCCGTCTTGCGACGAGCCACTGATGCGGGGGCCCGACGCAAGCTCAGACGTTGAAGCTTTCGCCGCAACCGCATGCGTCCTTGACGTTCGGGTTGTTGAACTTGAAGCCCTCGTTCAGGCCTTCCTTCACGAAGTCCAGTTCGGTGCCATCGATGTAGGGCAGGCTCTTCGGATCGACCAGCACCTTCACGCCGTGGCTTTCGAACACCAGATCGTCACCGGCCTGCTCGTCTGCGTACTCCAGCTTGTAGGCCATGCCCGAGCAGCCGGAAGTCTTGACGCCCAGGCGGATACCGACGCCCTTGCCCCGCTTCGTCATGAAGTTGGCGACGTGGCGTGCCGCCGATGCGGACAACGTGACAGCCATGATCAGGCTCCGTGCTTCTTCTTGTAATCCTCGACCGCTGCCTTGATGGCGTCTTCGGCCAGGATGGAACAGTGGATCTTCACCGGCGGCAGCGCCAGCTCTTCGGCGATCGCGGTGTTCTTGATGTTCATCGCTTCGTCCAGCGTCTTGCCCTTGACCCATTCGGTCACCAGCGAGCTGGAAGCAATGGCCGAGCCGCAGCCGTAGGTCTTGAACTTGGCGTCCTGGATGACACCGGTGGACGGGTCCACCTTGATCTGCAGCTTCATCACGTCACCGCAGGCCGGCGCGCCGACCATGCCGGTGCCGACCTCGCCGTCTTCCTTGGCGAAGGAGCCAACGTTGCGGGGGTTTTCGTAGTGGTCGAGGACCTTTTCGCTATATGCCATTTCAGTACTCCAGTATTCCTTCAGTGCGCGGCGCTCAGTGAGCAGCCCATTGCACGGTGTTCAGATCAACGCCTTCCTTCACCATCTCCCACAGCGGAGACAGTTCGCGCAGCTTGCCGATCTTGTTGTGCAGCAGTTCGATCGTGTAATTCACTTCTTCCTCGGTCGTGAAACGGCCGATGGAGAAACGGATCGAGCTGTGCGCCAGTTCATCGTTGCGGCCGAGCGCACGCAACACGTAGGACGGCTCCAGCGATGCCGAGGTGCAGGCGGAGCCGGAAGACACGGCCACGTCCTTGATCGCCATGATCAGCGACTCACCTTCGACGTAAGCGAAGCTGATGTTCAGGTTGTGCGGCACGCGGGCTTCCATGTCGCCATTGACGAAGGTCTCTTCCATCGTCGTCAGGCCGGCCAGCAGCCTGTCGCGCAGGGCACGGATGCGCTCGCGCTCAGCGCCCATTTCCAGCTTCGCCAGGCGGAAGGCTTCGCCCATGCCGACGATCTGGTGCGTCGCCAGCGTACCGGAACGCATGCCGCGCTCATGACCACCACCGTGCATCTGGGCTTCCAGACGCACGCGCGGCTTGCGGCGCACGTACAGGGCTCCGATACCTTTCGGGCCGTAGGTCTTGTGCGCCGAGAAGGACATCAGGTCCACCTTCAGCGCGCCCAGATCGATATCGACCTTGCCGGTCGCCTGCGCTGCATCGACGTGAAAGATGATGCCGCGCGCGCGGCAGATCTCGCCCAGTTCGGCGATCGGCTGGATGACGCCGATCTCGTTATTTACGAACATCACCGACACGACGGTGGTGTCCGGGCGCAGCGCGGCCTTGAATGCTTCAAGGTCGATCAGGCCGTTTTCCTGCACGTCCATATACGTCACTTCGAAGCCGGTGCGCTCCAGTTCGCGCATGGTGTCCAGCACGGCCTTGTGCTCGGTCTTCAGGGTGATGAGGTGCTTGCCCTTGCTGGCGTAGAAGTGCGCGGCGCCCTTGATGGCAAGGTTGTTCGATTCCGTCGCGCCGGAAGTCCACACGATCTCTTTCGGGTCCGCGCCGACCAGCGCTGCGACATGCTCGCGCGAAGTCTCGACTGCTTCTTCAGCGGTCCAGCCATAAGCGTGCGAGCGGCTCGCCGGGTTGCCGAAATTCTCGGTCAGCCACGGGATCATCGCCTGCGCCACGCGCGGGTCCACCGGCGTGGTCGCCGAGTAATCGAGATAGATGGGGAACTTCATCACTACCACTCCCTGTTGTACTTATCTGGTCAGACTGCCACTGCAGCCATGCGTTTCAACTCAATCAGCATCGCGCCGATAGTCTCGGCGAATCGGTCGACATCTTCGAGCGAGGTGTGCGGCCCCATGCTGACGCGCACTGCCGTGCGCGCCACATCCGGCTCCACGCCCATGGCAAGCAAGGTGCGCGAAGGTTCGGGGTTCGCGCTGGAACACGCGGCACCACTGGCGATCGCAAAACCGGCGCGATCCATCTTCGCCACAAGGGTTTCGCCATCGATGTTGTCGAAGCCGAAGTAGCTCGTATTCGGCAGGCGCGGCTCCACGCCACCGAAGGGGCGCGCACCAAGGCCAAGCAGTCGCTCTTCAAGGCGGTCACGTGCTGCCTGCATTCGGGTTGCACGCGCCTCCAGTTCCTGGGAGGCCAGCTCGCAAGCACGGCCGAACCCCGCAATCGCGGCGACGTTTTCCGTACCGGATCGCAGGCCACGCTCGTGACCACCACCGGCGATCTGCGCAGCGATATCGACCCGCTTCGCCACCACCAGCGCGCCAGCGCCGATCGGGCCGCCGATCTTGTGCGAGGACAGCGTCATGGCCTGCACGCCCAGAGCGCGGAAATCGAGGGTGATCTTGCCCAGGGCCTGCACAGCATCCGTATGCAACCAGCCGCCGGCCTGACGCATCGGCTCCACCAGCGCCATCACGTTCGACAAGGCACCGGTTTCGTTGTTGGCCAGCATCGCCGACACCAGACGCGGGCGGTGCTGGGCAATCAGCGCAGCCGAAGCAGTCGTATTAAGGTGGCCAGTGGCCATGACCGGCAGTTCAAGCATGCGCCAGCCCTGCCCCACCAACTGACGGGCCGGCTCACGCACGCAGGGATGTTCGCTCGCGCCGATGGCGATCACGCCACCACGCTGGCTTCCCGCAGCGCCCTTCACGAACAGGTTGTTCGCTTCCGAACCACCGCTGGTGAATACGACTTCGCTGGGATGCGCGCCAACGGCATCGGCCACCTGCGCACGCGCGGTATCGATTGCTGCGCGAGCATGTCGGCCATACTCATGGCGACTGGACGCGTTGCCGAAACGATCGCGCAAGAACGGCTCCATCACCGCGAACACGCGCTCATCAAGCGGCGTGGTGGCGTTGTGATCGAGGTATACCGGCGCGAACATGATGGGTCCTGTTTCAGTCGGCAAGCATCGACGCAGAGCCCAGCGCCGCACGCATGCGTTCGTCGTGCAGCACCGCAACACATTCCGAACCGGGCGCTGCCGCGCTCTTCCGCTTGCGCTGCTGGTCAACCAGCGCCGCCAGCGTGACCGATTCCAGGTAGGCGTACATCGTGCGGTTGAGGTTGCTCCACAGCTCATGGGTCATGCAGCGGCCATCGTCGTGGCAGTTCTCGCGTCCACCGCATTGGGTGGCGTCGAGTGGCTCATCCACCGCGATGATGATGTCGGCCACCGAGATGCCGGACATGTCACGCGCCAGCGTGTAACCGCCGCCCGGGCCGCGCACGCTCGCCACCAGTTCGTGGCGGCGCAGCTTGCCGAATAACTGTTCGAGATAGGACAGCGAAATGCTCTGCCGTTCGCTGATGCCTGCCAGCGTCACGGGCCCCTCGCCTTGCCGCAGGGCAAGATCGATCATGGCGGTGACAGCGAAGCGTCCTTTGGTGGTAAGCCGCATGGCGTGGGCCTCAGAGAGCTGGCGAGGAAGTCCGGTTAATTCCCGATGAATTTAGTCAAGATTAAAATACCCGACAGTTTCAGTCAAGATTTCAATCGACTATCTTGCTCAGGTAATCGTGGTCGAACTGCTGCTGGCTATCGATTTCGCCTTCTGCACACAGACCTGCTGCCTTCAAGCGTGCAGCCAGCGCATCAATACGCCGGTCCTGCTCGGTGGCATGGTCAAGCAAGGCATGCAGGGCTTTGGAGAGCGGATCATCCATGTTGCGGGTCACGCCGTAGGCAGAGAACGGGGACTCCTGCCCGCTACTGCCAGCCTCGATGATCCTGGCCGGATTCCCGACCGCTGTCGCGCCGGGAGGAACAGGTTTGACCACCACCGCATTGGAGCCGATCTTGGAGCCGGCGCCGACCGTGAAACCGCCCAGCACCTTCGCGCCGGCCCCGACCACGACACCGCTCTCCAGCGTCGGATGGCGCTTCTGGCCGCGGTACAGGGAAGTACCACCAAGTGTCACGCCCTGGTAGATCGTGCAGTCGTCCCCGATCTCGGCCGTTTCGCCTATGACCACGCCGTAGCCATGGTCAATGAACACCCGCCGACCAATGACGGCGCCGGGATGGATCTCGATACCGGTGAGCCAGCGCGAAAACTGCGAAACGAAGCGGGCCAGCCAGCGCCATTGACGCAGCCACAGCGCGTGAGCCAGGCGATGAAACAACAGGGCATGGATACCCGGGTAACAGGTCACCACCTCCAGCTTCGACCTTGCGGCCGGGTCGCGTTGCAGAACGCTGGCGACGTCTTCGCGGAGATGGGCGAACATGATGTTGTTTCTTATGAGGAAAGCGTCGGATTCTAGATTATCCGACTAAAACGATCAACTTTTGGGCTTGCGCCAGGGCGCCTCGAATGCCCCCAGCATGCCGCGAAGGATATTGACCTCGTCCTTCTCCAGCCGGATACGGCCGAACATGCGGCGCAGCCGCGGTAGCAGGCGCTTCGGGTTGTCGGGATTGAAGAAACCGCTGGTGGTCATCGCGCGCTCGAAGTGGCCGAACATCTGCTCCACTTCATCCACGGTCGCCAGCTCGCCTTCGATGTAAGGCGCCTCGCCTGTATCGACGATGGCCATGCGCAATTCGTAGCTCAGCAACTGCACGGCGGCGGCCAGATTCAGGGAGGCGTATTCGGGATTGGCCGGGATCATCACCGGCAACTGGCATTGCGCCAGTTCTTCGTTGGACAGGCCGTAGGTCTCGTTACCGAAGACCAGCGCTACCTCGCCCTGCTGCGCTGCCGAGGCAAGGGTGCGTGCAGCATCCCGCGACCATTGCATCGGCAGGGCCAGTTCGCGACGGCGCGAAGTCGTGGCCGCAGCAATCGTCACGCCGGCCAGGGCGTCTGACAGCGATTCGCAGACGGTCGCTGCCGCAAGTACGTCGGTAGCGCCTGAAGCGAGTGTTTCGGCTTCCGGGTGAGGAAATGCCCGCGGCTGCACGAGATAGAGCCGCGTCAGCCCCATCGTCTTCATGGCGCGCGCAGCGGAACCGATATTGCCGGGATGGCTGGGCCGTGTCAGCACGACGCGCACGCGGGACAGCATGGCGCTCGCAGACGACGGCGCCTCGGGAGTTTGATGATCCACGTTGTATAATCGAGAGTTTTACGCGTCCGGAACAATGATGTCCGTGGCGCTCACGACGAGATTCGCATCCATGCATCCCACGCTCAACATCGCCGTCAAGGCCGCACGCCGCGCGGGCACGATCATCAACCGCGCCGCGCTGGATCTTGACCTGCTTGAAGTACGCGCGAAAACGCAGAACGACTTCGTGACCGAGGTCGACCGCGCAGCAGAAGAGGCGATCATCGAGGTCATCCGTGAAGCTTACCCCGACCACGCGATCCTCGCGGAGGAATCGGGCGAAGACGGCCAGAGCGAGTTCCAGTGGATCATCGATCCGCTCGATGGCACGACCAACTTCATCCACGGCATGCCGCAGTACGCGGTGTCGATCGCGCTGGCCCAGAAAGGCGTGCTGCAACAGGCCGTCATCTACGACACCAGCCGCAACGAGCTGTTCACCGCCACCCGCGGCCGCGGCGCTTTCCTGAATGACCGCCGCATCCGTGTCTCCAAGCGCGCGCGCATGAACGAGGCCCTGCTCGGCACCGGCTTCCCCTTCAAGCAGCTGCAGCACGTCGACGCCTACCTCGGCATGTTCCGCGAGCTGACCGAGAAGACCGCCGGCCTGCGCCGCCCGGGTGCTGCCTCGCTGGACCTGGCGTACGTCGCCTGCGGTCGCTTCGACGGCTTCTTCGAGATCGGCCTGTCGCCGTGGGACATGGCAGCTGGCGCGCTGCTGGTCAGCGAAGCCGGTGGCCTGGTCAGCGACTTCGGTGGCGAAGCCGACTATCTGAAGACCGGCAACCTGGTTGCCGGCTCGCCGAAGATCTTTGCGCCGTTGCTGCAGATCGTGCAGGCGCACAAGGGTATCGACCTGCCGGCCTGAGCCGCAGAACGCAAGATAAGAAAGGCAGCCCTCGGGCTGCCTTTTTCATGTCGTCACCTGCAAGGTTCAGGACTTCCAGGCGGCCAGGAATTCCTTCCAGTGCCCGGCCTCGCTGCGAGACAAGGTATCGCGCACCAGCTCGGCCTCACGGGCGTAGGCATCCCCATCCAGCGCACCACGCATCAGCTGGAAACGCAGGAAAACGAGATAGGTGTTCACAACGTCCGTCTCGCAGTAGTTGCGGATCTCGGCGATCTTGCCGTCCTGGTAAGCCCCCCACACCGCGCTGCCGTCCATGCCCAGCTTGCCGGGGAAACCACACAGCTTGGCAAGGTCATCCAGCGGAGCACTGGCGCGCGGTTGGTACATCGCCAGCAGATCCATCAGGTCCAGATGGCGCGTGTGGTAGCGACTGATGTAGTTGTTCCACTTGAATTCGCGGCTGTCGGCATAGTCGCCGTCGCCCATGTCCCAGTAACGCGGTGCGACGATGCCGTGTTGCAGACCGCGGTAGTGAAGCACCGGCAGGTCGAAGCCTCCGCCGTTCCAGGACACCACCTGCGGCGTGTATTTCTCGATGCCGTCGAAGAAGCGCTGGATGATGCCTGCTTCGTCAGTATCCGGCTCCGACAGCGAGAACACACGGAAGCTGTTGCCGTCGCGCAGGGCGCAGCTGATGGTGACGATGCGCTGCAGGAAATGCGGCAGGAAGTCTGATCCGGTTGCGGCGCGACGCTTCTGGAACATCCACTCCGCCACCTCGCTGTCGGCGAGGTCGTCGGGCAGGTTCTCCAGCTTGCGGATGCCAGCGACGTCCGGAATCGATTCGATGTCGAAGACGAGCGTCGCAGCCATCAGGCGGGGAACACACCGGTAGACAGGTAGCGGTCGCCGCGGTCGCAGACGATGGAGACGATCACCGCATTCTCGACCTGGGCCGCAATACGCAGCGCGACGGCCATCGCGCCGCCGGACGAGATGCCGGCGAAGATACCTTCCTCACGCGCCAGGCGACGCGTGATCTCCTCGGCCTCGGCCTGGCTGATGTTCTCCACTTGGTCGACGCGACTGCGATCGAAGATCGACGGCAGATAGGCCTCTGGCCATTTGCGGATGCCGGGAATCTGCGAGCCGTCTTCCGGCTGGCAGCCGATGATGCGGATCGCCGGGTTCACTTCCTTGAGGTAACGCGAGCAGCCCATGATGGTGCCGGTGGTGCCCATGCTGCTGACGAAGTGGGTGATGCGGCCATCGGTCTGGCGCCAGAGCTCCGGGCCGGTGCCCTCGTAGTGCGCCTGCGGATTGTCCGGGTTGCCGAACTGGTCGAGGATGATGCCCTGCCCTTCGTTGCGCATGCGCTCGGCCACATCGCGCGCCAGTTCCATGCCGCCCTCACGTGGGGTCAGCACCAGCTCGGCGCCGAAAGCCCGCATGGTCTGGCGACGCTCGACGCTCTGGTTTTCAGGCATCACCAGGATCATCTTGTAGCCGCCCATGGCAGCGGCCATCGCCAGTGCGATGCCGGTGTTGCCACTGGTAGCCTCGATCAGGGTGTCGCCGGGCTTGATGTCGCCGCGCTTCTCGGCGCGCTGGATCATCGACAGCGCGGGACGGTCCTTCACCGAACCGGCCGGGTTGTTGCCTTCAAGCTTGGCGAGGATGACGTTGTTGCGCGCCGCGATGGCATCGCCGGGCAGACGCTTCAGGCGCACCAGGGGCGTGTTGCCGACGTAGTCTTCGAGTGTGGGGAACTGCCTGGATGTGGACATGAGCCGTGTTGTTATGGGCATTGAACACGGCGAATGATACTTCAGCCCATCAGCGGGTATTGAGCCGGTCGGCCACCTCGACCAGTCTGTCGGACTCCTTGCGCAGCTCGACGAGCTGGCCCTGCAAGGCACCGAGCTGGTCGCCCAGCATGCCCATCATCTTGCGCACTGCCTGCATCGGGGTGCCCGCTTCCAGGCGGGTGGCGTCGATGAGCTGCTGCAGATTGCGCATGTTGTCGCGGTGCTGGGGAGGCACCGAGGCGATGAAGGCTTCGATCATCTGCGCACGTTCCGCGAAGAACGCCGCCGGATCACGCCTGGCGAGCGCGCTCCAGTAGTCGAAATCGAAGTTCTCGTGCGAGGGATGGGCCACCGCCGCTCCAATGAAAATGCCGCCAGTGACCCCATCCTACGCCGGGGTACTGACGGCATTCAAGCCGACGATAGCTTTCTAGGCGGCAGTAAGTCGCAAATCGGCCGCAACGCCTGTGCAGCGCAGCATTCAGGCTGCCTGGGCGACGCGGTCCTCGAGCAGCAGTGCAGAACGGGTGGCCACCTTCTGGTCGCCCATGGCTGCGAGCAGTTCCTTCATGTCCAGAATCAGCACGATCTGGCCGTTCGACAGCGTGGTGACGCCCGCGACACCCTTGGGACGGAAGTCATCCAGCGACTTGATCACCGCGTCCTCGCGACCGGCGAAGCTGTCGATGGCCAGCACGAAGCTCTGTTCGGCCGTCTGCATCAACACACCGTACTCGGGCACCTGGTTCTGCGGCCAGCCCAGCAGGCTTGCCAGCGACACGATCGGCAGGACTTCGCCACGTACCACCAGGGTGGCACGGCCGCCCAGCTCCTGCACCTCGTTCGGCACGATCGGCAGGATCTCGCGGACCATGGACAGCGGCACCGCGAAGGGTTGGTCTTCCAGGCACACCAGCAGCACCGGCAGGATTGCCAGGGTCAGCGGCAGCGAGATGATGAAGGTCGTGCCCTTGCCCAGCTCCGACTTGATGTCGATGGTGCCGTTGAGCTTCTGGATGTTGGTACGCACCACATCCATGCCCACGCCACGGCCGGACACGTCGGACACCTGCGCCGCCGTGGAGAAACCCGGCAGGAAGATGAGGTTGAAGCTCTGGCGCTCATCCATGGTGTTGGCTTCCTCATCCGAGATGAGGCCCTTCTCCACGGCGCGTGCGCGCAGCTTCTCTGCATTCATGCCGCGGCCGTCTTCGGCCACGAGGATGAGGATGTGGTCGCCTTCCTGGCGCGCTTCCAGGCGCACGAAGGATTTGTCCGGTTTGCCGGCAGCAAGGCGCTCGTGCGGCAGTTCGACACCGTGATCGACCGCATTGCGGATCAAGTGGATGATCGGATCGGACAGATCCTCGATCATCGTCTTGTCGATCTCGGTCTCTTCGCCTTCGAGCACCAGCTCCACGTCCTTGCCCAGCGAACGGGCCAGGTCGCGTGCGATGCGCGGGTACTTCTGGAACAGGCGACCGATCGGCTGCATGCGCGTCTTCATGACGGCGTTCTGCAGATCCGACACCAGCAGGTCGAGCTGGCTGACCGCCACGTCCAGCGCATGCAGCGTGTCCGTATCGTTCTTGCCGTTCAGGATGTCGCTGCGAAGCGCGTTCAGGCGGTTCTTGGTCAGGCCGATTTCGCCCGACAGGTTCAGCACCTGGTCGAGACGCGAGGTATCGACGCGGATCGAGTTGTCGCGCTGGCGCTCTTCGGTACGTCGGCCGGTCGGGCCGCTGTAGCCGGGTTTGTCGGTCGCGCGGCGGCCGATCGCAGCCTGGATGATTTCCTGCGCCTTGGCGTCTTCGAGATGCACCTCGGGTTCGCCCGGAACCACGGACACCACCGCGCCCGGCTGCACGCCAGTCACGGCAAAGTAGTAGGCGTTCCAGTCGATCCCGTCTTCACCGACTGCGCTGGCTGCCACCGGCGCGACCTGGGGCGCAGGCGCAGCGGCTGGCTTGGCCGCAACAGGCGCCGGAGCAGCCACCGGCACGGCGCCGGCCTTCAGCTCGCCAGCCAGTGCCAGCTTGAGCTGGGCAATGATCTGGTGATCCGCGGGCGCTGGCTGGATGCCACGTTCGAGGTAACCGAACATGTCGCGCACCGCGCCGGTAGCGGCGAGGATCACGTCCATCGCCTCCGGCGTGATCGACAGTTCGCCGTTGCGAAGCTTGTCGAACAGATTCTCGGTGAGATGACACAAGGTCACCAGTTCGGTCGCGTTGAGGAAGCCGGCGCCACCCTTGATGGTGTGGAACCCCCGGAAAATGTCGTTGAGCAAGCCCTTGTCATTCGGCGCCCGTTCGAGATCGACCAGCTTGTTGTCCACACCGGACAGCAAGTCGCCCGCCTCGATCAGGAAATCCTGCAACAGGTCTTCCATGCCCCCAAAGTCACTCATCTCGTACTCCGCTCAGAACGCGCTCAGGTTTGCTCAGTTGGCTCAGAAGCCCAGGCTTTCGAGCAGATCGTCGACCTGCTCCTGGTTGGTCACCACATCGTCGCGACCCGCCGCATTGACGACCGGGCCGTTCAGCAGGCCTTCGTCGGCAGCCAGGTTCAGCTTGCCTTCAGGCGCCGACTGGATCAGCACGCCCAGCAACTCGGTCTCGAGCGTCTGGGCCATGTCGACCACGCGCTTGATGACCTGGCCGGTCAGATCCTGGAAGTCCTGCGCCATCATGATTTCCAGCAGCTGCGCATTGACGACCTTGCTGTCTTCCTTCACCTGGTTCATGAAGGCGCGCGTGTCGCCAGCCAGTTGTTTGAACTCGTCGACCGACAGTTCGCGGCCGTAGAGCTTGTCCCAGCGGGACGACAGCATGCTGGCGTCTTCCTCGACACGATCCTGGATCGGCTTGGCGACATCGGTCGCGTTCAGCACGCGACTGGCGGCCTGCTCCGTCATCTGCGAGATGTAGGTCAGGCGCTGACGGGCGTCCGGCAATTTCTGCGCGGTCTCTTCCAGCTTCTTGTCGTAGCCCAGTTCGCACAGCGTGTCGTGCAGCAACCGGGTCAGATTGCCCAGCTTGTTGAACACCGACTCCTGGCGCTCTTCCGCTGTCTGGGGAATGTGGACGACGATGGGTTCGCTGGCCGCCTTGGATGCCGCGGGCGCAGCGCCACCCGCCGCCACGTTGTCGAACAGCGCCTGCAGGTCAGCCGAGTCGCTGGTGTCCGGGGATGCCGGTACAACCGCCGGCGCTGCCGCCACGGCAGCTGCGCTGCTGGCAACGGAATCGAAGAGAGTCTGCAGGTCAGCCGAATCGCCTGCTTCTTCGGACGCGGCCCCACCCGCTACCACTGCCAGCTTGGGCGCACCTGCCTCACCGGCGATGTTGTCGAACAACGCCTGCAATTCGGCGTTGTCACCAGTCTCGTCTGCTTTTTGCCGCTTGGCCATGTCATGGGCTCCTTGTCGGTGCAGATCAGGCTGCTGCCTGCATCTTTTCAAAGATCTTGCCCAGCTTCTCGGACAAGGTCGCGGCGGTGAAGGGCTTCACGATGTAGCCGCTGGCACCTGCCTGCGCTGCCTCGATGATGTTTTCCTTCTTGGCCTCGGCGGTGATCATCAGCACCGGCAGGTGCTGGAGCTGCGCATTGGCACGGATCGCGCGCAGCAGCTCGATGCCGGTCATGTTCGGCATGTTCCAGTCCGTCACGACGAAGTCGAAGCCGCCTGCGGTCAGCTTCTGCATGGCCGCAACACCGTCTTCCGCCTCATCGACGTTGGTGTATCCGAGTTCCTTCAGCAGGTTGCGGACAATCCGGCGCATGGTCGAAAAATCGTCAACAACCAGGAATTTCATTTTGGGATCCGACATGGTTTTTCTCCGGCTCTGTCCTTGGCTTACTTTGCTTTCATGAGATACGGGCGCAACGTATCGGCGAGAATTTCTGCATCGAACTTCGCTACGTAGGCATCCACGCCCACCGATTTGCCCATCGAACGATTCGCCTCCGATGACAGCGACGAATGCATCACAACGGGGATTCCGTCGAAACGGCTGTCACTCTTGATGTGGCGAGTGAGCACATAGCCGTCCATCTCGGGCATCTCGGCGTCGACCAGGATCAGGTCGAGCTCTTCGGCGAGACGCCGCTTCTGTTGTTGCGCATGCGTGGCCAGACCCTCCAGGCGGGTCCACGCTTCCATGCCGTTGAGGGCATGCTTGTGGCGGATACCCAGCTTGTCGAGCACTTCCGCGATCTTGCGGCGGGCCACGCTGGAGTCATCCACGAAGAAGATATTGCGTTCGCCATCCTGATCGATGGCCTCGATGCTGCCGATCGCCGGCTCACCGAAGGTTTGCGCCATGATGGTTTCGACATCCAGGATCGACACCAGCTTGCCGTCAGGCAGGTCGGTGATGGCGGTGATGAAATTCTGTGCCGCCATGTTCTCCGGCTGGCGGACCTTGCCCCATTCCACGCGGATGATGCGATCGACATCATTGACGAGGAAACCCAGCGTGCGCTTGCTGTACTCGGTGACCATCATCGAGCCACCGAGCGGTGCGCCCGGCTTCGCCAGGCCGATGACCTTGGCCAGCGACAGCACCGGAATGACATTGCCACGCAGGGAAATGAGCCCTTCCACACCGTGCGGCATGTTCGGCGACTTGGTGATGAAGGGCGTCTTAGAGACTTCACGCACCTTGAACACGTTGATGCCGAAAATCTCGCTGGTACCCAGGCTGAACAGCAGGATCTCCATGCGATTGGAGCCCGCCAGCCGGGTACGGCCGTCTATCGATTCAAGCAGGTTGGAGTTTTGCGTATCCATGTTTCTCGATCGCCAGGTTGATGCTCGCTGCGGCGCTCAGGCCGCGACCAGTTGTTCCGGCGCCAGCATGGCGCGGATCGCGTCGGACAGCTTGTGCGGTTCGAATTTGGGCACGTAACCATCCACGCCTACCGACTTGCCCAGCGTCTGGTTGGACATGGAAGACAGGGAGGAATGCATCAGCACCGGGACCCCGTCAAAACGCGGGTCGGACTTGATCTTGCGGGTCAGGATGTAGCCATCCATTTCGGGCATCTCGACGTCGGTGAGGATCAGGTGCACCAGCTCCCACACTTTCCGGCCGGTCATCTCGGCATGGGTGGCGATCTTGTCGAGCTCTTCCCAGGCGATACGTCCGTTGATGGCGCCGCTGTGGCGCAAGCCCAGGACGTTCAGCGTGCGTTCGATCTGCTTGCGAGCGACGGAGGAGTCATCCGCATAGAACACCATCATGTCGCGACCGATCGGCTTGATGTCGCGGAACATGAATTCGTCGTCGTACTTGGTGGTCTCGGAGAGCACCTTCTCGACGTCCAGCATCATGATGAGGCGGCCGTCTTCGAGCTCGCTCACCGCGGTGACCATGCCGCCCAGGCGGTTGGTCAGCATGTCCGGCGGCACCCGCATGTTCGACCAGTCCAGGCGCAGGATGGTGTCCACGCCCTCGACCAGGAAGCCTTGTGTGTGACCGTTGTACTCGGTGACGATCATGATCTCGCGCTTGCCCTCGCGATCGATGCCGCAGTACTTGGCGAGATCCACCACCGGCACGAGCTGGCCACGCAGCGACACCATGCCTTCAACACCTGTCTGCATGTCCGGCGCAGCCGTGATTGCGGGCGTGCGCATCACCTCGCGCACCTTGAAGACGTTGATGCCGAAGCTCTCGCGCCGGCCGGTACGTCCATCGACGCCCAGCGAGAACAGCAGGATCTCCAGTTTGTTGGTTCCCGCCAACCGGGTTCGTGCATCAACTGCCTTGAGCAATTCGGACATTTGGGTGCTCCGTTGTTTCGTTCCGCACCTGCTTTCTCGCAGGTGCACCACTGCAACAGGGTTTACGACGCCTTTCAGGCAAACTTAAGCCGCAAAGCTGCACTGCATCAGGCCCGAAACCCAATGCGGAAGCCGCCCCAGTGGCGTCCTCGGACATAAATCGGCGCCGACACATCGTGCAACACTTCGCCGGTGTCACGCCGGTAGGTCTGCACCAGCCAGGGCAGTTCATGGGCGCCGCAGCGACGCCCCACCGGGTCATCGAAAATCCGCTTGGTCCGGTTGCCGGCCACATCCTTCCTGGGGTCACCGGTCAGGGGCTGGCAATAACGCTTGTTGTGGGTCGGGAAGTAGCCCTTGCGGTCGACCGCCCCGGCGAACACGCACTCCGGGTGCCTGTCCAGGATCGGTTCCTGGACGGCGGGAAAGAGCTTGTCGGTCAGCCGGTCAAAGCGGGTGTGGTACTTCTGTGGCTGCGTGTCCGGGATCGGCTGGTAGTGCTGGTCGAACAGGTCCGCCTCGCTGATCGTGCCGGCCGCCACCGCCTCATCCAGAAGGCGGCCAATGGCCCGCGCGGCCTCCTGCGCCACCTGCGGAACCGTCGCATGCGCCCGCATAGCTGCCTCACCGGCTGCGCCAATGCGGTAGACGCGGCTGATTTCCTGCATGTTTTCGGCCTGCTGCCCCAGCAGGATCGCCAGCTCAATGGTGCCGCTGACGCGCCGGGCATTGGCCTGGGCTACGCCGACGATGGCGTCCACATGACGCTGGATCACTTCGCTCTCGCTGAGGTGAGACTCCAGCGCGGTAACCATCGCGACCACGCGTGCCCTGGTTTCCTCCGCTCCGGCATGAATGGCCTGCAGGGTCTGCGCGGCGTTGCGCGCCAGGGCGGCCCCCTCACCGGCCTGACGACTGCCACCTTCGATACTGGCAATCGCGCCGCGGGTCTCGGTCTGGATCAGATCGGTGACGTTGCTGATTTCAGTGGTCACCCGCGTCGTCCGCTCGGCCAGCTTGCGCACCTCGTCCGCCACCACTGCGAAACCGCGCCCCTGCTCACCCGCCCTTGCCGCTTCGATGGCCGCATTCAGAGCCAACAGATTGGTCTGGTCGGCAATCTCGCGGATTTCACCCACCATGCGGGCGATGTCGAGGGTCCGCTGGTTGAGCCCCACCACGATGGCAGCCGAATCGCGCACGCTGGAGGCAATGCGCTCGATCTCCGAGGCCGCTTCGCTGACGACTCGATCACCCTCCACCGCCAGGCTGCGTGACTGGTCTGCCATGCCGGCTGCACTGCGCGCAGCATCCATCATCTGGCGCATCTCGCCCCCCAGGCGGCCAATGGCATCCGCAGCCCGGGCTGCCGTATCCGACTGCTCGCGGGACCCATGCTCGACACCTTCGGCCTGGCTACGGACTTCGGCCGAGCCTTCGGCAAGTCGCCGGGCGTCCTGAACGGCCTTGCCGACCAGGCTCTCCACGCTGGAAACGAAACGGTTCAGGGCAGCACCCAGCCGCCCGGCCGGGGAATGCCCCTCCTGGGCGCGGCGGCTCAGATCGCCATCCAGCACCGTCTGCTCCAGAAGATCGACCAGCGTTCCGGTCTGCGCCGCGCCGCCACCAGCCCGTCTCCACCACAAGGCTGTCAGAACCGCTACCACGCCACACGCCAGCACCAGCGCCCACCACGGCCAGGCTCGCGATGCAATGGCCACGCCGGCGCAGGACATGCCCGTAAACAGGGCAAGACCGGCTTCGGCGGTGCTGATTCTCATTGCTGCTCCCTTGACCACTGGCGACTAAGGCCGGATATCGGTCCGGGCGCTCAATGACTTTAGGGAACGGAAGCCTCGCCACGAGCCGGGAAACACACCGTCACAGAACAGGAGCAACCAGCTCCAGGCGCGAGCACCCTGAAGGCTTCCGGAAAAGAAAAGGCCGGGATAACCCCGGCCTTTTCAGATGCTGCGCAGCACTTCCGCAATCAGTTGATCGTGAAGAGCTTGGAGAAGTTGGCGATGTCCAGCACCTGGCGGACGTTACCTTTGACACCGGTGAGATGCACTTCGCGGCTGGCAGCCTTGGCCTTGTCGCGCAGCATGAGGAGCATGCCGAGTGCGGAACTGTCGAGGTAGGAAACACTGGCCAGATCGACGCTGACTGAACGGCCCGGGGACTGAGACAGCAGCTTTTCGACGGCCTCGCGAAATTCACGATGCGCCTTGAAATCGAAGCGGCCCGACAGGTGCAGGGTTGCCTGCCCCTCATTGACCGTCACGTTTGCTTCCATAGGTGCGACTCCAGTGTTCTTGTAGCTATTATCCGATTCTATCGTCAGAAGGCGCCAAGTCTTGAATGGCCTTCTGCGTGAGTCAGCATTTTACATGTTGCTCCCGCGCCCTTCTCCCTTGAGGCGAGCAAGCAGACGGGTGGGGATATCCCGCAGGGCGGCGACCTCCTGCGCTGCACCAATCAGCGTCGCCTCCCGCGGCATGCCCCAGACTACACAGCTTTCCTCGTCCTGCGCAATGTTCCAGGCGCCGGCCTGACGCATGGCGAGCATACCGCGGGCGCCATCCTTGCCCATGCCGGTAAGGATTACCCCCAAGGCCTGACTGCCACTCCAGCGCGCAGCCGATTCGAACAAGACGTCGACAGAAGGACGGTGCCGGTTCACCGGTTCGTCGCGCGACAGCTCGCAGACGGCCCCTGCGCCCGTGCGTCGCAGCCGCAAGTGGGAGTGGCCAGGCGCAAGGTAGGCCGTGCCGGGCTGGATGCGCTCGCCATCCTCGGCCTCTTTCACGCGGATCCTGCACAGGCTGTCGAGGCGGCGTGCAAAGGAGCCGGTGAACATCTCGGGCATGTGCTGCACGATCAGGATGGGCGGCATGCTGGCCGGCAGCTGGGTCAGCACTTCCTTGATGGCCTCGGTGCCGCCGGTCGATGCTCCTATATATATATATTTGTCGTTCAGCGTCCGGGCATCCAGCTGGGGGAGATTCGCAGCACCTCCGTTTGCTGCAACACCACCTGCAGCAGGCGACGTTGCTCCACGCGCCACCGTGGTCTCCACACGCGGCGTGGCACGCGGGCGGGACTGGCGCGCCGCCCGGATCTTGTCGCAGATCTCGTCAGCATAACGCTGCATGCCCGCCACGGGTTCAGAGCGTGGTTTGGAGATGACATCCACCGCTCCCAGCTCAAGGGCGCGCAGGCTGGTTTCCGATCCACGCTCGGTCAGCGCGGAAATCATGATCACCGGCATCGGGCGCAGCCGCATCAACTTGTCCAGGAACTCCAGCCCGTCCATGCCGGGCATCTCCACGTCCAGGGTCAGGACGTCCGGCGACAGTTGCTTGATGGCCTCGCGCGCAGTCTGTGCGCTGCCCGCCGTACCCACGACCTCCAGGTCGGGCGCAGCATTGATTAACTCACTGAGGATGCCGCGCATCAGTGCAGAGTCATCCACCACGAGCACCCGGGTCTTCATCAGGCTTCCTCAGAACAGTTCCACCGCCCCTGCCAGGGGTTGGGTGTGCAGGCGATGCGCGTACTCACGCTCGCGATCCATGACGGTGCCGTTCTTCAATTCGATCAACCTCTTGACCATGACCCGCCCGCTTGCAGGAAAGAAATAGACCTTGCGGGGGTAAATGTCGCCGAGGTCCTCGGCCACGAGAGGAATCCTCTCGGTGTGCAGATAGTCGAGCACGAACTCGGCGTTGCGCTCGCCCACCTGTGACCCTGCCAGCTTGGCCATGACATGGCCACCGCCGAAGACCTTGGCCTCCAGATGCTCGCGCCGTGCTCCGAGCTTCAAGAGGTGATTGATGAGGATCTCCATCGCGAATACGCCATAGCGCGCCGAGCCGGACAGCGGCCGGGCGTCGCAGCCGACGGTGCCGTCCGGCAGCATGAAATGGTTGAGGCCACCGACGCCGAGCATACGGTCGCGCACGCAGGCGGAGACGCAAGAGCCCAGCACGGTGACGATCGCCATCTGCTCGCTGGTCACGAAGTATTCGCCCGGCAGCACCTTGACGGCTTCGCAGCCGAAGCCACGGTCGAAGTAGCGGTTGCTGGCAAGCTGATCGCGAATACCCAGGACGCTTCCCGACGTGAGCGCAGCCTTTGGAGATGCTGCAAGCGCCGTGGCCCCTGCGACGCTACTTCCGGGCGGCGGCGTCCGCGCGTGCATAGACCGTTCTTCCCATCGAGCGGAACAGATTGGCGGCGTGGATGAAGTTCTCGGAGTGCCCTGCGAACAGCAGGCCTTCGGGCCGCAGCAGGGGGACGAACTTTTCGAGGATCTGGTACTGCGTCGGTTTGTCGAAGTAGATCATCACGTTGCGGCAGAAGATCGCATCGAACGGGCCTTGCACCGGGTAGCTCTTGTCCAGCAGGTTGATCTGCCGGAAGTTGATCAGGCGCTGCAGCTCGGGCCGCACGCGCACGAAGCCGTCCTGGTCACCCGTACCGCGCAGGAAGTAGCGCTGCAGGCGGTCCTGCTCCAGCCGCTCCACGCGGTCCATGCCGTAGACGGCACGTTGCCCGTGGGCCAGCACATTGGTGTCCAGGTCCGACGCGGTGATCTGCACCGGCGGGGTCAGCCCGCCGAAGGCTTCACAGGCAGTGATCGCCAGTGAGTACGGCTCTTCACCGGTCGATGCTGCGCAACACCAGATCTTGATCGGCCGCTTTTCAGCGATGCCGCGCAGGTGGTTGTTGAGGATGTCGAAGTGATGCGCCTCGCGGAAGAAGGACGTGAGGTTGGTAGTCAGGGCGTTGACGAAGGCCTCCCGCTCGGCCGGATCACCGCCCTTCTCCAGCGCGTCCAGGTACTCCGAAAAGGTCTTCATGCCCTTGCCGCGCAGGCGTCGCGCCAGGCGGCTGTAGACCATGTCCTGCTTGACGGGTGACAGCGAAATGCCGGCCTGCTTGTAGATGAGCGCACGGACGCGTTCGAAGTCCGCCGCAGTGAAAGCGAACTCCCGCGTACCGGTGTCGATCTTGCGCAACGAATCCATCGCGCCTTGTTGCGCACGGCGCAGATCGTCCGGACTCAGGCGCGGCCGGTCCGGACGCGGCGGCGTAGCCGTGGCTGGACTGCGTGCGGCGCTACCCGCTGCCGTCGAGCTGCCCGTGCCGGGCGGAAGCTTGCCCGAAGACGTCACCGGTTTGTCGAATGCCATGCCCTGCCTGCTCCTTGCTCAATACGTCCGTTGGCGGGAAATCCGCTCCCGGTACGCCTGTCATCCATGCCAGTCGTGTCCTAGAACTCCGACCAGCCATCCTCATCAACCTCTGCCCGCTCCTTGCGGGCTGGCGCCGCTGCACGAACCGGCGGCCGCGGCGCCGCTTCGCGACGCGTAGCCGGACGGCTGCCGGCGCGTGGCTTCAGTTCGCGGACTTCAGCCCCCTGGGCGGGCGCTTCCAGCCGGAACACCGCAACCGTGGAGGCCAAGGTCTGCGATTGCTCGCTTAAGCTGCCGGCCGAGGCCGCCGCCTGCTCCACCAGTGCCGCGTTCTGCTGCGTCACGCCCTCCATCTGGCTGACCGCCTGGGTCACCTGCTCGATGCCTGCAGCTTGTTCACGGCTCGCCTGGGCAATTTCTGAAACCAGGGATGACAGCGACTGGAAGCGCTCGACCAGGCCACCGATGGTGCCGCCGGCCTCCTGCACCAGGGCTACGCCGTCATCGACACGGGTCACACTCTCCGCAATCAGGGTCTTGATCTCGCGTGCGGCCTGGGCACTGCGCTGGGCCAGGCTGCGCACTTCGGTCGCCACCACCGCGAAACCGCGGCCTTGCTCACCGGCACGGGCAGCCTCCACCGCGGCGTTCAGGGCCAGGATGTTGGTCTGGAAGGCAATCGAGTCGATGACGCCGATGATGTCGGCGATCTTCTTGCTGGACTGCTGGATGGACTGGATGGTCTCCACCACCTGCCGCACCATCTCGCCGCCCTGCTGCGCCACCGCGTTGGAACTGGTCGCGAGTTGCTGCGCCTCGCTGGCGTTGGTGGCGTTCTGCCGCACCGTGGCATTCAGTTCCTCCATGCTGGAGGCAGTTTCTTCCAGGCTGCTGGCCTGTGCCTCGGTACGGGAGGACAGGTCCGCATTGCCTGAAGCGATCTCGCCGGAAGCCGTACCCACCGCGGCAACCGCCTCCTGGATGCTGGCAACCACTTCGCGCAGGCGCCCCACCGTCGCATTGGTGTCCTGCTTGATCTGTCCCAGCGTGCCACCGTACTCAGCGGTGATCTGCTTGGTGAGGTCGCCCTGGGCAATCGCATTCAGCACACGGCCCAGATCCTCCAGGCTCGCCGCGACGCTCTCGACCAGGCGGTTCATGCCCTCGGCCAGTTGCAGGAAGAAGCCGCTGCGCCCCTCGACGCCCAGTCGCTGGCTGAAGTCACCGTCAGCCGCGGCGGCGATCAGCGCTGCGATCTCGCGCTCGGCCGCCACCTCGGCAGTGCGGTCCACCCATTCCACCGCCGTGCCGATGCGCTCCTGCTTGTCGGTGAAAGCGGGCGTCACGGTGAGCGAGAAAGTGCGGCCTCCCATGACGATCTGCGCCTTGTGGGTGGCCTTCAGGTCCGCCAGCATGCGGCGCTGGTGGGCCGGGTTCTTGTGGAAGACGTCGATGTTGGCACCTTGCAGCGTCGCCACCGAGAAGTTGGGCAGATCGCGACGGATGTCCGACTCGGCATCGGCAAACATCTGGCCGATGGCACGGTTCATATAGATGATGTTGAGGTCACGATCCGCAATCATCACGTTGGTGGCCACGTTGTCCAGACCGATCTTGATGCGCTGTGTCTCCTCGGCCTGACGGTCGGCTTCGGCCACGTCGAAGCCCAGCTTGATCTGCATGGACTCCAGCGCGCGCAGCACGTCACCCACCTCGTCGCCCCGATTGATCTGCACCCGACCGTCATAGTTGCCCTGCGCGATGTTGCGGAAGATGGTGATCGCCTTCTTCAGCGGCGGCACGAAGCGACGGGCGAACAGCAAGGTCAGCCCCGCGGCGAGCGCTATCGCGATCACGCCTCCAAGCAGCAAACCATTGCGCGTACCCGCAAGCCCATCGGAAATGGCGATCGCATGGGCATTGGCCACCACGCGCTCGCCATCGATCAGTCGTCCGACCGACACGTCGAAAGCCGCCGCGGCCGGCACGATGCTGCCCTGCCATACACGCTGCGCATCATCGAAGCGGCCAGCCTCCAGGGCGTCACGCCCCTGCTTCAGGAGCGTACGCAGTTGCTGGCGCCGTTGCTCGTAGGCGGTCTGAACGGACTGGAGCTCTGCAGGAACGCCGCCCGGTCTCTTCAGGTACTCTCCCCAACGGATGTCGGCGGTCGCCATGGCCCGGTCAAACGCCGCAAGGTGGTCGGCCAGCGGGTGGGCATGGCTCGCGGACTGGACACGCGGTGCATGCTGCAAACCCTGCACGATCTCGTCACGCGCGTGGATCAGCTCGCCATGCGCCGCGACGACATGCACCATCGGTGAGAAGTGCTGCGGAACAAAGGCCCCTCCTGCCTCGCCAAGCTGGCTGACCTGACGGATCGCCAGGCCGGCTACCACCAGCGCCACCGCGGCCAGCAAGCCGAAGCCGATGCCGAACTGGGCACGCAGGCCAAAGCGGCCTGCCTGTTTTTGCCACCAGTGGCGGCGGGCGTTCACCACCGCACCTTGCGACACCGCCACGCCCTTGGCCTGACCTTCGCGGATCTCCCGGTAGATGCGTTCGCCGTACTCCACCTGTTCGCGCGTCGCGGTACGGCGCACTGACATGTAGCCACTGACCACGCCACCTTCCCAGATCGGCGTGGCGTGCGCTTCCACCCAGTAGTGGTCGCCGTTCTTGCAACGGTTCTTGACGAGACCGATCCACGGCTTGCCGTCCTTCAGGGTGTTCCACAAGTCCTCGAACGCCGCGGGTGGCATGTCGGGGTGCCGCACGATGTTGTGCGGCTGGCCGATCAACTCGGCCTCGGTGAAGCCGCTGACATCGATGAAGTCGCGGTTGACGTAGGTGATGCGTCCCTTGGTGTCGGTCTTGGAGACGATCATCGTGTCCGCGGTGAGCGGATACTCGCGTTGGGTCACGGGCAGATTGGTACGCATGCTTGCCTCCCGGCTTTTCGATGACTGCGTGGTTCGTACTGACGCTGTTCGTTCGCTGCTTGTTGCTTGCTGTTGCGGTATGCCGGGCCCAGGGCCTATGGCCTAGTGCACCGACTGGTCGATCAGACACATCTCGGCCGAACTCATCATCCGGGCGATGTCCAGCACGATCAGCATGCGGGACTCCAGTGAAGCCAGCCCGGCTATGTATTCCGCGCCGACCGACGACGAGAACTCCGGCACCGGTCGTACCTCGCCGTCCGGCAAGGTGAGCACGTCGGACACGCCGTCCACCACCATACCGACCACGCGGGTCCCCACGTTGAGGATGATCACCACGGTGAAAGGCGTGTATTCCACCTTGCCGACACCGAACTTGATGCGCAGGTCGACGATGGGCACGATGATGCCGCGCAGGTTGATGACACCCTTTATGAACTCCGGCGCATTGGCGATCCGCGTCACCGCGTCGTAACCGCGGATCTCCTGCACCTTCAGGATGTCGATGGCGTACTCCTCCTCACCCAGCGAGAAGGTCAGGTAGTCGCTCCCGCCCGCGCTGTCGCCGGTGCTCGTCGCCTGTCCCGTTTCATGCAGCTGCAGCATCCTGCGTTCCTCCTGTCCTGTCCGCTGTATCGTCCACCACCTGATCAGGCCGCCACCGGCAGGCTGCGCCGCACCAGGTTGACCATCGCCGCGGCGTCCACGATCAGTGCCACGCGACCATCACCCATGATGGTCGCGCCGGCCACGCCGAGGACCCGGTGGTAGTTCGCCTCCAGGCTCTTGATCACCACCTGGTGCTGGCCGATCAGCGCGTCGACGAACAGCGCGGCCTTGGTGCCATCGCTCTCCAGAACGACCATGATCCCCTCGCTGAATCCGGGCCCTTCGCCGGGCACCCGGAACTGCTCGCGCAGACCGATGACAGGCAGGTACTCGCCGCGGATCTGGATCAGGCACTCGCGACCGGACACGCTCTTGACCATCGTCGGTGTGGCCTGCAGCGACTCGACGACGTAGTCCAGCGGAATGATGTAAGTCTCGTCACCCACGGCCACCGACATGCCATCGAGAATCGCGAGCGTCAGCGGCAGGCGAACGGTGACGCGCGTGCCTACGCCAGCGACAGAGTCCAGCTCGACGCGCCCGTTCATGGCAGCGATGTTGCGTTTCACCACGTCCATGCCGACACCACGACCGGACACATCGGTGACTGCCGCGGCGGTGGAGAAGCCGGGCTCGAAGATGAGCATCCAGACATCCTGGTCGCTCATGTTGTCGTGCACCGGCAGGCCGCGCTCACGCGCCTTGGCAAGGATGCGCTCGCGATGCAGGCCACCACCGTCGTCGGACACCTCGATGACGATGTTGCCGCTCTGGTGATAGGCCCGCAGCATGAGCGTGCCCATCTCGGTCTTCTGCGCTGCCGCGCGCGCCTCGGGCGACTCGATGCCGTGGTCCAGGCTGTTGCGCACCAGATGGGTCAGCGGATCGGTGATGCGCTCGACCAGGGTTTTGTCCAATTCGGTGTGCTCGCCGGTCATGATGAGCTGCACCTTCTTGCCGAGCTTCTGCGACAGGTCGCGCACCAGTCGCGGGAAGCGCGAGAACACGGTGGAGATCGGCAACATGCGCACCGACATCACCGACTCCTGCAGGTCGCGCGTGTTGCGTGCAAGCTGACCGATGCCGTTGAGCAGGCGCTCGTGCAACTGCGGGTCCACATCGGCCGCAGCCTGGGCCAGCATCGCCTGCGTGATGACCAGCTCCCCCACCAGATTGATCATCTGGTCCACCTTCTCGACGCTGACGCGGATCGAGCTGTCGGGTGCTGCCTTCGCGGCCGCGCCGGCGCCCTTCTGTTCTGCCCTGGCAGCAGGTGCGGCATCGGCAACCGGCCGGGCGCTGGTCGTCGCGACGCCCGCAGGCTGCGCCATCGCCTGTTGGGCCGGCAAGCTGCTGACATCGAAAAGCCCGAACGAGCCATCGTCGGCTTCGAATCCGGACGACTGGGTGGCAACCACCGGCTCACCCGTAGCAACGTCGTTCGCGTCGTCCAGCGGCGCGAAGAAACCGAAAGCACCATCCGGGTCGTCATCACCGGCGGCCGTCTCGGCCACGGCCGTCGGCATGCTCGCTGTCGCTATCGCGGACACGCGCACGCTACCAGTATCCGCTACGTAATCGAGAATGCCCGTCAGCTCCTCGGCGCTGGATGTTCCCTGGATCAGCACGGTGAGCGTGCCTTCGGCATCCAGCGAAAACTCCTCCACGCTGCCGACTGCCAGCAACTCCTGGCGCAGGTTCTCGGCAAGCCGGGCAGCGTCACCGCCACTGATGTGGGCATGCAGACGATAGGCCACCAATGCCGTCGTGGCGGGTACCGGATTGGTGTCCGCCCCCGCACCCGGGTTGGCGGCAAGCTGCACCAGCCGCGCACGGATCTGTTCCGCCGCATCGTGGTCGGCTTCGCCTTGCCCCTGGTGGGCTGCCAGCAGGTTCTTGAGCACGTCGCCGGCCACCAGCGAAGCGTCGACGATGTCCTCGGTCAGCGCCCGCTCGCCCTTGCGCACAAGGTCCAGAAGGGTCTCAAGATCGTGGGTGACTTCGGCAAGATCATTGAAGCCGAACGTGCCGGCCGATCCCTTGATGGAATGCGCGGCACGGAAGATGGCGTTGACGGCCTCCGCGTCCGGCGCAGACAGATCGATCTCCAGCAGGAGGGACTCCATGCTGCCCAGGTGCTCCTGCGCCTCCTCGAAAAAGGTGGCGTGGAAGCGGCTCATGTCGATGGACATTGGCGCGCCTCCCGGGTGTCAGCCGATGACTTTCTTGACGACTTCGATCAGCTTCTGCGGATCGAAGGGCTTGACCAACCAGCCGGTCGCACCGGCGTTGCGGCCTTGCGTCTTCATGATGTCGGACGACTCGGTGGTCAGCATCAGGATCGGCGTGCTCTTGTACTGCGGCAGGCCACGCAGCGTCTTGATCAGCGAGATGCCATCCAGGCGTGGCATGTTCTGGTCGGTCAGCACCAGATCGACCGGACGGCCCTTGGCCTTCTCCACGCCGTCCATGCCGTCCACCGCTTCGACCACGTCGTAGCCAGCACCCTTGAGGGTGAAGGACACCATCTGGCGGATGGAGGCGGAGTCATCGACAGTCAGTACGGTCTTCGCCATCTCGTTCTCTCCTAGAAAAGTTCGACGTCGCCGCGTGCCATCGCGGTCTGCAACACGGGCGTCGCCGTCTCGCGGGACGACAGGCCGGACAGGGACTGCGCGAGTTGCGCCAGTTCCTTCTGCACAACTGCCGCCTCGACGCCGCCAAGCTGGCCCGCCAGGCGCTGCATGTCCTGCAGGGCGCCATCCAGCAAGACCACGCGCTTGTCCATGTGGGTCAGCAGTTGCGACACCATGTCCTGGAACTGCAGGGCCGTTATGGCGCGGCCAACCTCGCCATCCAGCGCATTGGCGGCTTCGCCCATTCGCTCCAGCCCTGCATTGCGCTGCTGGTGGATATGCTCGATCTCGCCCAGCACGCTTTCCACCCGCGTCTTGGACTCCACGGCAAAACTCATGTCCTGCGAGGCCATCCGCCGGATGGCGGTCTCGGTCTCGCCCACCACGGCGCGCATCTGCCCCATGACATTCGAGATCTGCTGCGAGAATTGGGTAGTACGGTTCGACAGCTCGCGCACCTCGTCGGCCACGACGGCAAATCCCCGCCCGGTCTCACCGGCGCGGGCGGCCTCGATGGCGGCATTGAGCGCAAGCAGATTGGTCTGCTTGGAGATGGCACCGATCTCACCGAGGATCGATTCCACCTGGCGGGCGCGCTCCGCGATGTTCTCGGTCAAGCCCACCAGGCTTTGTCCGAGGCGGCTGTTCTCGACGACGCTATCGACGATCCGTTGCATGGCTTCAGACGCATGCGACATGAATACGTCGATCTGAACGGTCGCCCCATCACCTTGCCCGCTCGCCATATCGACCGCGAGGCGCTGCTGCGCACGGGTCTGTTCGTTCATGCCGCTGAAGCTGGTCGTGAGCTGGGCGATGGCCTGGGTCAGCAAGGTCTGGACGCGCACGGTGTCCTCGCGGTTGGCCGTGAGCAATCGGCCGAATTCGCGCGTGCAATGGCTGAGGAAATCGGAGAGCCCCGCCTGAATCCCGACGTCATCCGGCGTGCCCGCTGGGACAGAAGCGCTTGTCCCACGGTCAGTGCGCAGCGCCAGCCACACCCATGGCGCGGCGGCTGCCAGCGCGACCAGCCAGCTGGCGGGCAGCGAGGCGCGTATCGCAGCGAAGGACAACAGCACGAGCGGAAGCACTACGCTCCATCCCGCTGCCAGGACCAGACTCTTCCAACCCGTCGCCCACGTCTGCATTGCCTAACCTCCTGCCTCGAATGCCTCCCCACCTGATGCAATAGGGATATCGTCGATCACCATTTCAACTTGAACAGGCAACATGGAATGCGCAGAAGGACGCCTCCGAAGACCCGCATGGAATATGGCGGACCGGCGGAACCTGCCCAGAAGAGCGTATGACGAAAGGACTAGATCGCGCAGGCGACCGGGACAGATGTGCTTACGGGACTGGTATGACCAGCAGTGGCCAATCGCCAGCCAGTCCCGTGGAGATTGCGTGAAAGACGGTGAGGGTCAGCGGGGAACTGGCGCAGCTTCGCGCAGTTCTTCAGCCTGGAGAGGCTGGCCGGTGCCGACATCCAGCTCCTGCCCTTCATTCAGCAGGTTTTCTTCCGCCTTGCGATTCAGCACGATGATGCTGATGCGGCGGTTGATGGCGCTATATGGATCGTTGCGATCCAGCGGGATCGTGGAGGCCAGCCCCACGACGCGCATCACCTTGGTGTCACCGATGCCACCGACCACCAGCTCGCGTCGGCAGGCATTGGCCCGGTTGGCAGACAGCTCCCAGTTGGTGAACCCGCTGCCATCGCCGGAGTATCGCGAGGCATCGGTGTGACCGGTGATGCTGAGGCGGTTTTCCACCTGGTTCAGTACCGCACCGATGGCGCGCAGGATTTCGCTCGTGTAGGGCTTGAGCGTGGCACTCGCGGTGTCGAACATCGGCCGGTTCTGTTCATCGACGATCTGCAGGCGCAGACCGTCAGACGTCAGATCGATGAGCAGCTGGTTCTTGAACTGGCGCAGGTTCGGGTTGGCCTCGATCAGCGCTTCGATCTTGCCCTTCAGGTCCTGCAGCATCGCGCGTTCCTTCTGGCGCTCTTCCTCGGTCTGCTGGGGCGCGGTATGCACCTTGGTGAGCTTGCGCGCCTCCTGGAAGGTGCTGTTGGCCACCTCGCCCACCGAACGGGTGAGGTCCTTGCCTCCACCCTCCACCGCAGACGTAGCCGAGCCGGAACCCGGGCCGCCTTCCAGCGAGAGCTTCAGCGGATTCTGGAAGTAGTCCTGGATGCCCTTGAGATCGCCCTTGGTGGTCGAGCCCAGCAGCCACATGAGCAGGAAGAAGGCCATCATCGCCGTCACGAAGTCGGCATAGGCAATCTTCCACGCACCACCGTGGGCGCCACCGCCGCCCTTCTTGATGCGTTTGACTACGATTGG
>JAVHYF010000005.1:0-7159 GCA_031119205.1 Moraxellaceae bacterium | reverse complement strand
CGCTCAGGCAAATACCGGGCTTACTTGCTCTTGCGGTTCTTGATCTCTTCCTCCAGCTCCTTGAACTGGGGACGATCTGTCGAGTACAGCACCTTGCGGCCGAACTCCACGGCAACCTGCGGGGCATAGCCGTTCATGCTGGCCAGCAGGACGACCTTCATGCATTGATAGACCTTGCCCGCTTCTTCGCTCTTCTGCTCGAGTTGCGACGCAATCGGCGCGACGAAACCGTAGGACAGCAGGATGCCGAGGAAGGTACCGACCAGCGCGCCGCCGATCATCTTGCCCAGCACCGCCGGCGGCTGGCCGACGGAGCCCATCACGTTCACCACGCCCATCACCGCCACGACGATACCGAAGGCCGGCACACCGTCCGCCGTCTTGGACACGACGTGGGTCGGCACATGGGCTTCGTGGTGGTGGGTTTCGAGCTCGATGTCCATCAGGTTCTCGATCTCGAAGGCATTCAGGTTGCCACCGACCATCATGCGCAGGTAGTCGGTCAGGAACTCCACCGCGTGATGGTCGTGCAGGAAGTTCGGGTACTTGGAGAAGATCGGGCTGGCTTCAGGGTTCTCGATGTCGTTCTCGATCGACATCAACCCCTCCTTGCGCACCTTGGCAAGGATCTCGAAGAGCATCGCCAGGATGTCGACGTAGTAAGCCTTGTTGTAGGGCGAGCCTTTCAGCACGCTCGGCAGCGCGGCCAGCGTGGCCTTCACGGCCTTCGTGCCGTTGCCGGCGACGAAACCCCCGATCATGAGGCCGAAGATGGCGAGGTATTCCAGCGGCACCCACAGTGCCGCGAGGCTGCCGTGCACCGCGTAGGTACCGACAGATGCAGCCAGGATGATGACGTAACCGACCAGCAGCAGCATCTTGAATCGTCGCCCGAGTAGTTGCGAGGGTGGGATCTTGCGGACTGCCGGGCCCCCCCCGGAATTGCCACAGGCATCCGTCCAGTGCGCCCGGGCACTGGACGCTGCATATGCGCCCCGTCCATGCTGGCTATCGGCACCGCAGGGGCGCAACTTGAGCCAGGCGCGGCGCGGATCGGCAGCCCCTCGCCCCAGAAACCGGCGAAAAAAAACCGCCGGGCCGTGGGCCGGGCGGTCTTAACCCCTTGCGGAACAAGGAGGAGGTCAGACGGAGAGCAAGGCTTTGCGCGCTGGCGCAGTCAGACAACGGCCAGCTTGGGTCCTGCGACGGCGTCGTCACGCAGGCCGGCACGCTTGCCCTTGCCGGCACGGGCGGGCACGTTGCACAGGCCGCAGACGTAGTCGTGAGTCGGATCGAAAGCATGGGCAACAAAGCCGCCACCGCACTTGGTGCAGCAGGCCAGTTGCAGCATCTTGGCGTCGAAGAAGCGCACCAGCGTCCAGGCGCGGGTCAGACTCAGCACCTCTTCCAGATCATGGGCCTGCGCATGGTCGCGGTACAGGCGGTAAGCCTTGAGCGTGGCGTCCAGGCCACGCAGGCTGGTGTTCTTGTTCATGAAGCCCAGCAGCGACATGAACAGCGATGCGTGCACGTTTTGTTGCCAGGGGATGAACCAGTCGGTGGAAAACGGCAGCATGCCCTTGGGGGGCGACTCGCCGCGGATCTCCTTGTACAGCTTGAGCAGGCGCTCGCGGGACAGCCCGGTCTCGGACTCCAGCATCTGCATGCGCGCGCCCAGTTCGATCATTTCCATGGCGCGCTGGGTTTCCTGCGCGTCCTGCACCAGACTTTTCATCCGCATGATGGGCTCCTGGCTCAGGACAGGTGTTCAACCGGCTGCGAGGCAGCCAGGATGGTGGCGTGGATGCTGGCAGCGGCGCCCACGCGCTCATGGCTGGACAGCAGATTGACCAGCATGGCGTCATCGAAGCGGAAGCGACACAGCATCATGTCGCTGCCAGCCATGCGCAGGATCTGACCCGGGGACAGCTCTTCGATGATGATGGCCACGTCCTCGCCAACGCCCAGACGCAGCATCGCGCCTTCGCGGTCATCGCGCAGCATCTGCTGGGCAAGCATCAGGTACGCAAGATTCAGTTCACGAATCTCGTTCTTCAGATTTGCTGCGTTCATCGCGGGCCTCGACTCTCTTTTGTGGGAGCGGGCTGGATGCCGCTCTATGGGATTGAAGTCTGCCGCGCAAGGTGCCGATGTCCAATCAGGTGCCTGCCAAAAATGACGTACAAGAGATTGACCAATTTTGTGTAGGAATCTCTCCTACAAGGGGAATCCCCAAGGCGGTCCGGCTCGTAATCCACGCCACGACGCATTCAGGGATTTTTTGACACTCTGCAGCAGGCTATGTATAGTTCGGCCTCTCGTTTCGCGGCGCCCTCCCAGGCGCATCGTCGAACCGGGCGGTTAGCTCAGCGGTAGAGCACTGCCTTCACACGGCAGGGGTCGCAGGTTCAAACCCTGCACCGCCCACCAGTTTCATGAAATGCCGGCCTTGCGCCGGCATTTTTCTTTTCCGCTCCCCGCTGGTTCCTGCGGCCATTTCCAGCGCGCCGCTCCACCGGAACCCGGGGCGAATCCAGCTCAAGCCTTGGCGGCGTTCCACTGCCGGACCGTTTCACGCGCCCGGGTTCCACACTTAAAGTGATTTCTCACTTCCTACATCGCGGCTAAAGTTTTTATGAGCCCTTGCCGTTAAAGGCCTGCGTACTGGAGTCCACACCGCCCGGTGCTGTCACTCTCCCCTTCCAGTTCGGCGTCTCTGTTCAGCGTCTCAGTGTCTCAACGTTTTTTCCGCCGCCTTCGCCGCTGGAGTTCCGGTCTCCCCTGCGTACCCGCACACCCCGCCAGCAAGTGCCGCCAGAGCGCCCGGCTCAGGGCTCCTGTCCTGCCACCGGCTGGGCCTTCGGACGACCGCCGGTGTTCACCACCGCAATGGCGCCGAGGATCAGGACGGCAGCCACCGCCTCCCGCCAACCCGGCTGCTCACCCAGCACCACGACACCCGCCGCCACACCCACCAGCGGTGTGATGCAAGTGCCGCCAGAGCGCCCGGCTCAGGGCTCCTGTCCTGCCACCGGCTGGGCCTTCGGACGACCGCCGGTGTTCACCACCGCAATGGCGCCGAGGATCAGGACGGCAGCCACCGCCTCCCGCCAACCCGGCTGCTCACCCAGCACCACGACACCCGCCGCCACACCCACCAGCGGTGTGATGAGTGAGGACAGCGACGACACCGCCACCGGCACAAGCAGTACCAGCCGGTTCCAGGCCCAGTAGCAGTACATGAAGCCGACCACCGTGTTGTAGACGATGCCGAAGGCCGGCCAGAAGCTTGGCCAGGATCGCGGCACGCCATCCACGAAGTACGCCAGCACGGTCATGGGAATACCGCCGAGCAACATGATCCAGCCCGTCAGCACGACGGTGGGCATCGGCAATTGCCACAGCTTCATCAGCACCATGCCCATGGCCCAGCACCAGGCGGCGCCCACCATCAGCAGGATGCCCAACGGAGTTGCCAGCATGGCGCCGAAACTGTCGCTCATCAGCGCCGCGATGCCCCCCAGCCCCAGCAGCAGGGCCACGATGCGGCGGCCGTTCAGGTGATCACCCAGCAACCACACCGACAGCGGCACGCACCATAGCGGCATGGTGTAGCCGAGCAGTGCTGCGCGCCCTGACGGGAGGTACTGCAGACCATAGGTGGCCAACACGTTCCAGCCGATGATGTTGAAGAAGGTGAGCCACAGCAGGTGCACGATGCGTCCGCGCGGCAGGCCGACCGGTTGGCCGTAGGCACGGGCGATGGCCAGCACGCCGACACCGCCGACCACGAGACACAGGCCACGGAAGGTCAGCGGTGGAATCTCGCTCAGCACGATCTTCATGATCGGCCAGTTGAGGCCCCAGCCAAGTGCAATGGAAGCAAGCAGCACGATGCCCTCACGGGGCAGGTGGAAGCGTTGGGACATGAGGGAGGAACGACAGCAGACGGCGGATGCGTCGAAGGCGCGACGCGGCTGCCCCGGCGACGCGGGGACTGACGGATGGCGACGGAAAGGCTTCCGTACCGCCGCAGATGATATGTCAGCGCGACCGCAGCGTGAAACGTGATGCGGCATGAGCCGCATCACGGTGTAGTGCGTGCAAAGCCAGCCGCCTGATGGCGGAACCTGGTGGCGGAACTTAGTGACGGAAGTACGCCACGCTTTCCTGCATGCGGGTGACGGCCTGTTGCAGGCCGAGTGCCGCTTCGCGCGTTTCCTGGGTACCGGAGGACTGGCTCTCTGCAGCGCCGGCAATCCACTCCACGCGGCGCGCGATTTCCGTACTGGCGGTGCGTTGTTCGGACAGCGCGGCAGAAATCTCGTCGACGTGCTGCAGCACGTCTGCCGCGGCAGTTGCGATGCCATCCATGGTCTGGCCGGCGGCCTCCGCCAGCTGCACGCTGTCGCCAGTCTGGCGGGCTGCCGTTTCCATGATGCTGACGGTGCCCTGAGTGCCATCCTGGATGCGGGTGATCATGGTGCCGATCTCGTGCGTCGCCAGGCGGGTCCGCTCGGCCAGCTTGCGCACTTCGTCCGCTACCACCGCGAAACCGCGGCCGCTTTCGCCGGCACGTGCGGCCTCGATGGCTGCGTTGAGTGCAAGCAGATTGGTCTGCTCGGCAATCTCGGCGATGGTCGTGACGATGCCGGAGATCTGTGCCGAGTCGGCAGCCAGCTGGGTCATGCTGCCGGAAGCCTCGTCCACACTGGTGGCGATGCGCTTCATGGCGGCCGAAGCGCGGCCGATCACTTCCGCACCTGTGCTGGCAACCTCGCGGGCACCCTCGGACGATTTGCGGGTGTCGTTGGCGTTGTCGCTGACATGACTGATCCCGACGGTCATCTCTTCGACCGACGCCGCAATGGCCGTCGCGGCATCGCTCTGTTCCACGGCAGCACGCATCTGTTCCTCTGCCCGCTCACCAAGACCACGCGCCAGCCCGGATACGTTGTCCGACAGACTGCGGATGTCGCCGATGATGTTGCGCAGCCGCTCGGCCATCAGGTTCATGGCCGACAGCACGCTGTCCGGCGCTGCCGTTGCACGCGTGCCGGTCGCCGACAGATCGCCACCCGCAATCCGTTGCGCAATGGCGGAAACCTCGGCCGGCTCCCCACCCAGCGGGCGCAGCACCAGGCGGCGTATGCAGACATAGACCAGCGCGGTGATCGCAGCGGCCAGCACGAGCATGGCGCCCCACACCAGCCAGCTCACTTCGCGCGCGCTACGTGTCAGTTCCTCCGTGCTGATCGTCGCGACCAGCAGCATGTCCCAGGGTGCATAGGTGACCAGCGCAGCGGTCTTGTCGATGACGCGACCACTCGCGTCCCGGTAGCGGTAATCCACGCCGCCCTGCCCTTGCTTGAGCATGCGCTCGATGAAACGATCGCCGTCTGCGCCGGTCAGGTCCAGCACGCTCTTGCCCTCCATCTCCGGGTGGACGATCGCCGTGCCGAGCGCGTTGCCGGGCCGGGTATCCAGTGCAAACAGGTAACCGGATTCGCCGATACGGATGGCCTTGATCTTGTCGCGCAGCCCCGCCATGCCGGAGGTGAAATCCAGCCCGATGAACAGCACGCCGATCACCTGCCCGGCTTCGTCCTTGAAGGGCTCGTAGACCGTCATGTAGTCGCGCCCGAACAGCACAGCCTTGCCGATATAGGACTCGCCTGCGCTCAGCTTTGCGAACGCCGGATGGCTCTTGCCAAGCGCCGTGCCCATGGCGCGCGAGCCATCCTGCTTCTTCAGCGAAGTCGTAGCACGGAAGAAATCGCCGTCGTGGCGCAGGAAGATGGTCGCTACGCCACCGGTCGCGGCCGTGAAGCGATCCGGCAGGTCCGCCGCTGCATTCAGCACCACGCCGTCGAGGCTCAGTGCAGGCAGGTTGGCCTCGCCGACTGCCACGGGATGCGCGGGATCGACGACCCACTTGCCCGCCGTCATGGACTTGAGCACGCGCATCTGGGTGATCGCGGCCTGCTCCAGGCTGTCGCGATAGGCATCGGTCAGGCTGGCGACCAGCTGGGTGGTCTTGGTGAGGTTGTTCACCTCCTGCTGCTTTAGCGTGCGCTCCATGCGCAGATCGATGATGCCGCCGACCACCACGCTGACGAACAGCACGGCCCCCAGCAAGGCCAGCGTGATCTTGGTGGACAGACCGGGGTTTCCGAATTTTCCTGCTAGAGACATGACTGCACCTGCGTAAACGTGGAACTTGCAGGCGTAAACGGCTCGCTCAGGGTTTGTCCGGAGTCAAACATCTGCAAACTTTTATGAAAACAGACGCCGGTATTTACGTAACAGAAGTCTGCTGGAGGTAACGCCGGTTACTGCGGCGGCGCAGGAGGTAACCCTTGCCGCCATGGGCGGTCACGTATAATCCGCGCCTTTCCCTGATGGGTGGCGCGCAGCAAGCAGTGCGTCCGAAGGCCGCCCACGCACACGCTTCCAGCCGTTCCGCCGCCATGCCCGACCTCCAGCAAGAACTCCAGCGCCGTCGCACCTTCGCCATCATTTCCCACCCTGACGCGGGCAAGACCACGCTGACCGAAAAGCTGCTGTGGTTCGGCGGCGCCATCCAGGTGGCCGGCGAAGTCCGCGCCCGCAAGGCCTCGCGCCATGCCACCTCGGACTGGATGGAGCTGGAGAAGCAGCGCGGCATCTCGGTGACCTCCTCGGTCATGCAGTTCCCGTACCGCGATGCCATCGTGAACCTGCTGGACACCCCGGGCCACGAAGACTTCTCGGAAGACACCTACCGCACGCTGACCGCGGTGGACTCCGCGGTCATGGTCATCGACTCGGTGAACGGCGTGGAGTCGCGCACCATCCAGCTGCTGAACGTGTGCCGCATGCGCGACACGCCCATCCTCACCTTCATCAACAAGCTGGACCGTGAAGGCAAGGAACCGATCAACCTGCTGGACGAAATCGAATCGGTGCTGGAGATGGAATGCGCGCCGATGACATGGCCGATCGGCATGGGCAAGCGCTTCCGCGGCGTGTATCACCTGTACGACGACACCATTTCCTTCTTCGACCCGCATGCCGAGAAAGGCACGTCGGAGATCATCAAGGGCCTGGACAACCCGCGCCTGGACGAACTGATCCCGGAGCAAGCCGACGAGCTGCGCATGGAAGTCGAACTGGTGCG
>JAVHYF010000039.1 GCA_031119205.1 Moraxellaceae bacterium | reverse complement strand
TCGCTCATCGCGGTGGCGCCGAACACGCCGCCCTGCATGTGCACCATCTTGATCGCCGCGGCATGGTTACCAGCGTCGGTCGCCGCGCAGCCGTCTTCCACCAGCAAGCACTCGAAGCCGCGGTCGTTGGCCTCGCGCATGGTGGTGTGCACGCACACGTCGGTGGTGATGCCGGTGAGGATGATGTTGCGGATGCCGCGCGCGCGCAGGATCAGCTCCAGGTCGGTGGCGCAGAAGCTGCCCTTGCCCGGCTTGTCGATGATGATCTCGCCCAGCAGCGGCGCGAGTTCCGGGATGATTTCCCAGCCCGGTTCGCCACGCACGAGGATGCGGCCGCAAGGGCCGTCGTCACCGATGCCGACGCCGCCCTCGCCGATCTGGCGCGAGCGCCACAGCTTGTTGGCGGGCAGGTCGGACAGGTCCGGCCGGTGACCTTCGCGGGTGTGGATGATCCAGTAACCCTTGTCGCGCATCGTCGCCAGCAGGCGGCCGATGGGACCGATCGGTGCGCGGGTCAGCGAGATGTCGTAGCCCATGCGGTCGACGTAGCCACCGACGCCACAGAAGTCGGTCTGCATGTCGATGATGACCAGCGCGGTGTTGTCGGGACGCAGGTCACCGTCGAAGGGCCAGGCGTAGGGCGCGGAGTTCAGGGTGCTCATGGTGTGGGGTCTTCTGTCTGGTGGTGTGTGTCAGGCCTCGGGGCCTTTGTAGCGGCGTTCCGGCACGTCGAAGCCGCAGGACGTGCCGTCCTTGTGCACGACCTCCGCCTCCCAGGGCAGCCGGTACTTGCCGGCCACCATGTCGTGCATGAAGGTGTAGGGGCAGTCCTGAGCGCCGCCCTTCACCGCCACGTAGCCGCGATGGCCCAGCTGGTAGATGTTGTTCTCCACACCCCAGTGCAGACGGGCCTCGCGAACGAGGTCAGGACGCAGCTCGCAGGTGATGATCTCGTCCGGCCGGTGGCTGCCTTCCACCATCACGGTACCGTCGAAGTTGCAGAACATGCCCTCGCCCATCGAGTCGAAGCTGCCGTCGCTGCCGCACAGGCACACGCTGGCGGTCTGCGCGAGGTTGTGGAAGGCGTTGGTCTGGTTGGTGATCTTCCAGGTATGCCGGATGGGTGCGGTGTAGCCGGCAGTGCGCAGGATGATCTCCGCGCCCTTGTAGGCGGCCTCGCGCGCCATCTCGGGGAACATGCCGTCGTGGCAGATGATCAGCGACAGCTTGCTGCCCTTCGGCCCCTCGCACACCGGGATGCCGATGTTGCCCGGCTCCCACGGCTCGACCGGCACCCATGGGTGCAGCTTGCGGTAGTACAGACGGATCTCGCCGGTGTCATCGATGATGAGACCGCTGTTGTACGGATTGCCGCCGGGGTTCAGCTCCATGATGGAGAAGCAGCCCCAGATGCGGTGCTGCATGCAGGCCGCCTTGAAGGCGGCGACCTCGGGCCCGTCCAGCGTGCACATGATGGCCGGGTTGATGTCCATCGACAGGCCATGCAGGCTGTACTCGGGAAACACCACGAGGTCCATGCCCGGGTTGTTGCGGCGGGCCTTGCCCACCAGCTCGACGATGCGCGCCGTCTGCCGCGCCACGTCGTTCGGCGTGACGATCCAGGGGTTCTGGATCTGCACGAGGCCGACGACGACCCCGTTCGGTGATTTGTTGAGTCCACCCAGTCCGCTCATGCCACGGCTTCCATTCAACGTGTAAGGGAGAGTTCGCCCGGCGCGCCCTGCAGGCTGCGTTTCGGCGAGCAGCTGGCGATCAGGATCACCAGCGTCAGCACGTACGGTGCGGCGTTGAAGAGGTGATAGCCGCTGGAGATGCCCGCCGCCTGCAGCGCCGGTCCGAGTGCGCCGGCGCCACCGAAGAGCAGCGCGGCCCACAGGCAGCGGATCGGCTCCCAGCGCGCGAAGATCACCAGCGCCACGGCCATCAGGCCCTGGCCGGAGGAAAGCGCCTCGTTCCAGCTACCGGGGTAGTACAGCGACAGGAATGCACCGCCGAGGCCGGACAGCGCGCCCCCCAGCATGGTGGCCACCACCCGCATGCGCAGCACACGGATGCCCAGCGCCAGTGCGGCATCACCACTGTCGCCCACCACGCGCAGCTTCAACCCCCAGGCGGTGTTGCGGAAGGCCCAGTGCAGGAAGATGGCAAGCGCGATGCCGGCCGGGAACAGCGGGTTGATGGCGAGCGCCGCCTGCACCGGCGGCGAATCGCTCCACGCCCCCAGCTCGATCGCCGGCAGGTTGGGGGCCTTGGGCTGGATATAGGGCTTGCCGAGGAAGAAGGCCAGCCCGGTGCCGAACATCATGATGGCGATGCCGATGGCGATGTCATTGACCTTCTTCAGGCTGCACAGTGCCGCATGCAGCAGGCCGAAGGCGGCGCCGACGAGGGCCGCGACCCAAAGGCCGATCCACGGGGAGCCGGTGGCCAGCGAGGTGCCGTAGGCCGCCATCGCGCCCATGACGAGGATGCCTTCCAGACCGAGGTTGATGCGGCCGGATTTCTCGGTGATGCACTCGCCGAGACTGACCAGCAGGAAGGGCGTGGACACGCGGATCGCGCCGCCGATGACGGCCAGCGGAATGCTCCACAGGCCGAGAGTCTGTGCGGTTTCGTTCATACTTTTTCCCCGCTGGCCGTAGCGATGGTGGGTGCGGTCACAGTGGTGGTCACGGCTGGCGCCGTGGCTTTCGCGGCGCGCTTGAACTTGATGCGCCCGTACAGGGTTTCGCTGGCGAGGATCAGCACGAAGGCCATGCCCTGCAGCACCAGCACCGCCGCGTCCGGCATGTCGAGGCGACGCTGCAGCATGCCGCCGGCTGCGTTGATGCCACCGATGAGGATCGCCACCGGAATGACCGCCAGCGGGTTGTGGCGCGCCATGAAGGCCACCAGGATGCCGGCGTAGCCGTAGCCGACGATCAGCAAGGAGTTGGCCGCGCCGTGCACCGCCGCCACCTCGATGCCGCCGGCGAGTCCCGCCGCCGCGCCCCCCGCGGCGCAGGCGCCGATCAGCCAGGCACCGGTACGCAGACCGGCGAGCTGCGCCGCGCGCGGGTTTCCGCCCACCACCTGCAGCGCGAACCCGGCGGTCGTGAAGCGCGTGACCACCCAGGCAAACAGGGCGACGACCACACCGATACCCAGGCCGAGATGCACGTCGAAGCCCGGCGTCATGCCCAGCATCAGGGTGTCACCGATCGGCGCGGTGGAGGGTTTGTTGAGGCTCGCCGGGTCCTTCAGCGGACCTTCGACGAAGTGGTTCAGCAGGGCGATGCCGATATAGGCCAGCAGCAGGCTGCTGATCGTCTCGTTGACGCCGCGCGCATGACGCAACCAGCCACACAGGCCGATCCACAGCGCACCGGCGAGGGTGGCGGCGAGCAGCATGGCCAGTTGCACCGGCAGCGCCGGCCCGCCCAGGCCCCACACGCCGACGATGGCGGCGGCAAGGCCGCCAAGAACCAGCGCGCCTTCGCCACCGATGATGACGAGGCCAGCACGTGCGGGGATCGCCACCGCCAGTCCGGTGAGGATCAGCGGCGCCGCGCGTTGCAGGGTGTTGTTCCACGAGAAGCTGCTGCCGAAACCGCCCTTGTAGAGCAGCTCGAAGACTTCCAGCGGCGGATAGCCGGCGAGGCCGACAAAGAGTGCGAAGAGCAGCATCGCGGCCAGCACGGCGCCGACCGGAATGAGGATGCGTTCAAGCCATTCGAAACTGCGTGGTGTGCTCATCACGTCTGGTCAGGTCCGGTCACGATCAGGGGAATGCAGGTCGCTGCGCAGCTCAGTGTCAAAGCACCGCGCAAGTCACCAACAGCTCACGCAAGGAACATGCGAGCGGACACGCGGTGCCGTTGCACGCTGGCGACGATCCACCGCAAGGCGCCCCGGTGTGGGTTGAACACCATGTCCCCGCCATCCGCTCCTTCCGCGCCGAACCCAAGACGTGCCCCGTCCCTGTTCCACGGGTCCATCTGCGCGGATACTGCTCTGCGGCAGCAGCGGGCCTCCCATTGCCCAGCCCACACCGGGGCGCCCTGCCCCGTCTGGTGCGCCGGGGCGGGAGGCCCGCTTGCAGCGCATGGCTGCATGGCGAACCCCCGCGCCGGTGCCCAGCTCCGGTCGTCAGTGCGCCCGGTCAGATCTGACCGATGACGCCTTCGACCAGGTAGTTCATCGCTTCCAGCTTCGGGTCCTGCTGGCTCAGCGTGGTGCCGGCGGCGATCACCGTTGCACCCTTGTTGTCCTTCAGCGGGCCCTTGAAGATCTGGAACTCGCCCTTGACCATCTTCGCCTTGATGTCGTCGGCGGCTTTCTTCGCCTTGTCCGGGACGGCCGGGCCGTAGGCGGACATCTTCACGAAGCCTTCCTTGAGGCCGCCGCGCAGGAAGTTGGGCGGCTGCTTGCCCTCCTTCACCGCGCCGATCAGCGTCGCGTAGGGGGTCGACCAATCCCACTCGGCACCGGTGAGGTAGCCCTTGGGCGCCAGCGCGGCCTGGCTGGCGTGGTAGCCGCAGGTGAAGGCGCCGCGCTTCTCGGCGGTTTCCACGACAACCTTGGGGCCGTCGACGTGGCAGGTGAACACATCGCAACCCTGGTCGAGCAGGCTGTTGGTGGCTTCCGCCTCCTTCACCGGCTGGCTCCAGTCACCGGTGAAGATCACGCGGGTGGTAAAGGCCGGATCGACCGACTTGGCGCCCATGGTGAAGGCGTTGATGTTGCGCAGCACCTGCGGGATCGGCTTGGCCGCGATGAAGCCCAGCTTCTTGCTCTTCGACACGTGCGCGGCGACCACGCCGGACAGGTACTGGCACTCGTCGATGTAGCCGAAGAAGCTGCCGGTATTGGCCGGGTGCTTGCCCTGGGTCCACATGCCGCCGCAGTGGGCGAAGAACACCTTGGGATACTTGGCGGCCACCTTCAGCATGTGCGGGTCGAAGTAGCCGAAGGAGGTGGCGAAGATCAGGCTGGCGCCGTCCTGCTCGATCATCGCTTCCATGCTCTTCTGCACCGCCACCGTCTCGGGCACCTTCTCCTCTTCCAGCACCTTCACGCCGGCCATCTTCTTGGCTGCGGCAGCGGCCTGCGCCTGTGCCTGGTTGTAGCCGAAGTCGTCACGCGGACCGACGTAGATGACGCCCACGGTGATCGGCTTGCCCTGCGCCGAGACGATGCCCGGCAGCATGAAGACGCTGCCGGCTGCAGCGCCGGCCTTGAGGAAATCGCGACGGTCGAAACGGCTGTTGCTCATGTGTGCCCCACCCTGGTTGAAGGTTTGCAAGTACGTTGCGCAGACGAGTTGCGCAAATCTGTTGTGCCGACGACGCCGGGACGCATCGGCGACAACCCGGAAAACCTGACCGGCACCCCGCGCGAGCGTTGTGCACGATCTTGCATACAAGATTAAGCAACGCCTGTGCCACGCCATCCGGCCCGATCTGCCACGCCTGCCCGGCTGCGCTGCAAGCCTTGCGCCACGGGGCCTGCCGCCTTGTCCCGCCCCATCCGCGCCAAGACCCGCCGGCCCGGAAGCAGCGCCCGCCACCACGTCCGGCACCTCGCCCGTGCATGGCCGCACCATGGCGGGGAGACGATCCGGGCTTTCTGCCCCGCCATCGCCATAGCGCCGGATGCACACGCCCTGCCAGGGCATCTGCATGACGCCGCGCAGGGCCGGTAGATGGCGGGGCGGAAGCGGCCTGCACACGTGACATCACAGCCGCCCAGGGGAACGCTCCTTGCTTGTCCACACGCATGTATGCAAGCAACACTCAATGACGAGGAGCTTCGTTTGACTTCGCTGCCGGAAGACTTCGACTGGGCCGCCTACGTGCGCCAGACCGCCGCCCTGCAGGGCTATGAACTGGACGCCGAACAGGTCGGCCGCGTGGCACAGCAGCTGGTGCTGATCGCCCGCAACGCCGCCCCCCTGATGGCCGCCGACCTGTCCGACCGGGTCGAACCCGCCTCGGTCTACCGCGCCTGAGGCCGGCATGAGCAGCAACTACCTGTCCCTGCCCGCCTGGCGCCAGGCGGATGCCATCGCCAATGGCGAGATCACCGCCCGCGCACTTGCCGAAGCCTCCCTGCAGGCCATCGCCGCCCGCGACGTCCAGCTGCGCGCCTATACCGACCTCACCAGCGAACGCGCACTCGCCGAGGCCGATGCCATCGACATCCGCCGCAAGAACGGCGAGACGCTGCCACCACTGGCCGGTGTGCCCTACGCGGTGAAGAACCTGTTCGACATCGCCGGCATGCCCACCCTGGCCGGCGGCCACCGCGACCGCGCCGGCGCCCCCGCGCAGGCAGATGCCACCCTGGTGCAACGCTGTGCCGCCGCCGGCAGCGTGCTGCTGGGCGCGCTGAACATGGACGCCTACGCCTACGGCTTCACCACCGAGAACACCTTCCACGGCACCACCCGCAACCCGCTGGACGACAGCCGCGTAGCCGGTGGCTCATCCGGCGGCAGTGCCGCAGCGGTGGCGGCCGGCCTGTGCGCCTACTCGCTGGGCAGCGACACCAACGGCTCCATCCGGGTGCCGTCGTCCTTCTGCGGCACCTTCGGCCTGAAGCCGACTTTCGGCGGACTGTCACGCGGTGGCTCGCGACCTTTCGTGCATGACATCGACCACGTCGGCCCCTTCGCGCGCAGTGCACGCGACCTCGCCCGCATCTTCGACGCGCTGGCCGGCCGCGATCCGCTGGACGCCGCCTGCCGCCCCGCCCCCGCACAACCCACCGAAGCCGCCCTGCTCAAGGCGCAGACCGAAGGACTCGGCGGCCTGCGCGTCGCACGCCTGACCGGCTGGTTCGACGACTGGGCCATGCCGGAAGCGCGTGGCGTCGCCACCACCGTCGCGCGCGCGCTCGGCAGCACGCAGGAGATCGAATTCAAGGACGCCGCGCTGGCCCGCTCGGTGGCCTTCGTCATCACCGCCAGCACCGCCGGTGAGCTGTACCGCGACGAACTGCGCGATCACTACGCCCAGATGGAGCCCGCCAACCGCGACCGCCTGCTCGCCGGCAGCCTGCTGCCCGCCGCCTGGCTGGCCCACGCCCAGCGCGCCCGCCGCATCGCCCGCGAAGCCGCGCTGAAACTCTTCGAGCAGGCCGACCTGCTGATCGCGCCCGCCACCCCCTGCGTCGCCACCCGGGTCGGCGCGGAATGGCTCAACCTGCCCGCCGGCCGCGTGCCCGCCCGCCCCTCCATCGGCCTGCTCACCCAGCCGATCTCCAGCGTCGGCCTGCCGGTGGTGGCGGTACCGATGCCCACCCCGGAAGGCCTGCCCATCGCCGTGCAGATCATCGCCGCGCCGGGCCGCGAAGACCTCGCGCTGGCCGCCGCCGGCCTGCTGGAAAGCACGGGGTTGTGCTTCAGGCACGGCTGAGCGCCAGGACGATGAACACCATGGCGCGCCGCCAAACGAAAAACCCCGCCCGGTACGACAGGTACCGGACGGGGTCGCAGGAAAGTGCGCGCCGGCTCAGCAGCGCGGCGGCATCAACCGGCTCAGAGGTACAGGCCGATGATTTCCTTGTTCCAGGCGGACTCCTTGTCGCTCAGGTTCTCGACACGCTTCCACTCCTTCTGCAGGTAGTCGCGCGACTCGGCCGAACCCAGATCGCCGATGGCCTTCAGTGCCATGGCGCGGTCCTGCCAGATCACCGTCTTGTCTTCGAACAGGCTCTTCAGCAGGCCGAACTGGTCGTTCGCGCGCAGGATGCCCAGCGAGGAGATCGCCGCCAGACGGATGTACTCCGCCGAGTGCTTCGTCAGCTTCACCAGTTCCGGCACGGCCTTCGGATTGTTGCCGAAGCCCAGCTGGTAGACGTCGTGATAGACCGCCTCCTGCGTGGTGCCGTTCTTGTTGATGTTGGCCACCCAGCCCGCCACCTGGTCGTCGGTCGCCGCCTGACCGTAGACGCGCTGGTTGATCTTGGCCGCCAGCTCCTTGGTCAGGATCGACATCGGCTCGTTGAAGGTGGGGTCGATGATCTCGTCGAAGGTCCACACCGGCACCTTGCCGCGCTTGACGTAGGCGGTAACCCGCTGCGGGCCCTGCGGCGTGTCGATGTCAGCGCGCAGGCTGGTAAAGGTGACGAATGGCGAGAAGCCGCTGGCACGGTGCAACTCGATGTGCATGTACTTCACACCGACGGCCTGGGCGCCCTTGCCATCAGCTGCCAGTTGCACGGGAATGCCGCGTGCGGTGAGCTCCTTGACCGTGTTCTCGGCCACATAGGGAACCGGGTCAAAGGGCTTATCCTTGTACATCAGCTGCATGGGCACGAAACCCGTCATCAGCTTGCCGCGGTCGGCAGTCGGACGCTCGTCCTTGAAAGACAGGCTGGTGGGGGCAACCGGCGCCTGCTTGGCATACGGCGCGGTGCTCGGCGCCGGATCCTTCAGCGGCACCTTCATGTTTATGGCACAACCCGACAACAAACCCAGTGCGATGGCCCCGACCCACAGCAGGGCGCCCTTGACCGGGCGCGCGTTGTTTTGCATTGCAGCTCCTTGATCCGCAAAGTTGAGAAATTTGAAACATGCCGGCTCCTCCCGCCGGCGCACGAGTATAGGCAGCAGCGGCAGCAACACTGCGACACACTCACGCCAAAGTCTGACTTTTGTCATGATCGGCCCGTGGTCAGCCCGCCTACCCTGAAACCCAGCTCGCATAACCACCATGCCTGAACGTTCAACGCCCGAAGAGGCCGCCCCCGACATCGCCGGCTCCCGCGTCGACCACGTCTACCGCCGCGTCAAGGAGGACATCTTCGATTTCCGCCTGCTGCCGGGCGACCGCTTCACCGAGACGCAGATCGCCGACCGCCTCGGCGTGTCGCGTACGCCGGTGCGCGAGGCGCTGTACCGGCTGGAGCGGGAGGGCTACCTGTACGTGCATTTCCGCAACGGCTGGAGCGTGCGGCCCTTCGACTTCGAGATGTTCGAGAACCTCTACGAACTGCGTTACATCCTCGAAGCCGCTGCGGTACGCAGCCTGTGCGAGCACAAGACCGAACTGGAAAGCCTGGAGCCGCTGCGCCGGATCTGGCTGGGGCCGGAGGAGTCGCGCGAGATGGATGGGCAGACGGTGGCCCAACTCGACGAGGCCTTCCACACCGCGCTGGTGGACGCTGCCGACAACCCGGAAGTCGCACGGGTGCACGGCGACGTCATCGAGCGTATCCGCATCATCCGCCGCCTGGATTTCACGCAGAACTACCGTGTGGAGCGCACCTACGCCGAGCACGGCAAGATCCTGCAGGCGGTGTTGCGCCACCGCGCCGACCAGGCCTGCCTGCTGCTGAAGACCCACATCGAAGAGAGCAAGGCGGAGGTGCGCAAGATCACCATCCACCGCCTGCAGGCCGCGCGCCAGACCATCGCCGCGGGCTGAGCCCCCGGGGGTCCAACTTCCCTCCCCGCCCCTGTTGTGCCGGCCCGCCACCACGGGCCGGGCAGTGACCGCTCGTTCCCCTGCAAAGGCCGCCCGGCCGGCCTTTGAAACCCTTTATGTTGCACCCATACTGATAGCAGGCCTTCGTTCACTTCGGGGACTCAATGCCCACGCCCCTGGCACCCGATCCGTTTGCGTCCCTGCATGCCGAGGTGTTGCCCCCGGCCACGGCGCTACGCGCAGCCATCACTGCCGCGACGCTGCGCGACGAGACGGCCTGCGTGGCCGAGCTGCTCGCCGCCGTGCCCCTGGATGACGCGGCCGAGCGCCGCATCCAGACCCGTGCCCGCGGCCTGATCCACAGCCTGCGCGACCAACGCCGCCACGCGGCCGGCGTGGACGCGCTGATGCACGAGTTCTCCCTGGACTCGCAGGAGGGCATCGCCCTGATGTGCCTCGCCGAGGCCCTGCTGCGCATTCCTGACTCCGCCACCCGCGACGCGCTGATCCGCGACAAGCTGGGTCATGCCGACTGGCAGGCCCACCTCGGCCACAGCCCCTCGCTGTTCGTGAATGCCGCCGCCTGGGGGCTGGTCATCACCGGCAAGCTGATGAGCCCGGTGGGCGAGCACGGCCTCGCCTCCGCACTGCGTGGCGCCGTATTGCGCAGTGGCGAGGGCCTGATCCGGCACGGCATGGATCTGGCGATGCGCATGCTGGGCGAACAGTTCATCGCCGGCCGCAACATCGACGAAGCCCTGCAGCGCGCGCAGGCCAGCGAGCTGCGCGGCTACCGCCACTCCTACGACATGCTGGGTGAAGCCGCGCTGTGCACGGAGGACGCCGAGCGCTACTTCCAGGCCTATGCCGATGCCATCGAGGCGGTCGGCCGTGCGAGCGCCGGCCGCGGCGTAGAGGCCGGCCCCGGCGTATCGATCAAGCTCTCTGCCCTGCATCCGTGCTACCAGCGCAGCCAGCGCGAGCGCGTCATGAACGAACTGCTGCCGCGCCTCCAGCAACTGGTACACCAGGCCGCGCAGTACGACATCGGGCTGAACATCGACGCCGAGGAGGCGGATCGCCTGGAGCTGTCGCTGGATCTCTTCGAGGCACTCGCACAGGACGTCGCCACCACGGGCTACACCGGCCTCGGCTTCGTGGTGCAGGCCTACCAGCGCCGCGCCACCCGGGTGGTGGACTGGCTGGCCGAACTCGCGCTGCGAAGCCGTCGCCGCCTGATGGTGCGGCTGGTGAAAGGCGCCTACTGGGACAGCGAGATCCACCGCGCGCAAGCGGCCGGGCTGGCGAGCTACCCGGTGTTCACCCGCAAGCCGCATACCGACCTGTCCTACCTTGCCTGCGCGGCCCGCCTGTTCGGCCACGCGGCGGAGGACGGGCGCCTGTACCCGCAGTTCGCCACCCACAACGCGCTGACAGTGGCCACCCTCATCGAGATGGGCAGGGCCTTGCCCGTGAGCCGCACACCGGCCTGGGAATTCCAGTGCCTGCATGGCATGGGCGAAGGTCTCTACGACCAGATCGTCTCCGCCACGCCGGGCGACAGCGAATCACGCCACCCCTGCCGGGTGTACGACCCGGTCGGCCCGCACGACAGCCTGCTCGCCTACCTGGTGCGCCGGCTGCTGGAAAACGGCGCCAACAGTTCCTTCGTGAATCGTCTGGTCGACGCGGAAACCTCCATCGACAGCCTGCTGGAGCAGCCCGCCGAGCAGGTGCGCCGCCAGCTGGGCAGCCCGCATCCGCGCATACCGCCACCGGCCGAGCTCTACGCGCCGTTGCGGCAGAACAGCCGCGGTCTGGACTTCACCAACGAAGACAGCCTGCGCCAGCTCCACGAAGCCCTGCGGCCTTTCGGCACCCGCCAGTGGTTCGCCGCGCCCACCGTCGGGCTGGCCGGCAAGCCGGCTTTCGTCGTCAATCCCGCCGACCACGGTGACCTCGTGGGCGAGGTGTGCCCCGCAACACTCGCCGCGGTAGAAACCGCGCTGCGCCAGAGCACGGCTGCCATAGCCGACTGGGCCAAGGTGTCGTCGGTACGGCGCGCCGAACTGCTGGAGCGGGCGGCGGACCGTCTGGAGGCCGCGCAGGCCGAGTTCATTGCCCTGCTGGTGCGCGAAGCCGGCAAGACGCTGCCGAACGCGCAGGGCGAGATCCGCGAGGCGGTGGACTTCCTGCGCTATTACGCCGCGCAGGTGCGCCGCATGAGCCTGCGCGGCATGCCGCGTGGACTCATCGCCTGCATCAGCCCGTGGAATTTCCCGCTCGCCATCTTCACCGGCCAGGTGGCCGCGGCTCTGGCAGCCGGCAACGTGGTGATCGCCAAGCCCGCCGAGCAGACCCCGCTGGTCGCCGCGCGCATGGTGAGCTTGCTGCATGAGGCCGGCATTCCGCAGGCGGTGCTCGCGCTGCTGCCGGGTGATGGCGACACCGTGGGCGCTGCACTGGTACGTGACGAGCGGGTGGCCGGCGTGATGTTCACCGGCTCCACCGAAGTCGCCGACAGCATCCGCCGTGCACAGCAAAAGCTGCCCGGCACGCGCATGCTGATCGCCGAGACCGGCGGGGTGAACGCGATGATCGTCGACAGCTCCGCCCTGCCGGAACAGGCGGTCACCGACGCGCTGAGCTCGGCCTTCGACAGCGCCGGCCAGCGCTGCAGCGCATTGCGCGTGTTGTGCCTGCAGGAAGAAATTGCACCGCGCATGCTGCCGCTGCTGCAAGGCGCCATGCGCGAGCTGGGCATCGCCAACCCGGCACGACTCGGCACCGACATCGGTCCGGTGATCGACGAACAGGCTCGGCGGAAACTCCACACGTATGTCGAAGACATGCGCACGGCCGGCTACCCGATGACGCAACTGCCGCTGCCCGTACATTGCGCGCAGGGCACCTTCTTCCCGCCCACGCTGATCGAGATCGAACGCATACGCCAGCTGCAGGGCGAAGTATTCGGCCCGGTGCTGCATGTCATGCGCTGGCAACGTGGCAGCCTGGCCGCACTGATCGGTGACATCAACGCCACCGGCTACGGTCTGACCATGGGCGTTCACAGCCGCATCGACGAGACAGTGGAGTACGTGCGCCGCCGCGCACAGGTGGGCAACCTCTACGTGAACCGCAACATGATCGGCGCGGTGGTGGGCGTACAGCCTTTCGGCGGTGAAGGTCGCTCGGGCACCGGGCCGAAGGCGGGCGGACCGCTGATCCTCCATCGCCTGCGCAACGGCCCCAGTGACCTGCCGGCCGTAGTGGGCGCCGAAGCACTCGCGCCGGACCAGTGGTCGCTGCCCGGTCCGGCCGGCGAGGACAACCGCCTGTACTTCACGCCGCGCGAACCCGGTGAAGCGGCGGTCAATCCCTTTCCGCGCGAACGCTCGGTGACCCGCAACCTCGCTGCCAGCGGCGGCAATGCGTCGCTGATGAGCCTGCGCGACTGAGGCAGATATCACGCCATAGTCGGTGCCCGGATGTCGTGCCGGGGATTCCGTCACGTTCGCCCGCGGGCGACACCTCTCTTGCCGGCATTCGCCTGCCGTGAACCCTGCTGGCACGCGGCTCACGGCCTACTCGGGTCAACCCGAGTCAGCACCGTTCTTACGTCGAAATCGGTAGCGCGCCGGATTGCCGCGTTTTGCGCGCTGCAATGTAATGCAGCCGTAGCCCGAACACTCCTGAACACACCCGACAAGAGGAACGCATCATGGTCAACATGGCAGAAGTCACCAACTGGATTCTCATCGGTTTCGCCGTCGGCGTCGGCGCCGTGGTGGTAGGCATGAACTACCGCCACCAGTTCGCGCAATGGCTGGAAAAGCGCAGCCACGGCAGCGACACCAGCAGCGACGCGGCCTGAGCCGCACTGCCGCCGCAGGCACGCATCACTGCGCGCCGGCCCGCCGGAGCCCGCCCGGTCTGAGCACCATGTTCAGGCGAAGTGGCAGGCCACCCGGTGCGCCGGCGCGACTTCTTTCAGGTCCAGCATCGTCAGCTCGCACTTCGGCTCGCCCTTGGGGCAACGGCCGTGGAAGCGGCAGGCGCGCGGGTCCGGGTTGATCGGGCTGCGCGGCTCGCCTTCCGCACGCACCGTCTTCCTGCCGCGCGCATCCGGGTCCGGAATCGCGGCCACCAGCGCCTGCGTGTAGGGGTGGCGCGGCGTGGTGAACACCGCCTCCGCCGGCCCCTCCTCCACCACCTTGCCGAGGTACATCACCACCACGCGATCGCACAGCAGGCGCACCACGTTGAGGTCGTGCGACACGAACAGGTAGGCCACGCCGAGCTTGTCACGCAGCTCGGCCAGCAACTGCAGCACGGTGGCCTGCACCGACACGTCCAGCGCGGCGGTCGGCTCGTCAAGGATCAGCAGGCGCGGTGACGGCGCCAGCGCACGCGCGATGCCCACGCGCGCCTTCTGCCCGCCAGACAGCTGATGCGGGTAGCGCGACAGCAGGTCCACCGGCAGGCCGACCCAGGTCGCCAGCTCCTCGACACGCGCCTTGATCTGCGCAGCGTCCTTCATGCCGACCAGCAGGCGCAATGACTCGGCGATGGTGTCGAAGGCGGTATAGCGCGGGTTGAGGCTATCGTTAGCGTCCTGGAACACCATCTGGATGACGCCGCGGCGCGAGTCGCGCGCGAACTTCGCAGCCGGGTGCACGGCGAGGTCCACGTCCTCGAACTGCAGCGCGCCGCTGGTGGGATCTGCCAGGCGCGCGATGACCCGCGACAGGGTGCTCTTGCCACAGCCGGACTCGCCCACCAGGCCGACGCTCTCACCGGGGGCGATGTCGAAGCTGATGTCGTCCACCGCATGCAGCATCGCGTTACGGCCGACCTTGAAGTGCTTCTGCAGGCGCTGCACGCGCAGCAGCGGGATGTTGCGTTCCGGCGCATTCATGCTGCGGCCCTCCAGCAGCGGACGCTGTGCGTGGCGTCGATCGGCACCACCGGCAGCGCCTCGGTATCACAACGTTCGGTGCGGTACTCGCAGCGTGCGCTGTAGCGACACGGTGGCAACTTCGCCGCACGCAGATCCGGCAGTGAACCGGGAATCGGCTGCATCGCCGCGATGCTGTCGGCGGTATGTGGCGTGGAGGCAATGAGTCGCGCGGTGTAGGGATGCTGCGGCTGGTGCAGCACTACTTGCGCGGGGCCGACTTCCACCACGTGGCCGGCGTGCATCACCGCGATGCGGTCGCAGTACTGCGCGGCCATCGCAAGGTCGTGGGTGATCAGCAAGGTGGCCATCTGGCGCTCGTGCGCCAACTCGACGATGAGATCCATGATCGCCGCCTGGGTGGTCACGTCCAGGCCGGTGGTGGGTTCGTCGGCGATCAGCAGCGAGGGCTGGCAGGCCAGTGCCAGCGCGATGAGGATGCGCTGGCACATACCGCCGGACAGCTCGAAGGGATAGGCCTCGTAGCGCCGCGCCGGGTCCGGGATGCGCACCCGCTTCAGGCAATCGATGGCGCGCTCGCGCAGGTCCTGACCACGTACCGCGGCATGACGCCGCAGCACGTCCTCGATCTGGTGGCCGACCTTGCGGATCGGGTTCAATGAAGTGCGTGGGCTCTGGAAGATCATCGACACTTCGCGCCCACGGATCTCGCGCAACTCACGTTCGGTCGCGCCCAGCAGGTCCATGCCGTCGAACACCGCGGTGCCACGCGTGATCTTCGCCGCGGCGTCCGAGATGCCCAGCATCGCGTAGGCGAACACCGATTTGCCGGAGCCGCTCTCGCCGACCACGCCGAGCAACTCGCCCTTCTGCAGGCTCAGCGATACGTCTTCCAGCGCGCGCACCACGCCGCTGCGGGTGCGGAACTCCAGTGACAGGCCGTCGACGGCCAGCAGGGGTGGCGGCACATTGGCGGCGGCCCGCGGGTCAGCATGAACGATGGTTTCGGGACTCATGTGCGCCTCCTCGGGTCGATCAGGTCGCGCAGACCGTCGCCCATCAGGTTGAAGCAGAACACCGCCAGCATCAGCACCGCGCCGGGAAACAGCGCGACCCACCACTCGCCGGAGATGATGTAGGTCGCACCCTCGGCGACCATGATTCCCCACTCCGCTTCCGGCGGCCGCACGCCGAGGCCGATGAAGGACAGACCCGCCGCGTTGAGGATGGCCCAGCCCATGTTGAGCGAGACCTGCACCATCATCGGCGGCAGGATGTTGGGGAAGATGTGCACCGCGAGGATGCGCACGTCGTGGTTGCCGGCCAGGCGTGCCGCCTCGATGAAACCGGCATTGCGGCGCACGTTGGCCTCGGCCCGCGCGACCCGCATGTAGAACGGCAGATTGATGATGGCGGTGGCGTAGATGACGTTGCCCACCGTGTTGCCCAGCGCGGCCACGATGCCCATCGCCAGCACGAAGAGCGGAAAGGCCATGATGGTGTCGGCCACGCGGCTGGACACCCGGTCCAGCCAGCCGCCCCAGAAGCCCGCCGCGCAGCCGATGCTGGAGCCGATGATGAAGGAGATCAGCACCGCCGACAGCGCGATGCCGAAGTCCAGGCGCGTGGCGATGATGACCCGCGAGAAGATGTCGCGACCGAAGGAGTCGGTGCCGAACCAGTTCTGCGCCGACGGCGGCGTGAGCGGCTCGCCGGCGTTGGAGTCCAGCGGATCGAAAGGCGCGATCAGCGGGCCGAAGATCGCCAGCAGCACGAAGAGGCCGAACAGCACGAAGGCGAAGCCGGTGACCGGGTTTTCCTTCAGCACATACTTGAAGTGCTTCATGTCCATGCTCAGCCCTCCAGCGCGATGCGCGGATCGAGCCAGGTGTAGGCCAGGTCGATCAGCAGGTTGAGCAACACGTAGAGCAGCGCCATCGACAGCACGAAGCCCTGCACCGGCGCGTAGTCGGAAGCCACCAGCGATTCGATGGCGAAGGAGCCGATACCCGGCCAGGCGAACACTTTCTCTACCAGCACGTTGGAGCCGAGCAGGAAGGAGAACACCATGCCCAGCGTGGTGAGCACCGGCAGCAGCGCGTTGCGCAGCGCGTAGGTGTAGAGCACGGTCATCGGCGTGAGACCGGAGGCGCGTGCGGTACGGATGAAGTCCGACGACAGCACGCCCAGCATCGAGGCACGCGTCATGCGCGCCAGTGGGGCCAGCACGAACAGCGCCAGCGTGCCGGCCGGCAGGATGAGCTGCTTGATGCTCGCCCACAGCGCCGTGAAGTCACCGGCGATGAGGCTGTCGATGATGTAGAAGCCGGTGACCGTGGGTGGCGAGGACACGAAGGCATCGATGCGCCCGCTCGGCGACGGTGCCCAGCCCAGCTTGTAGTAGAAGACGTACACCAGCAGCAGGCCGGTGAAGAAGGTCGGCAGCGAAACGCCCGCGGTGGTGAGCGCGCGCACGCCGTGGTCCCAGGCCGAGTTCGGCCGCGTCGCCGCCAGCACCCCCAGCGGCACCGCCACGCTGACCGCCAGCACCAGTCCGAACAACGTCAGCTCCAGCGACGCCGGCAGGCGCCCCTTCAGCTCGCTGATCACCGACTGCCCGGTCGCCAGCGACACACCCCAGTCGCCCTTGGCCAGATCGCTGACGTAGCTCAGGAACTGCTCGAACATCGGGCGATCCAGCCCGAGCTGCGTGCGCACCTGCGCCACCGCCTCCGGCGTCGCCGCAGCACCGGCGAAGTACGCCGCGGGGTCTCCCGGCAGCGCGCGCGTCAGCACGAAGGTGACGACGATGACGCCGACGAGGTTGGGTAACGCGAGCAGCAGGCGTTTGAGGATGAGTTTCATCGCAGCGCTCCTTCTCCGGGAGTCGATCTGATTGGGGCCTTGGCGAGCATCAGGCGGTTACTCGAACGATGCGTCGTCATGTGGCAGAGGCCGTAGCGAGGGGGCCGAGGTTGAGACGCGGAGCGGAGTCGTACGAAGGTACGACGAGCACCACAGTCTCAAGATCGGCCCCCGCAGTAGGCCTATGCCGCGTGACTACTGCTTCTCGATCAAGCGATAGTCCGGCTGGATGTGGAACCAGTACTGGTAGCCACTGACGTGCTTGCCCATCACCACGTCCATCACCGGCTGTGCCACCGGAATGCGCGGCAGGTCGGTATGCAGCAGGTCGATGAAGCCCTTCACTTCGGCGTCGTACTTCTTCGGATCGGTCTCGTAACGCGCCTTCTCGATCAGCGCGTCCATCTTCGGGTTCTTGTAGCCGCTGGTGTTGAACACCGGGTCGGAGCTGTGGAAGTTCCAGAAGAAGAAGTACTCCGGGTAGTTCAGCCAGCCACCGAAGCGGTTGATGAAGATCGGCATGTCCTTCTTGAGCATCTGCGCGCGCCAGTTGGCGCCCGGCACCTTGTTGATGGTGGCCTTGATGCCCAGCTCGGCGAGCGACTCCTGCAGCAGCACGGCCATCGGTTCGGACACGGTGCCCTGGCCGAGGTCGAAGGACAGCGTGGTCTCGAAGCCATTGGGATAACCCGCCTCGGCGAGCAGCGCCTTGGCCTTGGCGATGTCGGTGTTGTAGCCGTGCGTAGCGGGCCAGGCGGCGGTCGCCACCGGCCCGGGTTTGCCGCCCCACAGCTTGATGGCGCGGCCGTAGAAAGCGCGGGTGAACATCTTCTCGTAAGGCACGGCGTAGGCGATGGCCTGGCGCACCTTCACGTTGTTGAACGGCGGGTTGTTCACGTTCATGCCGATGTACCAGAGCGCGTTCTCCACCGGCGTGCTCTTCACCAGCAGGTTGCCGGTCTTCTCCTGCGACAGCAGGGCGAAGTCCTTGGGCGGCATCTCGAAGCTCATGTCGGCATCGCCCCGCTCGATCAGCGCGCGACGCGTACCGGCAGAGGGCACTTCACGCTGGATCACGCGCTTCAGCTTCGGCAGCGGGCCGCTCTTCCAGTCGTCGAAACGTTCGTAGACGATTTCCTGGCCCGGCTTCCAGCTCGCCACCTTGAAGGCGCCGCCACCGGCGGTGTTGTTCTTCAGCCAGGCAGCGGCCCAGGGGTCCTGTGCGGTGGCGTTCTTCTTCGCCAGCGTCGCGTTGTAGATGCTGGGCACCGGCACCGCCATGTCGGGCATGGACAGCTTGTCCTTCTTCAGGAACTTGACGCGGAAAGTGTGGGTGTCGACCGCCTCGAACTGCTCGGGCTTTTCCAGCGAGCCCGCCATCATCTGGAACTGCGGGAAGCCGCCCATCGCCAGCGCGCGGTCGTAGCTCCACTTCACGTCGGCAGCCGTCACCGGCGAGCCGTCGTGGAACTTCGCGTCGCGGCGCAGCTTGAAGGTGACGGACATGCCGTCCTTGGCGATCTCCCAGCTCTCTGCCAGCTCCGGCGTGAGCTTGGTGTAGTCGTAGTAGGCCACGCCATTCACGGTCTTGCGGCCGAAGCTCATCAGGCGGTCGTAGGCCAGCCAGGCCACGCCGTATGACGGACGGTTGGCGCCGACAGCATGGATGTCCAGGCTGTTGGGGCCGGTCTCGTTCACCACCAGCAGGGTTTCCTTGCGGGCGTCCTGCGCCTGCGCAGGCAGGCTGACCGCCAGCGCCACCGCCGCTCCGAAGAGGGCGTGCTTCCACATCGACATGACTCTTCTCCTTGATATGCGGTCGTCCATGCGAAGTGGCGAACGCGGTTTCCGTATGACTGAAGCTGCTTGCAGCGGCTGACTGCCTGCTCTGACTGTCTGCTCTGACTCTCTGCTATTTCCTCAGGCTGGCGATGTAGGCCCGCCAGCCACCGAATTCCGAGATGTCCTGCGCGCCCTGCAGGGCAATGGACTCGCACCAGAAGCCCTGCACGGTGCTGCCGTCGGCCAGCACCACGTTGCCGATGCCCATCGGTGGCGGGATGCGCGACACGAAGTCACCGTAGGCGGCGCGACTCATCGCCCACACTTCCACCGCGATGCCGGTGCCGCCGTCGGCCACGCGCACCAGGCCCGGCTTCGGCGGTGTGGTGTTGGGCAGGGCATACAGTCGGTAGTGGGGCGCGGTCTGCGTGGCGCACACGAAGCGCGCGGCACGTTCGGTCAGCTCGCGATTCAGCGGCATGCCGCTGAGGTGCGCGCCCACCACCACGACGCGTACCTCGTCGGCCTGTGCCGGCCAGTCGAAGCGCGTGGCCGGTGCAACCGGCACATGGCCGGTGGCACCGCCGGTGAGGCCGGAGGCGCGGTGCACGCGTTCGCCCAGTGCGGCCAGCGCGGCGTCGCTCCACGCCGGGCCGAACAGGGTGATGCCGACCGGCAAGCCGTCCGGCTTGAAGCCGGTGGGAACCGCGATGCAGGCGAGGTCCAGCAGATTGGCGAAGTTGGTGTAGTGGCCGTGCTGGCTGTTGCGCGCGACCGGATCGGCCTGCACGGCCGCATGCGTGTTGTGCGTCGGCGAGGTCGGCAGCGCCAGCACGTGCAGGCCGGCGAAGATCTCTTCGGCCTGCTTGCGCAGGGCTTCGAGGCGGGTGCGCGCGGCCCAGGCATCCTTCGCGGTGAACTGGTTGCCCTTGGCGACCACTGCGGCGACGGTCGGGTCCATCGCCCTCGGATTGGTCGCCAGCATGTCGCCCGCGGCCTCCAGGCGCTCGGCCACCGGCGCGCCTTCGTAAAGCATCAGCGCCGCTTCGCGGAACGGCGCGAAGTCGAACTCGACGATGTCGCCGAACTCGGCGAGGCCGGCGATCGCATTGTCATAGGCGGCGGCCGACTCGGTGTCACCGTAGAACTCGCGTTGATCCGCCCGCAGCACGCCGATGCGCGGCCGTGCCGGCAGGCCGACGGGGGCCGGTGCGCGCGACCAGGGGTCGGTAGCATCCACGCCCCCCGCCACGCTGAGCACCTGCCAGCATTCGGTGGACGACAGGGCCAGCACCGACACGCAATCGATGGAGCGGCAGGCCGGCACCACGCCAGTGGTCGGCAGCCAGCCCTTGGTGGGCTTGTGGCCCACGATGTTGTTGAACATCGCCGGCACGCGGCCGGAGCCTGCGGTGTCGGTGCCCAGCGCGAAACTCACCGAGCCGTTGGCGACCACCACCGCGGAGCCGGAGCTGGAACCACCGGACACGTGCGCGGCACTGAACACTGAACTCGGTGCCCCGTATGGAGAACGGGTGCCGACAAGCCCCGTGGCGAACTGGTCGAGGTTGGTCTTGCCGATGACGATGGCGCCGGCATCCACCAGGCGCTGCACGACGGTGGCGCTTTTTTCGGGTGTATAGGCGAAGGCCGGGCAGGCCGCGGTGGTCGGCATGCCGGCCACGTCGATGTTGTCCTTCACTGCGAACGGGATTCCCCATAGCGGCTTGTCGCCCGGTCCGGCGGCTTCCAGTTCGGCAGCGCGCGCCAGCGCCTGCTCGCGCGGCACCAGCGCAATCCACGCATGCGTCTCGCCCAGCGCCGCGATGCGCGCATACACCGCCTCGACCGTCGCAGTGGGGGAGGACTTCCCCTGTGCGTAGGCTTCACGCAGGCGATCGATGGCGAGATCGGGACAGGCGGACTGGAGAGCGGCGTTCATGGCTGGCGACGGCTTGTTGTATACAAGTCTGCATACGCAAACGTCGTGCCACGACTGCGGCGAACCGAGGAAAGCCGCTATCCACATGATTCATATGGATATCGTGCGCTCCCCAGCAACGCGTCGCAGCCCCGGAATGTGCCCGCGGGTGGTGCAAGAGGGCGACCCACCGGCCATGGCGTCGCATCTTGGTGCAGCGCCCGCCGCCCATCCGCAGGCGTACGGCCGTCGCAATGGCGACGGCATGCTGCAAGGCGTTCGGGCGCTGCCGCGACCCTGTCGCCCCCGCGTCCCAGCCGCTGTCTCAACCCACTTCTCAGTATTCGTACGGAGACTGAAACCACGCGGGAAGCGCTAGGGTCACAGCAAGGTCGCGCAATCGCGCGACGCCCCCGCGTGACGCCTCACGCACACAACCCAGGAGAGACCGATGAATCACCGCGCCGACTTCGACAGCCTGCTTCCGCCCATCACCTTCGATCGCCGCAGCTTCATTGCCAGCATGGTGGCGGGCGGTTTCGCGCTCGCGACCCATCCGGTAGTCGCACAAACGACGATCACCACCGACAGCGAAGGGCTGGACGCCGGCATCGTCGAGATCGACTCCGACGGCTTCAAACTGCCCGCCTATTTCGCCCGCCCGAAGACCGGCGAGAATTTCCCGGTGGTGCTGGTGATCCAGGAAATCTTCGGCGTGCATGCCTACATCCAGGATGTGTGCCGTCGCCTCGCCAAGCTGGGCTACCTCGCCGTCGCCCCGGCACTGCATGCCCGCCAGGGTGACGCCACGCAGATGACCAACGTCCCGCAGATCCTCAGCGAGATCGTGTCCAAGGTCAGCGACGCACAGGTGATGCGAGACCTCGACCACACGCTGGCCTGGGCCGGCAAGAACAAGGGCAACACGCAGCGCGCCGCCATCACCGGCTTCTGCTGGGGTGGCCGCACCACCTGGCTGTACGCCGCCCACAACCCGAACCTGAAGGCCGGTGTGGCGTGGTACGGCAACTTCATGAGCAGTTCCGCGCCGAACCAGCCGAAGCGTGCGCTCGACGTACTGCCCGAGCTGAAGGTCCCCGTGCTGGGCCTGTACGGCGAAGCCGACAGCGGCATCCCGATGAAGGACGTCGAAGCCGCGCGCGCTGCGCTGAAGGCCGCCGGCAACACGAAGTCGGAAATCATCACCTACAAGGAAGCACCGCACGCTTTCCACGCCGACTACCGTCCGAGCTACCGCAAGGAAGCGGCGGACGATGGCTGGAAGCGCATGCAGGCGTGGTTCAAGGCGAACGGGGTGTGATGCGCCTGCCGTCGTGAAAAATGGGCAGCCACGGCTGCCCTTTTTCTTTGCGCTGGCACCTTGTCGCCTTACCAGTCGATGCTGCGGCCCGAGAAGTCGATGAAGCGCCCGTTGTCGCTATGGCCCAAGCCCGCCAGTGTGCCGCGGATCTGCTCCACGGCATCGATCACCGTCAGCGGCGCCTCGGTGCCGCCCATGTCGGTACGCACCCAGCCCGGATGCATGGTGACGACGGTTGCACCCTGCGGGCCGAACTCGTTGGAGGCAGCCTTGGCGATGATGTTCAGCGCCGCCTTGGAGGCACGGTAGGCCAGCGCACCGCTGCCGGTGGTCTCGCTGATCGAACCCATCTTCGAGGTCAGCGTGACGATCATGCCGCGCGCGGCGACCACGCAGGGCGCGAAGGCCTGGATGACGCGGGCATGGCCGAGCACATTGGTGTGCATGACGCGGTCGAACTCATCGTCACCGGGCGCGAGGAAGGAGTCGGTCTCGGCACCGTACACGCCCCCGCAGCAGATCAGCAGGTCCAGCGGCGCCTCGTCCAGCTCCCAGGCCAGTGCGCCGATGGAGGTGGCGGAGGTCAGGTCCAGCTTCAGCACCTTGACGCTGGGCGGCAACCACTTGTGCGCCTCCTCCGGATCACGGCAGGCAGCCAGCACCTCCCAGCCCTCGGCGGCGTACTGCACCGCCAGCTCCAGGCCGAGGCCGCGACTGGCGCCGGCGATCAAGACTGTCCTGTTCATAGCGTTGTCCGTTCAGTGCGCCTGAGAATAAGCGGTAATGTGTGTGAATCGAAGCAACAGCACGCCCAGGCGGGGCCTGACGTTCCTGTCCTCACAGAATAGCTCTCCGCGTCGCCACTATCCGTTGTCACACGGTGTGCCGATCTGTCCGTACATTGTCAGCGCACTGGATGTCTTCCCGGCTTCGATCAGGGGAATCGCCTCTGCGAGCTCCCGGGTGTCTTTCAGGCGCCACCCCAACACTGCGTACGCGGAGCGTGCTTGTTCGAGGTGCGCTTCGCGCGCTGACGCGTTGCCCGCCTCCCCATGCAACACCGCCAAGCGCACGTTGTATTTTCCGATCGCGTAAGCAACCTCGCGGCAACTCATCCGGCTCGGTCGGTTGTATGTGCCAATGTTACGCACCGCACGGCCCAGGGCGTAAATCGCTACATCGCGGTTTTGATTCGCGTACTCCTTCTCCGCCTCGGCTATTTCCTGATTGAACATAGCGGATGCGTGCAGATCACCCATCACCTCATAAGCATCTGCGAACTTCTCTTTCTGGTAGCCCCACAAGACTCCGGCACCGAGTGCGATACCCGCCAGAAAAGCGAAGAGGATCGTCAAGGGTCGTCCCAATCTGGAGACGGTTCCGGAGATTTTCAGCATGGGCATAGCAGGCAAGAGAACAAGCCGGATAGTGCCAGATGCTCCGGACAATACCCTTCCACACTAAAGGGTGGTGTGCCGGGTAGGGTGGGCTCGGCGAGCCCACGCGTTTCGGCTCCAGCTCGGGTACAAGACAGCGTGGGCACACCGTGCCCGCCCTACGTCCTCATGCACGCAGGTCAGGCGTCGATGCGCAGCCCGCTCGTCGCGTCGAACCAGTGCAGCGCATCCGCCGGCAGGCGGTAGCTGACCAGTTCGCCGAAGCGCAGCGCGGCGAGGCCGCCGGCGCGGACGATCAGCTCCGGGCCGGCCTCGCCCAGGCGGGTGTGGATGAAGGACTCCGCGCCCAGCGACTCCACCAGTTGCACGGTGAGCACAAGACCGTCGTCCGCCGGCAGCAGGTGCTCCGGGCGGATGCCCAGCACCAGCGCGCGGCCAACAAGATCGTGGCGGGCCTGCGGCAGGTCGATGTGGTCGCCGCTGGTGCAGCGGAAGCGCAGGCCGTCCGCTTCCAACGTGCCTTCCACGAGGTTCATCGGCGGCGAGCCGATGAAACTGGCGACGAAGGTGGTGGCCGGGCGCTGGTACACCTCGTGCGGTGTGCCCACCTGCTCCACGCGGCCGGCGTTCATGACGATCATGCGCTGCGCCAGCGTCATCGCCTCCACCTGGTCGTGGGTGACGAACAGGCTGGTGGTGGCCAGGCGGCGATGCAGTTTCTGGATCTCCAGGCGCATCTGCACGCGCAGCTTGGCGTCGAGGTTGGACAGCGGCTCGTCGAACAGGAAGACCTTGGGTGCGCGCACCAGTGCGCGGCCCATTGCCACACGCTGGCGCTGGCCGCCGGAGAGCTGGCGCGGGCGGCGCTCCAGCAGATGGCCGAGTTCCAGCATCGCGGCAGCTTCATCCACACGGCGACGGATTTCGTCCTTCGGTGTGCCGCGGATCTTCAGGCCATAAGCCATGTTGTCGAACACGCTCATGTGCGGATACAGCGCGTAGTTCTGGAAAACCATCGCGATATCGCGGTGCGCGGGCTCGATGTCGTTCACCACGCGGTCGTCGATGGCGATCTCGCCCGCCGTGACTTCCTCCAGCCCCGCGACCATGCGCAGCAGTGTGGACTTGCCGCAACCGGACGGGCCGACGATGACGATGAACTCACCGTCGGCGATGCGTACGTCCACGCCGTGGATGACTTCGTGCTGCTCGTAGGATTTGCGCACATTGCGCATGTCGATGGTGGCCATGTTCTCTCTTACTTTTCGCTCTCGACGAGGCCCTTCACGAACCACCGCTGCATCAGCACCACCACCAGCACCGGCGGCAGCAGCGCGAGAATGGTGGTCACCATCACCACGTGCCACTGGGTGTCGGCGTCGGCGAAGGAGACCATCTTGCGCAGGGCGATGAGGATGGTGTTCATGTCGTTGCTGTTGGTCATCAGCAGCGGCCACAGGTACTGCGTCCAGCCGTAGATGAAGAGGATGACGAACAGCGCGGCGATGTTGGTCTTCGACAGCGGCAGCAGCACGTCACGGAAAAAACGCAGCGGGCCGGCACCGTCGATGCGCGCGGCCTCCACCAGTTCGTCCGGGATGGTCAGGAAGAACTGGCGGAACAGGAAGGTCGCGGTGGCCGAGGCCATCAACGGCAGGGTGAGGCCGGTGTAGGTGTCGATGAGACCGAGGTCCACCATCACCTGGTAGGTCGGCATGATGCGCACCTCCACCGGTAGCATCAGGGTGATGAAGATCATCCAGAAGAACAGCATGCGGCCGGGGAAGCGGAAGAAGACCACCGCGTACGCCGACAACAGCGAGATGATGATCTTGCCCACCGCGATGGCCAGCGCCACCACCGTCGTGTTGAACAGCAGGGTGCCGAGGTTCACCCCGCCGATGCGGTGCAGGCTGCCGGTGAAGGCCTGCACGTAATTGTCGACGAAGTGTGCGCCGGGCCATAGCGGCAGCGGCGGCGTGAGGATCTCCGCCACCGTACGCGTGGACGCGACAAAGCTGTAGTAGATGGGAAAGGCCATCACCAGCACGCCGATGACGAGCAGGAAGTGGGACACGAGGTTGGCGACGGGGCGGCGTTCGATCATGGTGTGCACCTCACGCGTAGTGCACCTTCTTCTCGACGTAGCGGAACTGCACCGCCGTCAGCGCGATGACGATGGCCATGAGGATCACCGACTGCGCGGAGGACGCGCCGAGGTCCAGACCCACGTAGCCGTCGTTGAACACCTTGTAGACCAGTGTCTCCGTCGCCTTGGCCGGCCCACCGCCGGTCACCGCGTGGATTACGCCGAAGGTGTCGAAGAAGGCGTACACGATGTTCACCACCAGCAGGTAGAAGCTGACCGGTGACAGCAAGGGAAAGGCGACGGTCCAGAAGCGGCGCAGCGGGCTGGCACCGTCGATGGCAGCAGCTTCGTGCAGCGACTTGGGAATCGCCTGCAGGCCGGCGAGGAAGAAGATGAAGTTGTAGCTGACCTGCTTCCAGGCCGCGGCCACCGTCACCAGCAGGAAGGCCTGGGTGCCGTCGAGCAGCGGGTCCCAGGCCACGCCAGCGCGACGCAGCAGGATGCCGAAGGTGCCCATCGCCGGTGAGAACAGGAACAGCCACAGCATGCCGGCCACCGCGGGTGCCACCGCGTAAGGCCAGATCAGCAGCGTCTGGTAGATGCGCTTGCCACGCGAGAGGCCGTCCACCATCACGGCGAACAGCAAGCCGGCGGCGAGTGCGAGCACGGCCGTGGCTGCACTGAAGGCCGCTGTCACCTGCAGGGAGTGGAGGTAGTTCGGATCAGTGAGGACGCGCGTGAAGTTGTCCAGCCCGACGAAGGCGGACGACAGGCCCCAGGGGTCCTCGCGGTACAGCGACTGCCACAGCGCCTGGCCGGCCGGCCAGAAGAAGAACACGAGCGTGATGGCGATCTGCGGCGCGAGCAGCAGGTAGGGGAGGACCTTGTTCGGGAAGGTGGTGCGACGCATGTTGCGATGGTGTGCGGTTACTCAGTGTCCGCCGCCGTTCTTTGACTTCGGCCGCGCGACGAGGACAGTCCTTCGACCCTTCGACGAGTCAGGGGACCGCCCTTCGACAAGCTCAGGGCACGAGGCTTCGATCAGCCACAGCCGTTGGCTGAGCCCGTCGAAGCCAACCCATCGAAGCGGCGGCTTTCCCAAAAGATGTCTGTGTTCCCCCTGCCCCTCTCCCGCACGGAGAGAGGGGCGCGGAAAACAACTTCGCCAGCGCGGGATGACCGGAGTACCGCCGTCCTGATGGTGCGATGCCCCTTATTGCAGTGCCTTCGCCGCCTGCTCCACCGCCGCGTTGGAACGTTCGGCCGCGCGGCTCAGCGCGGTCTTCGCGTCCTGCTTGCCGGCCAGCAGCGCTTCGATTTCCTCGTTCTGGATGTCACGCACGGCCGGCAGGTTCACCAAGCGTACGCCACGCGAGTTGTCGGTCGGGGCCTTGCCGGTCATCTGCTTGATCGGCTGGTCGCGGCCGGGGTTCTTGTCGTAGAAGCCGTCCTTCTTCGTCTGCTCGTAGGCGGCGAAAGTCACCGGCAGGTAGCCGGACACCTGATGCAGGCGCGCCTGGATCGGGGTCTGCGCGAGGAACGCAAAGAACTTCGCGACGCCCTTGTAGTCATTGGCCGGCTTGCCGCCAAAGACCCACAGCGAGGCACCGCCCGGCGTGGTGTTCTGCGGCGCGCCGGCGGCGTCCGGGTGGTAAGGCAGCGGACCGGTGGCGTAGTCGATGCCGCTCTTCACCACGTCGCCGAGGCCGCCGGAGGACTCGGTCATGATCGCGCACTCGCCGGACAGGAACTTGGTCTTGGCTTCGGAGGTGCGGCCGCCGTACTGGAACACGCCTTCCTTCTGCAGGTCGGCGAGCGATTGCCAGAACTTCACGAACACCGGGCCGTCGATCTTCAGCTTGGGCGTCAGGCTGTTCAGGCCATTGGCATCGGTGGCGTACTGCAGGTTGTTCCAGGCCGCGAAGTTCTCCAGGCCGATCCAGGTCGGCCAGGTGGTGGTCATGCCGCAGGACCAGCCGGCAGCCTTGATCTTCCTGGCGGCGTCGAAGACTTCCGCCCAGGTCTGCGGCAGCTTGGCTGTCGACAGGCCGGCCTTCTCGAAGGCCTTCTTGTTGTAGTACGCGATGGGCGACGAACTGTTGAAGGGGAAGGACAGCAGCTCACCCTGGGTGGTCGAGTAGTAGCCGACGATGCCGGGCAGGTAGTCCTTGATCTCGAACTTCTCGCCGCCTTCCTTCATCACCTGCGCCACCGGCTTGATGGCGCCACGCGCACCCATCATCACGCCGGTGCCGACGTCGAACACCTGGATGATGTGCGGGGCCTGTTTCGCGCGGAAGGCGGCGATGCCGGCGTTCAGCGTCTCCGGGTAGGTGCCCTTGAAGACCGGCACGACCTTGTAGTCCTTCTGCGAAGCGTTGAATTCCTTCGCCAGCGTTTCCACCACCTCGTTGTTGGCGCCGGTCATGGCATGCCACCACTGGATTTCGGTCTGGGCACTGGCGGAGGTAGCACCGGCAGCAGCCGCAGCGGCCAGCAGGAGACGGGAGATGGGCTTCAGCATCATGGCAAGGACTCCGTTGCAAAGCCCGCAAGACTGCCGCGCGCATGTTGCCGATCTGTGAAAATCGCGCCGGCCCTGCGAATTGTTGCAACGCACCAAGAAAGGGCGCAGGATGCAGGCGATCATTGCGTGCCAATGTCTTCGCAACGCCGCCAGGCTGTCTGCGCCATGAATGCCCCCGCCTTCCCGCCCGAACTCGACTACCCCTTCCCCACGGTGCCGACCGCTCCCGCCACCCAGGCGCTCGCCCCCGGCGTGCACTGGCTGCGCCTCGCCCTGCCCTGGGCGCTGAACCACATCAACCTGTACCTGCTGGACGACGGCGACGGCTGCACGTTGGTGGATACCGGCCTCGGTGACGAAGCCAGCCGCGCCCTGTGGGACACGCTGCTGGCGCAATGGCCGCGCCCGATCACCCGCATCGTCGTCACCCACTTCCACCCCGACCACATCGGCAACGCCGCCTGGCTTTCCACGCGCTGCAAGGCGCCGGTGGTGATGACCATGGGCGAGTACCTGCTGGCCCACGTCGTCCACGCGCAACTGCCGGGCTTCGACACGCCGACCATGCAGGCGCATTTCCGCGAGCACGGGCTGGATGACGAACGGGTAGAGGCGCAGGGCGCCCGCGGCAACATCTACGCCCGCGGCGTGCCGGAACTGCCGGCACAGTACGAGCGCATCGTCGAGGGCGACGTGGTCCGCATCGACGGCCACGACTGGCGCGTCATCGTCGGCACCGGCCATTCGCCGGAGCACGCGGCGCTGGCCTGCGAGTCACGCGGCCTGCTGATCTCCGGCGACATGCTGCTGCCGCGCATCTCCACCAACGTGAATGCGCCGGCCAGCACGCCGCACGACGACTCGGTGGGCCGCTTCCTGGCCTCCATCCGCAAGTTCCTGCCGCTGCCCGCCGACACCCTGGTGCTGCCCTCGCACGGCCTGCCCTTCCGCGGCATCGCCACCCGCGTGGCGCAACTGGAGGCCCATCACGCCGAACGCGACGCGCAACTGCTGGATGTGCTGGAAGTACCGCATACCGCGGCGGACCTGCTGCCGGTATTGTTTTCCCGTCCGCTGGACCGCCACCAGATGATGTTCGCGCTGGCCGAGGCCATCGCCCACCTGAACCACCTGGTCGCCACCGGGCGGGCACGTCGCTTGCATGACGCAGGTGGTGTCATCCGCTTCCAGGCCATCCCGCCCTGAAATCCACGTAACGCCCGACCTCTACCCCTCAGCAACAAAAACTCAAGGAGCCTTCAATGCCTGCCCCCACCAATGAGCAGCAAAAGCCCGAGTTGCCCGATCCGCAGGAAGTCGCCCGCACCTACGCCGAGGTGGCCCAGCGCGCCTCCAAGCTGATTGCCGAACACATGCAGCGCCAGGTGCAGAAGGGCCTGCAGCCGCCCACCGACGAGCTGGGCGTGGCGCAGGCCTTCATGGACATGATGTCCAAGCTGCTGACCAACCCCTATCGCCTCGCCCAGGCGCAGATGAACCTGGTTTGGGACTACTTCTCGCTGTGGCAGAACAGCATGCAGCGCTTCATGGGCATGACGCCCACGCCCATCGCCACGCCTGCCAAGGATGACAAGCGCTTCAAGGACGAAGGCTGGCAGGACCACTTCCTGTTCGACTTCATCAAGCAGAGCTACCTGATCACCGCGCGCCACATCCATGACGTGGTGGGTGGCGTGGACGGCCTGGACCCGGCCACCAAGACCAAGGTCAGCTTCTTCACCCGGCAATACGTAGATGCGCTGTCCCCGTCCAACTTCGCGATGACCAACCCGGAAGTGTTCCGCGAGACGGTGAAGAGCCACGGCCAGAACCTGGTGAAGGGCTTCAACAACCTGCTGCGCGACATCGAGGAAGGCGACGGCCAGCTGAAGATCCGCATGACCGACACCACCGCTTTCGAGCTCGGCAAGAACGTCGCCACGACGCCGGGCAAGGTGGTGTTCCAGAACCCGCTGATCCAGCTGCTGCAGTACACCCCCACCACCGCCAAGGTGGCCAAGCGCCCGCTGCTGATCGTGCCGCCGTGGATCAACAAGTACTACGTGCTGGACCTGCGCGAGAAGAACTCGCTCATCAAGTGGGCGGTGGACCAGGGCCACACGGTGTTCGTCATCAGCTGGGTGAACCCGGACGCCAAGCTCGCGCAGAAGGGCTTCGACGACTACGTCACCGAGGGCATCCTCGGCGCGGTGGACGCCATCTGCGAGCAGACTGGCGCGAAGGAAATCAATGCCGCCGGCTACTGCCTGGGCGGCACCCTGCTGGCCACCACGCTGGGCTACATGGCTGCCAAGAAGGACAAGCGCATCGCCAGCGCCACCTTCTTCACCACACTGATCGACTTCTCGCAGCCGGGCGAACTGGGCGTCTTCATCGACGAAGCCCAGGTCACCAACCTGGAGAAGAAGATGGCCGAGCGCGGCTACCTCGAAGGCAGCGAGATGGCCAACACCTTCAACATGCTGCGCTCCAACGACCTCATCTGGTCCTTCGTGGTGAACAACTACCTGCTTGGCAAGGATCCGTTCCCCTTCGACCTGCTGTACTGGAACAGTGACTCCACGCGCATGCCGGCCAAGATGCACAGCTTCTACCTGCGCAACATGTACATGGCCAACGCGCTGCGTGAGGCCGGTGGCGTGGAGATCGCCGGCGTGCCGATCGACCTGTCCAAGGTCAAGGTGCCGGCCTACTTCATCAGCACGGTGGAAGACCATATCGCGCCGTGGAAGACGACCTACCTCGGCGCGCAGGTGGTGGGTGGCCCGGTGCGCTTCGTGCTGGGTGGCTCCGGCCACATCGCCGGCATCGTCAATCCGCCGGCGGCCAACAAGTACGGCTTCTGGACCCGCACTGACGACGCCTTGCCGGACAGCAGCGAGGACTGGCTGGCCGGTGCCGAGCAGCATCCGGGTTCGTGGTGGACCGACTGGCAGGCCTGGGTGACCAGCCTGGACGATGCGCAGGTCGCCGCGCGTAACCCCGAGGAAGGCAAGCTGCCGGTGCTGGAAGACGCGCCAGGCAGCTACGTGAAGTTCCGCCTGGGCACGAAGTAGGCAACGCGCAGGACACGCAGGAAAAAACGGGGCGCACAGGCGCCCCGTTTGACTTGCGGCGCCGCAGGCACACTGCCCGGACACCATGAAGTTGGCGCCTTCCGCGCCGATATAAGGGCATGGAACCGACCGCCCCCGCACCTGTTGCATCCGAGCCCCGTACCTCCGCAGCCGAAGCCCCGCTCCGCGTGTGGTCGCTGCGCACCATGCTGCTCATCGCCTTCGCCAGCCTGACCCTCGGGCTGACGCTGATCCTGACCGTGCTGGTCGGACGTACCGAAAGCCGCGTGCTGCGCGAGGAGATCGGCCGCGGCATGGCCACCACCGCGCGCCAGATGGAACAGCAGTTCTCCTCGGCCCTGATGGAGCGCTACCGCGACGTGCTGCAGGTGTCCTCGCACTCGCTGTTCCACACCAGCACACCCAACCGCAAGGAGCAGCGCGAGGCGCTGGAGGCCTTGCAGGCGAGCTTCCCGTCCTACGTGTGGATCGGCGCCACCGATGCGAAGGGCAAGGTCATGGCATCCACCGGCGGCCTGCTGGAAGGCGCCGATGTATCTGCACGCGACTGGTTCCAGCGCGGCCTCAAGGGCCCCGCCATGGTGGACGTGCACGAGGCCAAGCTGCTCGCCAAGCTGGTGCCCGGCCCGGCCGATGGCAGCCCGCTGCGATTGCTGGACGTGGCGATGCCGATCCACGACGAGAAGTGGAACCTGATCGGCGTGGTGGGTGCGCATTTCAGCTGGGAGTGGGCACAGTCCCTGCGCGACCGCGCGCTGGAGCCCGCACGCGACCGCGCCGGCCTGGAGATGATGGTGCTCAACGCCAGTGCCGAAGTCCTGCTGGGCCCGCCGGACACGCTGGGCAAGTCGATGCGCGAGCCGCTCAACCAGCTGGCCCTGGCGCGCGGGCGCGATTACGCCGTGGTGACCGACGAGGACGGCCGCCAGTACCTGATGGCCCAGGCTGCCGGCAGCACCAGCGCAACCAGTCCGGGACTGGGCTGGGTCGTCCTGCTGCGGCAGGACATCGGCAATGCCTACGAGACCGTCGCCGGCCTGCAACGACAGGTCGCTGCGGTCGGCGCACTGGTGTTCGTGCTGGCCGTGCTGCTGTCCGTGCTGATTTCACGCTACCTGACCGGCCCGCTGTACCGCCTGGGCAAGGCCGCCGACGCCCTGCGCGAAGGTACCCGTCGCGACATGCCGGTGATGGACGACTACCGCGAGGCCCAGCGTCTGTCGCGGGCGCTGAAGTCCTTCGGCGAGGAAATGGAAGCCCGCGTCGCCAACCGCACGGTGGCGCTGGAGGAAGCCAACGACGCCCTGCGCGTCGCGATGGAGAAGGAGGCCGAGGCAGGCTTCCAGCTGCGCGAGCGGGAAGCGCTCCTGCGCCGCAGCCAGGCCGAGCTGCGCACCATCGCCGACAACCTGCCAGTGATGATCTGTCGTGTCGGCCCCGACATGCGCTACACCTTCCTCAACGAAACCTATCGCACCTGGCTGGGTATCGACACCGACGCCCTCATCGGCCAGCCGCTTGGTTCGGTAACCGACACGATCGCCGATACCACCCTGCAGGGCCACGCCGCCCGCGCGCTGGCCGGCGAGCGCTCGGAGTTCGAGTTCGACATCGTGCTGCATGGGCAGAGCCGTCACCTTGCGGTGAGCTTCATCCCGCATGACGTCGACGGACAGGTGCAGGGCTTCTTCGGCATGGCCTACGACGTCACCGACAGCAAGCTGCGCGAGTTGTCGCTGTCGGAGCAGGCCCTGTCCGACACCCTTACCGGCCTGCCCAACCGCCGCTTGCTGGAAGCCCAGCTGCCGCTGGCGATGGCCCGCGCCCAGCGCAACGCCAAGCCGCTGGCAGTGCTGTTCCTGGACCTGGACGGGTTCAAGACGGTCAACGACCGCCATGGCCACCCGGCCGGTGACGCGGTGTTGCGTCAGTTCGGCGAGCGGCTGATCGCCTCCGTGCGCCGCAGCGACATGGTGGTGCGCCTGGCCGGCGACGAGTTCGTGCTGCTGCTGGAGCACCTGCAGTCCGGCGCCATCGACGCCTGTGCGATTGCGGACAAGGTCATCGAAGGCATGAAGGAGCCTTTCGATGTCGGCAACGGCGTGAAGATCACCCTGTCCACCAGCATCGGCATCGCGCTGCATGCTCCGGGCGAGGAGTCCTCACCGGTGAACCTGATGCACCTTGCCGACCAGGCCATGTACGCGGCCAAGCAGGGGGGCAAGAACCGCCGGGTGCTGTCCGGCGAGCTCGACCTCGGCCAGGTCGGCTGATCCGGCTGATTTGGCCGATCTGCCGATACCCGCGCCCGGTGCTGCACCGGGCACTACCGCACTCAGGAGCCCTGGGCGCCCATGCGGAAACCGGGGTTGAGCCAGTCGGCGTGGTCGAAGTCCTGGTCGGTCAGCGGGTCGACCACCAGCTCCAGCTCCTTCACGCCCTGCACCGGCACGTTGACCGGAATCGCCTGCTGGCCGCTCTTCACCACGTCACTGCGCCACAGCGTGTGGCCATCGCCACGCACCTCGAAAGCGACCTCACCACCCGGCGCCTCATCGTCCAGCCCTACATAGGCCGTGAAGCTCTGCGCGCGCTCCGGCACCGGCACGTTGATGGTGGAAGGCGCGTGCGTACCCACACCGCGCTCGTAGGCCCGACCGGCCACCAGCAGGTTGTTGTCGTCGGTGGAGCGGTCCATGCGCGGGTTGCCGTAACCCTGGTTGATCTTCACGCCGCTGAGACGGTTGAGGTCGATCCACTCGCCATCCATGACCCGCAAGGCCGCCTGCGTCCTCAGCGTATGCAGGCCCCACAGCGCGAACAGGATCAGGGCGGCAGTCATCAGCCAGTAGCCGATGTCCCGCGGCGACATGCGACGCAGCGGAGCGACGAGACGGTCTTGCAACAGAGGGGAGATCGGGGCGGACATCGGGGTGGCTCCGGTGGCTGATCTGGGAAAGGCCGCATGCTAGCGCCTGCCCGCTTTCCACTTGGGTGCAGCGCGGCAAAATCCGCGCGTCCGCCAACCCTCCCTGCCAGCCCTTACACCGCCCCCAGCATCGCCTCGAAGGCCAGTGCAACCTGACTGACCGGACGGCGCGGCAGGCGCAAGCGGAACAGCGGGCGAGTGATCGCGTCGCCCGCCAGCGGCAGGCACATCACCAGGCCCATGGCGAGCTGGCCTTCGGCGCAGACGCGGGGGACGAGACCGAGCCCGGCACCGGCGGCTACGGTCTGCACGATGGCCTCGTTGCTGCCGACCTCCACCGTCTGGCCGTAGTCGATACCGAGTTCCGACAGCACCCGCTCCGCCACCTCCCGGCTACCGGAACCGGGTTCGCGCATGACCCACACCATGTTCTTCAACTGGCTGGCCTCGACCTGCTTGTGACGGCTCCACGCGGACTGCTTCGGCGCCACCACCACCATCTCCTCGCTGCGCCAGGTGCGCGACTCCAGGCGCTCGTCGTCCACCGGGCCTTCGACCAGCGCCACGTCCACCTCGCAATCGAGCAGCCATTGCGCGACATGCTGGGTGTTGCCGGTGCGCAGGGTGATCTGCACCTGCGGATGTTCGCGGTGGAAGGTCGCCACCAGTGGCGGCAGCCAGTAGGTGCCAATGGTCGTCGAGGCGCCGATGGTGAGCCGCCCGCGTTCCAGTGCGTAGTAAGCGCGCACCGCCTCAGCCGCCTCGCGTTCCAGCGCGAAGATAGCGCGGCCATAGTCGTACAGCACGCGGCCGGGATCGCTGGGGCGCAGCTGCTTGCCGCCGCGTTCCAGCAACACGGTGTCGAGCTGGGACTCCAGTTCGCGCACGGCTTTGGAGACGGCGGGCTGGCTGATGTCCAGCACCTCGGCGGCGCGGGAGAAGCCCTGTTGTTCAACGACGGTGACGAAGACGCGAAGCAGATGCAGGTTCATGGGCCGGCCTTGGGTGAAAGTCCCTGTGAATAACCCTTGCTTATCGGATCGGGGATTCGATTCCCTCTGCTCATACGATAGCCAAGTCGCTCCGGGGTGCCAAGCGTGAGCCACCGGCGGGGCCTTGCACCGCGGTGGCACACCAGTGCGGTGCATCGCACCATGCCCGGCTTATTCCCGCAAATACGGAGATTGATATAAATCAATCATTTATTCGTAGAAGGGTCTAGCGGATCGCGTGGCATCATGGTTGCTTAACAGAACCTGTCATAACAGGTTGGATGCGGAGCAATCGACATGGTGACCAGCAAGACCGGCAGAAACAGGGGCAATCCGGAAACGGATACAGAGGCAGGGACGGACGCGCAGGCGGACGCCCCCGCAGCGACCCTTGCCCTCCCCGCCAACGGGGACACCCTGGTCGCGATGTCGCCGGTGCCGCTGCACAGCCAGATCCGCGAGATCCTGCGCGCGCGCATTCTCGACGGCAGCTACGCGCCGCATTCGCAGATGCCGTCCGAGAGCCAGATGATGGCCAGCTTCGGAGTCAGCCGCATCACCATCCGCCAGGCCCTGGGCGACCTGCAGAAGGAAGGCCTGATCTTCAAGGTGGTCGGCAAGGGCAGCTTCGTCGCCAAGCCCAAGGCCTTCCAGAACCTGTCGCGCCTGCAGGGCTTCGGCGAGGCGATGGCGCCGGCCGGCTACGAGACCTTCTCGCAGCTGCTGTCGGCCCGCAGCGTCCCGGCCAGCGACACGGTGGCCGGCCAACTGCGCTGCACGCCGGGCGAACAGGTCTTCGAGATCCAGCGCCTGCGCTACCTGAACCGCGAACCGATCTCGGTGGACGTCAGCTACTTCCCGCAGTCGCTGGGCGAACGCCTGGCCAAGGAAGACCTCGCGCGGCGCGACATCTTCGTGATCCTGGAAAACGACTTCGGCCATCCGCTGACGCATGCCGACGTACAGATCGAGGCGATCCTCGCCGACGAGCTGCTGGCCCGCCAGCTGCGCATCACCGAGGGCTCGCCGCTGCTGCGCATCGAGCGCCTGACGTATGCCCACGACGGCTACCGCGAACAGCCGATCGACTTCGAATACCTCTACTACCGCGGCGATGCCTTCCAGTACCGGCTCCGCATTGATCGCACCTGAGATCGCACCTGAACCCCGCCTCGCCAGGCACCCACGCGCACCGTACGCACGGAGAACCCACATGAAACGCATCGACCTGGAATTCGACTTCGTCGTCATCGGCGGCGGCACCGGTGGCCCGATGGCCGCGGTGAAGGCCAAGGAGCGCGACCCGTCCCTGCGCGTGCTGCTGATCGACAAAGCCAACGTGAAGCGCAGCGGCGCCATCTCGATGGGCATGGACGGACTGAACAACGCGGTGATTCCCGGTCACGCGACGCCGGAGCAGTACGTCAAGGAAATCACCGTCGCCAACGACGGCATCGTCGACCAGGAAGCGGTGATGGCCTACGCCGCCAACAGCTTCGCGATGATCGAAGAGCTGGACCGCTGGGGCGTGAAGTTCGAGAAGGACGAGACCGGCGACTATGCCGTTCGCAAGGTGCACCATCTCGGCAGCTACGTGCTGCCGATGCCGGAAGGCCACCACATGAAGAAGATCCTCTACCGCCAGCTGAAGAAGGCGCGCGTGGAGATCACCAACCGCGTCGTCGTCACACGGCTGATCACCGGGCCCGATGGCGAGATCGCGGCGGTGATGGGCTTCGACTGCCGCACCGCCGACATCTACGTCATCCGCTGCAAGGCCGCGGTGCTGAGCACCGGCGCAGCAGGCCGCCTCGGTCTGCCCGCCTCCGGCTACCTGATGGGCACCTACGAGAACCCCACCAACTGCGGCGACGGCCATGCCATGGCCTTCCACGCCGGCGCGGACCTCGCCAACCTGGAATGCTTCCAGATCAACCCGCTGATCAAGGACTACAACGGCCCGGCCTG
>JAVHYF010000070.1 GCA_031119205.1 Moraxellaceae bacterium | reverse complement strand
GCTTGAACATCGGGTCGTCCTGCAGGCCCAGTTCGTTCAGCACTTCGTGGCAGGTCTCGCGCATCAGCGTGGCGCGCGGGTCGTAGTTCTTGTAGACGCGGTGGCCGAAGCCCATCAGCTTCACGCCGGAGTTCTTGTCCTTCACCTTGGCGATGAAATCGCCGATCTTCTCCACGCCACCCTGCTTCATGATGTCGTCCAGCATCACCAGGCAGGCCTCGTTGGCGCCACCGTGTGCCGGGCCCCACAGGCAGGCGATACCGGCGGCGATACAGGCGAAGGGATTGGCACCCGACGAGCCGGACAGGCGCACCGTGGAGGTGGAAGCGTTCTGCTCGTGGTCGGCGTGCAGGATCAGGATGCGATCCAGCGCGCGGGCCAGCACCGGGTTCGGCTTGTACTCCTCGCACGGCGTGGCGAACATCATGTGCAGGAAGTTCTCGGCGTAGTTCAGGTCGTTACGCGGGAACATGAACGGCTGGCCTTGCGTGTACTTGTAGGCCATGGCCACGATGGTCGGCATCTTCGCGATCAGGCGGATCGCGGCGATCATGCGGTGCTCGGGGTTGTTGATGTCCAGCGAGTCCTGGTAGTAGGCAGACAGCGCGCCGACCACACCGACCAGGATGGCCATCGGGTGCGCGTCGCGGCGGAAGCCCTGGTACAGACGGGTCAACTGCTCGTGCACCATGGTGTGCTTGCGCACGGTGCTTTCGAACACGTCGTACTCGGCCTGGTTCGGCAGCTCGCCGTTCTTCAGCAGGAAACAGGTTTCGAGGAAGTTGGCGTTCTTGGCCAGTTGCTCGATCGGGTAGCCGCGGTACATCAGCTCGCCCTTGTCGCCGTCGATGTAGGTGATCGACGACTTGCAGGCGGCCGTGGACATGAAGCCCGGGTCGAAGGTGAAGGCGCCGGACTTCGCATACAGCGAACGAATGTCGATGACATCCGGGCCGATGGTGCCCGACAGCACCGGGAACTCATAAGACTGGCCGTTGTGGCTCAGCGTGGCGGTCTTTTGCGTAGTCATACCGGTTCCTTACCTTTCTTTAGGAAACTTCCTTCACAACACCGTCGAGGCGCGGCCCGCTGTCGCGGAGCAACGCCACCATGTCTCTCCAGCTCTCGACCTCGCATTCGCGACTCCCGTTGACCATGGCCCAGAGGTCATGATCGTCAGCGGTCAGCAGGTCGAGCAGATTTTCCAGTTGGGCTTCATCGAGCCCTTCCAGTCTTTCGTTGATGAAGCGCGTGAAGAAAAGGTCCAGTTCCAGCAGACCCCGGCGGCTTCGCCACTTCACACGCTCACGCAACTCGTACATAGCAACAACTTCTTTCCGGCGTCATCCCTCCTAGGGACGACGCCTTGTCCAGACTGCAATCAGACCGAGCGGGCCAGCATCATTTCCTTGATCTTGCCGATGGCCTTGGTCGGGTTCAGCGACTTCGGACAGACATCGACGCAGTTCATGATGGTGTGGCAGCGGAACAGGCGGTACGGATCTTCCAGGTTGTCCAGGCGATCGTTGGTCGTCTCGTCGCGCGTGTCGGCGATGAAACGGTAGGCCGCCAGCAGACCAGCCGGGCCGACGAACTTGTCCGGATTCCACCAGAAGCTCGGGCAGCTCGTGGAGCAGCACGCGCACAGGATGCACTCGTACAGGCCGTTCAGCTCTTCGCGGTCTTCCGGCGACTGCAGGCGCTCGCGCTCCGGGGCCGGGGTGTTGTTCACCACGTAGGGCTTGATCGAGTGGTACTGCTTGAAGAACTGGGTCATGTCCACGATCAGGTCGCGGATGACCGGCAGGCCGGGCAGCGGGCGCAGGGTGACGGTGTCGCCCAGCGCGTCCAGATCGGTCAGGCAGGCCAGGCCGTTCTTGCCGTTGATGTTCATCGCGTCGGAGCCGCACACACCTTCGCGGCAGGAACGGCGGTAGGACACCGAATCGTCCTTGGCCTTCAGCTTGGTCAGCGCGTCCAGCAGCTTGCGCTCGGTGCCGTCCAGCTCCAGGGAGATGTCCTGCATGTACGGCGCGGCGTCCTTGTCCGGATCGTAGCGGTAGATCTTGAAATGCAGAGTCCGTTGTTTGCTCATGTCTTCTGTGCTCCGGCGATCAGTACGTACGCTTCTTGAGCGCAACGGTTTCAACGGTCAGCGGCTTCAGGTTCACCGGCTTGTAGTCGAGGCGGTTGCCGTCGCGGTACCACAGCGTGTGCTTGAGCCAGTTCACGTCGTCACGGCCGTTCGGCGTCTCCGGCGTATCCAGTGCGTCGTCGCGCACGTGGGCGCCGCGCGACTCGGTGCGCGCGTTGGCGGAGATCATCGTGGCCTTGGCGACTTCGATGAGGTTCTCCAGCTCCAGCGCTTCGATACGCGCGGTGTTCCAGACCTTGGACTTGTCCTTGATCTCGGTCTGCGCAACCTGCTTCTCGATGTCGAGGATCTTGGTGACGCCTTCGGACAGCAGATCCTTGAAGCGGAACACGCCGGCGTGCGCCTGCATCGTGCGCTGCATGGCAAGACGTGCTTCGTCGACGTTGGCGCCGCCGGTCTGGGTGTCCAGACGATTGACGCGGGCCAGCGAGCGGTCGATCTCGCTCTGCGGTACTTCCGGCAGCGCGCTCGGCTCGCTCTTGATGAACTCGATCATCGACTCGCCGGAGCTCTTGCCGAAGACCAGCAGGTCGAGCAGCGAGTTGGTGCCGAGGCGATTGGCGCCGTGCACCGAGGCACAGGCCACTTCACCCGCGGCGTAGAAGCCTTCCACGCGCTGACCGCCGACCACGACTTCGCCGTGGTAGTTGGTCGGCACGCCACCCATCTGGTAGTGACAGGTCGGCACGACCGGGATCGGTGCCTTGATGGGGTCGACGCCGGCGAACTGGATGGAGATTTCGCGGATACCCGGCAAGCGAGACAGGATGACTTTGGGATCCAGGTGGGTGATGTCCAGCAGCACGTGGTCCTTGTTGGGACCGCAGCCACGGCCTTCGTTGATCTCGGTGACCATCGCACGGGAGACGACGTCACGCGAGGCGAGATCCTTCGCGTTCGGTGCGTAGCGTTCCATGAAGGCTTCGCCCGAGCTGTTGCGCAGGATGCCGCCTTCGCCGCGCACGCCTTCGGTGATCAGCACGCCCGCGCCGGCCACGCCGGTCGGGTGGAACTGCCAGAACTCCATGTCTTCCAGCGGGATGCCAGCACGCGCCGCCATGCCCAGGCCGTCACCGGTGTTGATGAAGGCGTTGGTGGAGGAGTAATAGATACGGCCCGAGCCGCCCGAGGCGAACAGCGTGGCCTTGGCCTGGAACACGGTGATCTCGCCGGTTTCCATTTCCATCGCGATCACGCCCAGCACGCGGCCATCGACGCCACGCAGCAGGTCCAGCGCCATCCATTCGACGAAGAACTGGGTGTTGGCGCGCACGTTGCGCTGGTACAGCGCGTGCAGCATGGCGTGACCGGTACGGTCAGCCGCGGCGCAGGCGCGGCGCACCGGCTTGCCTTCACCGAAGTGCGACAGGTGGCCACCGAACGGACGCTGGTAGATCTTGCCGTTGTCCAGGCGGTCGAAAGGCATGCCGTAGTGCTCCAGCTCCACGACGACCTCGACGGCCTTCTTGCACATGAACTCGATCGCGTCCTGGTCGCCGAGCCAGTCGGAACCCTTGACGGTGTCATACATGTGCCAGTGCCAGTTATCCGGTTCGGAGTTTCCCAGCGACGCGGACACACCACCCTGCGCCGCAACGGTGTGCGAGCGGGTCGGAAAAACCTTGGACAGCACGGCAGTCTTGAGGCCGGCTTCGGCCAGCTGCACGGCGGCGCGCATGCCGGCGCCACCGGCACCGACGATCACCGCGTCGAAATTACGTTTTGCGATGTTCACTTAGAGCCTCCAGAGGATCTGGGCTGCCCAGCCGGCATAGCCGAGGAGCACGAAAATGGTTACGCAATGCAGGGCCAGACGAATGCTGGTCGGCTTGACGTAGTCCATCCAGATGTCACGGATACCCACCCACGCGTGATAGAACAGCGCGAGGAAGAACAGGAAGGTCACGAACTTCATGAGGCCGCCCGAGAACAGGGCACGCCAGGAGTCCAGCGAGTAGTCCGGCAGGCAGATCAGGCAGATTGCGAGCAGGACGGTGTAGAGCGCCATGACGATGGCCGTCACGCGCTGGGCCAGCCAGTCGCGGAAGCCGTAGTGGGCGCCGACGGTCGTACGCCTCACCATGTCAGCACCCCCAGGATCACGGTCAGCGTGAGGCTCACGGCCAGCACGATGTACGAAGACATGCGGGCGGTCGGCAGCTCGATGCCAACGTGCACGTCCAGCAGAAGGAAGCGGATGCCGGCGCAGAAGTGGTGCAGATAGGCCCACAGCAGGCCCAGCAACAGCAGCTTGACCAGCCAGAAGCCGGCGACCGCACGGAAGGCATCAGCCTGGTCCGCATTGACGCTGGCGCCGAACAGCCACAACAGCAACGGCAGCATCAGGAACAGGCCCGCACCGCTGACGCGATGCAGGATCGACACGATGCCCGGCATGGGCAGTCGTATGACGAACAGGTTCAAGTGCTTCGGCCTGTCCTTTCTTACGCTCGCTTCCATCTTCACCTCTTCTTATATTCGCGACTTGCGCCGCGACCATCACCCTGACGTGTGGCGAAGCACGTCAGCCAAACGCATCCCTGAATTCAGTTCAACTCGTTCTGATAGTAGTGCTCGGCCGTGGAGTACAGGCCACGGCGCCACTCCACGGGTCTGTCCCCGTAGGTGTAGGTCACACGCTCCACCGAGAGCAATGGCGTGTGCTCGGCAATCGAAAGCAGCTCCGCCGAATTGCGGTCAGCCGCCACAGCGCGAATCTTTTCCTTCGCCCGGATCATACGGACGCCGAAGCGCGTCTCGAACAGGCTGTACAGCGAACCCTGCCAGCCCTGGAGCATCTCCAGCGTCAGGGCTCCGAAGAATTCTCCCGGCAAGTAGATTTCATCCACCACCGCCGGTTTGTTCTGCAACTTCAGCAGCCGCCGCACGATACTGATCGGGCTGCCGGGCTCCACCGCGAGGTTGCGGGAGGCCTCCTGGCCTGCCTTTGCGCGCCAGCACTCCAGGGGTATGCTTTGCGGCTGCGCAGCACTCCCATCCAGTGCCGTCATGCGCAGGAAACGCACGCCAGCACGAGGGTCATCATGCGACGCAACAAATGTACCCTTCCCCTGTCGGCGCACCAACAGGTTTTCGGCAGCCAGTTCGTCCACCGCCTTGCGTACCGTCCCCTGGCTGACGCCAAAGCGCATCGCCAGATCCTGCTCGCTGGGGATTGCCTGCCCGGGACGCCAGTCGCCGCCCTCAAGAGCTTGAACGATCAAGCTCTTGATCTGGCGGTACAACGGGCTGAAAGTCGGCGACTCGTGTGCCATAACGGGAGTAATTCAAGCACAAAAATTCCAAGTCGTCCATGACCTGTTATATGTCTTATATAAGACATAAGTTGTACGTTGACGTATTCCGCTGAGATCGCGTACATTCCGCACACGGTTTCATCCCGGACTCAAGCACTGCCGACCGATGCAGGCGGCAGGCCCCACCCCACCGCTGGCGCCACCTCAGTGGCCTTCGATTTACTGACAGGAGTTTTCGCATGTCCAAGTCGCCCATCCGCGTCACCGTCACCGGCGCAGCCGGCCAGATCGGCTACAGCCTGCTGTTCCGCATCGCCAGCGGCGAAATGCTCGGCAAGGATCAACCCGTCATCCTGCAACTGCTGGACCTGCCGCAAGCCCAGAAGGCCGTGAAGGGCGTGATGATGGAGCTGGAAGACTGCGCCTTCCCGCTGCTGGCCGGCATGATCGCCACCGACGACCCGAACGTCGCCTTCAAGGATTCGCAAGCCGCCCTGCTGGTCGGCGCCCGCCCGCGCGGCCCCGGCATGGAGCGCAAGGACCTGCTGGCCGAAAACGCCAAGATCTTCACCGTTCAAGGCGCAGCCATCGGCCAGTACGCCGCCCCGGACTGCCGCGTGCTGGTGGTGGGCAACCCCTGCAACACCAACGCCTACATCGCCAAGGAAACTGCCAAGAAGTTCGGTCGCGTGCCGGCCAAGAACTTCACCGCGATGCTGCGCCTGGACCACAACCGCGCCCTGTCGCAACTGGCCTCCAAGTCCGGCCGCGACGTCGCTTCGCTGAAGAAGCTGGTCGTGTGGGGCAACCACTCGCCCACCATGTACGCCGACTACCGCTTCGTGACCAGCAACGGTGACAGCGTCAAGTCGCTGATCAACGACGAAGCCTGGAACCGCGAAGTGTTCCTGCCGACCGTGGGCAAGCGCGGCGCCGCCATCATCGAAGCGCGCGGCCTGTCCTCCGCTGCCTCGGCCGCCAACGCCGCCATCGACCACATGCGTGACTGGTTCCTCGGCTCCAACGGCGAGTGGGTCACCATGGGCATCGAGTCCGACGGCTCCTACGGCATCCCGGCCGGCATCATCTACGGCGTGCCGGTGATCACCGCCAACGGCGAGTACAAGCGCGTCGAAGGTCTGGAGATCGACGAGTTCTCCCGCGAGAAGATGAACTTCACGCTGAAGGAACTGGAAGAAGAGCGCGCCGGCGTTGCCGACCTGCTGGTCTGATCGTCGTAACGGCAAGGGATGGATGCAGCGCGCATGAGCTCACCGCAAGGCGCCCCGCTCCATCCCGATGCCGTGTTGTACGAGGAAGGCGCCGGCCTTCCCCAGCTACCTGCAGTGGAGCACTTTGCAGGCAGCGAGAAGTTGATGCGCAAGGCCATGGCCCTACAGGCCGAGCGCGGACCGCTCTTTGACATTACGTTCGATTGCGAAGACGGCGCTGCTGCCGGTGCCGAGCGCGCGCATGCCGAGCTGGTCGGCACGCTGATCGCCGGCAACGACAACCGCCACGGCCGCATCGGCGCACGCATCCATGACGTGACGCACCCGTGCTGGCGCGACGATCTGGAACGCATCGTCGGCCGGTGTGGTGATCGCCTGGCCTACCTGACGCTGCCGAAGCCGCGCGGCACCACCGATGTGGCACGTGCGCTGGGCCACCTGCGCGACACCGAAGCCCGCCTCGGCCTGCAGCGCGCGATTCCGCTGCATGTGCTGGTGGAGACACACGGTGCGCTGCACGAGGTGTGGCAGATCGCGGCCCTGCCCGGCGTCGAGACGCTGGACTTCGGCCTGATGGATTTCGTCAGCGCACACCACGGCGCGATTCCCGCTGCCGCGATGAAAAGCCCCGGCCAGTTCACTCACCCGCTGGTGCTGCGAGCGAAGACGGAGATCGCAGCCGCTGCGCTGGCACATGGCGTGCTGCCCTCGCACAACGTCAGCACCGAGCTGGTCGACCTGGCCGCCATCGAAGACGATGGTCGCCGTGCCCGCGAGCAGTTCGGCTACCTCCGCATGTGGAGCATCCACCCCGCGCAGATCGACCCGCTGCTGCGTGCGATGCGCCCCGGGCTGGATGACGTGGTGGATGCCGGCGAGATCCTGGCTGTTGCGCAGGAAGCCCACTGGGGGCCGACCCGCCATCGCGATCGACTGCATGACCGCGCCTCGTACCGCTACTACTGGCAGGTACTGAAGCGCGCCCGCGCCACCGGCATGACGCTGGATGACGCCGTCGTACGAAGATTTTTTGCTTGAACTGCTGCCGGGGTGCGGCAGTCGCCATCGGGCGAAGCACCCCGAAAGAACCTCGGAAACCACGGGAGAAAACCAACCATGCTGCAAGCCTATCGCCAACACGTCGCCGAGCGCGCTGCGCTGGGTATCCCGCCGCTCGCACTGGACGCGAAGCAGACGGCTGACCTGATCGAGCTGCTGAAGGCGCCGCCGGCCGGCGAAGAAGCCTACCTGCTCGACCTGATCACCCACCGCGTCCCGCCGGGCGTGGACGACGCCGCCAAGGTGAAGGCTTCCTTCCTCGCCGCCGTGGCGCATGGCGAAGCTGCCAGCCCGCTGATCTCCGCCGCGCTGGCCACCGAACTGCTGGGCACCATGGTGGGTGGCTACAACGTCAAGCCGCTGATCGACCTGCTGGACGAAGCCGCGCTCGCCCCCATCGCTGCCGCGGGTCTGAAGAAGACCCTGCTGATGTTCGACTACTTCCATGACGTGGCCGAGAAGGCCAAGGCTGGCAACGCCGTCGCGCAGGACATCATCAAGAGCTGGGCCGACGCCGAATGGTTCACCTCGCGCCCGGAATTTCCCAGCAGCATCAAGCTGACCGTGTTCAAGGTGCCGGGCGAAACCAACACCGACGATCTGTCGCCGGCACCGGACGCCTGGAGCCGCCCGGACATCCCGCTGCACGGCCTGGCCATGCTGAAGAACACGCGCGCCGACGCGGCCTTCAAGCCGGAAGAAGACGGCAAGCGCGGTCCCATCAAGCTGATCCAGGACCTGGCGGCCAAGGGCAATCTGGTCGCCTACGTGGGCGACGTGGTTGGCACCGGTTCCTCGCGCAAATCCGCCACCAACTCCGTGCTGTGGTGGACCGGCGAAGACATCCCCTTCGTGCCGAACAAGAAGTTCGGCGGCGTGTGCCTGGGCGGCAAGATCGCCCCGATCTTCTTCAACACGCAGGAAGATGCCGGCGCGCTGCCGATCGAGATCGACGTCTCCAGCCTCAACCTCGGTGACGAGATCGAACTGAAGGTCGACCACGCCAGCGGCAAGGTCGCCGCCGTGAAGGCCGGTGCCGTCGTCGCCGAATCGCAACTGAAGACCCTGGTGCTGCTGGACGAAGTACGCGCCGGTGGCCGCATCAACCTGATCATCGGTCGCTCGCTGACTGCCAAGGCCCGCGAATTCCTCGGCCTGCCCGTCTCCACCCTGTTCCGCCTGCCGCAGAATCCGGCCGACACCGGCAAGGGCTTCACGCTGGCGCAGAAGATGGTCGGCCGCGCCGTGGGCCTGCCGGAAGGCCAGGGCGTGCGCCCCGGCACCTACTGCGAACCGAAGATGACCTCGGTCGGCTCGCAGGACACCACCGGCCCGATGACCCGCGACGAACTGAAGGACCTCGCCTGCCTCGGCTTCTCGGCCGACCTGGTGATGCAGTCCTTCTGCCACACTGCTGCGTATCCGAAGCCGGTCGACGTCAAGACGCACCGCGAACTGCCCAAGTTCA
>JAVHYF010000038.1 GCA_031119205.1 Moraxellaceae bacterium | reverse complement strand
GGGTTGAGGTGAGAGTCCCGCGCGGCACTCATTGTTTCGATGGCAGCTTGGCGCGCGCTCTATCAATCCATGCCCCCACCAAGTAGAGGCCAATCAGTACGGGGCCTGAAAGGGAGAAGTACACCCAGAACCACGGCAGACCTTTGAGTCGAGGTCCTAGCCCAAGGTCGACGGCCAGGGCCATTTGGACAGCCACCGGGAGCTGAAGCAATACATGCCGCCCCTTCTCATCTGCATCGCCAAGTAGCCCGAATGCAATGCAAGCCAGAACAAGGACAGCATAGGGCAATGAAAACAGGAGGCCGGTTCTGCTCATAGAGATAGCTCTGGCGAAAATCAGAGCTGCCGCTTCAGAAACTCCATCACCGCTGCACGCATCGCTGGTGTCTCCACGTGTGCGCAGTCGAAGCGCATGAGCTGCCAGTCTTCCGGTGCGCCGGCTTGTGCGTAGGCGTCGCGCAGTTGCGCGTCGATGCGGTCGACGCCTTCCAGCGGGGCCTTCGGGTCTTGCTCGCCGACGCAGGCCAGGTGGGCGCGCGGGGCGATCAGGCTGACGATGTCGGCGGTGTTGAAATGCTTCAGCAGGCCCGGCACGTAGCAGTAGAAGTTGTGCTCGCTGAGCTTGCCGGCGTCCACCAGCGTGGCGTAGTCCACCAGGCAGCACATCTCGGCACAGGCCTTGATGCGCGGCTCCAGTGCGGCCAGCCACCAGCTCGCCAGGCTGCCCATGGAGAAGCCCATGGTGCCGATGCGCGCGGTATCCACGTCGTCGCGGGTGTGCAGGTAATCGACGGCTCGCAGCGCATCGAAGACCATCATTCCCCACAGCACCTGGCCGCGCAGCAGCATGGCCTTGAAGGTGTCGTGCTCGGAGGTGTGGTTACGCTGCCCGAAACACCAGGCGTCGATACACAGCGCGGCGTAGCCGGCGCGGGTCAGCGTGCGTGCGTAGGGCTCGTCCAGCAGCACGCCGGCATGGCTGTCCAGCAGTTCGTTCTTGCCCAGCGCGTGCTTGCCACCATGCGCGTGGTGGTAGACGACGGTAGGCAGGCGTCCCTCCGCTGCCAGCGGCCGCACGAAGAATGCCGGCACGGGCTCGATGCCGTTGAGGTCCAGCTCCAGCTTCTCCAGCCAGTAGCCGTCATGCTCGCCGGCTTCGACCACGCGTGCCGTCAGCGGCGCATCGCACGACGGCAGGTCGCCCAGCAGGGCCAGCAGTGCGTCGCGACGCGAAGCTGCGCTCATCGTGCGGACTGAGCTTTACCGGCTGCCGCGTTGGAAGCCGCGGCGGAGGTGCCCGAATAATCGGCGCGGCGGTAGGCCCACACCATCATCAGGATGCCGGCTGCGACCATCGGCAGCGACAGCCACTGGCCCATCGACAGGCCGAAGCCCAGCAGGCCGAGGAAGTCGTCCGGCTGACGGCCGAACTCGGCGAGGAAGCGGAACGCGCCGTAGCCGGTGAGGAAGAAGCCGGACACCGCTGCGCGTGGCCGCGCCTTGCCGGAGAACCACCACAGCAGCGCGAAGAGGATCAGGCCCTCGCCGAAGAACTGGTAGAGCTGCGAAGGATGGCGCGGCAGGTTATCCACTTGCGGAAAGACCATCGCCCAGGGCACGTCGGTGACGCGGCCGACCAGCTCGCCGTTGATGAAGTTGCCCATGCGCCCCGCTGCCAGCCCGGTCGGCACCAGCGGCGCGACGAAATCACCCACCTGCAGGAAAGTCCGGTTTGTCTTGCGGCCGAACAGCCACAGCGCGACCAGCACGCCCAGCAGGCCGCCGTGGAAGGCCATGCCGCCCTGCCACACGTAGAGGATCTCCAGCGGGTGCTGCAGGTAGTACATCGGCTTGTAGAACAGTACGTAGCCGAGGCGCCCGCCCAGCACCACGCCCAGCACGCCGTAGAACAGCAGGTTGTCGAGGTCTTCCGCCGTCCAGCCACGCTCCGGACCAGTGCGGGCGCGGTAGCGGCCCAGCACGATGAACAGCACGAAGGCCACCAGGTACATCAGGCCGTACCAGCGGATCGCCAGCGGGCCGACGGACAGGGCGATGGGGTCGAATTGCGGGTGCACCAGCATGGGCGTTACCGGTTCCATGAAAGGGAGGCCGGATTGTCGCATACCCCTATGAAGGGCCGTCCCGCCGTCAAAGACGCGATAATCCGCCTCCGCCCGCGGCAACGTCGCTGCCGGCCGACGCCACGCCAACGTCGTCGTGTGCCCCGCATGAGGCTTTGCCCATGCGTCTTCTCCAACCCGGGAAGCCAGGCCCATGACCACACAAGCACCCCACAGCGCCCTCCACGAAGGCCGCGCACCGGCACCGCAAGCGGCGGCGCCATCGCAACCGCCATCGACAGAGCGATCCGACGCTGCCAATGATCCGGGGCCCATAGGGCTGCCCCTGCCGTGGCTGGCTCGCCTCGGCGCGCATTTGCGTGCCTACCTGCCAGCCCCCGTCACCATCGACGCCCGCGAACGCTGGCGCGCCTCTTTCGGCGCCGTGCTCGGCATCCTGCTCGCCGGTCTGCTCAGTCACGGCCTGACGGGGAGTGAGGCCACGCTGTGGCTCGCCGCACCGCTGGGGGCGAGTGCGGTGCTGGTCTTCGCCGTGCCCAGCAGCCCGCTCGCCCAGCCCTGGTCGGTGATCGGCGGCAACACCCTGTCCGCGCTGATCGGCGTGGCCTGCGTGCGCTGGGTGCCGGAGGCCAACTTCGCCGCCGCGCTGGCCGTGGGGCTGGCCATCGCCGCCATGTTCGCCACCCGCAGCCTGCACCCGCCCGGTGGCGCTTCCGCCTTGCTGGCGGTGCTCACCCACCAGACCGGCTTCGGCTTCGCGCTGTACCCGGTGCTGGTCAACTGCCTGCTGCTGGTGCTGGCGGGTGTGCTCTACAACAGCGCCACCGGCCGTCGCTACCCGCACACCCAGCAGGCCCCGGCCGGTACGCCCACCCGCTTCAGCAGCGCGGATCTCGACGCTGCGCTGGCCCACTACAACCAGGTGCTGGACGTCAGCCGCGACGATCTGCAGGCCCTGCTGCACCACGCCGAGATGGCTGCCTTCCAGCGCAAGCTTGGCGACCTGTCCTGCGCGGACATCATGGCGCAGCCGGTGCTGTCGGTGGAGTTCGGTACGCCCCTGCGCGAGGCCTGGGCGCTGATGCGCGAACGCCGCATCAAGGCCCTGCCGGTGACCGACCGCGCCCGGCGCATCATCGGCATCGTCACGGTGGCTGACTTCATGCGCCACGCCGACCTGGACGCCCCGCACGACGGCATCGCTGCCCGCCTGCGCAGCCTGCTACGCCCCACCGGCACCACCCACTCCGACAAACCCGAAGTCGTCGGCCAGATCATGACCCGCCAGGTCCGCGTCGCCAGCGCCCACCGCCCGGTGATGGAACTGGTGCCCCTGTTCTCCGAAGGCGGTCACCACCACATCCCCATCATCGACGACGAGCGCCGGCTGGTCGGGATCATCACGCAGTCGGATCTGGTGCGGGCGTTGTACCGGGCGGTGGAGGTGGGGCGGTAAGGCCTATCCGGCGGCATGCCGCCAGAACTACACGAGACCGTGCACACCTGACTGTTATGCGTTACGGGTGGTGGCTAGACTTGCAAACGCTGCTGTTCCCGCCCGTTTCTATCTCAGCGCGAGAACACAGCGTGCTGGCCGAAAGTCTTGCTTGGAGCACTCCTTCAGCAATCGCGGGTACTGTGACTGGCCGCCCAGGGGCGGGCTTGTCCAGGCGTCTTCTGAGGATGGATTGCTGGCTGAGCCGCCAATGCTCTGCGCGTCACTTGATAACAATTTCTACAAGAAAGGGAGATAAACCATGTCCTTCACATACAGAGGGAAGGGATACCTGGCGTTGCTTCTGCCGCTCTTTGTGTGGGTTCTTTCGGCAGTGATCTTCGGGCACGACGCCCATGTCGCGCAGCGAGTGGCGCTTTTGCTCACGGCGGTGGCTGTTTGGTACCTCGGCGGCAAGTGGAACGCTGAGGAAGGCGCCGACGAAGATGGCTCATCGCATCAGCTGGCGGGCATACCCATGCAATGGTATTCGCTGGTAATCATCGGAGTCGTCGTTTTGAGCCTTGGTTGATCGCGGAGCGTCAAGAGCGGGCAGGGCTCAATGCAGCAATCATCAGCAAAGCCCTTCCACCGACAGGGCCCGCACTCGCGAGCCCTCCTGCGTCAACGTCAGCCACTCACTGGATGGAGTGAATCAGCGTGATCTGTCGCAATGTGATCTTTGGCGTCCTGAGCATTGTTGTAGGCCTGTCGGTCTTGACGATAGGCGCGAAGGAGTGGCTCAAGATGTCTCGTACAAAATCGAGCGGGGTTGTTGCAACAATCCAGGCACCAGACCAATACACCAGGACAAAGTCGGGATTGCTGACGACCTATTCTGCCAACTTCACTTTTGAGACCACCGGCGGCCGCGTGATTTCGCGGCGGCGACCGTTCCCAGGAGAGCTTGTTGGCGACTTCACGTCCGGGAAGCAGGTAAAGGTCTTCTATGACCCCAATAATCCAGGCGATTTCGTCTTTGAGAAGGACGGACCGCCGTGGCCAGCGGTTTTGATAGGGGTGGCGTTCCTGGCGGCCGGGCCGATATTCATGCGGCGCAAGGCGGCGTAATTTGTTGCTTGCGAGGGGCGAGCTGGCCGAACTGAACCTGTGGCACCGGAATCAGGAGCAAGTCACCGCCATGACGACGATCACCAACCACGACACCTACATCGCCACCGCGCTCGAGCCCTTCCGTCCCTCGCTGCAACGTTTGCGCGAACTGCTGGCCCGCACCTTGCCGGACGCGGAGGAGGTCGTGGCCTACAACATGCCGGGCTTCCGCATTGGTGGCACGGTGGTCGCGGGTTATGCGGCATTCAGCAAGCAGTGCGGGCTGTATCTCCTGCCGGGCGCCATCGCCGCGCATGCCGGGGAAATCGCTGCGGCCGGGTTGAAGGCGACGAAGACCGGCATCACCTTCACGCTGCGCAAGCCGATTCCGGACGATCTGGTGGAACGACTCGCGTGGGCCTCGTGCAAGGAAGCCGGGGCATGACTGTGCAGGGAGGCCTTCAATGAGCAGCATCCGTATCGAACATGTCGCGCTGTGGGCGCGAGACCTTGATGGTCTTTGTGCCTTCTACCAGCGCGTGTTCGGCGCGCAGGTCGGCGCGCCCTACGAGAACCCCGCGAAGGGTTTCAGGTCGAGGTTCCTGGACTTCGGCGCGGGTGCGCGCATCGAGCTGATGTCGACTTCCACCTTGAATCCGGTCGAGCACGCGCCGGGTGCGCAGCGCATGGGGCTGACGCATCTGGCGATTTCGTTGGGATCGGAGGCGGCGGTGGATCAGCTCACGGCGCAGTTGCGTGCGGAGGGCCTGGCCGTGCTGGATGGCCCGCGGCGTACGGGTGATGGTTACTACGAGAGTGTGGTGCTGGACCCCGAGGGCAATCGTCTGGAGCTGACGGTCTAGCTTGCACACATGGTGGTGCGTTATGCCCACCGGCGTGATGGCTGTCGGATCAACGTCGCCGGCGGTCGCGCTGCACGCTGCGCTCCAGGTCCCGCAGCAGGCGCATGAAATCGCAGGGGTGGGCGTCGCCGAGCATGCGGGCGGCGCGGGCGAGGCGTTTCCAGTCGGGGGGGAAAGTGGGGTCGTTGAAGGCGTAGACGATGCGGTTGCCGTCGGCGCTGACATCGGCGATGGCGATGCGGCCGTTGAAGGCTTCGCGCATCAGCGCGATGTGCGTCTCGGCAGTCTGGCTGTGGCCGGAGATGTTGGCGACCAGCACCCCGCGCGGCTTGAGGTGGGCGCGTGCGTTCGCGTAGAAGGCGGCGGTGCACAGCTGGGGGGCGACGCCGTCCTCGTCGTAGGCGTCCAGCAGAATGGCGTCGGCACCGTCGGGATCGCCTGCGAAGTAGTCGGCGGCGTCCTGTTGGCGGATGCGAAGGCGTTCGTCGTCGGGCGGCAGCAGGAACCAGTCGCGACAGGCGATGACGCCTTCGCTCACTTCCACGGTGGTGATGCGGCTGCGCGGGCAGTGGCGATGGCAGTACTTGGTGAGCGAGCCGCCGCCGAGGCCGACGATGACGATGTGCTTGGGCGCGGGCTGGAACAGCAGGAAGCCGAGCATGGCCTGCGTGTAGGCGACCGCCAGCTCCCACGGCGCGGCTATGCGCATCTCGCTCTGCACCAGGCGCAGCGTGAAGTGCAGGCGGCGCACCTTGCCGTCGTCCAGCACGAAGGGGTGGGGATAGATGCCGTCCAGCAACTGGCGCACGAGCAGCTGGCGGTTGCGCTCGGGGCTCTCGCGCAGGCGCACGACGCCGGCTTCGTTCAGCAGGCTGGCGGGGATGCTGATCCAGCCGGGCGGATCGGGCGGGTTGGGTGACTCGCGCGAAGCGTGCGAATCATCTGAGGTGGGCGAGGCGTGTGATTGGTCATTCATCGCAGGGGCTGCACGCTAACGCATCGTGCGCGGCGCGGCAAATCGATGCACGCTGGCTCCACCGCGAGGCTTGCTGCCGGTGCGCGGCGGGGCGCAGCATGTGCCTGCCGCAAGCCGCGGCTGTCTTCACCGGGAATGCGCCGATGCCGGATCGATCCTCTCGTACCTTCTGCTGGACGCCGTTGTGGCACGCGCGCCTGCCAGGTGCGGGGCTGGAGCATCTGCTCTTGCAGGACGGCGCTGCGGACAGCACGCTGCTGGCTTTCGACGAAGCGGACCAGCCCTTCCGGCTGCACTACCGCCTGATGTGGGACGAGGCCTGGCGCCTGCGCGAAGCGGACTTGGCGGTCACTGTGGCGAGCGGGACGCGCAGGCTGGCGCTGCACACCGATGGCGAAGGCTGCTGGTGGAACGGGGACGGACCTTTGCCGGCGCTCGATGGTTGTCTCGACATCGACATCTGGCCGACACCTTTCACCAACAGCTTTCCGATCCGCCGCGTGCCGCTCGCCATCGGCGAGCGTCGCGAGTTCCGCATGGCCTGGGTGAGCGCGCCGGCGCTGAAAGTCGAACCGCTCGCGCAGGCCTACACGCGGCTGACGGAGCACCGCTACCTGTTCGAGAGCCTCGATGGCAGCGGATTCCGCGTGGAGCTTCAGATGGATGACGAAGGCATCGTGGTCGACTACCCCGGCCTCTTCCGGCGCGCGCCGGTGCGGGCCTGAGTAGTACATCAAGCTGCCTGCGACGCCGCTTGCGCGAAGCGGTAAGCATCCATCGCCAGCACGTCGCCGGTGTAGCCCTGCACCAGCAGCGTGCTGTCGTAGTGCGCGCCTGCCGCGCCCAGCGCCACGAACAAGGGCATGAAGTGCTCGGTCGTCGGGTGCGCGCCGCGTGCGTAGGGGGCTTCTGCCTCCCAGGCGGTCAGCGCGGCGAGATGGTGGGCGGTGATGCGGGCGTCCACCCAGTCGCGGAAGTCGCGGTTCTGCTGCACGGCGCTGCGGTCGCGGTGGAAATACTGACGCAGGTTGTGCGTCATGTGACCGCTGGCGACGATGAGCACGCCCTCGCTGGCGAGTGGCGCGATGGCGCGGCCCAGCGCGACGTGATGGGCCGCGCCCATCATCGGTTGCACCGACAACTGCAGCACCGGGGTGTCGGCCTGCGGGTACATGTGCAGCAGCGGCACCCAGGCGCCGTGATCGAGGCCACGGGTGCCGTCGATGCCGGCGCAGAAATCCGCCTGCTTCAACAGGGCTTGCGCGCGTTGCGCGACGTCCGGTGCGCCGGGCGCGGCGTAGCGCAGGCGGTACAGCTCCGGCGGAAAGCCGCCGAAGTCGTGGATGGTCTCCGGCTGTGTACTGCCGGTGAGCAGCGGCACGCCGCTCTCCCAGTGGGCGGAGACCATCAGGATCGCGCGCGGACGTGGCAGCGCACGGGCCTCGGTGGCCCACGCCTGGCTGACGGCGTCGTCCTGCACCGCCTGCATCGGCGAGCCGTGTGACAGGAACAGGACGGGCATTGGGACGGGGAGCGTTTCGCGGGATGCTGCAGTCATGATGATCTCCGGGTGTTGCAGGGGCGGGGCATGCCCCGCTTGTTGCGTATCGCTTACTTCAACAGGCCTTCGGCGCGCAGGGCTTCCTGCACCTTGGGGCGGGCGGCCACGCGCGCCATGTAGTCGGTGAGCACCGGCCAGCGGGCCATGTCGATCTTGAGCGGACGGGTCCAGCTCAGGATGGTGAAGAGGTAGGCATCCGCGGCGGTGAAACCGTCACCAGTGAGGTACTGCTTGCCTTCCAGTTGCGTCACCAGCCAGTCGAAGCGGGTGGCCAGCTGGTTGCGGCTGATTTCCTTGTACTCCTCCGGCGTGGTCGGCTTCCACAGCGGGCCGAACACCTTGTGCAGCTCGGAGTTGATGAAGCCCAGCCATTCCTGCTGGTGGTAGCGCGCCATGGTGCCGGGCGGCGGTACCAGTTGCGAGGCGGGGGCCTGGTCGGCGATGTACTGCACGATGGTCGGGCCTTCGGTCAGGCGTTCGCCGTTGTCGAGTTCCAGAACCGGCACATAGCCCTTGGGATTGACGGCGTTGAAGTCACTGCCGTCTTCCAGCTTGTGGGCGCGGATGTCGGCCTTGACCAGTTCGAAGTCGAGGCCGGCTTCGCGCAGCACGATGTGCGGGGACAGGGAGCAGACGCCGGGTGCGTAGTAGAGCTTCATGGGTGGGGTTCTCCTCGGTGGTAGGTGGAATGCGGGATGACGGTGGTGCGGAGCGCAGACGTGCAGACGTGCAGACGTGGAAATGCGCGACAACCCGGTCGGGTTGTCGCGCGTGCCGGTACTCAGGCTGCTGCGAACTTCACATTACCGCCCTTGCCCTGGCGGATGTTGTCGATGGCATAGGCACCGCTACCGAGCAGGGCTTGCGCTGCGGCCAGCACCACCAGGTAGACCGGGAATTCCCAGCCACCGTTCGGTGCGCTGAACACCCAGCCGTTGCCGGCGTGTGCCCAGGCGGCGCCGAGCAGGATCGGCAGGGCCAGCAGTGACACCAGGCGGGTCTGGAAGCCGGCGATCAGCGCGATGCCACCGAGCACCTCACCGAACACCACCGGGTAGGCCAGGAAGCCGGGCAGGCCGATGGAGGCGAAGAAGCCGGCGGTACCGGGCAGGGTGAAGACGACCAGCTTCAGCAGGCCGTGGGCCAGAAGCAGGGTGCCCAGCGCGACGCGCAGGACGAAGATGCCGTTGGCGACGGAGGCGGAGGAGGCCACGGAGGCCGCCGAGTTGTTGGAACGATTGCTCATGATGTTTCTCCTGATTTCGGGTCGGGCGGTATTGCCCGGTGTCTGGTTGCATCGCCCCGCAGCAGAAGCAACGGGCGGTAGCGATGGAGCGGATTCTGCTCATCCCTTGTTTGGAGATAAACTCGGCTGACGGCAAATGTTTGTTGCGTTTTCAGGGATAAACCGCGGAGGCCCCGATGGATCGTTTCGAAGCCATGAACGTATTCAGCAAGGTGGTGGAGCTGGGCAGTTTTGCTGCTGCGGCAGACCGGCTGGACATGTCGACCTCCGCGGTGTCGCGCCAGGTCGCGCAGCTGGAGGCGCTACTGGATGCGCGCCTGCTCAACCGCACCACGCGGCGGATCAGCCTTACCGACAACGGCCGCGCCTACTACGAGCGCTGCCTGCAACTGCTGTCGGACCTCGAAGAGATGGAGGAGCAGGTGGCGCACAGCACGGCGCGCCTGCGCGGCACGCTGCGCTTCACCGCGCCGACCAGCTTCGGCATCCACCGCCTGCCCGCGGCGCTGGGCGAGTTCTCCGCAAGGCATCCGGAGCTGGGTTACGACCTGGCCCTGTCGGACCACCCGGTGGATCTGATCGAGGCCGGGCTGGACCTCGCCATCCGCGTCGGCAACGTGGGCACGCAGAACGTCGTGGCGCGGCCGATCGGCCAGGCGCGCATGCTGGTATGCGCCGGCGAGGCCTACCTGAAGCAGCGCGGCGAGCCGCAGCACCCGCGCGACCTGCTGCAGCACGAATGCATGATGTATGCGTACTCCTCGACGCCGGAGTGGGTGTTCCAGCGCAAGGCCGCAGGAAAAAAGGGGGGCAAGCGCGGAGGCAAGGGCGATGGCACCGGCGGCGGCGAGCAGGAGAAGGAGAGCGTGCGCATCTCCGGCCGCATCCAGGGCAACAACGGCTTGCTGCTCGGCGCACTCGCCGCGCAGGGCCTGGGCATCACTGCGGCGCCGGACTTCATCCTGCAGCACATGGTGGACGAGGGCGCGCTGCAACGCATCCTCACCGACTGGGACGCACCGATGCTGACGATCTACGCGGTGTACCCCACGCGCCGCCACCTGTCCGCCAAGGTGCGCGCCTTTGTGGATTTCATGGAGCAGTGGTTGAGGCTGCACTACCCCGTAGCGTGATCAAGCCTGTAGTTCGATGAAGTGCGCGAGATCCGGCGCGGAGCGGTTCGGCAGGAACTCCGTGATCACGTAGTCCGCGATGCCTTCGCGATGGAAGGGGTCTTCCTGCAGCAAGGCCTCCAGCACTGCGCGCGTACAGCCACGCGCGATGATCACGCCACCGGTGCGCGGCTGCTGCGGGCCGGACAGCAGGAAGGTGCCGGCCGCGTAGTGGCGGGCGAGGAAGGCGCGGTGCTCGGGGATGAAGCGGTCCACTTCGCTGAGCTGCTTCTTGTAGTTCACATGGATGACGAACATCGGGCCGGCCTCGCTGTGCGTGGGTGATCAGGGGCTGGCGAGTCTGCCATGCTCCGGCGCGGTCGGCAGGCATGTGCTCACGCGCTACACTCTCACCCCCGGTCCCTGACCGGCGGTCCTGCGGCCCTGGCCGCTCGCACCTTGTGCATCCTTCCGGCTTCACATCATGTTCGAAACCTTCGGCCCGGCAGCCTGGGCCATTGCGATCCTCGCGGTATTGCTCACCGGTATTTCCAAGGGCGGATTCGGCAGCGCGCTCGGTGGCGTGGCGGTGCCCTTGCTGGCGTTGTTCATGCCGGCCAGCACGGCGGCGGCGCTGATGCTGCCCATCCTGTGCCTGATGGATGCCTCCGGCATCCGCGCCTACTGGGGCAAGTGGTCGAAGGAGGACCTGTGGGCCACGGTGCCCGGTGCGCTGTGCGGCATCGTGCTGGGCACGCTGGCCTTCGGCCTGCTGTCCGATCGCGCGCTGAAGGGCGTCATCGGCACGATTGCCATCGTCTTCGTGCTGGACCGCCTGTTCGGTCTGCGCGCCAGGCTGAAGATGGATCACACGCCCGGCCGTGTTGCCGGTGGCATATGGGGCGCCGTGTCCGGCGTGACCAGCACGCTGGCGCATGCCGGTGGGCCGCCGGTGCTGGTGTACCTGCTGGGCCGCAAACTGCCCAAGCAGACTTTCGTGGCCACCACGGTGGTGTTTTTCGGCTTCATCAACCTCGCCAAGCTGCTTCCCTATGCGGCGCTGGGCTTGTTCACGCCGGACGTGCTGCTGACCGCTGCCATCCTCGCGCCGCTGGCGCCGCTCGGTGTGTGGCTGGGCGTGCGCGTGCAGCGCCTGGTGCCGGAGCGGCCGTTCTTCTTCATTGCCACCACGGGGCTGGGCTTGTCCGGTCTCAAGCTGTTGTGGGACGCGTTCAAGTGAGAAGGCGCAACGAAATGATTCTGGCGTTGTTGCATCGCCTTGCCGTACTAGTTTTACTGTCTGCGTCGATGCGCCTAGCCAGAACCGCGTCGCTCCGCTCCGCTTCATTTCGTTACGCCTTCCTGGTGCCGGGTCATGGTTGCGCATAGTGGCCGTAATGCCTCCATCGGCATGACCTGCGCGGTGCTCGGCGCGCTGGGCTTCGCCATGAAGGCGATCTTCATCAAGCTGGCCTACGCCTACGGCGTGGACGCGGAAACGCTGCTCGCGCTGCGCATGGGCTACGCGCTGCCCTTCTTCATCGGCATGGGCGTGGCGGTGGCGCTGAAGAATCCGATTACGCTGAGCCGACGCGACATCGGCATGCTGTTCCTGCTCGGTGTGCTGGGCTATTACCTGGCGAGCTATCTCGATTTCCTCGGGCTGCAGTACATCACCGCGGCGCTGGAGCGCATCACGCTGTTCATCTACCCGACCCTCGTGGTCGTGTTGTCGGCGATCTTCCTGCGCAAGCCGCTGACGCGGCCGGCACTGGTGGCGCTGGCGATCTGTTATGCCGGTGCGATCCTCGCCTTCGCGCACGACCTGCGCCAGCCGCATGGCGACGAGGTCATGATGGGCACCCTGCTGGTGCTGGGCAGTGCGCTGTCGTACGCGCTGTACATCATCCTGTCAGGCGAGGAGGTGGGCAGGCTGGGCAGCACCCGCGTGGCGGCCTGGGCTACTGGCTTCGCCTGCCTGCTGAGCCTGACGCAGTTCGCCATCGTGCGGCCGGTGATGTCGGTGCTGGAGCAGCCCTGGCAGGTGCATGCGCTGTCGCTGGCGATGGCGGTGTTCTCCACCGTGCTGCCGATCTGGCTGACCTCGGAGGCGATCCGCCGTCTCGGCGCCGGTCCGGCCTCCATGGTCGGTACGCTGGGTCCGGTCATCACCATCCTGCTCGGCTGGTTGATCCTCGGCGAGTCGCTGGGTGTGTTGCAGGTCGTGGGCGCCGCGCTGGTGATCTACGGCGTGAGCCGCATTCCGAAGAGCGCGGAGAAGGCCTGAGTGTCGATGAACGCGCCGTGGAAAGTTGATGTTGCGCTGATGCTTTCGTCGTATCGACGCCTGCTCGGGCGGGGGCTGGTGGACGAATCGCTGGCGCTGGCGGAGGCGGCGCGCTGGCTCTATGAAGAAGCGCCGTACTGCCTGCTGGCGCACGACACCCAGGCGAGTCCCTGCTTCATTTACGCCAACATGTCCGCGCAACGCTGCTTCGGTTACGCGTGGGGCGAGTTCGTCGGCATGCCTTCGCGTCTGTCGGCAGAGGCGCCGGATCGCGCCGAGCGCGACGTCCTGCTGGCGGCGGTGGCGCGTGATGGTTTCGCGACCGGCTACCGCGGCCTGCGCATCGCGAAGGACGGTCGCCGTTTCTGGATCGAGGACGTGACGGTGTGGAACCTGGTGGACGAGGCCGGGCGCGTCCACGGGCAGGCGGCTACCTACCTGCGGACGCGCCCGGCCTGAGCGCGGTTGACGCCGGGGCTGCCGGCGTCAGGGATGCAGCGGTCCGCTTAGTGGCGGATGCTGTCTTCCCATTCCTTGACGCGCTTCTCGGCCTCGTCGCGGCTCACGCCGTAGCGCTCCTGGATCTTGCCGGCCAGTTCCTGGCGGCGACCCTGGATGACGTCGAGGTCATCGTCGGTGAGCTTGCCCCATTGCTGCTTTGCCTTGCCGACGAGTTGCTTCCAGTTGCCTTCGATGATGTCGCGGTTCATGACGCTCTCCTTGTCGATTTGTGGAATGCGTGCCGTGGTGGCAGCGCATGGCCTCACTTTAGGGAAGCGTCGGGGCGCACGGTCCCGGTGCAGGCTGATTGGCCTGTGGGATTTGTCCGATCAGGTTTGTCCCAATGCATTCGTACGGCACGCGTTGCCTGCCTTGCAGCCTGACGCTGCCATCACGTAGGACGCGACCGATAGGCGAATAGGTTCGCGCCGATTCTCCGTCCCCGGCTTGCCCGCCACAGTTGCGCCATGGCTGTGCTGAAGACCGGCCGGAGGAGACATGGAGCAAGGTATTTCGACAAACGTCCCGCGCGCCCCGCGGGACGCTGTGCCGCTGCAGATGCAGGCACTACAGCCCCGTACCGCGCCGCTGGGGCCACGACTGGCGTGGCTGTTGCGCAGTGTGCTGCTGTCCGCCCTCAGTCTGTCCGGCGCGGCCTGCCAGACCCTGCCGGACGTGCCACTGCAAGCCACGCCGCCTGCCGCAGGTGCGCCCGTACATCCACCGGTGCTGGTGGCCGACCGCCAGGCCTCCAGCGGACAGGCCCAGCGGGTGGTAAGCCAGCTGAAGGTGGAAGGCCGGCCACGTCTGCTGGAACGTCAGCTGCAGGCGATGGCGGATAGCTCCAGCCCGTTGATCGCCGGCAACACGGTGGACCTGCTGATCGACGGCCCGGCTACCTACAAGGCGATGTTCGCGGCTGTGGAGAGGGCGCGTCGCAGCATCGCACTGGAGAGCTACATCATCGAGGACGCGGACATCTCGCGTCGCCTTGCCGACCTGCTGCTGCGCAAGCGGCAGGAGGGCGTGCGGGTGAACATCATCTACGACGGCATCGGCTCGCTGACGACCTCGGACGAGTTCTTCCAGCGCCTGCGTAACGGCGGTGTCGCCGTCTGCGAATTCAACCCGGTGCATCCGGCGCGGCCCTTGCACCTCTTCAAGATCAACCATCGCGACCACCGCAAGATCCTCGTCGTCGATGGCACGACGGCTTTCACCGGCGGCATTAACATCAGCGGCGTGTACAGTTCCGGCTCGTCCTCCATCGGGCGCCGCAACCGCAATCGTGATGCGGAGCCGACCAAGGATGATGGCTGGCGCGACACGCAGGTGTCGGTACGTGGCCCCGCCGCTGCCGTCTTCAACAACCTGTTCGGCGAAACCTGGCGCCAGCAGAAGTGCGCAGGCGATCCGCCCCTGTCGGAGGCGGTGGCGAAGCCCACCGGCGACAAGGTGGTGCAGGTGATTGCCAGCGGGCCGAGTGAGGAGGAAGTAGCGGCGATCTACAAGGCCTACATCGCCGCCATCGACGCCTCGATGGAAAGCGTGCTGATCACCATGGCCTACTTCGCGCCCGACGACCGCACCATGGCTGCGCTGAAGACCGCCGCGCAGCGCGGCGTGAAGGTACGCATGATCCTGCCCGGCTTCAGCGATTCAGGCCTGATCCTGCACGCAGGCCGCGCCCACTACAGCGCCCTGCTGGAAGCAGGTGTCGAGATCTACGAGAGGCACGACGCGTTGCTGCACGCCAAGACCGCCGTGGTCGACGGCGTGTGGTCCACCGTCGGCTCCACCAACCTCGACTGGCGCAGCTTCCTGCACAACAACGAGGTGAATGCAGTCGTTATGGGCGAGGAGTTCGGCAGCGCGATGCGCGCGCAGTTCGAACGTGACCTCGACGGCGCCAAGCGCATCACGCTCGAAGACTGGAAAGACCGCGGCGTGATGCCGCGGGTGAAGGAGACCTTTTCCCGTATGTGGGAGTACCTGCTCTGAGCGGCGTTTCCCCAAGCGCTCCTGGCGTTGTTGCGCCTCCTTGCCGTACTACTTGTACTGTCTGCGTCGGCACGCCTAGCCAGGAGCGCTTGGGGAAACGCCTTCGGCCGAGCTGATCCTGCCTGATCGGATGCGATGGTCCACGCGTTGCCAAAAAGGCTCGTCATTCCCGCGGAAGCGGGAATCCAGCGACTTTCCGACCGCAGCGAACGACGGGGGCGCCGGAGTGCACGCCCCAATCAAGCCGCCGGCTTGCTCTCCATGTCCAGCAGCGCCTCGACGAACTCGCGTGCGTCGAAGGCCTGCAGGTCCTCGATGCCTTCGCCGACGCCGATGAAGCGCAGGGGCTTGGGATGCTGGCGCGCGATGCCGGCGATGACTCCGCCCTTGGCCGTGCCGTCCAGCTTGGTGACGATGAGGCCGGTGACACCCAGCGCGGCGTCGAAGGCCTTGAGCTGGGTGAGCGCGTTCTGGCCGATGTTGGCGTCCAGCACGAGGATGACTTCATGCGGACCGCTGGCGTCGGCCTTGGTGACCACACGCTTCACCTTGGCGATCTCGTCCATCAGGTTCAACTGCGTCGGCAGGCGGCCAGCGGTGTCGATCATCACCACGTCGATGCCGCGCGCGCGCGCCGCGTTGATGGCGTCGAAGGCCACGGCGGCCGGATCGCCGCCGTCCTGTGCGATCACCGTCACGTCATTGCGGCGGCCCCATTCCTGCAGCTGTTCGCGTGCGGCGGCGCGGAAGGTGTCGCCGGCGGCCAGCAGTACGCTCTTGCGCTGTTGCTGGAAGTGGCGCGCCAGCTTGCCGATGGAGGTGGTCTTGCCGGCGCCATTCACGCCGGCCAGCATCACGATGTAGGGCTTCTGGCCGTCGATCTTCAGCGGCTGTTGCAAGGGCGACAGCAGCTTGTAGAGCGCGTCGGCCAGCGCTTCCTGAAGCTGTTCGCCGGTTTCCAGCTTGTCGCGCTTCCAGCGCTGGCGCAGCTCGGTGAGGAGCGCCGTAGTGGCCTCGACGCCGCAGTCGGCCATCAGCAGCGTGGATTCCAGCTCTTCCAGCAGGTCCTCGTCGATCTTGCGGCGCGAGAACAGGCTGCCCAGCGAGCCGATCTGGTCGCGGGTGCGGGACAGGCCGGCCTTCAGGCGGTCCATCCAGGAGCTGCGGGCGGGTGTGGCAGGGGCCGCGGGCGCAGCAGGGGTGGGCGTGGGAGGTGTCGCGACCGGAGCTGGCGTGGCGGGTGCCTGGTCGGCAACGGGTTCGGCCGGGGCAGGGCTCGCGGGCGCTTCAGGCGCAGGCGTGGCGGCCTTCTTCTTGAAGAAACTGAACATGGGTGCGCGGATCGGGGGATCGGAGTGCTGTGCCGGGGCCGTCTGATGCGGCCGGGGGCAGTTTGCGTCGGGTTTGCTTGCGTCTATCATGCTGCGCCCCGCGGGCCTTCCGGCTGTACATGGTGGGGCGCACGAACGGAAACGAGTCTAGCAGATGCCTCCCTTGCCCTTGTCCCAGCAGCCATCGCAGCCACGGCGCCGGTTTGTCCGTCGCGGCCGGGGAACGGTCAGTTGCAAGGTCGCTTGCACGGCCGGCGGAAAGGAGCGGGCATGAACCAGCTACGCATCATCGGCGGGCAGTGGCGTTCGCGCCGCCTGCCGATCGCCGAGCTGCCCGGCCTGCGGCCCACGCCCGACCGCGTGCGCGAGACGCTGTTCAACTGGCTGGGCCAGGATCTGGACGGCTTGCGCTGCCTGGACCTGTTCGCCGGCAGTGGAGCCCTGGGTTTCGAGGCTGCGTCCCGTGGCGCGGCCGAAGTCGTGATGGTGGAATACAGTCCGGTCGCTGCCGCCGTGTTGCAGAAGGGGGCCGCCACGCTGGGTGCGCGCAATGTCAGGGTGGTGAAAGCCGATGCGCTAAACTTCCTGCGCACGCCCGGCAACCGTTTTGATGTGGTGTTCCTCGACCCGCCGTACCGGCAGGACTGGCTGTCCCGCGTGGAGCCGCTGCTGTCGCCGTGGCTGGCTGAGGATGCGCAGGTCTATGTGGAGGCCGAGCAGCCGATGCCGGCCTTTGCCGGCCTGGCGCCGACCCGCGAAGGCAAGGCCGGGCAGGTGTGCTACCAGTTGTTCCGTCGGGATGACGGGGCCTGACACGATTCGCGATCTTTCCACCCGAACCGACGCCTGCGTCCACCATCGAACCCAGACGGAACTGCCCATGACTCATCGCCTTGCGGTATATCCCGGCACTTTCGATCCGCTGACCCGCGGTCACGAGGACATTGCCCGCCGCGCCGCCGGCCTGTTCGATCGTCTCGTGGTGGGGGTGGCGGCCAGTACCGGCAAGCGCCCCTTCTTCACGCTGGAAGAGCGGGTGGAAATGGCGCAGACGGTGCTGGCCGATCTGCCGAACGTGCAGGTGGTGGATTTTTCCGGCCTGCTGATGGATTTCATTCGTGAGCAGGGGGCCCGGGTCATCGTGCGCGGCCTGCGCGCGGTGTCCGACTTCGAGTACGAATTCCAGATGGCGGGGATGAACCGCCGTCTGCACCCGGACGTGGAAACCATCTTCCTGACGCCGGGCGAGGAATACATGTTCGTGTCCGCGACGATGGTGCGCGAGATCGGACAACTGGGTGGCGACGTCGGCACCTTCGTGCGGCCCGTCGTCGCCGAGCGCATCCGTGCCAAGGTGGCCGGTGCGGCGTAGCAAGAGAGAGCAGCAATCATGTCCCTGATCATTACCGACGAATGCATCAACTGCGATGTCTGCGAGCCGGAATGCCCCAACGAGGCGATCTCGCAGGGCGCCGAGATCTACGAGATCGACCCCTCCAAGTGCACCGAGTGCGTCGGTCACTTCGACGAGCCGCAATGCCAGCAGGTCTGTCCGGTGGACTGCATTCCGCTCGACAAGAACAATGTGGAGAGCAAAGACCAGCTGATGGCGAAGTACATCCGCCTGACCACGGCCTCCTGAGCGCCGTTTGAACTGAAGGCTGGCCCCGCAAAAGACACGCATAAAAAAGGGCCGTGGCGCATGCGCCACGGCCCTTTGTCATTGCAGTGTGGCGGTCAGGCTGCCAGCGACTGCTCGTCCTGCGGGTTGGTGTTGAGCGGCTGACCGAGCGAGGCCTCGAGGCTGCGGCGGATCGAGCCCAGTTCGTCCAGCTGGCGCAGCAACGCCGTTTCGGCCTGTTGCAGCTCGCCCAGGCGCTCTTCCAGCGTGCCGGTGGCTTCATGCACGCGCTTGACGCTTTCCAGACGACGCTTCAGCTGCAGTTGGTACTCGCGGACCTGGGTTTCCAGCGGGGCCATGACAGCGCGCAGCCAATGCTCGACGTCGCGGTTGGCGGTCTCGAAGGTCTTGCGCGCTTCCACCGCGATGGTCTCGAAGAAGCGCTGCGTCACCGTGCCCTTCCACTGCGTGATCATCGCGCCCAGCGTGTTGAGCTGGTCTTCGAAAGCGCGCTCCAGGCGGGCGATGTCGCGCTCGTAGCGCCAGGTGGAGAAGCTTGCCGGCGCGGCCAGCTTGAGGCCGTGCTCGACGCTGAACTTCTTGTACATCGCGTCCAGCATTTCGGTGATCTCGGTGATCTCGTTGCCGGAGCGCTTGAGGTTGCTGCGCAGGTTGCCGAAGTACTCGCGCATCGCCTCGCGCAGGCCGCGCGAGAAGTTGGAGACCACCATCGCTTCGCGGGTGCGGCGCGTCTCGCTGCGCAGGGTGTCCATGCCGAGGTGCGCGAACAGGCGGTTCTGCAGGCCGGTGAACACGCTGCGGGTGGCGTGGTACTTGGCCAGGCCCTGCTCGAACTCGTCCTTCTCGGCGCGCACCTTGCGCATCATGTATTCGATGACGCTCTGGTTCTTGCCGCGCAGGTCGCTCATTTCCTTGAGCTGTTCGCGCAGGTTCTTGTGGCGGGCGACCAGCAGCTCGGTGGCACGGCGCAGGATGTCGCCGGCTTCGCTGGTGGCGTTGTCACGGATGATGTTCTGGCGGGTCGGCAGCAGCTCGGAGGACAGCGCCTGTTCCAGTTCGGCAATGCGCGAACGCTCCAGCAAGGGCACGTCGTTGTTCACCTTGGCCAGCAGTGCCTTCTGGGCGGACACCGGGAACACCAGCTTGGGTTCGACCGACAGGGTCTGGGCCACGGTGGCGACCTGGCGGTCGATTTCGCTTTCGATTTCCGCTTCGCTGCGCAGGCCATCCCACAGGCCGTCGATCTTGTTCAGCACCACCACACGGCCGCTGCGCTGGCCGCGGCCGATGTTCACGTGCTTTTCCCACACGGCGAGATCACTCTGCGTGACGCCGGTGTCGGCGGCCAGGATGAACAGCACGGCGTGTGCGTTGGGCAGCAGGGACAGGGTCAGTTCCGGTTCGGAACCGATGGCGTTCAGCCCCGGCGTGTCGACGATGACCAGGCCCTGTTCCAGCAGCGGGTGCGGGAACTGGATGACCGCGTGGCGCCAGGCAGCGACCTCCACCATGCCGTTGGCGTCCGGCTTGGCGCCATCCAGGCCGGTGTCGTCCACCGGGAAGCCCATGGCGTCGGCGTCAGCGCGGCTCACCAGACGGGTTTCGGACACGCGGGCGAGGGCGGTCTGCAGGCTCTTCGCGTCATCGACGTCGACCGGCTCGAACACCCACTCGGCGGGTTTGCGGCGCAGGTCGGCGACGCTTTCGTTGTTGCGACGGGTGTCGATCGGCAGCAGGCGCACGCCCGGCGTCTGGCCGGCTTCCCACTGCAGCTCGGTCGGGCACATGGTGGTGCGGCCGGCGCTGGAAGGCAGGATGCGGCTGCCGTACTGCGAGAAGAACACGGCGTTGATGAGCTCGGACTTGCCGCGCGAGAACTCGGCGACGAAGGCAACCACCAGCTTGTCCTCACGCATGCGCTCCAGCAGGTGCTGCAGGCGCAGGTCGGACTGTGCATCGCCGATATCGTTGTGGCTCAGCCAGTTACGCAATCCCAGCACCGCACCGGCGACATCGGTACGCCATTGGGTGTAGGCAGAAAACTGATCAGTCAGGACCATCCTGTGCTCCGGGAAGGGCGGTTCGTGCACCTCCGCACCGGGTTGTGGCGGAAGTCACGAATGAAAGTCAAACAAATGCCAGCAAGCATAACGGTTGTCTCCCGGGGCGCAAGTCGCCCTGAAAGCCAGCCGACAGCCGGCCTGTAGGAGATATCTACGGTTTCTGGCAGCCCGGACAGTAAAAGGTGGCGCGCTGTCCCATCACGCTGCGCCGCACGATGCCACCGCAGCGCGGGCAGGTCAGGCCGTCACGGCCATAGACGGCGTACTGCTGCTGGAAGTAGCCCGGCTTGCCGTCGCTATGAAGGAAGTCGCGCAGCGTGCTGCCGCCGGCGGCCAGCGCGTCGGTCAGGGTTTCCTTGATGGTGGCGGCCAGCCGCTCGCAGCGCGGCCGTGACAACCGCCCGGCCGGCGTACGGGGCAGGATCGCCGCACGGAACAGGCTTTCCGAGGCGTAGATGTTGCCGACGCCCACCACCTGTGCGGCATCCATGATGAACAGCTTGATCGGCGCACTGCGCCCGCGGGTGACGGCGTACAGGTAGGTACCGTCGAAGGTGTCGGACAGTGGTTCCGGGCCCAGGTGGGCCAGCAGCGGGTGGGTGTCGACCTGTCCCGGCACCCACAACGCGGCGCCGAAGCGGCGCGGATCCCGCAGGCGCAAGGCGATTTCGTCGAATACCAGATCGAGGTGGTCGTGCTTCTCCGGCAGGGTGGTGGCCGGCAGCACCCGCAGGCTGCCGGACATGCCGAGGTGGAGCAGCAGGGCGCCCTGCGCGAAATCCAGCAGCAGGTACTTGGCGCGGCGATCCACCTTTTCAAGGCGCAGGCCCTGCAGCAGGCCGGACAGGCCGGCATCCACCGGGTAGCGCAGGCGGGGCTCCCGCACGATCACCTGGCTGACCCGGCGGCCCAGTAGTGGCGGCGCTATGCCCCGGCGGGTGGTTTCGACCTCTGGAAGTTCCGGCATGGGCTTTCGGCTATGATGGCCGCAGCGGCGCGAACCAAGCCCCGGCGGCTTGTTCAAAGCCTGCAGGGACCCGGCAAGCCCGCCTGCTGCGCATTGTTGATGCGTGGCGACAGATCAGCCGCAAATCTTCGCACGAGTCACGTACATGCTGCCTCCGCTCGTCAAAAACCTGGCTCTGGTCCTGGCGCTCGCCAGTGCCGGTGCACACGCCCAGGACGTCCTGCCCGATTTCGACAGCCCACCTCCCGCCAACCTGCCCGCGCAGGAGTTGAGCGGTGCCGTGCTGTTCGAGGCGGTGCTCGCGGAACTGGCGGCGTTGCGGCGCGACCTGCCTACCGCGACCGCGATCTACCTCGACCTCGCACGCAAGACGCGCGATCCGCGCTACTCCCGGCGCGCTACCGAACTGGCCCTGGTCGCCCGTGACTTCAAGTCGGCGGGTGACGGTGCCCGGCTGTGGCTGGCGCAGGAGCCGGGCAATGTCGACGCGGCACGTGTGCTGGCTGGCGTGGTGGCCAGTTCGCGCGGCAAGATCGAGGAACTGGAGTCTGCGCTGGTACGCGTGCTGGCCGGCGACAGTGCCAAGCGCGGCGCGCTGATGCTGGAACTGCCCAGCGTCTATGCCGGGTTCACGGACAAGGCGGCCGCCCTGGCTTCCATCGAGCGTCTGACGGCGCCGTATCTGAACACGCCGGAGGCGCAGTTCGCGCGCGCCGGTGCCTACGCCGACGCCAAGCGCCTCGACAGCGCGGAGGCTGCGGCCAGCGAGGCGTTGAAACTCAAACCGGATTTCGAGCAGGCCGCCATCCTGCGCGCCCAGTCCGCTCCCGCGGTGCGCCGCGCGGCTGCGATGGAGCAACTGGGCGAGTTCGGCAAGCAGTATCCACAGGCGCGTGAGGCCCGCATGGCCTACGGCCGCTGGCTGGTCAGCGAGCGTCGCAACCAGGAGGCCGCCGAGGTCTACCGCAAGCTGCTGGCGGACTTTCCGGACAACCGCGAGTTCGCGTTTGCCGTGGCCCTGCTGTCGGCCGAGGTCGGCGACAACGCCACCGCCGAAGCGCAACTGCGTCGGCTGATCAGCGAAGGCTACCGTCCCGACCTGCTGCACCTGCAGCTCGGCCGCCTGCTCGCGAGCACCAATCGCGATGACGCCGCGGTCATCGAGCTGAGTCAGGTCGGCGTTGGCGAAAACTACGCTGCGGCCCGCATGGGGCTGGCCCAGATCGAAGTGAAGCGGGGCCGCATGGACGCTGCGCGTGCGCTGCTGCGTGCCGCTGCCGAACAGGACACCGGCAACTTCGAGAACTACCTGCTGGCAGAAGCACAGCTGCTGCGCCAGAACCAGCGCGACGCAGACTCGCTGACCGTGCTCAACGAGCTGCTGGCGCGGCGTCCGGACAATCAGGACGCGCTGTACGAATCCGCGCTGACCGCCGATCGCCTGCAGAAATACGATGTCATGGAATCGCGCCTGCGCCGCCTGATCGTGCTGCGGCCGGATGGCGCCCACGCCTACAACGCGCTGGGCTACTCGTTCGCCGATCGCAATGTGCGCCTCGACGAGGCCGAGAAGCTCATCGCCCAGGCGCTCAAGCTGCAGCCGGAAGATGCCGCCATCCTCGACAGCATGGGCTGGGTGAAGTACCGGCGCGGCGACCTGAAGGCCGCGCTCGACTACCTGCAGCGCGCCCATGCGCTCAACCAGGATGCCGAGATCACCGCCCACCTCGGCGAAGTGCTGTGGGCGCTGGGTCGTCGCGATGAAGCGCGCAAGACCTGGCAAGGCTCCCTGAAAGACAATCCTGAAAGCACCGTGCTGCGCACGACCATGCTGCGCCTGACCGGCGAGAAGCCCTGATGTCCCTATCCCTGTTCAAGTCCTGGGGCACGCGCCTGCTGCTGGCGGGTGCCGTCCTGATCCTTGCTGCCTGTGCCGCTGCGCCGAAGAAAGTGGAGATTCCTCCGCGCCCGGCCCGTGACACGATCAACGCCTTCCAGTTCGATGCACGCGCCGCCATCCGCTACGGTCAGCGCGCCGAGAACATCCGCCTCATGTGGCAGCACGCACCGGAAGCCGATGCCATCGGTTTCGCCAACCCTTTGGGTTCCGTGCTGGCCGAACTGCAGCGGGATGCGCAGGGCGCACGCTGGATCACCGACTCCGGCGAACGTTATGACGCCCGTACGCCGGATGTGCTGATAGCGCGAATGACCGAAGTGCCGGTGCCGATCGCTTCGCTCGCGCTGTGGGTCGTGGGGCGAGCCGGTCCTTCGGCCGAAGTGCTGGCGCGTGACCCGCAAGGGCGTCCGCTCAGCCTGCAGGACAAGGAGTGGAAGATCAGCTACCTCGGCTACGAGAGCGAGCTGCCCAATGCCTTGCCCAGCCTCATCGAAGCCGAGAACGGACCGTTGCGTATCCGCCTTGCCATCGAAGAATGGCTGTTGTGAGGCGTTTGTGAGCGAACGTGTTTTGCGCGGGCTGGCGCCGGCGAAGATCAATCTTTTCCTGCACATCACCGGCCGTCGCGATGACGGCTACCACACGCTGCAGACGGCCTTCCGCATGCTCGACCACGGAGACATGCTGAGCTTCAGCTTGCGCGACGATGGCGAGGTGCGCCGCGTCAGCCAGCTTGTCGGCGTAGAGCCGGAGCAGGATCTGGTCGTGCGCGCGGCGCGGTTGCTGCAGGCCCGCACGGGTTGCCGCCTCGGCGTTGATATCGAGGTGGAGAAGCGCCTGCCGATGGGCGGTGGACTGGGCGGCGGCAGTTCGGATGCGGCCACCACGCTGCTGGCATTGAACCGTCTTTGGCAGCTCGGCGTTCCGCGCCAGAGCCTGCAGGAGTGGGCGCTGGTGTTGGGTGCAGACGTCCCTTTCTTCATTTTCGGCCAGAGCGCGTTCGCCGAAGGCGTCGGCGAGGCCCTGCGTCCGCTGCGTATTCCGCCGGCCTGGTACGTGGTGGTGGAGCCTCCTGTCAGCGTCCCGACCGTGGAGATTTTCGCGGCAAAGGATTTGACGCGAGACACCAAACCCCTCATAATCGCTGGCTCCTTGGCTGAGGGGTCGCCAGGCTTGTTCGACAGCGGGTTGTGGAATGCAACGCGCAACGACATGGAAGCAGTGGCCTCTCGTCGCTACCCGCAAGTGGCTGCGGCGCTGGAAGCGCTGAAACCCTTCGGGACGCCGCGAATGAGTGGTTCAGGCGCCTGCGTGTTCCTGCCCTGCCCCGATGAGGCAACGGCAAGGCAAGTGGTTGCAGCGCTGGATCAGGACTGGCGGGTGTGGGCTGCAGCGGGGCTCGATGAGCATCCCCTGCGGGTCTGGGCGGACGGCTGAGGAAAGGTTTTAAAGGTTAATTGGGGAGTCGCCAAGTTGGCCAAGGCTCCGGATTTTGATTCCGGCATTCGAGGGTTCGAGTCCTTCCTCCCCAGCCAATCGATCGGGCAGACCCTTCAAGGGTCTGCCCGTGTGTTTTTGGGCGCCAATGGCGTCGGCATACTGAGTCAAAACGTGCTTCGCTGCGCGTGTTCGAGAGGCTAGTCATGGCTTACCGCAGCCTGATGGTGTTCACCGGCAACTCCAATCCCAAGTTGGCGGCCGATGTCGTCAAGCGACTGGGCATTCCGCTCGGCGCTGCCACCGTAGGCCGTTTCTCGGACGGCGAAGTGAATGTCGAGTTGCTGGAGAACGTGCGCGGTCGCGACGTCTTCATCCTGCAGCCGACCTGCATGCCGACCAACGAGAACCTGATCGAGCTGCTGGTGATGGTCGATGCGCTGAAGCGCGCCTCGGCCGGCCGTATCACCGCTGCCATCCCGTACTTCGGCTATGCCCGCCAGGATCGCCGCCCGCGTTCGGCGCGTGTCGCGATCACCGCCAAGGTTGTGGCCAACATGCTGCAGGCCGCCGGTGTGCAGCGCGTGCTGACCGTCGATCTGCACGCCGACCAGATCCAGGGTTTCTTCGACATCCCGGTCGACAACATCTACGCCACGCCGATCCTGCTGGATCACCTGCGCAAGACCGAGCCGCTGGAAGACCTGATGGTTGTATCGCCGGACGTCGGTGGTGTGGTGCGTGCCCGTGCAGTCGCCAAGCATCTGGAAACCGATCTGGCGATCATCGACAAGCGTCGTCCCAAGGCCAACGTGTCCGAGGTGATGAACATCATCGGCGACATCCAGGGCCGCACCTGCGTGATCGTCGACGACATCGTCGATACCGCGGGCACCCTGTGCAAGGCTGCGCAGGCATTGAAGGAACACGGTGCGAAGCGCGTCGTTGCCTACATCACCCACGCGGTGCTGTCGGGCGCAGCGATCAGCCGCATCAACGATTCGGAGCTGGACCAGTTGGTGGTGACCGACACCATCCCGCTGCGCGACGATGCGCGCGCCAGCTCGCGTATCAAGCAGATTTCCATCGGGGCGATGCTGGCAGACACCATGCTGCGCATCAGCAACGAAGAGTCGGTGAGCTCGCTGTTCACCGACGAGTAAAAGTGTTTTGCGGCGGACATGTTGTCCGCCGTTTTGTGTGACGCAAACCTGGTCGCGGGTGCGCGTTTAATCTGGAGAAAGACCATGCAATTCAACATCACTGCCGCCAAGCGCGATGACAAGGGTACGGGTGCGAGCCGCCGCCTGCGTCGCGCCGGTTCGGTGCCCGGCATCATCTACGGCGGTACGGCCGCCCCGGTCCAGATCTCGCTGGATCACAACGACCTGTTCCACGCGCTGCGCAAGGAAGCCTTCCACGCGTCCGTGCTGAACATCGACGTTGCAGGCAGCAAGGAAACCGTGGTGCTGCGCACCACCCAGTGGCACCCGTACAAGCAGCAAGTGCTGCACATCGACTTCCAGCGCGTCGATGCCAGCAAGAAGATGCACATCAAGGTGCCGCTGCACTTCATCAACGCCGACATCGCCCCGGGTGTGAAGCTGGGTGGTGGCATCGTGTCCCACGTGCTGAACGAAGTGGACGTCGAGTGCCTGCCGGGCAACCTGCCGGAGTTCATCGAAGTCGACCTGAAGGATCTGGTGCTGGGCCACTCCCTGCACGCTTCGCAACTGAAGCTGCCGGCTGGCGTATCGCTGGTTGCCCACGGCGAAGGCGATCCGGTCGTGGCGACCATCCTGCAGGTGCGCGGCTCTGCCGACACCGACGGTGAAGCTGCTGCGCCCGCAGCCTGATCGCGCGGGTGCGCGCTGCGCATGACGAATCGCGTCGAGTGATCCTGCATGACGCAAGCCGCTCCCAAGCTGATCGTCGGCCTCGGTAATCCCGGGGCCGAATATTCCGAAACCCGGCATAACGCCGGGTTTTGGTTTTGTGAGCGACTGGCGCGCGAACTCGGCGCGCCGCTGAACCATGAATCGCGTTACCACGGTTTCGTGGGCCGGGCCGGCAACGTGTGGATCCTGCTGCCGCAGACCTACATGAACCGCTCGGGCCAGGCCGTGCAGCCACTGGCGCACTTCTATCGAATCGCACCGGCTGAGATGCTGGTGGTGCACGATGAGCTGGACATTCCGCCTGGTCATCTGCGCCTGAAGTTCGGCGGTGGCCTGGGTGGTCACAACGGCCTCAAGGACATCACCGCGCGGCTGAACACTCAGGACTACTGGCGCCTGCGCATCGGCATCGGCCATCCGGGTGACAAGGCACAGGTTGCGAACTACGTGCTCAATCGCGCACGGCGCGAAGAGCAGGATGACATCGACGCAGCGGTGGATCGTGCGCTGCTCGCCTGGCCGAAGATCGCCAAGGGCGACTGGAACGCAGCGATCCAGACACTCAATACGCGCCCTGCGGCGCCCAAGGACAAAGCATGAGCCTCAAATGCGGCATCGTCGGCTTGCCCAACGTCGGCAAGTCCACCCTCTTCAACGCGCTGACCAAGTCGGGCATCGCGGCCGAGAACTATCCGTTCTGCACCATCGAGCCCAACGTGGGCATCGTGGAAGTGCCGGACGCCCGCATGCAGCAGCTGGCTGACATCGTGAAGCCGCAGAAGATGCAGCCGGCGATCGTCGAGTTCGTCGACATCGCTGGGCTGGTGGCTGGCGCTTCCAAGGGCGAAGGCCTGGGCAACCAGTTCCTGGCGAACATCCGCGAGACGGATGCCATCGTCAACGTGGTGCGCTGCTTCGATGACGACAATGTCGTGCACGTATCCGGCAAGGTCGATCCGCTGGCTGACATCGAGACCATCCTGACCGAGCTGGCGCTGGCCGACATGAGTGCGGTGGAAAAGGCGATCCAGCGCGAGAACAAGAAGGCGCGGGCCGGCGACAAGGATGCGCAGAAGCTCGTCGCGCTGCTCGAAGGTATGCTGCCGCACCTCAACGAGGGCAAGCCAGCGCGTACGCTCAAGCTGTCCAGTGATGACATCGTGCTGCTCAAGCCGCTGTGCCTGATGACACTGAAGCCCGCCATGTACGTCGGCAACGTGATGGAAGACGGTTTCGAAAACAATCCGCACTTGGACCGCCTGCGCGAACATGCAGCGAAGGAGGGTGCGCCGGTCGTGGCGCTGTGTGCCAAGATCGAACAGGAGCTTGCTGACCTGGAGGACGAGGACAAGATGGCCTTCCTCGCCGACCTGGGCTTGTCCGAACCTGGCCTCAACCGACTGATCCGTGCCGGTTATGACCTGCTGGGCCTGCAGACCTACTTCACCGCGGGCGTGAAGGAAGTGCGTGCCTGGACCATCCACAAGGGTGATACCGCGCCGCAGGCAGCGGGTGTGATCCACACGGATTTCGAGAAGGGTTTCATCCGCGCGCAGACCATCGCCTTCGACGATTTCATCCAGTACAAGGGTGAGGCCGGTGCGAAGGAAGCCGGCAAGATGCGCGCTGAAGGCAAGGAATACGTAGTGAAGGATGGCGACGTGCTGAACTTCCTGTTCAACGTCTGAACATTCCTCGTACCGCAAAAGGAGAGGGCCGCAACATGCGGCCCTCTCCTTTTGCAGCGGTGACTCTTGCGCTCAGGCGTCCAGATGGCGTTTGCCGGACTCGCCGGGGAAGTTCAGCGGCAGCTGCTGGTCATCCAGTGCAGGCGCGACCTGCACGCTTGCGCCGCCTTCGCTCTTCGATCGGTACATGGCCTTGTCGGCGAGGGCCAGCAACTGACCGGGGGTGTCGCCATGGTCGGGATACATCGCGATGCCAATGCTGACGCCCAGTCGATACTCGCAGCTGTCGACGAACACAGGCTCGCGCACGGCGTCGATGATCTTGTTGGCGACCGGGCAGGTATCGAGGCGTTCATCCGCTTCGTTCAGCACCACCACGAACTCGTCACCGCCGAGCCGCGCGATGGTGTCGCTCTCGCGCACCGTGCGACGCAGGCGCTCTGCCACGGTGCGCAGGGCGCGATCGCCCGCAGCATGACCGGCGCTGTCGTTGATGAGTTTGAAGTCATCGAGATCCAGCAGCATCACGACCACGCGCTGGCTCCAGCGACGCGCCTGGGCGATCGCCTGTTCCAGTCTGTCGTCCAGCAGGCGGCGGTTGGGCAAACCGGTCAGCGTGTCGTGATGGGCCAGGTGGCGGAAACGCGCGGCGTTGTCCACGCGATCGGTGATGTCAGTGCCGACGCCGTGGTAGCCACAGAAGCGGCCGTGCTCGTCGAACATGGGGTGACCGCTGCTCGACACCCAGCGTAGTTCGCCGTCGCGGGAGGACATCTGGTAGACGAAGTCCGCGAAAGGCTTGTGGGCGTCGAGTTGTGCCTTGTGGGCCGACCATTGCTCTTCGCTCACGCCCGAGATGCCCGGCAGCTCCCAGCGGCGGCGGCCGAGTGCCTGATGGCTGGGGGTGAGCAGGGCGTCGAGGTGCGCGCCATTCACCTGCGTATAGCGATACTCGGTGTCCTGCTCCCAGTACCAGTCCGATGACAGTGCGGCGAGGCGGCGGAAGCGGCGTTCGCTGGCGCGCAGCTGTGACTCGGCATGGAGTCGCTCGGAGATGTCGGACACCAGCCAGACCGCGCCGCGCGACAAGTCACCCGGTTGCAGGGCGCGCGCGGAGAGCTCGGCCCAGAAGCGGCGACCATCGCGGCGTAGCAGGCAGGCGGTGTAGTCGAGGCTGCCATCGGCACGCTGTTGCAGGGCGGCGTGGCGTTCTGCCCACTCCTCTGTGTTCTCGTGCAGCGCGCCCAGCGTGCCGCCGACGAAGTTGTCGAACGGGCTCGCGAACAGCTCCGCCGCACGGCGATTGCATTTGACGATACGGCCCTCGCGCACCAGCAGGACACCTTCGGCGACAGCGTCGAGGATCAGCGTCTGTTCGCGGGTGGTCGCCTCGCTGTGTTCGCGCAAGGCGATCAGATCGACAGCGCGGCGGTGCAAGGTGCGATGGGACAGGGCGAGGATCGCGGTCGCGGCAAGAATGCCCCAGGCAGACAGGCGCATCGCCGGGCCTTCCGATGCGAGGCGCCAGGCCAGCGGCAGCATCGTAGGCAGCAGGAAGCACAGGTAGGCATGGCGGAACAGCGCCATCAGCAGGCCGCCCATGGTGGCGGCGGTCAGCAGGATGATGACCAGTGCCAGCAGGTAGCCGTCTGGTACCGATGGCTGTGCAAGGAGGGGCAGTGCGCCCCAGCACATGCCGGCGAGCAGGCACTTGGCCGCGTAGAATCGTTCGGCCCGCTCCAGCCGGCGGGGATCCTTGCCGGCGGCCTGCATCATGCTGGCGATGAACAGCGAGCACAGCGAGGAGCCGAACAGGGCCAGCCCCCATAGCCAGGGGATTGGCCCCGCGCTGATGCCTGCCAGCCACGCCAGGCCTATCGGCACGGCGAGCAGCATGCACGCGAGGCCGATGCGCACACTGGCGATCATCAGGAGATGACGATCGCATGAATCCGGAAGGATGCGGGGCAGGCGGTTCATCGTTTCAGCGATGCGCCTTTACGCCCACGAATGGCGCGAGAATGTATGGATTGTCGAACGCATCTGCCGTGCCCCCGTTGCCTCTGCCTGTCGGCGCCGTGGACCGCGCCATCCGCATGACGAATCCGGCTTCCGATCATTCTGTCTCTCGTCGCGACTACGTTGGTCGCTTCGCCCCGTCGCCTACCGGCCCGCTGCATTCGGGCTCGCTGGTGGCCGCCGTGGGCTCCTTCCTCGACGCCCGCCATGCCGGTGGCCGCTGGCTGCTGCGCATGGAAGACGTCGATGCGCCGCGCTGCGTGCCGGGGGCCGCCGACACCATCCTGCTGCAACTGGAAGCCCTGGGCTTCGAATGGGATGGCGAACTGCTATGGCAGAGTCGTCGGGAATCACATTACCACGCAGCCCTGACGCGCCTGCGTGACAAATCTGCGGTTTATCCATGCGCGTGCACCCGTCGCGAGATTGCCGATTCGGCGCTGGCCCGCGACGGCTCCCGCCGCTATCCGGGCACCTGCCGGTCCGGTCTGGCTGCCGGGCGCGAGGCGCGCGCCTGGCGACTGCGCACGCAACCGGGTGAGTTGTGTTTTGCCGATCTGCTGCAGGGCGAAGTCAGCGAAGACCTGGAGCGCGACGTCGGCGACTTCGTGCTGCTGCGGGCTGACGGGCTGTTCGCCTATCAGCTTGCCGTGGTGGTGGACGATGCCGAGCAGGGCGTGACGCATGTCGTGCGTGGCTCCGATCTGCTGGACTCCACCCTGCGCCAGATCTACCTGCAGAATTGCCTTGGCTATCCGACGCCGCAGTATCTGCACCTGCCGGTAGCCACCAACGCGCATGGCGAGAAATTGTCCAAGCAGACGCTGGCGCGTGCGCTGGACGTGACTTCGCCTGTCCATGGCCTGGCTGGTGCCCTGCGATTTCTCGGCCAGCCGCTGCCGGATGGCTGGCCGGATGCCAGCCTCGGCGAGCTGTGGCAATGGGCCATCGCGAACTGGGATCGCGCGCGCATTCCGCACATCCGCGCCGCCGTCTGGCCGGATGGTTGAACGACGGGTTCAGCGTTCAGGGCGCTCGCGGGCGTAACCCGCAACGCCGATCAACAGCCGGACAAGACCGTAGGCGGCCCAGCTCAGACCGCGCATGAAGAAGGGCTGGCGCAGCCAGCGCTTCGGCGTGAGGTTCGCGCCACCCTCGGCCATCGCGCGTTGCAGGCTGACCCGCAGCTCGGTGGTGAAGCCGATGTCGCGCACCACCACGTTGGCCTCGCGTGCCAGCATCAGGCTGAAGGGGTCGATGTTGCTGGAGCCCACGGTGGCCCAGTCCTGGTCCACCACCGCCACCTTGGCGTGCAGGAAGCTCAGGCGGTACTCGATGATGCGCACGCCGGCATCCAGCAGGGCTGGGTAGAGCGCGCGGCAGGCGTGGTGCAAGAGCCAGTACTCGACGCGTCCCTGCAGCAGCAGCGTGACCTTCACGCCGCGCGCCGCAGCATCCATCAGTGCACGCCGGAAGCGCCAGCCGGGCAGAAAGTAGGCGTTGGCAAGGATGATCTCGTGGCGTGCGTTCTCGATGGCATCGAGATAGGCGGTCTCGATGTCGCGGCGATGGCGTAGGTTGTCGCGCACCAGGAAGGCAGCGCGCCGCGTCCCCGCGACGGCAGTCACCGGTTGCAGTTGTGACTGACTGTCCGGGCGATGGTGGAAATCTGCCCAGCGCAGGCGCATCCATAGGCTGAGCGCGGCGCCATGAATGTCCGCCAGCAACGGCCCTTCAATCCGGACGGCATAGTCGAAGCGCGGGGGAATCTGCGTTGGCGTATTCATGTCGTCGATGATGTTGATGCCACCGACGAAAGCGATCTGCGCGTCGATCACCACCAGTTTGCGATGCAGGCGACGCAGGCGATGGCGACGCATCTGCAGCGGGGCGATCTCGCGGCGGAAGATCATGACGTCCACGCCTGCATCCAGCAGCCGCTGCGCGGTGTCGCGCACGAAGCTGCGGCCACCGAAGCCGTCGACCATTACGCGCACCGCGAGCCCCCGTCTCGCCGCGTCGATCAACGCAGCGGTGACGCGCTCGCCGGTGGCATCGGCTTCGTAGATGTAGGTCTCGATGTGGACTTCGGCACGTGCCTCCGCGATGGCGGCCAGCAGGGACGGGAAGTAGCGGGCACCGCTCTCCAGCAGCCGGATGTCGTTGCCATCGAGCACCTGCATACTCAAGCAATCAGCTCCAGCTCGGCGGTCAGTGGCGCGTGGTCCGACAGCTTCGCCCAGCGCGGTCCGGAATGGACCTGTGCGTCACGCACGCGCAGACCGCGCAGGTAGATGCGGTCCAGGCGCAGCACCGGCAGGCTGCTGGGGAAACTGCGCGCGGGTTGCTCGTCGAACTCGGTGAAGGCTTCGTGCAGGTTCAGCCGTTCGGCCAGCCAGTCGCTGGCATGCACCCGCCAGTCATTGAAGTCGCCGGCGATGATCAAGGGCTCGTCGCGCGGAATGTTCCGCTCGACATGTTCGGCCAGGAGTTCGAGCTGGCGCCGCCGTTGCGATTCGGTCAGGGACAGATGCACGCAGATGCCATGCACGATCGTGTCGTTCAGGTTGAGCTGGCAGTGCAGCAGGCCCCGCCGCTCCAGGCGAGTCAGGCTGACGTCATGGTTGGCCGCGGCTGCGATCGGGAAGCGCGAGAGCACCGCGTTGCCATGATGGCCGTGCCCGTAGACGGCGTTATGTCCGTAGGCGGCCTGCCAGTTGTCCTCGGCCAGGAACTCATGCTGCCCGTGTGCGGGCCAGTCGCTGTGGCGCAAGGCGTGGCGGCTGTGCTGCCCCTGGACTTCCTGCAGGAACAGGATGTCGGGGTTGAGAGTCCGCAGCCGCTCGCGCAACTGATGCACCATCAGGCGCCGGTTGAACTGCGAGAACCCCTTGTGGATGTTGTAGGTGCACACGTTCAATGTCTGCATGGGTTGTCTGTGCGGCCACTAAAACGAAAGATCGTACGAAACATCGGACGGAATGTCGGACGAAACTTTGCCATCATCCGGTAGTCTGCGGCTACATCGTCCTGTAGTCGCCCTCTGTCAGGAAAGTGCATGTGCATTCGTCTCTGGCTGTTGGTTTGTCTGTGTGGCCTGGCGCGCTTCGCGTGGGCGCAGGACGCGCACGTGCTGCAGACGCCGCATGTGCGTGCCAGCCTTGTCACGCTGCAGCAGGCGGTCGTGCCGGGCCAGACCCTGCGTGCCGGCCTGCGCATCGAGCATGCACCGGGCTGGCATACCTACTGGCGTAACCCCGGTGATTCGGGCGAGCCTCCAACGTTGACGTGGGAACTGCCGGAAGGGTTCTCCGCCGGCGAAATCGAATGGCCTGCCCCGCATGCATTGCCGGTGGGGCCGCTGACCAACTACGGCTACGAGGGCGACCACCTGCTGCCGGTCAGCATCGCGGTGCCTGCCGGCCTGACGACGCCCGACATGCGCCTGCGGCTGGCGGCCACCTGGCTGGTGTGTCAGGTCAAGTGCATTCCGGAGGAGGGCGAGTTCGAACTGCGCGTGCCGGTGGCGGCGCAGGCAGCTGCCGGGCCGCTGCAAGGGCTGTTCGCCAGCGTGGATGCACGGCGCCCGCAGGCGCAGCACGGCTGGGGGCTGAGCGCGAACCGTCACGCAGGTCAGGCGAGGCTGGTGGCTCGCCCACCGGGCGCGGTGGCGGTGACCAAGGTGGAGTACTTTCCGTATGGAGAGGGACTGGTGGAGGCGTCCGGCCGCCAGGTGCTGCAGGCCAGTGGAGATGGCTTCACGCTGGACGTGCCGCCTGCCGTGCAGCCTGTTGGTCCGCTGGATCGCCTGCACGGCGTGCTGGTCGTTGCGGACGATGCCGGGCGGGTAAGCGTGCTGGAGGTGGACGCACCTGTCGGGACTGCACCGGCTGCATCGGCGGCACCCGCCAGGGGTATGTGGGGAGCCTTGCTGCTGGCGTTCGTCGGTGGCCTGATCCTCAACCTGATGCCCTGCGTGTTCCCCGTGTTGTCGATCAAACTGCTTGCGCTGGCGAAGGACGAACAGCCCGTGCAGGCGCGTGTGCATGCGGCGGCCTATGCGGTGGGCGTGGTGCTCAGCTTCCTGCTGCTGGCCCTGTTACTCATCGGCCTGCGCGCGGCCGGCCAGCAACTCGGCTGGGGCTTCCAGTTGCAGTCTCCAGCCTTCGTGGTGTTGCTGGCGACACTGTTCTTCGTGATGGGGCTGAATCTGTCGGGCGTGTTCGAGTTCGGCCAGGCCGCGTCGGCCGGCGTGGGCCGGCATCAGGGTGCCGCGCAGGCATTCGGCACCGGTGTGCTGGCGGTGTTTGCAGCATCCCCTTGCACGGCACCTTTCATGGGCGCTGCATTGGGCTACGCGATCGGGCAGTCCGCCTGGCAGGCCTTGTGGGTGTTCGCATTCCTCGGGCTGGGCATGGCTTTGCCCTTTGTTGTACTGGCCTGCTGGTCGAGGGCCCGCCGCTGGCTGCCGAAGCCGGGTGCCTGGATGCAGCGTTTCAAACAGGCGCTGGCCTTCCCGCTGTATGCCACCACCGTGTGGCTGGCCTGGGTGCTGGGCGAGCAGAGCGGGGCAGGTGCGATGGCCTGGCTGGGCATGGCACTGGTGCTCGCGGCGGCCGCCGCGTGGGCCTGGCGACAGCGTCAGGGCGGCGGTGGACGCGGCTGGCAGTTGAGCGGGGTCGTGGTGGCGTTGTGCGCTGTACTTGTGCTGTTGCAGGCCGCGCGTAGCGACGAGCCGGCGACCGTGAAGGCGGACAGCTGGGCGGCGTGGTCGCCGCAGGCGGTACAGGAGCAACTGGCGGCAGGGCGCGGTGTGTTCGTCGACTTCACTGCAGCCTGGTGCGTGACCTGCCAGGTGAACAAGCGCCTCGTCCTGCATCGCGACGATGTGCGGGACGCCTTCGCCCGCGAGGGCTTCGTGCCAATGCGTGCGGACTGGACGCGGCAAGACCCGGCCATCACCCGGGCGCTCGACGCACTGGGACGCAAGGGCGTGCCGGTCTATGTTGTACAGAGACCCGGCCAGCAACCTGTGCTGCTGCCGGAAATACTGACCCCCGACATCGTGCTGGATGCACTCAAGGAGACCTCACCATGAAAATTCTTGCGAACGTGACCATGAAGCCCCTGCTTGTCTGCCTGTTGCTGGGCTCTGCGCCGGCGTGGGCTGTGAGCGTTGGCCAACCGGCACCGGATTTCACGCTCAGCAGCACCGACGGCAAGCCGGTGAAGCTCTCCGACTACCGCGGCAAGTACGTGGTGCTGGAGTGGAACAACCCGCATTGTCCGTACGTGCAGAAGCACTACGACAGCAACAACATGCAGAGCCTGCAGAAGACCTACACCGGCAAAGGCGTGGTGTGGCTGGCGGTGAATTCCACGAACACCGTGTCCAGCGAGTACATCAAGCCGGCCGATCTGGGCAAATGGGCGAAGGACAAGAATGCCGCGATGACCGCGCTGTTGATGGATGGCAAGAGCGAGATCGCGCGCGCCTACAACTCGCAGAACACGCCGGCGATGTACATCGTCGATCCGCAGGGCAAGGTGGTCTATTACGGCGCCATCGACGATCGGCGCAGCGCCAATCCCGAGCATGTGAAGACCTCGAAGAACTACGTGAGTGCTGCCCTGGATGAGTCCCTGGCGGGCAAGCCGATCTCCGTTGCCACAACGCGCGCCTACGGCTGTTCGATCAAGTACGACTGACGCGACCGGCAGAGCGCCGCAAACGAAAAGGGCCAGCAGACGCTGGCCCTTTTCCTTCGTGCAAGACGGGCTGGATCAGGACACGGCCAGCATGCGCTCCAGCGACAACTTGGCGAGCGCGGCTTCGTGTTCGGGTACGGTGATGCGATTGACCACCTTGCCTTCCACGAGGTTTTCCAGCGTCCAGGCCAGGTGTTGCGGGTCGATGCGTTGCATCGTCGAGCACATGCACACCATGGGCGCCATGAATTCGACAACCTTGCCTTCGTGCTTCACTTCCTCCGCCAGGCGGTTGACCAGGTTCAGTTCTGTGCCAACCAGCCAGCGCGTATTGGGCGCGGCGTCCTTCACGGTCTTCAGGATGTACTCGGTGGAGCCGACGTAGTCGGATTGCTTGCAGACCTCGAACGCGCTTTCCGGGTGCGAGATGACAATGCCATCCGGATACTTGTTGCGCCACTTGATGATGTGCGAGGGCTGGAACATCTGGTGCACCGAGCAGTGGCCCTTCCACAGCAGCATTTTTGCGCGCTTGATGTCGGTGGGCTCCAGGCCGCCATGCGGCAGGTCCGGATCCCACACCAGCATGTCTTCCAGCGGAATGCCTTTCTTGTAGCCACTCCAGCGGCCCAGGTGCTGGTCCGGGAAGAACAGGATCTTCTCGCGCTGGGCAAAGCTCCAGTCGAGGATGGTCGGCGCATTGCTGGAGGTGCACACGATGCCGCCGTGCTCGCCACAGAAAGCTTTCAGGTCGGCGGCGGAGTTGATGTAGGTGACTGGTGTGACCAGCTTGTCGGGGTCTTCGCCGAGCACTTCGGCGAGTTCGCGCCAGCTGCGCTCCACCTTGGCGAGGTTGGCCATGTCGGCCATCGAACAGCCGGCGGCGAGGTCCGGCAGGATGGAAATCTGTTCGGGCTTGGACAGGATGTCCGCCACCTCTGCCATGAAGTGCACGCCGCAGAAGACGATGAATTCCGCGTCGGTCTGCGAGGCCAGCCGCGAAAGCTTCAGCGAATCGCCGGTAAGGTCATGGTGCTGGTAGACGTCGGCGCGCTGGTAGTGGTGCACCAGCAGCACGACGCGCTTGCCGAGCTTTGCCTTGGCGGCGCGGATGCGCTCGTGGGCTTCCTCGTCACGAAGCGTGTTGAAACGGTCAAAACTGATGGTGGCGACTTGCATGACTGCTCGCTGGCGAAGCGCGGCCTGATGCTGGCCGCTGAGGGCCGCAATTCTACTCCTGAGCCGTGCGGCCGTCCTTGCAGGCGGTCAGCTCTGGGCCCAGGGCAGGCCTGCGTGCCGCCAGCCACCCAGCTGGCCACGGTGACCCTGCGGGTCGCGGTCGCCTTCGAAGCCTTCGAGCACGTTGAAGCTACTGGTGAAGCCCGCGTTGCTGGCCGCGACAGCCGCGGCATGCGAGCGCGCGCCACTGCGGCAGATGAACAGCACCGGAGCGCCCGGCTCGATCAGGCGACGCAACTCTCCCACGAAGTTGGGGTTGGGGACGCTGCCGGGCCAGGAGTTCCATTCGATCTCCACTGCGCCCGGAATGCGGCCCACCCAGTCGAGTTCGGCGCGCGTGCGCACGTCCACGAGCTTGGCTTCAGGCTGTGCCTGCAACAGGGCATGTGCCTCACCCGGGGTCAGGCATCCGGCATAGGGGACGCGCAACTGGGTGGCGCGGGCTTTTGCTTGTTCAAGGATTTCGGGCTGGGTCGTCATGGCTGTTGGCGCGAGGGATTTGCAGGGTTGATAGCCAATGTAAGTGGCGCACCGCCGCTGTGCAATGCACCGGAATTCATGGTCACATAGCGAAAGTGCCCGCCGTGACTACGACAGAAACGCACTTATGTGGTGCACTACGGCTGTTTGCGCACATTTTTGGTGCGGATTGGCCTCTACCACTGCTGGAATTTGCTTATGGCACAATGGGCAGGTCCCGGCTCGCAGTGGCATGGTAAGTGCTTCCACTGCAACGGTCGCCTGTCGCCGTCGGGGCTGTGCCGCAAGGCAGGGCCCCTGCAAGATCGGCTAACGGTTGTTGCATCCCGCTTCGGTTCTGCCGCAATCACGCTCTGGCGCGATTGCGGACAAGATTTCGGATATCTGGCTTAACTCTAGGAGTGATTATGACCCCTCAAGACGTGATCAATCTGGTCAAGGAAAACGACGTCAAGTTCGTCGATTTCCGTTTTACCGACACCCGCGGCAAGGAGCAGCACGTCGGCGTGCCCGTCAGCGCTTTCGGCGAAGACAAGTTCACCGATGGCCATGCTTTCGACGGTTCGTCCATCGCTGGCTGGAAGGGTATCCAGGCTTCCGACATGCTGCTGATGCCGGATCCGGCCACTGCCTACATTGATCCGTTCTTCGACGAAACCACCGTCGTGATCACCTGCGACGTCGTCGAGCCGTCCGACGGCAAGGGCTACGACCGCGACCCGCGCTCGATCGCCAAGCGCGCCGAGGCCTACCTGAAGAGCACCGGCCTGGGCGACACCGCCTACTTCGGTCCGGAACCCGAATTCTTCATCTTCGACTCCGTGGAGTGGAAGATCGACATGTCCGGCGCCTCGCACAAGATCTTCGCTGAAGAAGCGGCCTGGTCGTCCGGCGAGAAGTTCGAAGGTGGCAACACCGGTCACCGCCCGGGCGTGAAGGGTGGTTACTTCCCGGTGCCGCCGGTTGATTCCGCGAACGACATCCGCGCACAGATGTGCCTGTTGCTGGAAGCCTGTGGCGTGCCGGTCGAAGTGCACCACCACGAAGTGGCAACCGCCGGCCAGAACGAAATCGGCACCAAGTTCAATACCCTGGTGCGTCGCGCCGACCAGACCCAGCTGCTGAAGTACATCGTGCACAACGTGGCACACCAGTACGGCAAGACGGCGACCTTCATGCCGAAGCCCATCGTTGGCGACAACGGTTCCGGCATGCACGT
>JAVHYF010000037.1:37375-39528 GCA_031119205.1 Moraxellaceae bacterium | reverse complement strand
GCGCAGGGCATCACCACCCTGCTGTTCGCCGGCATCAACACCGACCGCTGCGTGTACTCGACGCTGCAGGACGCCGCCTTCCTCGGCTACGACTGCCTGCTGGTGAGCGACGCCTGCAACACACCCTCGCCCACCCACGTCAGCGAGGCCATCCATTACCTCGTGCGCCTGCTGCACGGTTTCGTGACCGACAGCGCAGCCGTGCATGCCGCCCTCGCCGCCGGCCCCTCCCCAGACCCCGCTCCACAACTTCCACTGCAACCCTGAAGGAAAGATCATGAACTTCGCCCGCTCCTGCTCCGCGCTGCTCATCGCGCTTGCCACCACCCTCACACCGCTGGCTGCCAGTGCGCAGACCAAGGTGAAGATGGTGCTCAACTGGAAGTACGAAGGCGCGCAGGCCTGGTTCTTCTACGCGCAGGAGAAGGGCTACTTCAAGGCGGAAGGCCTGGACGTGGAGATCGACCAGGGCGAAGGCTCGGCCGCATCGATCCCGAAAGTGGCCAGCGGTGCCTACAACGCTGGCTTCGGCGATCTCAACGCGCTGATCGACCTGAGCGCCAAGCAGCCCGCCGTCGCCCCGGTGGCGGTGTACATGCTCTACAACGTGACGCCCTTCGTGGTCGCCACCAAGGCCAGCAGCCCCATCAAGACGCTGAAGGATCTGGAAGGCAAGAACGTCGGCGGCCCGGCCAACGACGCCGCGCTGAAGCTGTTCCCGCTCGCCGCCAAGTCGGCGGGTCTGGATGCCAGCAAGGTCAACGTCACCAACATGACGCCCAACCTGCGTGAGCAGATGCTGCTGCGCGACCAGGTGGATGCGGTGTTCGGCTACACGCTGACCGTCACCTTCGCCGCCAAGGGCATCGGCATGAACCCGGACAAGGACCTGCGCTTCATCAACTACGCGGACTACGGCATCGACTCCTACTCCAACGCGATCTTCTTCTCGCAGCAGTTCATCAAGGACAACCCGAAGGCGGTGCAGGGCTTCCTGCGTGCGCTGAACCGCGCCATCAACGAAGTGGTGGCCAATCCGGAAGCCGGCATGGACGCGGTGATGAAGCGCGAACCGCTGCTCAAGCGCGACATCGAGAAGGAAAAACTCGTCGCCACCTACAAGGAACAGATGAGCCACCCGGAGATCGCCAGGATCGGCCTGGGCGACGTGGATGACGCACGCCTGAAGCGCAACATCGACCTCGTGGTCGCCTCCGGCCAGCTGGCCCGCACGCCGGCTGCGACGGAAGTCTTCGACCGCCGCTTCCTGCCGGCACGCACCGAGCGCGCCTCCAAGCTCTGACCCCTGCCTTACACGCCTCATGGCCGCGCAGCGCGCGGCCATGCAAACCGGAAATACACATCATGGATCTCGCACTCAAAGACAAAGTCGTCCTCATCACCGGCCCCGCCAAAGGCATGGGCCGCGCGGTGAGTCTCGCTTTCGCCAGGGAAGGCGCAAAGCTGGTGCTGACCGGCCGTGACACCGCCGCCATCGAACCGGTGGCGGCCGAGGCCCGCGCCCTCGGCGTGGATGCCATCGTGCTGGCCTGCGACATCACGCAGAACACGCAGGTCGCCACCATGACCCGCCACGCGCTGGAACACTTCGGCCGCATCGACGTGCTGGTGAACGTCGCCGGTGGCTCCGGCACCGTCGGCAAGCCGGGCTGGGAGAACACCCAGGAGGAATTCGAAGAGATCGTGCAGCTCAACATGACCGGCTGCTTCAACACCATGCAGGCCGTGCTGCCCGGCATGATCGAACGCCGCAGCGGCAAGGTGGTGAACGTAGGCGGCACCTTCGGCATGCGTGGCCGTGCCGGCCGCATGGCGTACTCCGCCAGCAAGTGGGGCCTGCGTGGCATCACCAAGAGCTTCGCGCTGGAAGCCGGCCCGCACGGCATCAACGTCAACTGTGTGGCGCCCGGCATGGTCGACGGCCCGCGCTTCCGCGACAAGGTGTGCGCCACGATGGCGAAGCAGCACGGCATCAGCGTCGAGGAGGCAGCGCAGCGCCACGCCGAGGACTACGCATTGCGCCGCGTGTCCACCGACGCCGACGTCGCCAACGCCTGCCTGTTCCTCGCCAGCGAAGTGTCGCGCCAGATCACCGGTGTCGACCTGCCGGTCGATGGCGGCTGGGCGATGCT
>JAVHYF010000037.1:0-37275 GCA_031119205.1 Moraxellaceae bacterium | reverse complement strand
TGTCGCGCCAGATCACCGGTGTCGACCTGCCGGTCGATGGCGGCTGGGCGATGCTCTGAACGCGCCCGCACACCTGCACGCCAATTCAAGGAAGAACATCATGCCCACAGTCGATCTCGTCATCCGCGGCGGCAAAGTCGTCTCGCCGGATGCCATCATCGAAGCCTCGGTCGCCATCGACAACGGCCGCATCGTCGCCGTCGGCCACGACGACATCATGCCCGCCGGTCGCGAGGAATTTCGTGTCGACGGCCAGTACATCCTGCCCGGCGCCATCGACAGCCACGTGCATTTCCGCGACCCCGGCTATCCGCATAAGGAAACCTGGAAGACCGGCTCGGCAGCCGCCGTGATGGGTGGCGTCACCACCGTGTTCGACATGCCCAACACCAAGCCGGCCACCGGCACGGTGGAAGCGCTGCAGATGAAGCTGCGCGCGGCGGAAGCTTCGTATGTCGACTTCGGCATCCACGCCCTGCTCGGCGACGACACCGTGGATGTGCTGGAAGACCTGCTGGACAACGGCGCCACCAGCTTCAAGGCCTTCGTCGGCAACACTTTCGGCAACCTGCCGGCACCATCCGACGGTGCGCTTCTGGAAGCCTTCGAGATCCTCGCCCCGCTGGGCATCCGCACCGTCGTGCATGCGGAGAATTCATCGATCATGGCGCGCCGTCAGCAACGCATGCAGGCCGCCGGCCGCATGGACGTGCAGGCCCATCTCGCGGCACGCCCCGAGGTGTGCGAGATCGAGGCGGTGAGCCGCATCATCCACTTCAGCGAATGGACCGGCGCCCGCGTGCACATCGCCCACAAGAGCTCGGCGGATGCGCTGTGGCTGGTGCGCGACGCCAAGGCGCGCGGCGTCGACATCACGGTGGAGACCTGCCCGCAGTACGTGCTGCTGAACACCCAGGACATGATCCGCCAGGGCGGCCTGCTGCGCGTCAATCCGCCGATCCGCGATGCGCGCCACAACCAGCCGTTGTGGGATGCGCTGCTCGACGGCACGGTGGACATGATCGCCACCGACCATGCGCCGCACTCCATCGAGGAGAACACGCGCGAGAACATCTGGGAATGCGACTGCGGCTTCCCCGGCGTGGAAACCCAGATGGCATTGATGCTCACCGAAGTAAACAAGGGCCGCGCGACGCTGATGGACTACGTGCGCTGGAGCGCCGTGGCGCCCGCCAAGGCCTGGGGCCTGTACGGCACCAAGGGCATCATCGCAGCCGGCGCGCATGCCGACATCGTCATCGTCGACATGGACAAGGCCGGCATGTTGTCGCACGGCAAGCTGCAGTCGATCAGCAAGATTTCGCCGTGGAACGGCCGCCGCGTGAAGGGCTACCCGGTACACACCATCGTGCGCGGCCGCTTCGTGATGCGCGACGGTCGCCTGGTGGAGGACGCGGTCGGCTGGGGCAAGTCGGTGAAAGGCATCCAGAAGATGCCGGCGCCGCACGTGCGCAACGACTGGTCCACGATGAAGAACATCGTGAAGGTGCCGGAAGGCTTCCCCAACAACGCGCTGCCACAGATCGACGTGGTGACGCCCGCTGACCAGCGCTGATCTTGCGCCCGCCCCTGCTCCGAGGCCCATCATGAACCAGCCTTTCATCGACCTCCGTGACGTCACCGTGCGCTTCGGTGCCGCCGACAGTGAGACCTCCACCCTCGCACTCGACCGCACCGACCTGCGCATCGACACTGGCGATTTCGTCGCCCTCGTCGGGCCCAGCGGCTGCGGCAAGTCCACCATCCTCAAGCTCATCGGCGGCCTGCTGTCGCCGAGCAGCGGCGGGGTCATCGTCGATGGTCGCGAAGTCGGCGGCCCGCACCGCACGCGCATCGGCCTCGCTTTCCAGAACCCGACCATGCTGCCCTGGCTGACGGTGCGCGAGAACGTGATGATGCCGCTGAAGATCGTCGAGCCCTTCCGCCAGCACTACCGCGCGAAGAAGAAAGGCGAATACGCCGAACGCGCCGACGCACTGCTGGCGCAGGTGGGCCTCACCGGCATGGGCGACAAGCGCCCCTGGCAGCTCTCCGGCGGCATGCTGCAACGTGCCTCGCTGTGCCGCGCACTGGTCCACGAACCGCAATTGCTGCTGCTCGACGAGCCCTTCGGCGCGCTCGACCAGTTCACCCGCGAAGAGCTGTGGGGCACGATGCAGAACCTGTGGATGACGCAGCGCCCCACCGTGCTGCTGGTGACCCACGACCTGCGCGAAGCTGCCTACCTCGCCACCCGCATCTGCGTGATGAGCGCACGGCCCGGCCGCATCCTGGAAGAACGCAACGTGGAATTCCCGCGCCCGCGCAGCATCGAGATGAGCTACGCGCCGGAATGCGCCGAACTCGTGCAGGCCCTGCGCCTGCGCATCGCCGAGGCACGCAGCGACCTGTCGCCACGCACGACGGAGCCCTCCGTATCCCTTGTCGGCGCCGAGAAGGAGGCTGCGTGATGAACACCGCCACGACCATCGATGACGCGCTGACCGCGCCGGCCGGCGCCTCTTCCGCAGCTTCGCCGACGAGCACCGGCGCGGCCTCGTCGACAGGCCCCTCGCCCGCCGCGGCCACGGCCTCCGTCACCACTCCCCGCATCACAACGCCCGCCATGAAACCCGCCGCCCGCAAACGCAGCTTCAAGCTGTCACGCAAGCTCCGCCAGCGCATGCTGTCGGCCATCGCCATCGTGTCGATGTTCGCGCTCTGGGAGCTGGCCTGCATCGTCTTCAACATCTCCGGCCTGATATTGCCGCGCCCGAGCGCGATCTTCGCGGTGCTGCTGGAGAAGGGGCCGCTGCTGTGGCCGCATGCCATGCAGACGCTGTACACCACCATCACCGGCTTCGCGCTGGGCGTGCTGGCCGGCGTGGTCATCGGCATGATCATCGGCTCCAGCCGCTTCGCCTACGACGTGGCCTATCCGCTGCTGGTGGGTTTCTCCAGCATTCCGAAGGTGGCGGTGGTGCCGATCTTCGTAGTGTGGTTCGGCGCCGGCACGGTGCCCGCCATCCTCACCTCGATGGTGATCTGCACCTTCCCCGTGGTGGTGAACGTCGCCACCGGCCTGGCCCACACCGAGCCGGAACTGCAGGACGTGCTGAAGGTACTCGGCGCCCGCAAGCTGGACATCCTGTGGAACGTCGGCCTGCCGCGTGCCCTGCCCTACCTGTTCGCGTCGCTGAAGATCGCCATCACCCTGGCCTTCGTCGGCACCGTGCTGTCCGAAACCGTCGCCGCCAACAAGGGCATCGGCAATGTCATGATCATCGCCAGCGGCAACTTCGACGTCCCCCTGGTGTTCGCCGGCCTGTTCATCCTCGCCGCGATGGGCATCATGCTGTACGTGATCTCCTCGCTGGTCGAACAGCGCGTCACCGGCTGGGCCGCACGCGGCAACGAAGTTGCCATGGGATAAAGCCCGAGCAGGATGGTTCTGGCGTCGTTGCGCCTCCTTGCCGTACGTGGATGTACTGTCTGCGTCGGCGCGCCTAGCCAGAACCGCTTCGCTCCACCCTGCTCGGCCCTTCCCTGATTTCGCAGGGCACTGAGGACATGAACATCATTGGCGCCTGAGTGACCCTGACACGCACAGACATCGCATCATCAGAACCATGACGACCTCGACACTCAAACTCAAACGCATCGCCGTGTACTGCGGCTCCAACTTCGGCATCTCGCCGGTGTACGCCGAAGGCGCCTGCGCTCTCGGCACCGTACTGGCGGAGCTGGGCATCACGCTGGTGTACGGCGGCACCCACAAGGGCCTGATGGGCGTCACCGCCGACGCGGTGCTCGCGGCCGGCGGGGAGGTGCATGGCGTGATCAGCCAGCGCCTGTTCGAACGCGGCCACCTGCACCCCGGCCTGACCCGTCACGAGATCACGCCGGACATGCGCAGCCGCAAGGCGCGCATGGCGGATCTCGCCGACGGCTTTATCGCCCTGCCCGGTGGCCTGGGCACGCTGGAAGAGCTGTTCGAGGTGGCGACGCTCACGCAACTGGGCGACCACGTGAAGCCCAGCGGCGTGCTGAACATCAACGGCTTCTACAACCCCATGCGCGCGATGCTGGAGAACATGGCGAAGGGGGAGTTCATGCGCATCGAGCACGTGGACATGATCCAGCTCGACGCCGACCCGAAGCAGCTCATCGCACGCATGGACGCCTGGGAGATGCCGACGGTGGAGAAGTGGTTCCCGGCGAAGGCGACGACCTGAGCGGCGACCTGAACGGCCACTGCGGCGCCACCCCTGCGCTCACCGACATAAACAATCTGCAGTTCAGACGAGACCCACCATGAGCAAGATCCGCATCACCGCCGGCGACTTCAGCTTCATCGCCGAAACCCACCCCGACGCCCCGCAGACCGTGGCCGCTTTCCTGAAGATGCTGCCGTACCGGCAGAAACTGATCCACGTACGCTGGAGCGGTGAAGGCTGCTGGGTGCCGATGGGCGACTTCAAGCTGGGTGTCGACTTCGAGAACCACACCAGCCACCCGTCCGTGGGCGACGTGCTGTTCTACCCCGGCGGCTACAGCGAAACCGAGATCATCATGGCCTACGGCGCCTGCTCCTTCTCCAGCAAGCTGGGCCAACTGGCCGGCAACCACTTCCTGACCATCGTGGAAGGCAAGGAGAACCTGCGCGCGCTGGGCGTGAAGTGCCTGTGGGAAGGCGCGCAGGACATCGTGTTCGAGGCGCTCTGAGCGTTCACCGGCAAGCCCGCACAAACAAAAAAGGCGACCCGCGGGTCGCCTTTTTCATTCAGCAGAAGCCGGTCAGCTCTTGGCCGGAGCCTCGGCCGGCGCGGACTCACCGCCAGCGGGCGCCGGCGCTGCCGGTTCCTTGAAGCTGCCACCCGACTTGTTGGCCATGAACACCACCGCACGGGTGATCTCCAGTTCGGTCAGGTCGGCACCACCGCCCTTGGGCGGCATCGCGCCCTTGCCGGCAATCGCGATCTTGACCATGCCGTCCAGACCATCCTTGAAGCGCGTTGCCCAGGCAGCGTTGTCGCCCGTCTTGGGCGCACCGGCCACGCCAGCGTTGTGGCAGGCACCGCATACGCTATTCACCACCTGCTCACCGGTCCGCGGCGCAGCACTTGCCGCCGGTGCCGCGCCAGACAGTTCCACCTTGGCCACGGGCTGGATCAGTTGCGCAGTTTCTTCTTCATCTACAGGCTCCTGCTTGCTGCAAGCCACGAGCACACCCGCTGCTACAACCGCAATCGCGGGCATTGCCCAGCGACGAAACCCGCTCACCTTCGCCATGAGATCCTCAGACGGCAGACAAAATAAAGGCGCGATTATATACGCGTTCCCGTCATGGGTATGGCCGTGGCGCTCGCCTGCACCGGCCCGATGCAGTAAGATCGCGGCCTGCCTGCCCCTCCCGGGGCCGGCATCCCCACGCATCCGTAGCTCAGCTGGATAGAGTACTGCCCTCCGAAGGCAGGGGTCGCACGTTCGAATCGTGTCGGATGCGCCAGCTTCTCCCCCTCTCCGCTTTTTCTTTTCCGTCGTTCGCACCCGTCCGCGTGCCGAATCCGGGTATGCCTGAGGCCGCACAGCAAGCTGCCTGCAAACTGGTAAGTTCGGTCCATTCGCCGGGATTCACCCGGCTCCCTGCGGTGACTCCATGCTCCTGACCCTGCTGGCCGGCGTTTTCGTGGGCATCGTGATGGGCCTGAGCGGCGCAGGCGGCGGCATCCTGTCGGTGCCGGCACTGGTCGCCACCCAGGGCTGGTCGCTCGAACAGGCGGCACCGGTCGCACTGCTGGCCACCTGCCTCGGTGCCAGCGTGGGAACCGCCGAGGGCTTGCGCCGGCGCCTGGTGCGTTATCGCGCGGCGCTGCTGATCGCAGCCGCCAGCCTGCCCTTCTCCTGGCTGGGCGTCATGCTGGCGCACGCCGTGCCGACCAGCCTGCTGACCGTGGCCTTCGCCGCCGTCCTGGTCTTCGTCGCCTTGCGCCTGCTCCGCAATGCCAGCAGTGCGACCGCCGAACTGGGCTGGGTGGAAGGCCCGCTCACCGGCCACATCGACCCGGAGTCCGGCCGCTTCAGGTGGTCCGCCGCCACCGCCGTGCTGTTCGTCGGCGTCGGCGCCGTGGCCGGCTTCCTCAGCGGCCTGCTGGGGGTGGGCGGCGGCTTCGCGGTCGTACCCCTGCTACGGCGTTACACCGACGCCTCGATGCACGTGATCGTTGCCACTTCCCTGATGATCGTCGCGCTGGTCAGCCTGGGCTCGCTCGCCAACGCGCTGTCGCACGGCGCAGTGCTGCCCGCCGTCATCACCCCCTGGTTCGCCGCCAGTGTGGCTGCCGGCATGCTGGTGGGTCGCCGCTTCGTGCGCAGCCTGGCGCCACATCACGTCCAGCGCGGTTTCGCGGCCCTGCTGCTGGGCGTGGCGGTGATGCTCCTGCTGCGCCTGATGTGACCATGCACCCTGCGCGGTGCTCACATTTCGGCATCAGGCTTATCGAAATTCTCTGCTATTCGAAGCACGCAAAGTTGACCATTCTTCGTTCCAGGACGGCGCCTTCTGATGTAGCGCCATCGCAACCAGACAGCGGCGAATCGCGCCGGGAACGAAGAGGCTCAACATGGCGGTCAAGGAATTTCCCTCCCAATCTCCCTCCGGCGTAACCACACGCCGCAATTTCCTGAAAGCCGGCAGCGCGCTCGCCGGCACGGCGCTGGTCGCGCCCTCCGCGCTGCTGTCCGCCCCCGCCATTGCGTCCGGGCTGGACCAGATCACCGTGCAGATGAACTGGCTGAAGCTGGTGCAGTACGCCGGCCACTTCGTGGCACTGGAACGGGGCTTCTTCCGCGACGAGAAGCTGGACGTCGTCTACAAGGCCGGCGGCCCCGGCGTCGACAGCATCGCGCTGGTTGCGGCAGGGCAGGCGGATATCGGCGACCGCGACCCCATGAACGTCGCCCTCGCGCGCAGCAAGGGCATGCCGGTACGTGCCATCGGCTGTGTCTACCAGGGCTCGCTCAGCGGCATGATGAGCCTGAAGTCCAAGCCCATCCGCAGCTTCCAGGACATGCGTGGCAAGACCATCGCCGTCGGTGCGCAACGACGCGCCGTGGTGATGACCTTGCTCAAGCGCGCCAAGGTCGATCCCTCCACGATCAACTTCGTCCCCACCGGCGGCGACCCCGCCGTGCTGGCCACCGGGCAGGTCGACGCCTACATGGGACTGGCCACCAACGAAGGCCTGTCGCTGCAGCTGCGCGGCATCGACGTGGAAGTCGTGTCGATGGCGGACCTCGGCGACGTCGACGCCTCCATGACCTTGTTCGCCACCGAGCAGACGCTCGCCACCCGCCGCGACGTGATGACGCGCTGGATGCGTGCCGTCAGCAAGGGTTGGGCGGCGTTCGCCGCGAATCCCGAAGAAGGTGCCCGGCTCACCGTGCAGAAGTACGGCCAGCCAGGCCTGGATCTGGTGCGGGAGACCGCCGAGGCGAAGCTCTACCCGAAGTTCATCCTCCCCAAGGGCACCGGCAGCAAGGCGCTGTGGCTGGACCGCAAGGTGTTCGATGACGCCATCGAACTGGCCCGCGAAGGCGGCGCCAACATCCGCTTCACGGCCGACGAGATCGTCGATCAGTCGTTGCTGAAATCCATCTACGCCTGAGGCAGGGGTCGCAATCATGGCAGCACTGCAGGTCGACCAGGTCGGCATGACATTCGCGTTGGAGAAGGGGAGCATCAAGGCGCTCGAGGGCGTCTCGCTGGGCCTCGCCTCCGGCGCCTTCGGCACCATCATCGGCCCCAGCGGCTGCGGCAAATCGACGCTGCTGCGGCTGGTAGCGGACATCACCCAGCCCACCAGCGGCCACATCACGCTGGCAGGCGCGCCGCCGCAGAGCGCACGGCTCGCACGGCGCATCGGCTTCGTATTCCAGGAGGCCACGCTGCTGCCCTGGAAGACCGTGATGGAGAACGTCGCCCTGCCGCTCACGGTCGCGCGCCGCGCGCCCATCGCGAGCCGTCATCCGCAAGAGCTGATCGAACTGGTCGGCCTCAAGGGTTTCGAACAGGCGCTGCCGTCGCAGCTTTCCGGCGGCATGCAGCAGCGCGTGGCGATTGCCCGTTCGCTGGTGCTCGATCCGCACATCCTCCTGCTGGACGAGCCCTTCGGTGCGCTGGACGACATCACCCGCCAGCGCATGAACCTGGAGCTGCTGCGCATCTGGGCGGAGACCGGCACCACCGCGCTGATGGTCACGCACAGCCTGTCGGAAGCGGTGTTCATGTCCGACAAGGTGTTCGTGATGTCGCCCCGCCCGGGGCGCATCACGGCCGAGCTGGCGATCGACCTGCCGCGGCCGCGCAGCCAGGCCATGATGAAGCTGCCGGCCTTCACCGATGCCATCAACATGCTGCGGGACCAGCTGTTCGCGCCGGACGCATCCGCGGAGCTGGTCGCATGAGCCTCAGCCACAGCTTGCCCATGCCCGCACATACTGGCCTGCGCCGCCAGCTGGCGCGCCTATCGCAACACCTGCTGCCACTGGGGCTCGCGGCCGCCGTGCTCGGCATGCTGGAACTGGCGGCGGGTGCTGGCCTGCTGCCGATCTCCGTGCCGGCCCCCAGTGCGGTCGCGCAGGCCTTCGTGCGCGACCACGCCATGCTGTGGCCGCATCTGGCGCCGACATTGCAGGCGATTGCCGGTGGCTTTGCACTGGCACTCGCGGTCGCCACCGTCCTGGCCGTGCTGGCCACCCTGGCACGCACCACGCGCGATCCGATCTACAACGCCGCAATCGTGGTGCAGGCCATGCCGCTGATCGCGCTCACACCCATCCTGATCATCTGGCTGGGCAACGGACTGGCACCGCGCATCGTGGTGACTGCGCTCGCGAGCTTCTTCCCGATCCTGGTCGGCCTGCTGCAAGGGCTGCGTGCCTGCGAGCGCGGCATGGACGAGTTGTTCACCGTGATGGCCGCTTCACGCTGGCAACGACTGCGCATGCTGTTGCTGCCGAACGCCCTGCCCTTCGCCTTCTCGGGGCTCAAGGTGGCCGCCGCCTCCGCCGTGCTCGGCGCCATCGTCTCCGAGTGGACGGGCGCCACGCAGGGCGTCGGCACCATGATGGCCTACGCGATGTTCTCCTTCAAGATCGAACAGGTCTGGATGGCAGTCATCCTGTGCGTGCTGCTGGCGGTAGCCGCATATGGCCTGGTGCACGCGCTGGAGCGCCGTTTCGTGCGCTGGGAAGCCGTCGCCGTGCTGAATGCCGGCAGCGCTTCGCTGCGTGAGGGCGGGCCGCGTCGCGTGCTGCATGTCGCAGCCTGGAGCATCGCCTGCATGGCATTGCTGCTGGCCGGTTGGTCAGGCCTCATCCATGCGTTCAGCATCCCGCCCTACCTGCTGCCCTCCCCGCAGGAGACCTTCGCCACCTTCCAGGCCACGCCGCAAATTTTTGCCAGCAACCTCGGTTTCACGCTGCGCACGGCGGGCCTCGGCCTCGGTGCCTGCGTGCTGTCGGCACTGCTGGTGGCCGGCCTGTTCATCCAGCTGCCTGCGCTGGAACGCACGCTGATGCCGTTCGTGATCGCCGTGCGCAGCGCCCCCATGGTGGCGATCGCCCCGCTCATCACGCTGAGCTTCGGCCGCAACCTGCTGTCCGGCGTCATCGTGGTGTGGATGGCCTGCTTCTTCCCGATGCTGGTCAACGCAGTGCGCGGCTTCCAGGGCGTGCGCAGCACGCATCTGGAGCTGATGCGCGTGAATGCCGCATCCGCCTGGCAGACCTTCGCCATGCTGCGCTTCCCTTTCGCCATACCGCATCTCTTCACCGGCATCCGCGTCGCAGCACCGAAGGCCGTGCTCGCCGCCATGCTGTCCGAATGGCTGACCGGCGCCCGCGGCCTGGGTCATCTCATCCTGGAGAGCAGCGCCATGATGGAACTGCCCACGCTGTGGGCCGCCATCCTCCTCAGCGTGGCCACCGGCCTCGCCGTGTTCTGGCTCACCGACGCCTGCGAACGGAAGGTACAGAAATGAATGCATCGCTTGCACTGGCCCACGACGGCCTGTCTGAAACCCACCCGGACCGCGCGGCCTTCATGCCACCGGTACGCTTGCCACTCGCCGATGCGCCGCCCGCCAGCCCGCGCGCACGCTCCCTCGAAGAGCTGGAGCAGGCAGTCGCCCGCGAGCTGTCGCTGGGCGCCTTCCCCGCCAAGTCCTGGGTGCTGCCGAAGACCGCGCCCGACGGCAGCAGCGCCCTCGACGTCCTCATCGTGGGAGGTGGCCAGAGCGGACTGGGGCTGGCCTTCGCGCTGGCCCAGCAACGAGTCACCAACGTACTGGTCATCGACGAGAACCCGCACGGGCTGGAGGGCCCCTGGGGTAGCTATGCCCGCATGCGCACCCTGCGCACCAAGAAGGATGTAGGCGGCATCGAGTTCGGCATTCCCAGCCTGTCGGTACAGGCCTGGGTGGAAGCACAGGACGGCCCCGCGGCCTGGGCCGGGATGAACAAGCTGCCGACGCTGCTATGGCACCGTTACCTGCAGTGGTATCGCAAGGTGCTCGACCTGCCGGTACGCAATGCCTGTCGCATGACAGGCTTCCACTACGACACAGCCAGCGGGCTGATGGCCGTGACCGTGGAGGAGGCAGGCCAGATGCGCACGCTGTGGTGTCGCAAGCTGGTACTGGCGTCCGGCATCGAAGGCAACGGCGTACGCAACGTACCCGCCCTCGTCGTCGACAAGCTGCCGAAGACGCATTGGGCGCACAGCCAGGAGCTGATCGACTTCCAGGCGCTGCGCGGCAAGCGCGTGGCTATCCTCGGTGGTGGTGCGTCGGCCTTCGACAATGCAGCGACGGCAGCCGAGGCCGGTGCCCACGTCGAGCTGTATCACCGCAGCGCCGTGGCATTGCGCCACGAGAACCCCATCACCTGGGCGGAGTTCACCGGCTACCTCGCCCACTTCTGCGATCTCGATCCGGCCACCCGCTGGAAGTTCATCGGCCAGTTGCGCAAGGTGAGCGTGGGCGTGCCGGTCGACACCTACCGCCGCGTCAAGGCCCTGCCCGCCGTCACCGTGCATCCGCTGTGCGGATGGGAACAGGTCGAACTCGCCGGCGATGCGGTGCGCATCCACGCCAGCGACGGCAGCGTCGCGGAGGTGGACTACATCATCTGCGCAACCGGCTACCTGCAGGACCTGGCGATCCGCCCGGAGTTCGCGCCGCATCTGCCGCACATTGCGCTATGGCGCGACTGCTACACGCCGGAGCCCGGCGACGACATGCCGAATTTCAGTCGCGCGCCCTTCCTCGGCCCGCACTTCGAGCTGCAGGAGAAAACGGCCGGCAGCGCGCCCTGGCTGCGCAACGTGTTCAACTTCAGCCGCGCAGCCCAGCCCAGCATGGGGCCGATGGCCATCGGCCTGTCCGGCATCAAGTTCGGCATCCCACGGGTGGTGCAGGGCGTGACACGCCAGCTGTTCGCCGACGACAGCGCGCTGTACCTGGAGGGCCTGCAGCGCTGGCAGCGCGAGACCTTCGCGGACTGAGCACCGGACACGATCATGTTCACGGACAGCGACACCATCGGCTGGGCTAAGATCGACGCGGACCCGCGCGCAAGCGCGGAGCGCCCCGCGTCCCATCAGCCCGCCTCCATCGGCATGCGCACACTCCGGATCCACTCCGCCGCCATCCTCTACTTCGACGCCGTGCGCCGTGCCGGCTCCATTCGCGAGGCCGCGCGTCGCCTGTTCGTCGCGTCGTCGGCGGTCAATCGCCAGATCATCAAGCTGGAAGAGGAAGTCGGCGCGAAACTGTTCGACCGCAGCGCCCAGGGCTTACGGCTCACCGCAGCCGGCGAGGTGCTGGCACGGCACGTCATGTACGTGCTGAAAGACCTGGAGCGCACACGCTCGGAACTGGCCGCGCTCAACGGTCTGCGCATCGGCCGCGTGGACATCGCCGCCACCGAAGGGGTGGCGGTCGACATGCTGCCCATCGTGCTGACACGCATGCGCGAGCGCTATCCACGCATCGACATCAGCATCCGCACCATGCCTTCATCGCGGGTCGGCCAATCGCTCGTGGATGGCGAGGCCGACATAGGCTTCAGCTTCTCGCTGCGGCCGGGCCCCGAGTTGCGCCAGATTGCGCTCGCCCGTTTTCCCATCGGCGCGCTGATGAGCAGCGACCACCCACTCGCGCAACAGGAGTCGGTGACGCTGTCGCAGTGCATCGCCTACCCGCTGATCCTGCCGACGCCGGAGGCTTCCGGCAACGAGTTCATCCAGAAGGTGCGCAAGCGTGCGGCGGAGGCGTCGCTGCAGACCATCGAGGCGAACTCGGTGCAGATGATCAAACATCTGGCGGAGTTGGGCGCCGGTATCGCCTTCCAGACACGCATCGGCAACGAACGCGAGATCGCCGCCGGCCGCCTGCGCCACGTCACGCTCAAAGGCAGCGACCGTGCGTGGGGCGAGCTGGGTATCTACACCCTGACGGGGCGCAGCCTGCCGCAGGCAGCCAGCATCTTCCTGCAACTGTTCCTGAAGGAACTTCAGGACCGCGAAAGCGGCGGGCTGCTGGCGCTGGACACGCAGGCAGTGGACGACACGCCACAGGACGCGGCGGACACGGAGGACGCGCCATGACAATGCCCGTCGTGCACGGCCTCTTCCACCTGGCCATCAAGACCGGCGACCTCGCAGCGACCCGGCGCTTCTGGTGCGAGCTCATCGGCCTGCGCGAGGTTGCGCGGCCGGACTTCGGCTACCCCGGTGCCTGGCTGGCCTGCCCGCAACCGGGAGGGCAGGCCATCATCCACGTCTACGCGGGCGGGCCCGCGCTGGGGGACGACGGCAAGGCGCCGAAGGGCACAGCCGCCATCGATCATGTATCGCTGTCCTGCTCCGGCTACCACGCCTACATCGCGCGCTTCCGCGCCGCGGGGCTGGACTGGCGCGAGTTCCCGGTGCCGGGCACTTCGCTGTGGCAGCTGTTCGTGTATGACCCGAGCGGCGTGCAACTGGAGCTCACCTTCGAAGGCGCGACGGAGCCAGGCCCACCACCGGACACCGGCGCCGATCGCATCTACCGGGCGGGGCGCAGCTTCTTCGATGCGACGCGATATCCCTTGCTGACTCAGGCCTGCGCGCTGGCCCCCGGCTGAGGCGCCGCTGGCCCTTGTGCCACCAGCCACTCTTCGAAGGCCGTTGCGGACAACGGCTTCGCAAACAGGAACCCCTGCAGCACGCCACAGCCCTGCCCGGTCAGGAAACGACGTTGCAGATCCGTCTCCACCCCTTCCGCCACCACTTCCATGCTCAGGCTCTCACCGATGCGCAGCACGGTGGTGGTGAGTGCACGCGCAGCTTCGCTGTGCTCGACGTCGAAGACGAAACTGCGATCCAGCTTGATCTCGCCTATCGGCAAACGGTGCAGGCAGCTGAGGCTGGAGAAGCCGGTGCCGAAGTCATCGATCGACAGGCGGATGCCGACGACATGAATGGTGTCCACCACCGCCAGCACGGCGGGGTCCGGGTCCAGCATCACGCTCTCGGTCATCTCCAGGGTCAGGTCGGCCGGGACGAGCGCATGGGTGCGCAGCAGGTGTTCGATGAAGACCGGCAGCGCAGGGTCGCGGAAATTGCTGGCCGAAAGGTTGACGGAAACGCGCGGCACCGCGCAACCACGCCTGCGCCAGTCAGACAGCTGGCGGCAGGCTTCGGCGAGTACCCAGCGCCCGAGTTCACCGATGAGGCCGCACTCCTCGGCAAGTGCCACGAAACGCATGGGCGGCACCTGGCCCAGCTGCGGGTCATGCCAGCGCAACAGGGCCTCCACACCATGCAGCGTGAGTGAATCGCCGGCCTCCGTCCGCATCTGCGGCTGGTAGTGCAGTTGCAATCCGCCATCGCGCAGGGTGCGGCGCAAGGCGGCTTCCATCTGCACGCGCTCCTGGCGCTGGCGGTTCATCTCCGCATTGAAGAAACGGAAACTGCCACGCCCTCCGGTCTTGGCCTGGTACATCGCCATATCGGCATGGCGCAAGAGGCTGTCGACGTCCTCTCCGTCATCCGGATACAAGGCCACGCCGATGCTTGCTGCCGGCACCGTGGCTCGTCCGCCGGTATCCACCGGCACACGCAAGGCCTGCAGCACGCGTTCGACCAGATCGGCAGCGCGGCTGCCGGAGCAGTGGGACAGCAAGGCCACGAACTCGTCGCCAGCCAGTCGCCCGACCAGATCGCTGCCACGCAGCTCGCCCGCCAGACGACGCGCCACCTGGCGCAACAGTTCATCGCCGGCCGCATGCCCCTGGGTGTCGTTGATCGCCTTGAAGTTGTCGAGGTCAATGAACAGCACCGCCAGTTGTGTCTTGCTGCGGGCGGCCTCCGCCAGTGCGCGCTCGGCGCGGGACCGCAGCAACGTGCGATTGGGCAGCCCGGTGAGGGCGTCGTAGAACGCCAGCTGGTAGATGCGTGCCCGCGTCTCCTCACGCTCCAGTGCCAGTGCGCAGAGGTGCACGCTGATATCCACCAGGTTCTGGTGGAAGTCATCCGGCCCCCGCCGGCTGTGATAGTAGAAAGCGAAAGTACCCAGCACGCGGCCGTCACTGGCCTTGATCGGGCTGGACCAGCAGGCCAGCAGTCCCAGCGGCAGCACCAGCTGCCGGTAGTCGCGCCACAGGGGATCGTTCTCGATGTCGGTCACGACGACCGGCTCGCCACGCCAGGCGGCCGTGCCGCAGGAGCCTGCCTGCGGCCCCATGGACAGGCCGTCGATGGCCTGGGCGACCACTGCCGGCATGCTGGGGCCGGCCAGGGGATGCATGCAGCCTTCACAGTCCACCGACAGGATGGTGGCAACCACCTCCGGGGCGATGCGCTCGACCTCACGACACACCAGTGCCATCACCTCGGGCAGGGGCTCTTCTCGCACCAGGGCTTCCAGCACCCGGCTCTGCAGCAGTCCGTGCAGTTTTGCCGACGTCATGTCGCGCAAGGTCCACACCGTTCCGTCAGGCAGGCCTGCGGTCGCCGGCAGCACGCCGACCGTCACAGCCAGCCAGAGTGGGCGGCCTTCGCGGGTGTACAGCAGCAGTTCAGCCTGGCCGGTCGATGCATCGCTCAGCGCAGCCAGTACAGCACGATCGGTATGGTGTCCCCCCAGCAGGGCCGCGGGCGGGCGGCCGAGCACCTCGGCCGGCAAGAAGCCGAGCAGGCGCAGGAACCCGGCGTTCGCGAACGCAATGTTGCCGTCGCGGGCCACCACGATGAAGGCGGCGTCACAACTGTCCACCACGTCTGCCAGTTGCGACGCGTCCCGCGTCGCAACCGGACTCTCCGCGCTGCTCAGGGTGCTCATCCGTCCTCCATGGATGGCCGGGCCGGGAAACCTGCCCGCCGGATGCTGCAATCGTTCTTAGCATAGCGGCATTGTCAGGACATGCCGTACAGGCTTGCGGGCGGCCCGATGAGCTTTATGCGGGGCCATCGCGGCAGCCGGCGGTGTTTGCTGACAGAATCTCCCCATCTACGGGCAGGAGCACGCACATGGAGCAGATCTCCCATTTCATCGGTGGTCTTCGCACGAGCGGCCACGGCCAGCGACGCGCCCCGGTGTTCAACCCGGCCCTGGGCGAGCCCTGCGCCGAGGTCGTGCTGGCCGACGGCAGCGACATCCAGGCAGTTGTGCAGGCAGCAAAGGCTGCGCAGCCCGCCTGGGGCGATACGCCACCACTGCGCCGTGCGCGCGTGATGTTCCGCTTCAAGGAACTGCTGGAACAGCATCAGCACGAGCTGGCGGCGATCATCAGCCGCGAACACGGCAAGGTGCCCGGTGATGCGCTGGGCGAAGTGACGCGCGGGCTGGAGGTGGTGGAGTTCGCCTGCGGCATTCCTCACCTCATCAAGGGCGAATTCTCCGAGCAGGTCGGTGGCGGCGTGGACAGCTACAGCATGCGCCAGCCGCTGGGCGTGGTCGCCGGCATAACACCATTTAACTTTCCGGCCATGGTGCCGCTGTGGATGCTGCCGGTTGCGCTGGCCTGCGGAAACGCCTTTGTCCTGAAGCCTTCCGAACGTGACCCGTCGGCCAGCCTGATGCTGGCGGAGCTGTTGCAGAAGGCAGGGCTTCCCGACGGCGTGTTCAACGTGCTGCAGGGTGATCGCGAAGCGGTCGACGGCCTGCTGGAGCATCCGGACGTCGCGGCGGTGAGTTTCGTCGGCTCCACACCGGTAGCGCGCCACATCTATGCCACCGGCACGGCGCAGGGCAAGCGCGTGCAGGCGCTGGGCGGTGCCAAGAACCATCTCGTCGTGATGCCGGACGCCGATCTCGACCAGGCAGTGGACGCGCTGATGGGCGCCGCCTACGGGTCGGCCGGCGAGCGCTGCATGGCGATCTCCGTTGCGGTGGCGGTGGGCGATGTGGCGGATGCCCTGGTGGAGCGGCTGGCGGCCCGTACGCGCGCGCTGCGTGTCGGCCCGGGCACGGACCCTGCCGCAGAGATGGGCCCACTGGTCACCCGCGCGCACCTCGACAAGGTGCGCGGCTATGTAGATGCCGGTGTAGCGGAAGGCGCGAAGCTGGTGGTGGATGGCCGCGCGCTGCAGGTGCCGGCGCATGAGGCCGGCTTCTTCCTCGGTGGCTGCCTGTTCGACCATGTGACGCCGGACATGAGCCTGTGGCGCGAAGAGATCTTCGGCCCGGTGCTTGCCGTGGTGCGCGTGCCGGATTTCGATGCAGCCGTGAAACTGATCGACTCCCATGCATATGGCAATGGCGTGGCGCTGTTCACCCGCGATGGCGATTGCGCCCGCGAGTTCGTGCGGCGCGTGCAGATCGGCATGGTGGGCGTAAACGTGCCCATCCCGGTGCCGATGGCTTTCCACAGCTTCGGTGGCTGGAAGCAGTCGATGTTCGGCGACCACGCCATGCACGGCATGGAGGGCGTCCGCTTCTACACGCGGCTGAAGACCGTGACGAGCCGCTGGCCGACCGGCATCCGTGCCGGCGCCGAGTTCGTCATGCCCACGCTGAAATGACGGGCGGATGACGGACGAGCAAGCCATGCCGGCGCACCAGCAGGCGCTCGACGTGCTGGCGTGGGTATGCGTGAGCGACCGCCGCCTGCTGGTCGTGCGCACACGTGGACGCGATGCCTGGTATCTGCCGGGTGGCAAACGCGAGCCTGGCGAGAGCGATGACGCCGGCCTGCAGCGCGAGGTGAGCGAGGAACTGGGGGTGCGTCTCGATGGCGACAGCCTGCGCCACTACTGCACGGTCGAGGATGTATCGCACGGCCTGGCCGTGCAGCGCCGGGTGCGGATGAGCTGCTATCTCGGCACGAGCACGGACACACCCGCACCGCAGGCCGAAATCGAAGCGATGGCGTGGTTCAGCGCGGCAGACGCTGCCCGCTGCGCGCCAGCCGCGCGACAGGTCATCGCGAAGCTGGCAGCGGACAGACTCATCGATTGAGCAGCTGAGTCGTAGTCAAGGAACCAGGGAGGAGCCGAAACTCAGCTCGGTTTAGCTCGGCAAACCACTTGCCGAAATGCGCTCGCGGTCGCGGACCGTCTCCAGCTTGCCGAAGACGGTCGCCAGCCGCTGGTTCATCTTCGCGATGGCCCCTTTGACCGACTCGTTCACGGTCGCCGCCTCGTGCGTGACCGCAATCGGGTCTGAACCGGCCGGCCTCACTTCCAGCGCACAACGGTGGTCGACGCCGGCGCGCGGGCCGTTGGTGTCGCGCAAGTGCAGCTGCGCACTGGTCAGACGCATGCGGTAATGCTTCAGGCCGGCTTCCACCTCCGCCGCCAGGGCGGCCATGACGCTCGTGCGATCCGCTGCGCGTGTGTCGATGCTGACTTCGATTCTCATATCAAGCCTCCTGTACGAGTTTGCTCGTGGCATGGGTGACGCGAAAACCTGCGGCCCACACCGGTGTGATGCCACCTCGTTCAGTAGGTTCCAATCCGGCGGTAGTCGACTTGATACGTCGCAAAAAGACACGGAATCGCGGCACACAAGCAGCAGGAGGCCGCCTGCCTGCACAGCAGCGGCCGCCTACAGCGTAGCGGCCGGTTGCGGGCTTGCGCCGTGCAGACGGGCGACGACGCCCTGCCCGGCCACGACGCCACTGGCGAAGCAGGCTGTCAGCAGATAGCCGCCCGTGGGCGCCTCCCAGTCGAGCATTTCGCCTGCGCAGAACACATCCGGCAGGGCCTTGAGCATGAGCTGGTGGTCGACCGCATCCAGGCGCACGCCACCTGCGGTACTGATGGCCTCGTCCAGCGGACGTGTCGCCGTCACGCGAATCGGCAGCGCCTTGATGATGGCTGCGAGCCGTGCCGGCTCCGCATAGTCGTCAGCACTGGCGCATTCACGCAGCAACGCGGCCTTGATGCCGGCGATGCCGACCCGGCTCTGCAGGTGGCTGGCCATTGAGCGCGAGCCACGCGGATGCGCAACGTCGGCCAGCACCCGCGCAGCGCTGCGATCCGGCAGCAGGTCGACTTGAAGGATCGCCTCGCCTCGTGAGGCAAGCGTGTCCCGCAGCGGTGCGGACAAGGCATAGATGAGGCTGCCCTCCACGCCGGTGTCGCTCAGCATGAATTCGCCCTTGCGCGCATGCCGTTGCCCGCGATGGTCGGTGAAGGACAGCTCCACCGTCTTGACCGGCTGGCCGGCAAAGCGCTGGCGCAGGTGTTCGCTCCAGCCGACATCGAAACCGCAGTTGGCCGGTTGCAGCGGTGCCACGTCCACCCCGCTTGCCTGCAGCCAGGGCAGCCACGCACCATCCGAACCAAGGCGTGCCCAACTGCCGCCGCCCAGCGCCAGCACGACGGCGGAGGCCTCGAATCGCTGTGGCCCTGCGGGCGTGTCGAAATGCAGCACGGACGTGCCGGCCTGGTCGAAACCCCGCCAGCGATGACGCGGGTGGAAGATGACGCCGCGCTCGCGCAGGCGGTGCAACCAGGCACGCAGCAAGGGCGCGGCCTTCATCTCGCGCGGAAACACCCGTCCGGAGCTGCCGATGAAGGTCTCGATGCCCAGCCCATGCACCCAATCGCGCAGCGCGTCGGCATCGAACACATCCAGCCAGCGCGAGACCTCTTCGCTGCGTTCGCGGTAGCGATTGCGGAAGTCGGCGGACGGCTCGGCATGGGTGATGTTCATGCCGCCCACGCCAGCGAGCAGGAACTTGCGGCCCACCGAGGGCATGGCGTCGAACACCGATACGCGCAGGCCGGCCGCGGCCATCGTCTCGGCGGCCATGAGGCCGGCGGGCCCGCCGCCGATGACGGCAACCGCGACACGGCCCTGTGCGTCGCACACCGCGCTGTCTCCAGAACTTCCTGCTTGCGGCATGCCCGGCCACTCCCTTCATCAACGGCGCGCAGTGTCGCACGATGTCGCCTGCGCTGCGCTAGCATCCGGCTTTCCTTTGCCTGACCCACTACTCCGATGAGCACGCCCGCGCAGGTCCAGTTGATGGCCCGCTACAACCGGTGGATGAATGAACGACTACTGGAGGCCTGCGCCCGTCTGGAGCCCGCAGCGCTGAGCGCGGACCGTGGCGCGTTTTTCGGCTCCCTGCTGGGCACGCTCAATCATCTGGTCGTCGCCGACACCGTGTGGCTGCACCGCTTTGCGCTGCACCCTGCCCGGCACCCGCAACTGGACCCGGTGCGCGCCCTGCCCTTGCCCACCGCGCTGGACCAGACCGTCTGCGAGGATCTCGACACACTGCGCACACGCCGCGCGCTTCTGGACGACTGCATCGAGCACTGGTGCGCAGCCTTGAGCGAAGCCGACCTGCAACACGTGCTGCACTATCGCAGCATGAAGGGCGTGCCTGTAGGCCGCCGGCTCGGCAACCTGCTACTGCACTTCTTCAATCACCAGACGCATCATCGCGGCCAGGCCACGACGCTGCTCAGCCAGGCGGGCGAAGACATGGGGGCCACCGATCTGTTGCTCCTGATCCCGGAGGATGAGACATGACCACGCCGCCCGTACAACCTCACATCCATGGCACCGTGCCGGTGCTGCGCAGTTTCGACGAGAAGCGAGCACGCGAGTGCTACGCCGACTGGCTGGGCTTCAATGTCGACTGGGAGCACCGCTTCGAGCCCAGCCTGCCGCTGTACATGCAGCTGAGCCGGCATGGCCTGACCCTGCATCTGAGCGAACACCACGGCGACGCCTGCCCGGGCTCGGCGATGTTCATGCGCATGAAGGGACTGGTGACGTTCCATGCGGACATCACTTCGCGCCCGTACAACTTCTATCGCCCGGCAATCTAACGCCTGCCCTGGGGTCTGGACCAGATGTCCATCACCGATCCTTTCGGCAACAGTCTGCGCTTCACCGAGGAAGTGCCGGACGCACAGGCCGGCTGAGATGGAAATCCGCAACGAGACCGCGGCAGACCAGGCCGCAGTGCATGCCCTGCACCTCGCCGCCTTCAGCACACCCGCCGAAGCGAAACTGGTGGACCTGCTGCGCGCGCAAGCGCAGCCGCTGGTGTCACTCGTGGCCGCGGACGCCGACGGCATCGCCGGCCACATCCTCTTCTCGCCGATGCGGACGGCAGGACCAGTCGATGGGCCACAGGCCTTGCTGATGGGGTTGGCACCGCTGGCGGTTGCGCCATCGCGGCAAGGCGGCGGCATCGGCTCGGCCTTGGTCTGCGCCGGCCTGCATGCCTGCAGCAAACTGGGCGTAGCGGCCGTTGCAGTGCTGGGTGACCCGGCCTACTACCGGCGCTTCGGCTTCGCCCCGGCCGGTCGCCATGGCCTGCATTGCCGCTACACCGAACCGGGCGGCGCACCGCCGGAGGCCTTCATGGTGATGGAACTGGTGCCGCACGCCCTGCGGGGCAGCGATGCGCGGGCACCGATCACCGGCCTGCTGCGCTACCACCCGGCCTTCGACACGCTCGACTGAGCCTGCCGGGCGCTTGGAAGCCGTAAGTGAAGCGAAGCGTAACGGTTCTGGCTAGGCGTGCCGCGACAGACAGTACACGTAGTACGGCAAGGCGGCACAACAACGCCGGAATCGTTTTGTTACGGCTTCTTACTCCACCTTCGGCGTGTCTTCGTCTTCCTGGGCCTCGCCCGGCACGCGATAGGACTCGCTGGCCCAGGCTCCCAGGTCGATCTGCCGGCAGCGCTCGCTGCAGAACGGCCGCCATTTGTTGTCCGGGCGGAATTCAGTCGGCTTGCCACATTGAGGGCATTTGACGACGGGGAATTTCTGGTCGTTGCTCATGGGTCGTTCAGTAACTGCTCATGACTGTGGGTCCGGCTCGCCAGCGTCGGCGAACTGCACCCGGTTCTTGCCCTGCATCTTGGCGGCGTACATCGCGCGGTCGGCCATCGCGATCAGCGCGTTGCGCTCGGCGGCGTGATGCGGCGCGAGGGCGATGCCCATACTGACGGTGATGCTCACGGCCTGCCCGCCGAACTGGAACTCGATGCCGCTGACCCGCTGCAGCACACGACGCGCCAGCTGCTCCATGGGCTCTGCATCGGTGTTGGACACCAGCAGCGCGAACTCGTCTCCACCCAGACGGAACAACATCTCGTTGCGGCGGATAACGGCGCTCACCTCGTTGGCCAGACGGGTCAGCACCTCGTCACCCGCCTGGTGGCCGTGATTGTCGTTCACAGCCTTGAAGCCATCGAGGTCGAAGGACAGCAGGCCGAGCTGCTCGCCGCGGCGCATCGCGTCGGCGATCTGACGCTCCAGCTCTTCCATGAAGCGACGACGGTTGAACAGGCCGGTCAGCGGGTCGCGCTCGGCCAGATCGATGAGACGCTGGGCGGCGCGAAGTTCTTCGGTGACATCCTCGTAGATCCACACGCGGCCGATGCCACCTTCGCCTTCCAGCGCCGGCACGATGGCGGACAGGTCGCGGATGATCCGCCCGTCGCTCATCTTTATGTCATAAGGCTCGGAGAAGCCGCGATGCGACAGCACCTCGGCAACGTGGGTGCGATACGCCTCGTCGTCGGAGCGCAGGTGGATGGTGCGGTCGATCAGGACTTCGTCGCGTGCGCCCACCACGGTGTCACGCGTGCCCAGGTTCCAGATGTCCAGCGCAGGCTGGTTGATGTAGACCACACGGTGGTCGCGGTCTACGAAGAGGATGCCCAGCTGCACGATGTCCAGCAGCGAGGCCAGGCGCATGCGCTCCTCGTTGCTGCGGTTCAGGTAGTGCTCCTTCAGGGCCTGGGCGCGGCGCAACGCGGCCACGGTTTCCAGCAGCTTCAGTTCCGCGTCCTTGCGGCGCTGGATGTTCTGCGCAGAGAAGCGCACACCCACCACCCGGCCGAGTTCGTCACGGCGCGGGTGCCAGCGGCAGGCAAACCAGGTGACGCCACCACCGCGATGCTGGATGCGCAGCTCGTGGTCCTCGCGCGATTCGCCCAGCAGGCTGCGTCGCGCCAGGTCACGCATCAGCGCCTGGTCCTTGGTGTAGATCCACAGGTCGATGAGGTCGTGTGACTTGAGACACTCCTCGACCGTGTGGCCGGTAATCGCCTCGATGGCCGGATTGACCCACAGCAGGCGACCGTTGCCGCCAAAGTAGGCCTCCAGGCTGATGGCGTCTTCCGCCAGCATGCGGAAGTGGTCGCATTCGGCGCGCACGCGCGCCAGCGTGTCGACGCGCTGCGCCGCAAAGCGGCTGATCGCCTGCGCCAGCGCATCGAAGGCCGACCAGCCGGTGTCGTCCAGCTGCGGAAAACCACCGGACTCGACGGCCTGATCCACGCGCCGGGTGAGGTCGTCCACCCGCCCCATCGACGTGGCCCGTGACAGCCGGAACGCCAACAGGGTCAGCACCAGCCCCATCACGGCCATGACCAGCGCGATGACCAGTTCCTGCAGGCGCGCCGGCACCGCCATGCGCAGTGCCAGATACACCAGCGCGATGCTGACGCCCGCCGCCACGCAATAGGCACGCCGCACCAGTCGCCAGCGCGAAGGCGAGCGCGCGGAGCCGGGCGGCGGAGCGGGCTGGTGAGGCGTCATCGCGGCGGCTGGCCTACAGCGTCTTCATCAGCACCTTGGAGCGGCGCTGGAAGTTGTAGAGATCACGCTTGCGACCCGGCAGAGCCTCCGGCCCCACCTCGTTGAAACCGCGCTCGCGGAACCAGTGCTCGGTACGCGTGGTGAGGACGAACAGCTTGTCGAGGCCGACCGCGCGGGCGCGTTCCTCGATGTGGTGCATCAGGCGCTCGCCCAGGCCAGCACGGCGGTAGTCCGCAGTGACGACGAGGCAGGCCATCTCGCCGATGCGGTCCTCCGGGAAGGGATAGAGCGCCGCGCAGCCCACCACCATGCCATCGTGCTCGGCCAGCACGAAGCGGTCGATCTCCATCTCCAGCAGCTCGCGGCCGCGGCGCACCAGGGTGCCGTCGGCCTCCAGCGGTGCGAGCAGGGACAGCAGGGTTCCGACGTCCTCGATGGTGGCTTCGCGCAGGCGGTGCAATGGTTCGTGCGCCACCATCGTGCCCACACCCTGGTGGGTGAAGAATTCGAGCAGCAGGCCGCCGTCCTTGTCGCGATCGATCAGGTGGGCCCGCGACACGCCCTTGCGCACGGCACGGATGGCGCGCGGCAGGAACAGGTGCAGGTCTTCGGTGAGCCCCACGCCCTCGTTGAACATGCGCTCGGCTTCGTCAGCGGTGATCGCCTCGATGAGGCGGCCCTTGCCGTCCAGCAGGCCGGGGGCGTCGCAGAGGTAGACCAGCTTCTCCGCCTTCAGCGAGATGGCGACCGCCTCGGCCACCTCCTCCATCGCGAGGTTGAAGATCTCGCCGGAGGGCGACACCCCCAGCGGCGACACCAGCACCACGTTCTGCTGGTCCAGGTCAGCGGAAATTTCGTCGGCGATCACGCGGCGCACCGCGCCGGTGTGCTGGAAGTCGATGCCATCCACCACGCCCATGGGCTTGGCGATGACGAAGTTGCCACCGGTGACACGCATGTACGCACCCGCCATGGGCGTGTTGGGCAGGCCCTGCGACAGCGCGGCCTCGATCTCGATGCGGGTCACGCCCACCGCCGCCTTCACGCACTCCAGTGCCGCCTCGTCGGTGACACGCAGGCCGTTGTGATAGCGCGAGCGCTGCTGGCGGCGCGCCAGCTCGGCCTCGATCTGCGGCCGCACGCCATGCACCAGCACCAGGCGCACGCCCAGCGCGGCCAACAGGTTGCAGTCGTGGCAGAGGTCCTGCAGCAGTTCGCCTTGCGCCACTTCGCCGCCAAAGGCGAGCACGAAGGTCTTGCCGCGGAAGGCGTGGAAATACGGCGCCGCGCCGCGCACCCAGTCCACGAACCGGATGGCTTCGTCGTCGCCCATGCGCTGGGCCGCTGCCAGGTTTGCGCTGATGAAGCGCGACTCGTCGTTCATGCCTTCTTCTACCTTCCCGTCATCACCACCGGCGGCGTCAATCCGGGCAGGGTGCCCGTGCGGACGCATATGCCGGCAATCGTCCTTCCCTCAGGCGGCTCCTGCTATGGCGCCAGCCCCGGCATCGAAATCTCCCCACAAGGCCTGCATGGCCGCCAGCGCGGCCAGGCCAGCCGTCTCCGTGCGCAGGATACGCGGCCCCAGGGTCACTGCCTGCGCCCCCGCAGCACGGATCGCCACCAGCTCCTGCTCCGTCCAGCCCCCTTCGGGGCCGATCAGCAGGGATACAGCCCCCACCGGTTTCGCCATGCGGGGCAGCGGAATCGCGCCCTGCGGGTCCAGCACCCAGCATTGTCCGTCCTGCCCGGCTGCAAGCTTCCAGTCGGCCAGCCATTGCCCAAGGCTGCGCACCGGGGCAACCGCCGGCAACCGGTTGCGGCCGCTCTGCTCGCAGGCTGCCACCGCCACGCCTTGCCAGTGAGCAACCCGCTTGTCGGCGCGGTCCCCTGCCAGCTTCATGACGCTGCGGGCCGCCGCCACAGGATGCACGGCCGCCACCCCCAGCTCCGTGGCCTTCTGCACGATCCAGTCCATCTTGTCGGCCACCGCCAGGCCCTGTACGAGGCTCACCACCAACGGCGATTCGCGATCCGCAACCGACTGCGATTCGACCCTGACCCAGACTTCTCGCCCCACCCGGACGAGCCGGGCAGCATACTCGCCACCCGCCCCGTCGAATAGCACAACGGCATCCCCCTCGGCCAACCGGAGGACGCGGGCAGCATGATGGGCAGCCTCGTCCGGCAAGGGCATCTCGGTACCGACGGCGACCGTCACGGGGCAATGGAAGCGCGCTGTCATGATGGGTGGTTTAAGATCAGGGGAAGCGCCACACCCCGCGGCAGAGCCGCTGGCGGGCAAAGCGCGGATTATAGGTTTAGCCACTGGAGGCCAGCATGCCCGCCCTGACTCCCCCCGTCTGCGACTTCGGCGCCCCGGCGCCGGATTTCAGCCTGCGCGGCACCGACGGTCGCCTCCACACCCTGCAGTCCTGCCGCGGCCCCAATGGCCTGCTGGTGATGTTCATCTGCAACCATTGTCCCTTCGTGAAGGCTGTCATCGACCGCATCGTGCGCGATTGCCGCGAGCTGGCCACCCTGGGAGTCGGCAGCGTCGCCATCATGTCCAACGATACCGAGGCCTATCCGGATGACGGCTTTGACAACATGACACGCTGGGCCCGCGAGCTGGACTTCCCCTTCCCCTACCTGCTGGACGACAGCCAGGCCGTCGGCCGTGCCTATGGCGCGGTGTGCACACCGGATTACTTCGGCTACAACGGCGACCTGCAGCTGCAGTACCGCGGCCGCCTGGATGCCTCGCGGCGCGAGCCGGCCCCGGCGGACGCCCGCCGCGAACTGTTCGAGGCCATGCGCCAGATCGCCACCACCGGCCACGGCCCGCGCGAGCAGGTCGCCTCGATCGGCTGCTCGATCAAGTGGCGGGACGAGTTGAACAACTGAGGTCGAAAATCGTGGCAACCCTGACCCAGGCCCGCGCCCTCGAATCCATCCTGCGCGACGTCAGCCGCGAGGCCGTGATGCCGGCCTTCCTGCGCGCGGTGCGCGAGAAGAAGGCCGATGGCAGTTCGCTGACCGAGGTGGATGTCGCCTCGCAGCGCGCGCTCATCGCCCGCCTGCCGGAAATCGTCGATGCCCCGGTGATCGGGGAGGAAATGAACGCGACGCAGCAGGCCGAGGCCTGGACTGCGGGTGCGGATGGCGTGTGGTGCATCGACCCCATCGACGGCACCACCAATTTCGCCAACGGCGTGCCGGTGTTTTCCCTGTCAGTGGCTTACTTGGTCGATGGCGAGACGCAGTTCGGCGTGGTGTACAACCCGATCGCTGACGAATCCTTCCATGCCGCGCGCGGTCACGGCGCCTGGCTCAACGGCACCCGGCTGCCACTGCGCAAACCGGCCACGCGGCTGGAAGACGCGGTAGCCGGCATCGACTTCAAACGCCTGCCCCCGCAGCTTGCCGCCGCGCTGGTAACCACGCCGCCGTACTACTCGCAGCGCAACTTCGGCTCATCGGCGCTGGAATGGTGTTTCGTCGCGGCAGGTCGTCTGGATGTGTACATCCATGGCGGCCAGGCACTCTGGGACTACGCCGCCGGCCGCCTTGTCGCCGAGGAGGCCGGTTGCGGCCAGGGCGTGCTGGGCGGCCATCCGCTAGTGGCCGACCCCGCTGTGCGCCGCGCCGTAGTGGTGGCTGCCAGCCCCAGCCTGTACGATGCCTGGCAGGCATGGCTCAGCGCCCATCTCGGCTGAGCCCCGCCCCCGCACCAAACCCCTACGCAGGCGCCTCCGCATGTCCACCAAGCATCCGATCATTGCCGTCACCGGCTCTTCGGGCTCCGGCACCAGCACGGCGCGGCGCAGCTTCGAATGGATCTTCCGGCGCGAGAAGATCAACGCAGCCTTCGTGGAGGGCGATGCCTTCCACCGCTGGAACCGCAGCGACATGGCGCAGCAGATCAGTGATGCCGACCACCTCAGGCAGCGAGCGCCCAGCCACTTCGGCCCGGAAGCCAATCACTGGGACAGGCTGGAGCAGACCTTCCGCGACTACGGCGCCAGCGGCCAGGGCCAGACCCGGCACTACGTGCATGACGCCGCCGAATCCACCCTGCTGGGCCAGCCGGTCGGCAGCCTGACACCCTGGGAAGACCTGCCCACCCCCACCGACCTGCTGTGCTACGAAGGTCTTCACGGTGGCGTGGTGACCGACGGGGTGGACCTGGCCCGCCATGTCGACCTGCTGATCGGCGTGGTGCCCGCGGTCAACCTGGAGTGGATCCAGAAACTGCACCGCGACATCAACACCCGCGGCCACTCCCCCGAGGCCGTACAGCAAACCATCCTGCGCCGCATGCACGACTACGTGCACTACGTGGTGCCGCAGTTCTCACGCACCCACATCAACTTCCAGCGCGTACCGGTGGTGGACACCTCCAACCCCTTTATTGCGCGGGAAGTCCCGACACCGGACGAAACCCTGGTGGTGATCCGTTTCCGCGACCCGCGCTCGGTGGACTTCCCCTACCTGCTGTCGATGCTGCAGGGAAGCTGGATGAGCCGCGCCAACACCCTGGTGGCCCCTGGCGGCAAGTTCGACCTGGCGCTGCAGATCATCCTCACCCCGATGGTCCTGCGCCTGATGGAGCGTCGCCGCAACGGCTGATGCGGGTTTCCGGCAATTGCCGGGCTTCTGTTCCACGTCAAGGCAAGCGCCGGTGCGGACATGTAAAACTGCGGCTCATATCATGCTGCACCGCGCGCAGGGTGTCGGATTTCGCCGATAATTGCGGCTTCGCCCATCTTTACCGCCTGCCCGGCCCGTTCCATGTCCCACGCACCCACAGTGAGCGCCAAAGCCCCGCAATTCAACCCGATCACCGGCGCCATCCGTGCGCTGGCGATGGACGCCGTCCAGCAGGCCAACTCCGGCCACCCCGGCATGCCCATGGGCATGGCCGAGATCGCCGAAGTGCTGTGGCGTCATCACCTGCGCCATAACCCGGCCAATCCGAAGTGGCCCAACCGCGACCGCTTCGTGGTGTCCAACGGCCACGGCTCGATGCTGCACTACGCGCTGCTGCACCTGACCGGCTATGACCTGCCGATCGACGAGCTGAAAAAATTCCGCCAACTGGGCTCGCGCACGCCGGGCCACCCGGAAGTCGGCTACACGCCGGGCGTGGAAACCACCACCGGCCCGCTGGGCCAGGGCATCTCCAACGCCGTGGGCTTCGCGCTGGCCGAGCGCATCATGGCGGCGAGCTTCAACCGTCCCGGCTTCGACATCTTCGACCACCACACCTATGCCTTCCTCGGTGACGGCTGCCTGATGGAAGGCATCAGCCACGAGGTGTGCTCGCTGGCCGGCACCTGGAAGCTCGGCAAGCTGATCGCCTATTACGACGACAACAGCATCTCCATCGACGGCCGTACCGACAAGTGGTTCACCGACGATACGGCCGGCCGCTTCGAAGCCTATGGCTGGCAGGTCATCGGCCCCATCGACGGCCACGACAGCGCCGCCCTGGACGCCGCCACGCGTGCCGCCAAGGCGGACACCGACCGTCCCAGCCTGATCATCTGCAAGACGCATATCGGCATGGGTTCGCCCAACAAGGCCGACACCTCGGACGCGCACGGCGCACCGCTGGGCGCTGCAGAAATTGCGCTGACCCGCGAAACCATCGGCTGGCCGCATGCGCCGTTCGAGATCCCGGCCGACGTGTATTCCGCCTGGGACGCACGTGCCGCTGGCGCCCGCCACGAGGAAGACTGGGCGAAGACCTACGCCGCCTGGGGCGAGGCCCACCCGGACCTGCTGGCCGAGCTGGAGCGCCGCATGAGTGGCGACCTGCCGGACAACTGGACCGCCACCGTCGACGCGCTGATCGCCAAGACGCTGAAAAAGGCCGAGAGCATCGCCACCCGCAAGGCCTCCGCCAATGCGCTGGAAGCCTTCGGCACCGTGCTGCCGGAATTCGTGGGCGGCTCGGCTGACCTCGCCGGCTCTAACCTGACCATCTGGTCCGGCTCGAAGGACGACGTCTGGAGCGGCCGCGCCAACTACGTGAACTACGGCGTGCGCGAATTCGGTGAAGTCGCCATCGCCAACGGCCTGGCCCTGTACGGTGGTCTGCTGCCCTACACCAGTACCTTCCTAGTGTTCTCGGACTATGCCCGCAGCGCGATCCGCATGGCTGCCCTCATGGGGGTGCGCCAGGTCATGGTGTTCACGCACGATTCCATCGGCGTCGGCGAAGACGGCCCCACCCACCAGCCGGTGGAGCACACTGCCTCGCTACGTCTGATCCCGAACCTGAACGTCTGGCGCACCTGTGACACCACGGAAACCGCGGTGGCCTGGGCGCACGGCATCGAACGCAAGGACGGCCCGACCCTGCTCGCGCTGACCCGCCAGAACCTGCCGTTCTCGGCGCGTACGCCGGAACAGATCGCAGCGATCCGCAAGGGTGGCTACCTGCTGTCGGATGCCGTCAATGCCGTCGCCACGCTGATCGCCACCGGTTCCGAAATCGGTATCGCACTGGCCGCGCAGAAGCAGCTGGCCGAACAAGGCAAGCCGGTGCGCGTGGTGTCCATGCCCTGCACGCGATTGTTCGACCAGCAGGATGCGGCCTACCGCAGCGAGGTGCTCGGCAAGCTGCCGCGCGTGGCCATCGAAGCGGGCGTCACGGACGGCTGGTACAAGTACGTCGGACTGGAAGGTGCGGTGATCGGACTGGATCGTTTCGGCGAATCCGGCCCGGCTGCCGCGGTGTTCAAGCACTTCGGATTCACCGCCGAGAAGGTGGTCGAGGCCGTCAGCAAGCTGGTATAGACTGTTTGTTTCTCGCGTGACCCGGCTCCTCCCCCGGCCGGGCAAGGCTTGCGCGCCAGGCGCGGCACGCGGTGTTGGTGGATGTTGCAACAACAAGAAATCAGGAGTTAGAGAATGGCTATCAAAGTCGGCATCAACGGCTTCGGCCGCATCGGCCGCATGGTCTTCCGCGCCGCCGTGCAGAACTTCAAGGACATCGAGATCGTGGCGATCAACGACCTGCTCGATCCCGAATACCTCGCCTACATGCTGAAGCATGACTCGGTGCACGGCCGCTTCGAAGGCGAAGTCTCCGTCGATGGCAACACCCTGATCGTCAACGGCAAGAAGATCCGTCTGTCCGCCGTCAAGAACCCGGCCGAACTGAAGTGGAACGAAGTCGGCGCCGACATCGTCGTCGAATCCACCGGCCTGTTCCTGGACAACGAGACCGCCTCCGCCCACCTGAAGGCCGGTGCCAAGAAGGTCGTGCTGTCCGCGCCGTCCAAAGACGACACCCCGATGTTCGTGTACGGCGTGAACCACGAGAAGTACGCCGGCGAGGCCATCGTCTCGAACGCTTCGTGCACCACCAACTGCCTGGCCCCGCTGGCCAAGGTCATCAACGACAACTTCGGCATCAAGCGTGGCCTGATGACCACGGTGCACGCCGCCACGGCGACCCAGAAGACTGTCGACGGCCCGTCCAACAAGGACTGGCGCGGTGGCCGCGGCATCCTGGAAAACATCATCCCGTCCTCCACTGGCGCCGCCAAGGCCGTGGGCAAGGTCATCCCCGAGCTGAACAAGAAGCTCACCGGCATGTCCTTCCGCGTGCCGACCTCCGACGTATCGGTGGTCGACCTGACGGTGGAACTGAACAAGGACGCGACCTACGACGAGATCAAGAACGCCATCAAGACGGCCGCCAACGGCCCGCTGAAGGGCGTGCTGGCCTACACCGAAGACAAGGTGGTTTCCACCGACTTCCGCGGTGACAGCCACACCTCGATCTTCGACGCCGACGCCGGCATCGCACTGGACGGCAGCTTCGTGAAGCTGGTCGCCTGGTACGACAACGAGTGGGGCTATTCGAACAAGGTCCTCGAACTGGTCCGCGTCGTCGCCGCCAAGTAAGCGCCTCCGGACCCGGCTTCCCTGCCGGGTCCCCGCTTCCGCCTCCATGCGATTCAACCACCTTCCCACCGCCGACCTCGCCGGCAAGCGCGTCTTCTATCGCGCCGACCTCAACGTTCCGCTCGACGACGCGGGCGCCATCGCTGATGACACCCGTATCCGCGCGGCGGTGCCCGGTATCCGGCGCGTGCTGGAAGCCGGCGCGACGGTGTTGTTGAGCTCGCATCTGGGCCGACCCACCGAGGGAGAGCCCAAGCCTGTCGATACGCTGGCGCCAGTGGCACGTCGTCTCGGCGAACTGCTCGGCCGTCCCATCCCGCTGCAGCAGAACTGGGTGGATGGCGGCTTCACCGTCGAGCCCGGCCAGATCGTGATGCTGGAGAACTGCCGCCTCGTCCGGGGCGAGCGGGCCAACAGCGAGGCTCTGGCCCAGCGCATGGCCGCGCTGTGCGACATCTACGTCAATGACGCGGTGTCCACCGCGCACCGCAAGGAAACCAGCGTACATGCGCTGGCCCTGGCGGCGCCCTATGCCTGCGCCGGTCCCTTGATGAGCGCGGAGCTGGAAGCACTGGACGAAGCACTGGTGTCGCCCAAGCGTCCGCTGGTCGCCATCGTCGGGGGTGCCAAGGTGTCGGCCAAGCTGGACATCCTGCACAACCTGGCCGACAAGGTGGATCAGTTGATCCTCGGTGGCGGCATCGCCAACACCTTCCTGCTCGCCGCAGGCCTGCCGGTCGGCAAGTCGCTGGTGGAGGCCGACCAGGTCGAGGAAGCGCGCCGCATCATCATCAAGCTGGCCGTACGTGGCGCCCTGGTGCCGCTGCCCAGCGACGTGGTGGTCGCCAAGGAGTTTTCCGCCACTGCCGAAGCGCATATCAAGGACGTGCGCGAGGTGGAGCCGGACGACATGATCCTCGACATCGGTCCGCGTACCGCGCAACGACTGGCGGTAGCACTGGGCGCAGCACGCACCATCGTGTGGAACGGGCCGCTCGGCGTGTTCGAGTACGAAGCCTTTGCGGGCGGTACCCGTACCGTTGGCGAAGCCATCGCCGAGACGCGCGGCATGACGCTCGCCGGCGGTGATGACACCATCGCCGCCATCCAGAAGTTCGGCCTGGCTGATCGCCTGGGCTATGTGTCGACGGCCAGCGGCGCCTTCCTGGCGTTCCTGGGTGGCAAACGCCTGCCGGCCGTGGAAGCCCTGATCACCCGCGCTAATTCATGACAATTTGATCGGGCCCGCATGCGGGCCCGAATCTTTTAGCTAATCTCCCTCCAATGAACAAGCCAGAAAAGCTTCCCCCCAAGAACACGCGCCGCGCACGCGGCAGCGGAGCGGACGTTCCGCTCACCCGCTATTACGAAGGAGCTCGCATGCAACGCCATACCAAGATCGTCGCCACCCTCGGCCCAGCCTCGTCCAGCCCGGAAGTCCTCGAAAAGATGATCCGCGCCGGTGTTGACGTGGTGCGCATGAACTTCTCGCACGGCAAGGCGGAAGACCACATCGAACGCGCCCGTGTCGTGCGCGAGGCCGCCGCCAAGGTCGGCAAGCCGGTGGCGATCCTGGCCGACCTGCAAGGTCCGAAGATCCGCGTCGGCAAGTTCGAGAAGGGCAAGACCTTCCTCGAAAAGGGCCAGAAATTCATCCTCGACGCCAGCTGCGAACTGGGCAATGACGAACGCGTCGGCCTGGACTACAAGGACCTGCCGAAGGACGTGAAGCCGGGCGTGATCCTGCTGCTGAACGACGGCGCCATCGTGCTGGAAGTCGAGCGCGTCGCCGGTCCCGAGATCCACACCGTGGTGCATTACGGTGGCGAGCTGTCGAACAACAAGGGCATCAACCAGAAGGGTGGCGGCCTGACCGCGCCGGCGCTGACCGCCAAGGACATGGACGACATCAAGACCGCCGCGCAGATCGGCGTCGACTATGTCGCAGTGTCCTTCCCCAAGAATGCCGCCGACATGTACATGGCGCGCACCCTGATCCGCGCTGCCGGCAGCCATGCATTGACGATCGCCAAGATCGAACGTACCGAAGCGGTCGAGTCCGAGTGCCTGAAGGACATCCTGAACGCCTCCGACGGCGTGATGGTGGCGCGTGGCGACCTCGCCGTGGAAGTCGGTGAAGCCGCGGTGCCGGCGCTGCAGAAGAAGATGATCCGCATGGCGCGCGAGCAGAACAAGCTCGCCATCACCGCCACTCAGATGATGGAATCGATGATCACCAGCCCGGTGCCGACCCGTGCCGAAGTGTCCGACGTGGCCAACGCCGTGCTCGACGGCACCGATGCCGTCATGCTGTCGGCCGAAACCGCTGCCGGCAAGTACCCGGTGGAAGTGGTCGAGACCATGGCCCGCGTCTGCGTGGAAGCCGAGAAGTCCAACCCGGTTCGCCTGGATCAGGAATTCCTGAACCGCACCTTCGACCGCATCGACCAGTCGATCGCCATGGCCGCGCTGTTCACCGCTTACCACATGGGTGCCAAGGCCCTGGTGGCGCTGACCGAATCCGGCTCCACCGCGCTGTGGATGAGCCGCATGAACTCCGGCGTGCCGATCTACGCGCTGACCTCGCAGGCCGAGACGGTGCGCAAGGTCGCCCTGTTCCGCGAGGCCTATCCGATCCAGATCGAACAGGTGACCGACGACCGTGAGCGCCTGCTGAAGCTGGCCGAAGACACCCTGCTGCGCCACAAGCTGGTGGAAAAAGGCGACGTCGTGGTCATCACGGTCGGCGAACCGCTGGGCCAGAGCGGCGGTACCAATTCGCTGAAGATCGTGCGCGTCGGCGAGAACTGATCGGAACGGCCTCAGGGCCTACCCTGCGGCCCGACGCCGGAACGGATGCCTGTCGCAAGCTGACAGGCATCTTCCTCCGGCGCCGGGCCGTTGTTACGATTGCCGTCCGTCGGCTTGCGCGCGTATGCAGGTCTTTCACATGCACTTCATGTCGAAGTGCTTGAAACCTGTGCGCGTCAGACGCATCTAAGCGAAGCACGCGCCATTCCGGCGCACCCTGGAGACATCCTTTCATGCTGAAGACCCTGCTGCTGTCCCTCGCCGTCGCTACTGCCAGCGTCGGCATCGCCATCCCCGAAGCCGAGGCCAAGCGCCTGGGTGGCGGCAAGTCCTTCGGCATGCAGCGCCAGGCCACGCCACAACGTCAGGCGACTCCGCCGACCGCAGCACCGGCACAGCAACCCGCCCAGAACGCCGCGGCAGCCCGTCCGGCCACGCCGCCTGCAGCCGCCCCCGCCCAGAGCGGCTGGCGCAAGTGGGCCGGCCCTCTCGCCGGCATCGCGGCAGGTCTCGGCATCGCCGCCCTGCTGTCGCACCTGGGCATCGGCGCGGAAGTCGCCGGCATCCTGCTGGCAGTGCTGGCCGCAGTGGTCGTCTTCGCCCTGCTGCGCCGCTTCCTTGGCAACAAGTCGCAAGCCCAGCAACCGGCTTATGCAGGTGCCGGAGCCGGTGCTGGCAACAACAGCTATCGTGCAGCCCCGGCGCCCGCTGCCTTCCAGGCCCAGCAACCGGCAGCCGCCTCGGCCCCGGCGCAAGCCGCTGGCAGCGGCAACATCCCGGCCGGCTTCGATGTCGCCGCGTTCTCGCATCAGGCCAAGGTGAACTTCGTACGACTTCAGGCGGCGAACGACGCGGGTGACCTGCAGGACATCCGCGACTTCACTACGCCGGAGATGTTCGCCGAGGTCAAGTTGGCCATCGACGCACGTGGCAGCGAGGCTCAGAAAACCGACGTGATGATGCTGGACGCGGAAGTCGTCGATGTCGCCGAAGAGAACGGTCGCTATGTCGTCAGCGTCCGCTTCTGGGGTCAGCTGCGCGAGGAACGCGACGCTTCCCCGACCGCGTTCGAAGAAATCTGGCACCTCAGCAAGCCAGTCGACGGCAATCGCGGCTGGATGCTGGCCGGCATCCAGCAGGTCCAGTAATTCACTTCTTCCTGGCGTGCTCGACCGTCTGATATTGGGTGCTGCCAACCGGCTGCTGGCCTCGGAACCCTGGGGCATGCAGCGGCTGGCGGCACACGCGGACAAGACGGCCAGGCTGGAGCTCGGCGGCCTGGGCCTGAGCTTCGCTGTCCAGGCTGACGGCAGCTTGCAGAGTATTGCCGCGGCTACGCCAGACCTCCGGATCGAGCTTCCCGCAAGCGCGCTGCTGGACGTCGCGACCAACCCTGCCAGCCTCGCCAGCCAGGCACGCATCGAGGGCGATGCCGGCTTCGCCGAGACCCTCTCGGAACTGCTCGCGCATCTGCGTCCGGACCTCGGTGCCCAGCTTGCCCCCTACGTCGGCGGTATTCTGGCCGAACGGATCCAGCGCACCGTACACACCGCAGGCCTGCAGCTGACCGACGCCGCCGGCCGCCTCGCCCGCAATCTCAGCGACTACATCGGCGTGGAATCTCGCACCGTACTCGCCGCCAGCGAGCACGCGACTTTCGCCAGCGAGGTCGCAGCACTGCGTGACGCCGTCGCGCGCGCTGAGAAACGGGCCGACCGGCTGGCCCCCCTCCGTCGTTAACACCAGGCGAACAGGCAGCATCCAAAACAAAAGGCACCCCGCGGGGTGCCTTTTGTCTGTGCGACATCGCGCCGTCAGTGACCGCGCTTGCGCATCCGTTCGATGGCTGCCAGTTGTGCAACCGACTCAGCCAGCTCGGACTGGGCCGCTGCGTAGTTGATGGCACCACCGCGGTTCGCGAGGGCCGCTTCGGCCTTGCGCTTCGCTTCCATCGCCTTCGCTTCGTCCAGGTCCGTACCGCGGATCGCGGTATCAGCCAGCACCGTCACGGAGCCCGGCTGGATCTCCAGCATGCCGCCAGCCACGAAGATGACTTCGTCTTCAGCCTGGTTGGGCAGCTTGAGTCGCACGGTACCCGGACGGATACGCGTCAGCAGCGGCGTGTGGCCGGGCATGATGCCCAGCTCGCCCGCTTCGCCCGGCAGGATCACCATCTCGGCGAGGCCGGAGAAGATCTGCTCTTCTGCGCTGACGACGTCGACATGAACAGTCATTGCCATTTCCAAATCCTTCCTGGAGCAAGCAGCCGTCACGCAGCGTGACGACCGCCCGTCCTGTCAGCAGGACGCTTACTGCAGCGTCTTGGCCTTTTCGACAGCCTCTTCGATGGTACCCACCATGTAGAAGGCCTGCTCCGGCAGATGGTCGTACTCACCGGCCACGATGCCCTTGAAGCCCTTGATGGTCTCCTTCAGCGGCACGTACTTGCCCGGCGAGCCGGTGAACACTTCGGCCACGTGGAAGGGCTGCGACAGGAAGCGCTGGATCTTGCGCGCGCGTGCCACCAGCAGCTTGTCTTCCGGTGCCAGTTCGTCCATGCCCAGAATGGCGATGATGTCGCGCAGTTCCTTGTAGCGCTGCAGCGTCTGCTGCACGCCACGGGCCACGGAGTAGTGCTCTTCGCCAACGACCAGCGGATCGAGCTGGCGGCTAGTGGAGTCGAGCGGATCGACCGCCGGGTAGATACCCAGAGCGGCGATGTCACGCGACAGCACGACGGTGGAGTCCAGGTGGAGGAAGGTGGTTGCCGGCGACGGGTCGGTCAAGTCATCCGCAGGCACATACACGGCCTGGATGGAGGTGATCGAGCCCACCTTGGTGGAGGTGATGCGCTCCTGCAGCTTGCCCATTTCTTCGGCCAGCGTCGGCTGGTAACCCACCGCGGACGGCATACGACCCAGCAGCGCGGACACTTCGGTACCGGCCAGGGTGTAACGGTAGATGTTGTCGACGAAGAACAGGATGTCACGGCCTTCGTCGCGGAACTTCTCGGCCATGGACAGGCCGGTCAGTGCCACGCGCAGACGATTGCCCGGGGGCTCGTTCATCTGGCCGAACACCATCGCCACTTTGGACTCTTGCAGGTTGTCCAGCTTGATGACGCCGGCTTCTGCCATCTCGTGATAGAAGTCGTTGCCTTCACGAGTACGCTCACCCACGCCAGCGAACACCGACAGACCGCTGTGCTGCTTGGCGATGTTGTTGATGAGCTCCAGCATGTTCACCGTCTTGCCCACGCCGGCGCCGCCGAACAGGCCGACTTTGCCGCCCTTGGCGAACGGGCACACGAGGTCGATCACCTTGATGCCAGTTTCCAGCAGGTCGACCGAAGGCGACAGCTCGTCGAACTTCGGTGCAGCCTGGTGAATCTCGCGCTTCTCGTCGCACAGCACGGGGCCGGCTTCGTCGATGGGACGACCCAGCACATCCATGATGCGGCCCAACGTGCCAT